>NZ_BAAAUS010000001.1:0-551352 GCF_039534065.1 Pseudonocardia yunnanensis | reverse complement strand
TGTTGATCTCCCGGGTTCCCTCGTAGGAGTAGAGGGCCTCGGCGTCGTTGAACACCTTGGCGATCCCGTAGTCGAGCACGATCCCGTTGCCGCCGAAGAGCTCCCTGGCCCGGGCGACGCTCTCCCGCAGCCGCGTGGTGCAGAACTGCTTCGCGAGCGCTGCCTGCTCGTCGCGGAAGATCCCCTGGTCCTGCAGCTGCGCCACCCGCACCGCCATGCCGAGCGACGCCGTCAGGTTTCCGATGATCGCGGCCAGGTGCTCCTGGACCAGCTGGAACTTCGCGATCGGGCGGCCGAACTGCTCGCGGGAGACGGCGTAGTCCCTGGCCAGCTCGTAGGTGTTCATCATCGCTCCGACCGCGCTCCAGGCCACACCGCCGCGGGTGGCCCGCAGCACGCGGGCGGTGTCGCGGAAGGAGTTCGCGCGGGCCAGCCGGTTCTCCTCCGGCACCCGGCAGTCGGTGAGTTCGATGTCCGCGTTCTGCACCGTGCGCAGGGCGAGCTTTCGCTCGATCTTGCGGGCGACGAAGCCCGGGGTGCCCTTCTCGACCACGAACCCCTTGACCTCGCCGTCGCCCTCGTCCCGGGCCCAGATGATGTTCAGGTCGGCGAACGTGGCGTTACCGATCCAGCGTTTGGCGCCGTTGAGAACCCAGGTGCCACCGTCGCGGCGAGCGGTGGTGTGTAGGCCGCCTGCCACGTCGGAGCCGTGGTCCGGCTCGGTGAGACCGAACGACCCGATCGCCTCCATCCGGCGCATCGGGGGCAGCCACCGCTCCCGCTGCTCCTCGGAGCCGCACTCGTCGATGGTGCCCATGGCAAGTCCGGTGTGGACGCCGAAGAAGGTGGCCATCGACGCGTCGGCTCTGGCGAACTCCGCCGCGACGAACGACGTGCACAGCTTGCTGCGCGCGGGGCGGCCGGGGAAGTCGATGGCGAGCCCGGCGATGTCGAGCGCCGCGATCTCCGGCACCAAGTGGTGTGGGAACTCCGCCCGTTCCCACTGCTCGAGGGCGATCGGCGCGACGTGCTCGGCGAGGAAGCCGCGCACCTTGTCGAGCAGATCGCGGTCCGCACGCTCCAGCAGGTCGGCGTAGCCGTAGAAGTCGCCGGGCAGTGCGGCCGGTTCCTCACCGTTGCGGGTCATGGGGTGTCCTCCTCGGTCGTCACGATCTGACCTCGGCGAGCTGATCCGCCGCGCCGGGCGCCCGGCCAAGGCGGTGAAACCGGGCAGGACCAGGACATGGCCGGGTAGATCATGGTTACCGGGGTACCCGCATTGCGACCACTCCACGACCGAGAGGACGTCATGGTCGCCTTCGGCTACTCCTTGCTGTGCGAGCAGCGCGGGCCGCGTGAGCTCGTCGCCGATGCCGTCGCCGCCGAGGACGCAGGCTTCGACTTCGAGGTGATCAGCGACCACTACTTCCCGTGGCTCGACTCGCAGGGCCACGCGCCCAACGCCTGGCCGGTACTCGGGGCGGTGGCGGCGGCCACCGAACGTGTGCCCCTGATGACCTACGTGACCTGCCCGATCATGCGCTACCACCCGGCTGTCGTGGCGCACAACGCGGCCACCGTGGCCCTGCTGGCAGGAGGAGAGCGCTTCGTCCTCGGCCTGGGCGCCGGCGAGAACCTCAACGAGCACGTCATCGGCCGGGGCTGGCCCCCGGTGAACGTGCGCCACGAGATGCTCGGAGAGGCCGTCGAGATCATCGGGGAGCTGTTCACGGGCGACTACGTCAACCGGAGCGGGACCTACTACCGGGTCGACTCGGCGAAGCTCTGGGACGTCCCGGACGGTGGCGTGCCGATCGCGGTCGCGGTCTCCGGACGGCAGTCGATCGAGTCGTTCGCTCCAGTGGCGGACGCGATGGTGGCGGTCGAGCCGCGCTCGGACCTGGTGCAGGACTTCGACAAGGCCGCGGGCATGACACTGCCCAAGATCGGTCAGCAGCCGATCTGCTGGGGCACCGACACCGACGAGGCGATCGCGCTGGCCCACGACCAGTTCCGCTGGTTCGCCGGTGGCTGGAAGATCAACGCCGAGCTGCCCGGCCCCGCGGCCTTCGCCTCCGCCACCCAGTTCGTGCGGCAGGAGGACGTGGCCGAGGGCCTCCCCTGCGGCCCGGACGTGGCGGCGCACGTCGAAGCGGTACGGCCGTTCGTGGACGCGGGGTTCACACACGTCGCGCTCGTACAAGTGGGTGGCGAGACGCAGCCGGAGTTCCTCGCCTTCGCCGAGCGCGACCTGCTACCCGCGCTCCACGAGGAGTACGGCAAGCCCGGCGACGCCCGAATCAAGGTGCGCTGAGCCAGGGGCCGCGACCGTACGAGAGGCACGCCGGTCCGGACGTATTGCGCGAGAGTGCCGCTCGGTCAGTGGTGGTGGGGTGGGGCGCGAGCCGGTGGCGCGCGAGCCGGTGGGGCTGGGCTGAGGGCTGGGGCGGGGCAGCGGGGCTGGGCCGCGGGTGAGGCGGAACCGCGGGGCCGGGCTGAGGCCGGGCCGCGGGGCCTGGCTGAGGGCTGGGCTGGGTGCGGGCTGGGCCGGGCCGCGGGGCTGGGCGGGGCCGAGGATGAACGAGCGGCCCGTTCATCCAGATCTATCGCACGAGCGTGCCGTTCGTTGGAGCCTGAGGTTGGGTCCCTCCCATGATCAGTGTTTGGGGCCGGGGAACCGTGTCATCAGCGGCTGCGGGGTCCGCTCCGGTGATCATGGCTTCGCGGGGTGGGCCGGGCCGGTGGGTGAGCGGCCCGCTCGTGTGGATCTCTTGCGAAGGTGTGCCGTTCGTCGGGGTCCGAGCTGGGGTGGCCGCCCTGCTGCGCTCCTGGTTGCGGGTTCGCTTCCATGATCAGCAGTTGGGGCCGGGGAGCCGTGCTATCGGCGGTTGCGGGGCCAGCTTCGGTGATCATGGGTCCGCGGGGCGGGCTGGGCTGGTGGGCGAGCGGCGCGTTCGTCCAGGCCTATCGCGTGAATGGGCCGCTCGTCGGAGCCGGAGCGGGCCGGCCGTTATCCCGAGCGCCTGCTCGCGCTTGCGCATGATCAGCGTTTGGGGCCGGGGAGCCGTGTTATCTGCGGTTGTGGGGTCCGCTTCGGTGATCATGGTTCATGGTTCATGGTTCATGGTGCGGGCCGGGCCGGTAGGCGAGCGGTCCGTCCAGGCCTATCGCGTGAATGGGCCGCTCGTCGGAGCCGGAGCGGAGTGGCCGTCATTCGGAGCGCCTGCTCGCGGACCCGCTCATGATCAGCGTTTGGGGCCAGAAGGCCGGGTTATCTGCGGTTGTGGGGTCCGATCCGGTGATCATGGTCCGTAGGACGGGCTGGGCCGGCGGGCGAGCGGCCCGTTCGTCCAGACCTGTCGCGCGAGCGTGCCGCTCGTTCAACTCCTATCCGGCGCCCGCTCCTACCTGCGCGGGGTTCCGGCCGAGCGCGGCGACAGCCCCAGGGGTGCACGATCGGCGCGTTCGTCCAGAGCTATCGCGCGGATGGGCCACTCGTTCAACTCGGGCTTCGCCGCCATCCCTGGCCGAGCGCTCTGGCATGGGTGGACGGTCGGCGCGCTCGTCCAGGCCTACCGCGCGAACGCGCCAGCCGCTCACCCCCGGGGTGCCGTCCAGGTGTACGAGCGGCCCGCTCGTCCAGACGTATCGCGCGGGTGGACCACTCGTTCAAACTCCGGCTTCGCCGCCCGCCCCGGCCGGGCACGGGGACAGCTCCAGGGGTGGACGGTCGGCGCGTTCGTCCAGGCCTACCGCGCGAACGCGCCACCGCTCACCGGGGCACCCCATCCAGATGTACGAGCGGCGCGTTCGTCCAGAACTACCGGGCCGAAGTGCCGCTCGTCAGCTCACCGTCGGGCGTAGCTCTCCTTCGGGAGGTTGTAGGCCAGGTCCACTGCTGTCTCCAGCGCCTCGTCCAGGCCTAGGCGGTGCTCGGCCACCAGGCGGGCGAGGTGGCCGGCGTCCACTCGCCGGGCCAGGTCGTGGCGGGCCGGGATGGAGAGGAATGCGCGGGTGTCGTCGACGAAGCCCGTGGTGTTGTAGAAGCCCGCGGTGTCGGTGACGGCCTCGCGGAAGCGGCGCATGCCGTCGGGAGTGTCGAGGAACCACCACGGTGCGCCGAGGCGCATCGCCGGGTAGACGCCGGCGAGCGGGGCGAGCTCGCGTGAGTAGGTGGTCTCGTCCACCGTGAACACCACGAGCCGGAACCGGGGGTCCCGGCCGAACGACTCCAGCAGCGGGCGCAGTGCGCGGGTGAACTCGGTGGGCACCGGGATGTCGAAGCCCTGGTCGGGACCGTGGAGGGCGTGCACGGCGGGATCGTGGTCGCGCAGCACGCCGGGGTGCACCTGCATCACCAGCCCGTCCTCGCAGCTCATCCGGGCCATCTCGTGCAGCATGTGGCCGGCGAACGCGGCGGCGTCGGCGGGTTCGATGTGGCCCGCCCGCGCCGCGGCGTACACGCGGGCGGCCTCGGCGGCGGACAGCGGGGTGGTGTCGGTGGCGAGGTGCCCGTGGTCGGTGGCCATCGCCCCCGCCTCGACGAACGCACGCCGGCGCGCGCGCAGCGCGTCGGTGAATCCGGCGTAGGAGCCCGTGTCGATGCCGGTCAGCTCGGCCAGCTGGTCGACGTCGGCCGTCCACGTCGGGCGGTCGAGGTGCAGGAGGGCATCGGGGCGGAAGGTCGGCACCACCTTGTCGCCCCACCCCTGCTCGCGCAGGACGGCGTGGTCGGGCAGCGTCGAGAGCGGGGAGTCGGTGGTGGCCAGCACCTCGATGCCGAACCGCTCGAACAGGGCCCGCGGCCGGAACTCGGGCTTGGCGAGGCGCTCGGCGATGTGCTCGTACAGCTCGTCGGCGGTGTCCTCGCCGGGCTGCACCGTCACCTCGAAGATCTCGTGCAGCCCGTGCTCCAGCCAGTACCGCGTCGGCGTACCCCGGAAGAGGTGCCATCCCGCGCAGAAGCGCCGCCAGATCACACGTGGGTCGGTCTCGACGGGGCCGTCGCCTGCGGCGACGCCGAGATCGCGCAGCTCGGCCCCCTGCGACACGAGCATGCGCAGCAAGTAGTGGTCGGGCACGACGAACAGGCCGGCCGGATCGGGGAAGGACCGGTCCTGCGCCAGCACGCCGGCGTCGACGTGCCCGTGCATGCAGACCAGCGGCAGATCACGCGTGGCGTGGTAGACCTCCCGCGCCACGGACCGCGTCGCGGGATCAGCGGGAAGGGCTCGGTCGTCGTCGAGCAGCAGGGGACGCATCTAGCCTCCAATCGGTCTGAAAAGGATTGCAATACACAGCATCGATTGGCAAGCGCCGTCACGGTCAAAGTGGGCCTTGACGTGGGGCAACAAACGGTTTCACACTCTCACGGCGATTCACCCTGTGAGACGACACGATGACGGAGGGAAGCTGTGGCCCCCACCATCCGTGACGTCGCCTCCGCCGCGGGTGTCTCGCAGTCCACGGTCTCTCGCGCGCTCTCCATGCCGGAGCTCGTGAACCCGGCAACCCGGGCGCGGGTACTGGAAGCGGCCGGCCGACTCGGCTACCAGCCGAACCGCGCGGCCCGCGGGCTGATCACCGGCCGCACCGGCAACCTCGGCCTCATCGTTCCGGATCTGTCCAACCCGTTCTTCTCGTCAGTGGTCAAGGGCGTGCAGGCGGCGGCCCGCGGGGCCGACTACTCGCTGTTCATCGCCGACACCGACGAGGAGGCGAGCGCCGAGGTCGAGTTGCTGCGGGCGCTCAACCGACAGGTCGACGGCATCGTCCTCTGCTCGCCCCGTTCCCCCGACGACGATCTGGCCCGTGCCGGCGTCGACAGCTCGGTCGTCCTCATGAACCGGCGCATCGAGGGACGCCCGAGCGTCACCGTCGACAACGCCGACGGGATGCGGCAGGCGGTGGAGCACCTGTCCGCGCTCGGCCACCGGCGGATCGCCTACGTCGCCGGGCCGCGCACGTCCTGGTCGAACGCCCAGCGGGAGCGGGGCCTGCACCAGAGCGCAGAGGACACCGGTAGCGATCTCGTGCATCTCGGCCACTTCCCGCCGCGGTTCGAGGGCGGAGTCGCCGCTGCCGATCTGGCGCTGGCGTCCGGAGCGACAGCGGTGATCGCCTACAACGACGTGGTGGCGCTGGGTCTGCTGAGCCGCCTGGGGGCCCGGCAGGTGTCGGTGCCCGACGAGATCAGCGTGCTGGGCTGCGACGACATCAGCATGTCGGCGATGACCCACCCGGCCCTCACCACCGTCTCCATCCCGAAATGGGAGGCGGGCCGCGCCGCCGTCGTCCTGCTGCTCTCGCTGCTCGCCGAGGGCGCCGCCGACTCGCCTGCTCCTGATCGGGAGCTCTCCGCCCAGCTCATCGTGCGCGCCACCACCGGTGTCGCCCCCGCCACCAGCCGTCCCGCACCGGGCGGCCACTCCACGAAGGGACCGACCGGATGACGATGCAATGGCGCACCGCTCTGACTGCGGGTGGGGTCTGCGCACTCCTGCTCATGACGGCGTGCGGCGCGCCGGGAGGACCACCCGCGGCCGAGGTGCCTGCGGGTGAGGTGCCGGCGCGCCCGAGTGCACCGGTGACGCTGAACGTGCTGGACGTGGCGGGCAACCTTCAGCTGACCCAGGGGATGATCGACGAGTTCGTGGCGCAGAACCCGGACGTCGTCTCGCGCGTCACGTACGAGAAAGCGGCCGCGCCCGAGATGGCGGGCAAGATCAAGGCCCAGCAGGACGCCGGGCGCATCAACATCGACCTCGTGCTCACCGGCACCGACGGGCTCTCCGCGGGTGCCGAGCAGGGCCTGTTCACGCCGCTGCTGCCGCAGTTCGCGGATCGGCTGACGGGGATGAACGACTACCTCGAGCCCGCCGCCGCGATGCAGGAGCTGGCCGCCGACCAGGGCGTGGTCATCACCTACTACCCGTCCGGGCCACTGCTGGAGTACGCCCCCGACCGCGTGCCCGACCCGCCGAACACCGCCGACGAACTGCTCGCCTACGCCGCGGCGCACCCCGGCAAGGTCGGCTACGCCCGCCCATCCAACTCCGGGCCCGGACGCACCTTCCTGATGGGCCTGCCCTACATCCTCGGCGACTCCGACCCCAAGGACCCGGTGAACGGCTGGACGAAGACGTGGGCCTACCTGGCCGAGCTGAACAAGCACATCGAGTCCTACCCGTCGGGCACGGCGGACACGATGAAGAACCTGGCCAACGGCACCTACGACATCATCGTCAGCACCACCGGCTGGGACATCAACCCGCGCGCGCTGGGCACCGTGCCCGCCGACTACAAGGTCACCACGCTCGACGGCTTCACCTGGGTGACCGACGCCCACTACGCCGCGATCCCGAAGGGCGTCTCGGCCGACAAGCAGTCAGCGGTGCTCGCGCTGCTCGCGTTCATGCTCACTCCGCAGCAGCAGGCGAAGGCCTACGACACCGGCTACTTCTACCCCGGCCCGGCGATCAAGGGCGTCACGCTCGACATGGCGCCGCAGCAGAGCCGGGACGTGATCGCCCAGTTCGGCCGTCCCGAGTACGAGGCGCTGATCCGCGACCACCCCACCGCCACCCCGCTGGCCACGAAGGACATGGTCGCCGCATTCGACCGTTGGGACCGCGAGATCGGCGGTGGCAGCCGGTGACCGAAGGTTCGTTCACCGAACTTCGGCTCGATGGTGTGGGACGCCGGTTCGCAGGCAAGGACGCCCTGGTCGACCTCGACCTGACGATCAGAGCGGGCGAGTTCATCGCGTTGCTCGGTCCGTCCGGCTGCGGGAAGTCGACGGCGCTGAACTGCCTGGCGGGCCTGCTGCCCCTCACCACCGGGAGCATCTGGCAACGGGGGCCGGAGGGGGAGCGGCGGATCGACGCGCTGCCACCCGAGAAGCGCGGATTCGGCATGGTGTTCCAGAGCTACGCGCTCTTCCCGCACATGTCGGTGCGTCGCAACGTCGCCTTCGGGCTGCAGATGCGGCGGCTGCCCCGCGCCGAGGTCGTGCGCCGCACCGCCGAGGCGATCAGCCTCGTCCAGCTCGACGAGCACGCGAGCAAGCTGCCCGGCCAGCTCTCCGGCGGCCAGCAGCAGCGCGTGGCGATCGCCCGTGCGGTGGTGCTGGAGCCCTCGCTCGTGCTGATGGACGAGCCGTTGTCCAACCTGGACGCGAAGCTGCGGCTGGAGATGCGGTCGGAGATCCGCAGGCTGCACCAGTCGCTGGGGCTCACCACGGTGTACGTCACCCACGACCAGGAGGAGGCGCTCTCGCTCGCCGACCGGCTCGTGGTGCTCCGCGAGGGGCGGGTGCAGCAGATCGGCACATCCGAGGAGCTGCACACCCGGCCGGCGAACTGGCACGTCGCGGACTTCATGGGCTTCCGCAACATCATGGAGGTCGACGTCACGCACGTGAGTGGCACGGAGATCGCGGTGCAGGCCGGCGAGCTGCGCTTGCGCGGCACGGCGACGACCGACGTCGCGGTCGGGGACCGGGTGGCGGCGGCCGTCCGTCCCGAGGACGTGCTGGTGAGCGCGGCGGATGTGCGGGACGGGACACCGGCCACCGTGGAGGTGGTGGGGTACCAGGGGCGCGAGCTCGCCGTGGAGGTCCGCACGGCCGACGGCCGGGCGCTGCACCTGCGCACCGAGCAGCGGCTGGCGCCGGGCGACGCAGTCACCCTGACCATCGACCCCCAGCGCCTGCTCATCTACCCGCTCGCAGCGGGTGAGCACGTTCCGGAACCGCTCGTTGCCGCGGTGTCGTCGTGAAGGCGCCGTCGTGAGCCTCATCGCCGAACGCGCAGCCGGTCAGGAGCGCCGGGAGCAGGACCCCGGGCTGCGCCACCGCCTGGCCGAGCGAGGGATCGACCGGCACCTGCTCCTGCTCCTGCCTGCGGTGCTGTTCGTGGTGCTGCTGTTCCTCTACCCGTTCTTCTACGGCCTGCAGCTCTCCTTCGCGCCGGAGGAGGGCGGCCCGTTCGCCAGCTACCAGGCGTTCTTCTCCGACGCCTACCAGAGCGGCACGATCTGGAACACGCTCCGGCTTGCGCTCCCCGCGGCGCTGCTCAACGTGCTGGCGTCCGTGCCGATCGCCTACCGGATGCGGGGCAGCTTCCGCGGGAAGCGGCTGCTGACGATCGTGCTCGTCGTCCCGATCACGCTCGGCACCGTGCTCACGGCACAGGGCCTGTTGAACTACCTCGGCCCGGCCGGCTGGTTCAACAAGGTCCTGATGTCGCTGGGGCTGATCGACGATCCCGTGCGGCTGGTGAACAACTACTGGGGCGTCTTCTTCTCCCTGGTGATCACCGGGTTCCCGTTCGCGTTCCTGCTGATCCTGTCCTACCTGTCCGGGATCGACCCCACGCTGGAGCGGGCGGCGGCCACGCTGGGGGCCGACTGGCGCCAGCGCTTCCGCTACATCACGCTGCCGCTGCTCGCCCCCGGCCTCGCCACCACGTTCTGCCTGGCCTTCGTGCTCGCGTTCAGCGTGTTCCCGTCGGCGGTTCTGGTGGGCAACCCGGCGGGGGAGACGCGCGTCCTCGCCCTCGCCGCCTACCAGGCCGCCTACGAGCAGTACGACTACTCGCTGGCCTCGGCCATCGCGATGGTGATGGGGGCGGTCGAGCTGATCGTCATCGGCATCGTCCTGCTGTGGCGCTCGCGGCTCTACACCGGCTCGACGGGAGGCAAGGGCTGATGGCCGACACCGCCTCGGCGCGCCCGCGGCGTCGGCTCGTCGCGAGTCCGGCGGGCTGGCTGATCTGGGGTGCCGTCGCGTTCTTCCTCGTGAACCTCGCTGGGGTGATCGGCGCCGTCCTGGTGAGCTCGTTCGGCACCCAGTGGTTCGGCACGTGGCTGCCGAGCGGCTTCACCACGGGCTGGTACGCCACGGCGTGGCGGGAATTCGGGCTCCTCCAGGTCGTCGGCGTCACCCTGCAGGTGTCGCTGCTCGTCGTGGTGATCTCGGTGCTGATCGGGGTGCCGGCCGCATATGTGCTGGCCAGGCGCACGTTCCCGGGCAAGAAGATCGTCTACTTCGCGTTCCTGCTTCCGATCCTCATGCCACCGATCACGTACGGCATCCCGCTCGCGACCGTGCTCTACAAGTTCGGCTTCGCGGGCAACGCCTCGGGCGTGGTGCTCGCCAACCTGGTGCCGTCGGTGCCGTTCGTGATCCTCACGATGACGCCGTTCATCGAGCAGATCAACCCGAGCATCGAGGCGGCGGCGCGAATGTGCGGCGCCGGGACGCGCGCGCTGTTCGTCCGCGTGCTCGGCCCCTTGCTCGTACCGGGCATGCTCGCGGCGGCCATCCTGGTGCTGGTGCGCACCGTGGGCATGTTCGAGCTGACGTTCCTCACCGCCGGCCCCGATTCGCAGACGCTGGTGGTCGCGCTCTACTACTCGATGTCGGCGGCCGGGATCCGGGCGCAGCAGTCCGTCGACGCGATGGCCGTGATCTACACGTCGACGATGCTCGTGCTGCTCGTCGTCGCGCTGCGGTTCGTCAATCCGACACAGCTGGTCGCCCGGGTCAAGGAGACACCGGAACCGTGACGACGGACGTGCCCCGCCTCTCCGGGGCGACCCTGGGCCGGATCGCTCCCGGCGTGCACGTCGGCACCCGGCGCCCTGACGCCGCGGTCGGCATCGTGCACCTCGGCATCGGCGCGTTCCACCGCGCCCACCAGGCCGTCTACACCGAGGAGGCGATGGCGGCCGAGGGCGTCGGGCACTGGGGGATCTGCGGGGTGACGCAGCGCTCGCGTGCCGTCGTCGACCAGTTGGGCCCGCAGGACGGGTTCTACGGCGTGCTCGAGGGAAGCGACGACGGCGTCTCGGTCCGTGTGGTCGGCTCGGTGCTCGAGGTGGTGTCGGCAGGCGAGCAGCCGGAGTTGGTGCAGTCGCGGATCGCGGACGAGGCGGTCCGCGTGGTCACCCTGACCGTCACGGAGAAGGGGTATCGGCGCGACGCCAGCGGCAGGCTCGACCTGCGGGACGCGGGGGTGCAGGCCGACCTGACCGGCACCGACGCGCCGGTCACGGCGATCGGCCGGCTCGTGCGCGGCCTGCAGGAACGCAATCGGCGGCACGGTGCATCGATCACCGTGCTGTCGTGCGACAACCTCGTGGGCAACGGAGAGGTGGTCCGCGGGCTCGTGGCGGACTTCTGCGCCGCGCTGCCCACCGCGGAGGGCGAGCCGCTGCGGGAGTGGGTTGCCTCGTCGGTGTCGTTCCCGAGCAGCATGGTCGACAGGATCGTGCCCGCCACCACCGACGACGACCGCGCACAGGCCCGCCAACTGCTCGGCGTGCGCGACGACGGGCTGGTGGTGGCCGAGCCGTTTCGCCAGTGGGTGATCGAGGACGACTTCGCCGGGCCCGTGCCCGCGTGGCACCGGGCAGGCGCCACCCTGACCGCCGACGTGGCGCCGTACGAGGCGGTGAAGCTGCGCCTGCTCAATGCCACCCACTCGCTGCTGGCCTACACGGGCGCGCTCGCCGGGTACACCACGATCGCCGAGGCGATGCGCGACGACAGGCTCTCCGCGGCGGCCACGGCGCTGATGGCGCAGGACGCGCTGCCCACGCTAACCCGTCCCGACGACCTAGACCTGGCCGATTACCAGCAGTCGGTGCTCGCCCGCTTCGCCAACCCGGTGCTGCGCCACCGCACCACGCAGGTGGCGATGGACGGCTCCCAGAAGCTGCCCGTCCGGCTCCTGGGCACGGTCCGCGACCGCCTTCGCGCAGGGGCCGAACCACGCTGGGCGGCACTGGCCGTGGCGGCCTGGATGGTCTACGTCGCCAGGGAGCGCGACGCCCTCGGCCGGCCGCTGCCGCTGGACGACCCGCTGGCCGACCGGCTGCGGACCGCCGCCGCAGGGCCGGAGAGTGGGCTCGTCGAGCGGATGCTCGCCGTGGAGGAGGTCTTCGACCCGGAGCTGCGCGACTCCGCCGTGTTCCGGGGCCTGATCGCCGAGGGTGTGAAGGAGCTGCTGGTCACCCGGTGAACAGCGGCGGCAGCTCGCGGGCCGCCGCCGCGAGGCTCGGCCCGTACCACGTGAGCAGCCGCCCGCTGACCAGCACCGCAGGCACATCGGGGAACGCCTCGGGCCCGTCATCGGCCGTGAAGAGGTACGGCTCGTCGGGCAACACCACGAGGTCGTGCTCCGGCAGCGCGGTGGGGTCGAAGCGCGGGTAGCGCTCCTCGTGCCCGGCCAGCACGTTGTCGACGCCGAGGCGGGCGAGCACGGCGCCCGTGAACGTGTCGCGCCCGACCGCCATCCAGGGTTTCCGCCAGATCGGCACCACCGCCCGGCGCCGCCGGGCCGGCTCGGGGAGCGCGGCCCACGCGGCCTGCGCATCGTCGAGCCAGGCGGGCCGGTCGAGGCCGCACGCGGCCAGCATCCGCGCCAAGGACCTGAATGCGTCGTCGACCGTGCGGATGTCGGTGACGTACACGGCGATCCCCGCAGCGCGCAGGGCGTCGAGATCGGGGAGGCGGTTCTCCTCCTGGTTGGCGACCACGAGGTCGGGGGCCAGATCGACGATCGCGGCGACGTCGGGGTTCTTGGTGCCCTTGACGCGGGTGACGTCGAGATCGGCGGGGTGCGTGCACCAGTCGGTGGCGCCGACCAGCAGACCGGGCGCCGTCTCGGCCACCGCCTCGGTGAGCGACGGCACGATCGACACGACCCGACGGACGTCAGCAGGAACGGGCACCGAGCGGCCCTCGTCGTCGACCACCACGGATCGACCCTAACTCGCCCGGCCGCGCAGCCAGGCGGGGTGAACGAGCGGCACTTTCGCGCGATAGGTCGGGGCGGGCGGGCCGTTCGTGCATCTGCCCGCCGGGTCGCGCGATTTCATGATCACCGGTTCGGGCCCTGGAGCCGCTGCTGGCACGGCTGCGGGTCCCCAATTGCTGATCATGTGCGTGCGCGGGCTCCCGAAAGGCAGGCGGGCCAGATGTTGGACGAGCGGGGCTGTCGTCCAGTAGGTCCGGCCGGACGGGCCGTTCGTGCATCTACCCCGCCGGGTCGCGTGGTTTCGTGATCATCGGTTGGGGCCGTGCAGCCGCTGCTGGCGCGGCTGCTTGTCCCCAATTGCTGATCATGATGTCAGGCGGGGTGCCCGCCAGGCCGGCCGTTCGGCTGGCTCGGGCGTTGGACGAGCGGGACTCTTGTCCGATAGGTCGGGGCGGGCGGGCCGCTCGTTCATCTACGCGCTGGCCTGAGGTGTCATGATCATCGGTTGGGGCCATGTAACCGCTGCTGGCACGGCTGCCCGTCCCCAATTGATGATCATGAGGCCGGGTGGGGTGCTCGCCGGGCGACCCGGCCAGCCGGCTCGGGAGCTGAACGAGCGGGGCTCTCGTCCAATAGGTCCGGGTGGGCGGGCCGTTCGTTCATCTGCCCGCCGAGCCCCTGCCGTGCAGCCGTTGCCGGCACGGCTGCTCGTCCCCGATCGCTGATCATGAGGACGGGCGGGTACCTGCCCCGACTCGCATGAACCAGCGGCACTCTCGTCCGACAGGTGCGGATCAACGTGCCGCTCGTTCTCCCAGCACTGGCCTGCGAGGCTGGGTTAGCTTGGCTGCCACTGCTCCCGCAAGCCCCCGGAGGTCCCCATGATCGGTGCCCGCCGCGCGCGAGGGCGTGCCGCATGACCCGCCCGGCTCCGGAACCGGCCGCCGCCCGGGTGGTGGACGCGACCACGGGCCACGTCGGGCCCATCGACGCCTCGCGCACCCCACGTTTCGCCGGCCCGGCCACGTTCGCGCTGTTGCCCCGCCTCGGCGAGGTGACCCGCGCCGACGTCGCCGTGCTCGGGGTCCCGTTCGACTCCGGTGTGAGCTACCGGCCCGGGGCCCGGTTCGGGCCTGCGCACGTCCGGGAGAGCTCGCGGTTGCTGCGGCCCTACAACCCGGCCACCGGTCTGGCGCCGTTCGCCGTCCAGCAGGTGGCCGACGCCGGTGACCTCGCCGTCAACCCGTTCGACATCGCGGAGGCGATCACCGCGATCGAGCGCGGGGCGGACGCGCTCCTCGGCACGGGTACGCGGCTGCTGACGATCGGTGGCGACCACACCATCGCCCTGCCGCTGCTGCGGTCGGTCGCACGCCGCCACGGCCCTGTCGCGCTGGTGCACTTCGACGCCCACCTCGACACGTGGGACACCTACTTCGGCGCCCCCTACACGCACGGCACCCCGTTCCGGCGGGCGACGGAGGAAGGGCTGCTCGACGCGGAGGCCTGCCTGCACGTCGGGATCCGCGGTCCTGTCTACGGCGCCGCCGACCTCGACGCCGACGCGCGGCTGGGCTTCGCCACGGTGACGTGCCCCGACATCGAGGCCGAGGGCATTCGTGGAGTGCTGGAGCGGATCCGAGCCAGGGTCGGCGACCGGCCCGTGTACGTCTCGGTGGACATCGACGTGCTCGATCCCGCCCACGCTCCCGGCACCGGCACGCCCGAGGCCGGTGGGATGACGAGCCGCGAACTGCTGGCGGCGCTGCGTGTGTTCGGCGGGTTGCACCTCGTGGGTGCCGACATCGTCGAGGTGGCGCCCGCCTACGACCACGCGCAGCTCACGGGGATCGCAGCGGCGCACGTCGGCTACGAACTGTTGTGTGCGATGGGCGAGCGGGCGGCGGTGGCGCCGTGACGTACACGCTCCCGGACCCCGGCCGAGCCCCGACAGGTGAACCCGGCGGGCGTACGGAGACCGAGCTGCGTCGCGAGCTCGCCGCCGTCTACCGGCTCGTGGCCCATTTCGGGATGACCGACCTGATCTTCACCCACATCTCGCTGCGCATCCCGGGGCCCGAGCACCACTTCCTGATCAACCCCTACGGACTGTTCTTCGAGGAGATCACGGCGTCGTCGCTGGTGAAGGTCGACCTGGCCGGCCGGCCGGTGTCGCCCACGCCTTACCAGGTCAACCCGGCGGGGTTCGTGATCCACAGCGCCGTGCACGCCGCGCGTCCCGATGCGATGTGCGTGCTGCACACCCACACGAAGGCGGGAGTCGGCGTGGCAGCCCAGGCCGGCGGCCTGCTGCCGATCAGCCAGCACGCCCTGGAGTTCTACGAGCGGGTCGGCTACCACGACTACGAAGGTGTCGCCCTCAACCGCGACGAGCAGCGCAGGCTCGTCGCCGACCTCGGCCGCCACCCTGCGCTGATCCTGCGCAACCACGGGCTGCTGACGGTGGGGAGCACCGCGGGTAAGGCCCTGCTGCGGATGCTCAACCTCGAGCGGGCGTGCCAGATCCAGATCGCGGCCCAGGCCGGGGGCGAGCTCGTGGTGCCTCCGGCTGACGTGTGCGAGCACACCGCCCGCCAGCTCGAAGGCACCGCACAGGACGATCTGGCCGACGAGAACGCCGACGAGTTGGCGTGGGGGGCGCTGCTGCGCCTCGCTCATCGGATCGCACCGGACCACGTCGACTGATCTCACACACCGGACGGGAACTGATCACGCCATCAATCGGTTGCTCCGGCTGTGGCGGAACATCCCCTGGACAACTCCGTATGGGCGGCGATCACCGGACCGCAGGCAGACCTCGCAGAAGTTCGAGGGCGCGCGGCGCGGTACCGGCCGGATGTGACGCGGTTCGCCGCACTTCCCAGCGAGCCTGCCCCCGAGGACTGGGCCGATCTCGCCCTCCTCGCCGGTCCGGGGGAGAACGTGGTGATCACCGGGGCTTCGCGCACGCCGCCCGAGGGCTGGGAGGCCCGTGCGGGCGAGGGCGTGCAGATGGTCGGCTCCGCCGTCGAGGTGGGCCCGGATCCCGAGGCCGTGCTGCTGGGCGCCGCCGACGTGCCCGAGATGCTCGACCTCGTGGCCCGCACGCAGCCGGGCCCGTTCGAACCCAACACCCGCCTGATGGGCACCTATCTGGGTATCCGCATCGACGGCGCGCTCGTCGCGATGGCCGGGGAGCGGTTGCGGCCGCCGGGCTGGTCGGAGATCAGCGCGGTCTGCACGGACCCGGCCTATCGGGGCCGTGGCCTGGCATCGCGCTTGATCCGGGCGGTCGGAGCGGTGATCCGGGAGCGCGGTGACGTGCCGTACCTGCACGCGGCGGCCACCAACACCACGGCGATCCGGCTCTACGAGCACATGGGCTTCACGCTGCGCAGGCACGTCGTGTTCGCCTTGCTCCGCACGCCGGTGCACCTCGGGGCGGACGTCACGTCGATGACATGACGGGCCGGCGTTAGGCCCACAGTTTCTGCGCGGCAGGCGAAACCACGTCGTCATAGCCTGCGTCGCCGCTGGTCAGCCCACTGTCACGGGTGAACTCGACGAGGCCGCTGACGGCCTCCGGCGAGATCGCCTGCTGGTAGAAGTCGACGTCACGCGCGACCAGTTCGGCGATCAGCCCGGCCTCCATCGCCGGGAACAGGGCCCGGCCGACGTCGGTGGCCCGCCCCGGATCGGCGCGCAACTCCGACTGCGCCCGAGCGATGCCGCGCACGGCGGCCGCGGTGGCGTTCGGCTCGTCCCGGATCGTGCGCCTGGTCGCCATGAGCGCCGGGAAGGTGAAGAGCGATGCCGGGCTCGCGTCCCGGCGTGCGTCGACGATCACGCGGCCGACCCCGCGGCGTACGGCCACCTCGGCGCCCATTCCGTTGGCCCAGAAGGCGTCGATCCGACCGTCGGCCAGCGCCTGGGCAGCGGTCACACCGAAGGACACGTTGCCGGCATTGGCCCCGCGGACAGGTTCGATGGTGACGCCCGCGGCGGCGAGGTCGAGCCCTTCTGTCGCCAGCAGGCGGCGCAGCCCCAGGTCGGGCCCGGGTGCGGCGCCGATCCGGACGTTCGCGAGGTGGGTCAGCGTGGTTCGATCGACATCGAGGTCGGGCCGCACGACCAGGAACCAGTACATGTTGCGGGCCAGCGCGCTCAGCAACTGGACGTCCTGCCAGCCGGGTTCGGCGTAGACGGGGGCGTGCGCGGAGCCGGCGAGGAAGTCGATCGCCCCGTCACGTAGCGCGGCCACGGCGTCGGTGACCGGGAACAGCAGGTCGAGCTCGACGTCGAGCCCCTCCTCCCGCATGAATCCCAGCTCGACCGCGGCAACCGCGGGAAAGTAGGAATTGGACACGAGATCGGGTACGGCAAGGCGCATAAGGGTCTTCCTGGCTCGGTCTGTGACGGATCACCGAGCATATGCGGCCAGTGTTTTCGTCGATGCCCGTTCTGTGGTGATAACGGCGAAAAGCAAGAAATGACCGTCACCAGGTCCGGAGCAGCGGGCGGTGTCGCAGGAAGGTCTCCAGCGCCTGCACCGGCGGGGTGAGTCGACGGTCGCGCACCCGTACCAGGCCGATCGTCCGCGTGGTCCGGGGCGTGGTGACCGGCAGCTCGACCACCTCGGGCGTGGCCGGGTGCACGGCCATCGGTAGAAGTGCCACCCCGAGCCCGGCCCCGACGAGCCCGCGCAGCGTCTCGGCGTCGCCGCCCTCGAAGGCCACGCGCGGGACGAACCCGGCCTCGCGGCACCACGCGTCCACTGTGCCGCGCATGCCGAAGCCCCTCTGGAAGCCGATGAACGGCTCGCGGGCGGCCTCGGCGAGCGCGACGCCCTCGCGGTGGGTGGCGAGGGGATGGTCGGCCGGCACCGCGAGCCGCAGTTCCTCCTCGTCGAGCGGCTCGGCGACGAGCCCCGGCTCGTCCGGCAAGGGTGAGGTGAGGGCGAGGTCGGCGTCCCCGGAACGCAGCCGCTCGAGCAGCAGCGCGTGCGGGCCCTGCATCA
Source organism: Pseudonocardia yunnanensis (assembly GCF_039534065.1). Classification (NCBI taxonomy): domain Bacteria; kingdom Bacillati; phylum Actinomycetota; class Actinomycetes; order Pseudonocardiales; family Pseudonocardiaceae; genus Pseudonocardia; species Pseudonocardia yunnanensis. The sequence continues at coordinate 533,571 of NZ_BAAAUS010000001.1, read as the reverse complement.
GGGTGAAGCGCACGTCCGGGTGGGTGGCGCGGAAGTCGCGCAGCAGCCGCGGGACGGCCGCCACTCCGAGGGTGGTCAGGAACGCCAGGCCGATCCGGCCGTGCAGCTCGTCGGCGTCGCCCTGGATCTCTCGGACCGCCGCCGTGAGCTCGCCCAGCGCTCGTTCGGCGTGGCGCAGCAGTGTGCGTCCCTCTCGTGTGAGCCGCACCGTCCGGCCTGTCCGCACGAACAGCCCGACCCCGAGATCGGCCTCCAGCCGCGCGATGCTGCGGCTGAGCGTCGACTGCGGGACGCCGATCTCCTCCGCGGCGTGCGTCATGTGCTCGGCCCGCGCGACGGCGACGAACTGGGCGAGGCGGGGTGCGACTGCGAGCGCCCACGGTTCATCCATAACTGCATTATGGCTCTCTCGAACATGCATTGGACGCATGAGGCGGGTCGACCTAACTTAGATAGCGATGGCAACGACTTCTTCTCCCCCCTCGTCCCCGGCCACCGCCGCGGTCCCACAGGCCCCCGGGCGCGGAAGCGGACACGAGCGCGGCACCCCGGGCTACCGCCGGCTGGGTGCGGCGATGTGGTGCGCGGGCCTCGCCACGTTCGTGCTGGTCTACTGCGTCCAGGGGCTGCTACCGACGCTCGCGTCCCAGTTCGGGTTGTCCTCGTCGACGTCCAGCCTCGCCCTCTCCGCCACGACGGGGGCCCTCGCCATCGCCGTCGTCCCGCTCTCCACACTGGCCGAGTCGTGGGGCCGGGTGCGTGTGATGACGATCGCGCTGGCTACCACCGCGGTGCTGGGCGTGCTCGCACCTCTGGCTCCGAACTTCCCCGCCCTCGTCGGGATTCGGGCGCTGCAGGGCGTGGCGATCGCCGCGCTCCCGGCTCTCGCGATGTCCCACATGACACGCGAAGTGGCTCCACAGTGGCTGGGCAGCGCCATCGGGCTCATGATCGCGGGGAACACCCTCGGCGGCCTCTCCGGACGGCTGATCGCCGGTGCCGTGGCCGACGTGGCGGGCTGGCGGATCGGCCTCGGTGTGATCGGCGTGCTGTCGATCATCTGCACCGTGGCGTTCCGGCTGGTGCTACCGCCCACAGTCGCCGAGGCGCCGCCGCGGGTGCGGTTCCGCGAGCTGACTCCGCTGACCTTCGTGCACCTGCGCGACCCCGGCCTGCTGTGCCTGTTCGGCATCGGGTTCCTGGTGATGGGCGCGTTCGTGACGGTTTACAACTACCTGGGGTTCCGGCTGCTCGCCGCGCCGTTCGACCTGCCGGCCCAGCTCGTCGGCCTGATCTTCCTCGGCTACATCGCGGGCACGTGGGCCTCGACGACGGCCGGACGCCTCGGCGACCGGATCGGGCGCCGCAAGGTGATGTGGGGTGCGACGCTCGTCGGCGTGCTCGGTGCCTGGGTGACCGTCCCGGACCACCTGATCGCCGTCCTGGCCGGACTCCTGCTCGTCACCGTCGGGTTCTTCGGCGCCCACTCGCTGGCGAGCAGTTGGGTCGGCAGACGCGCGACGCTCCTGCCGGGGGGATCTCCCGGCGTGGCGTCCTCGCTGTACCTGTGCGCCTATTACCTGGGCAGCAGCATCGGCGGAGCCGTCGGGGGCATCGCGTACGACAGCGCGGGCTGGTTCGGGGTGGCGGTCTACGTCAGCGGGCTGCTGGTGGTGGCGCTGGGGCTCGCACTGTGGCTGCGCCGGATGCCGTCCCCGCAGGCCGTGGCCCCGGAGCCGGTGGTGATCCGGGGTGCGGCAAGCGACGCGGTTACCGGCTGATCGAGTCGAGGAACCCGAGCAGCGCGCGGTTGACCTGGTCGGGCTCCTCCTGCTGCACCCAGTGGCCGGCACCGTCGATGATGACGCTGCCGCGGTGGTCGGCCAGCCATTCGTCCTGCTGGGCGGGCGGCCTCATCACCAGCACCGGGTCGAGCGCACCACTGATGAAGAAGCTGGGCACCGCGACGCGCGCGCCCGCGAGCTGCGGGGTGAGCTCCCAGTTGCGGTCGAAGTTGCGGTACCAGTTCAGGCCGCCGGTGAAGCCCGTGCGGCGGAACTCCTGCACGTAGTGCTCCAGCTCGAAAGGCCGCAGCCAGCTCGGCAGCTCCTGCGGCTCCGGGAGACGGTCGAGGAAGCCACGGCCGTCGTTGTCGTTACGCAGGATCCCGTCGGCTTCCTGGTCGGTGCGCAGGCCGGCGAGCAGCCGCCGCATCGTCCGGGCGGGATCGGCGCCGAGCTCCGCGTCGGCGACGCCGGGCTCCTGGAAGTAGAGGATGTAGAAGAACGACTCGCCGAATGCGGCCCGCCAGAGCTCCGTGGGCGGCCGCTGCGCTCGCGGCACGAACGGCACGCTCATCCCGCACACCCCGGCAACGCGGTCGGGGTGCAGCAACGCGGTCTGCCAGACGACCATCGAGCCCCAGTCGTGGCCCACGAACACGGCCTTCTCCTCGCCGAGCTCGTCGAGCAGTGCGATGAGATCACCGCTCAGATGCAGGATGTCGTACTCGTCGACGCCCTCCGGGGCCGACGTCCGGCCGTATCCCCGCTGGTCGGGGGCGATCGCCCGGTAGCCGGCCGAGGCGACCGCGGGGATCTGGTGGCGCCAGGAGTAGGCGAGCTCCGGGAACCCGTGGGAGAAGATCACCGGCATCCCGGTGCCTTCCTCCACGACGTGCATCTCGATGCCGTTGACGGCGACGGTGCGCTCGGGCATGGCGCGGGCTCCTTGCTGAGCATCGTGGCAACGGGCGCTGCCGGATCAAGGGTTGATATGCGGTGCCGCAACACGATCAGATCATGAGCAGCGCGACGCTTCGCCGCGCTCGGCAGATCACCGATGATCGCGACCACAGGAGGCCGGGTTGACCCCCGCAGCACGCGCACTAGCAGGAGCCCTCGAGCCTGTGACCGGACAGGTGTACTTCGCACCGGAGTGTCACGAGGCCTACGCGGCGCTCGGATTCAGCGGCAGCCCGGCGACGAACAGCGGCGTTGCCGCACCCGACGGGCCCGCGTACTTCTGCAGCCGTGGATCGCTGCTGGGCCAGGTGCCGGGCCAGGTGGTGGCCGCGGCGTTCGGGGTGTTCAACCCCGACGTCGTGGTCAAGGCCGTGGGATACGGATGGACGCTCACCGACTCCGCCACGATCTCCGACGCACGCACGCGCGGTGCCACAGCGCAGCTCGTCCGGATCCTGGGGGAGCGCCCCGATCGCATCGACGAGGCGCGGCCCCTGCTCGAGCGGGCCGTCGAGCCGCTGCGTCCCGAGGGCAGGCCGCTGTTCAGCGGGCTCCGGTCGGTGGGCCTGCCCGGTGATCCGGTCGGCGACGTCTGGCGCCTCGGCGACATGCTGCGCGAGTACCGCGGCGACGCGCACATCGCGTCCTGGACGGCAGCAGGCTTCGACGCCACGGAGATCGGTCTGCTCAGCGAGGCGTACTGGGGGATGCCGATGCGCACGTACGTCCGTTCGCGGGCATGGACCGACGAGCAGCTCGATGCAGCGTACGAGCGTCTGGTGAGTCGCGGGCTCGTGGCCGACGGGGCGCTGACCGAGGACGGGCGCGCCCAGCGCGAGGCGGTCGAGGAGGCCACCGACAGGCAGTGCCGTCCGATCGTCGACGCCCTCGGTGACGATCTCCCGACGCTCGTGGAGATCCTCCGGCCCTGGGGCAAGGCGGTGCGCGACGCCTACGGCTACCCGGGCAGAGGCATGCACGACATGGCGGACGCGGCCAGCCGCTGACGCCGTCTCCTGGAACATCGGACCGGGCTCCCCACCCCCCGGATGGGGAGCCCGGTCATTCCGCAAAGCCGACCCCATGCTGCGCCAGGTAGTTCTCGCGCAGTAGGAACTTCTGGATCTTGCCGGACGTCGTCTGCGGGAAGTTCTCCAGGAACTGCCACACCCGCGGCGTCTTGTACCGGGCGAGGTGGCGCCGGCTGAACTCGACCAGCTCCTCGACGCTCGGGCAGGTGCCCGGGACGGGCCGGACGAAGGCGGCCACCGTCTCGCCCCACTCCGGGTCGGGTAGCCCGACCACCGATACGTCGGCGACCTGGGGATGGGTGAAGAGGAGATCCTCGATCTCGCGGGGATAGATGTTCTCCCCGCCGCGGATGATCATGTCTTTCAGCCGGCCCTCGATGCGGAGGTAGCCGAGGTCGTCCATGCTCCCGAGATCGCCCGTGTGCAGCCAACCGTCGGGGTCCACGGCGGCGGCGGTGGCCTCCGGGGCGTCGAAGTAGCCCTTCATCACCCCGTAGCCACGCGCGCACACCTCACCCACCACGCGGAGCGGCACCGTTGCTCCACTCTCCGGGTCGCTGATACGCACCTCGCAGTGCGGGAGCGGGCGGCCGACCGTGGTGACCCAGTTCGGGTTCGGGTCGTCGGGCAAGGTGTGGGTGATGTAGGGCGAGGCCTCGGTCTGGCCGAACCCGATGGTGACCACGAGGCCCAGCTCGCGTTGCGCCCGCCGCACCAGCTCCGGAGGGACCGGGGCGCCCCCGAGCGACGAGAGGCGCCAGCTCGACACGTCCCGCGGCCGTGCCGACTGCTCGTCGAGCATGCGGATGAGCATCGTCGGCACGCTCAGGATGACGGTGCCGCGCTCGGACTCGACGGCGTCCAGCATCACCGCGGCGTCGAACTCGGGCAGCAGCACGTGGATGCCGCCGGTCTGCAGGGCCCCGAGCGTGGCGAGCCCGCAGCCCGCCGTGTGGAACATCGGCATCGGGTTGACCCAGACGTCGTCCGGCCCCGCGCCTTTCGCCATCGCGGAATACCGGGCGACGTTGACCAGCCCACGGTGGGTGAGCTCCGCGCCCTTCGGGGTGCCCGTCGTGCCGGAGGTGTACTGGATCTGGGCGGTGTCGCCAGGCTCCACGGGCGGCAGCTCGCGGGACGGGTCACCAGAGGCCAGGAAGTCGTCCCAGCCGGAGAGGGCGACGACGTCGCGCAGCGCGGGAAGCTCGGGCCGAGCCTTCTCGACGACCGGCACGAGATCGCGCCCGCGGTAGGTGTCCTGGACGATCGCTCCGTTGCAGCGGGACTGGCCGAGCACGTGCGTCAGCTCGCCCACCTGGTACGCCGGGTTGACCGTCACGAGGGTGAGGCCTGCGTAGGCGGCCCCCATCTCCAGTAGAACCCACTCCGGGAGGTTCGCCGCCCAGACGGCGACGTGCTCGCCCGGCCGGAAGCGCTCCAGCATCGCGCGCGCCACGCGCAGCGCGTCGAGGCGGAGCTCGTCGAAGGTCCACCGCCGCCGTGCGCTACCGGCCCCGAACTCCACCAGTGCCGTACGTGGTCCCCAGGCCGCGGCAGCGAGATCCAGCGCGTCGCCGACGGTCACCTCCCGGAGCGGATCGTCAACGGCGCCCTGCACGAAGGACAGCCCCGACGACAACCTGGACCCGCCCATGTCGGTGGCCTCCTCCACAGTGCTTCGGCATCGGGACGGCCGCTGGCCCGGCTATAACAAACGTTATAGCACGCGGCCGGCGGGGCGTCGTCGCGAGAATGAGCTCGAAAATTGGACGAGTCGTGCGAAGTGGGGAAAATCCGCGAGTAGTGCACGAAGGATAACTTGCCTCAAAGGTACCGAACAGTCGCGAGTCGCCCGTTTTCTCCCCGTGGTCGCCCTTTTTCGGCTCGCGGGTCGCCGGTCTCAGTATTGCCGATCAATGCCAGTGCCTTCTGGGGTGACATCGGCGCCTCGCCGGCACCCACTTCCGTGATTGATCAACTGAGTGTTTTCTCAGTTCCCTCGGACGTCGGCTTTCCTGCCAGCGCTTTCTTCCCGGTGTCGGCGGCGGGAGGGCTAGCAGCTCACCCGAATATGTGATGTCGGCTCCTGTCGAGTGCGGTGACCGTGGCGGGTGTGATTAACCCGACATGAGTTCGGAGATGCCCATAAGCACGCAGAAGTCATCGCTGGTGTCCGGAACGGGTGTGGCGGAGCAGGGCCGCGAGTTGCTGCGTGATCCGTTGCGTAGCCACGGCACGGCTTTCACGGAGCGGGAGCGGGAGGAACTCGGTCTCGTGGGGCTGTTGCCACCGGCGGCGTTGACCCTGGATCAGCAGGCGGTACGCGCGTACGAGCAATATCGGCGTCAGCCCGACGGGCTGGCCCGCAACTCGTTCATGGAAGCCCTGCGGGATCGCAACGAGACCTTGTACTACAAGCTCCTGGTGGATCATCTGGTCGAGATGCTTCCGGTGGTCTATGACCCGGTGATCGCTCAGGCGGTGGAGCAGTACAGCCACGAGTTCCAGCGTCCGCGTGGCGTGTATCTGTCGGTGGACGACCCGGGTGCGGTGGAGACGGCGTTCACCAACTACGGGTTGGGTGCCGACGACGTGGACCTGCTCGTGGCCACGGATGCCGGGGCGATCCTGGGGATCGGCGACTGGGGCACGAACGGGGTGGCGATCGCCCAGGGCAAGTTGGCGATCTACGCGGCGGCCGCGGGCATCGACCCGTCCCGCGTGATCCCGGTGATGCTGGACGCCGGCACGGACAACGAGGCGTTGCTGAACGACCCGCTCTATGTGGGGGTGCGGCACGCGCGGACGACCGGTGCCGCGTACGACGCGCTGGTGGATGCGTACGTGACCGCGGTGTCGCGGCGGTTCCCGAACGCCTTGCTGCATTTCGAGGACTTCGGGGCGAGCAACGCGCATCGGATCCTGAACCGGTACTCGCAGAAGGCGTGCGTGTTCAACGACGACATCCAGGGCACCGGCGCGATCACGCTGGCGGCGGTACTGGCCGGTATCCGGGTGGCACGGACGTCGATGAGCGACCAGCGCGTGGTGGTGTTCGGGGCGGGCACGGCGGGGGTCGGGATCGCCGACCAGATCCGTGACGCGATGGTCCGGGCCGGAGCCGACCAGGAGAAGGCCACGCGCCAGGTGTGGTTGGTGGACCAGCAGGGTCTGCTGCTGGACGACATGTCGGACCTGCGCGACTTCCAGGTGCCCTACGCACGGCCTGCCGCCGAGGTGTCGGGGTGGGAGCGTGGCGGGGACGGGCGGATCGATCTGGCGACCACGGTCGCCCAGGTGCATCCGACGATCCTGGTGGGCACCTCGAAGCAGGGCGGTGGGTTCACCGAGCAGGTGGTGCGGGAGATGGCCGCGCACGTCGAGCGGCCGCTGGTCTTCCCGCTGTCCAACCCGACCGAGAAGATCGAGGCCCACCCCGCCGACGTGCTGCGCTGGACCGATGGGCGGGCGCTGGTGGGCACCGGCACCCCGTGGGATCCGGTCGAGTTGGACGGGACCACCTATCGGATCGGGCAGGCCAACAACGCGTTGCTGTACCCGGGTCTGGGGCTGGGCACCGTCGTGGCCAAGGCTGCGCACGTCAGCCCTGGGATGATCATCGCTGCCGCGGAGGCGGTGGCCGGGCTGGCGGACACCGGAACGCCCGGTGCTGCGTTGCTGCCGGACGTGGCCGACCTGCGGGCGAGCTCCGCGACGGTGGCGGTGGCGGTCGCCCGCCGGGCGCAGGAGGAGGGCGAGGCTCGCGCCGAGCTCGGCAACCTGGTGCAGGACGTACAGGACGCGATGTGGCAGCCGGTCTACCCGCAGGTGGTGGCGTGATGGGCGTGCCGATCGGGACCGGGCGGCGCAGCGGCACGCGGGTGGAGAGCGACTCGATGGGGAAGATCGAGGTGCCCGCCGAGCACTACTGGGGCGCGCAGACCCAGCGATCGCTGATCCACTTCTCCATCGGCGACGACCGGATGCCGGTGCGCGTGTACCACGCCTACGGATATGTGAAGAAGGCCGCCGCGCTGGTCAACCAGGCCGCCGGCCGGCTGGACCAGCACCGGACCGCGGCGATCGTGCAGGCGGCGGACGAGGTCCTTGCCGGGGACCTGGACAGCGAGTTCCCGCTATATGTGTGGCAGACGGGGTCGGGCACCCAGTCGAACATGAACGTCAACGAGGTGCTGGCCAACCGGGCCAGTCAGTTGCTGGGCGGTGAGCTCGGAACGAAGTCCCCGGTGCATCCCAACGATCACGTGAACCTGGGCCAGTCGTCCAACGACACGTTCCCGACCGCGATGCACATCGCCACCGTGCTGGAGGTGACCGGATACCTGTTCCCGCGGGTGGATGCGCTCGTGGAGGCGATCGAGGAGGGGGCGGTCCGCTGGGTGGACGTGGTCAAGATCGGCCGTACCCACCTGCAGGACGCCACCCCGCTGACAGTCGGTCAGGAGTGGTCGGGCTGGGCCACTCAGCTGCGCGACGCGCGCGAGCGTCTGGCCCAGGCGTTGGTGGGGTGTCATCAGTTGGCGGCCGGGGGCACGGCCGTCGGCACGGGCCTGAACGCCCCATGCGGGTTCGGCGAGCAGATCGCCGCCAAGATCGCCGAGTTGACCGGGCACCCGTTCGTCACCGCGCCCAACAAGTTCGCCGCTCAGGGCTCACTTGATGCCATGGTGGCGGTGAGCGCAGGGATACGCGGGCTGGCCGTAGCCCTGATGAAGATCGCCAACGACATGCGCTGGCTGGCCTCGGGGCCGCGGGCAGGGCTGCACGAGCTGGTCCTGCCGGCGAACGAGCCCGGTTCCTCGATCATGCCCGGCAAGGTCAACCCGACCCAGCAAGAAGCCATGGTGATGGTCTGCCTGCAGGTGATGGGGGAGGACTCGATCGTGGCCGCGGCCGGGGCGCAGGGCAACTTCGAGCTCAACGCCATGCGCCCGATCATCATCAACAACGTCCTGCACTCGGCCCGGATCCTCGCCGATGCGAGCGACAAGCTGCGCCGCTACAGCGTCTGCGGCACCGAACTCGACCGCGACCGCATCAGCGAGCTGGTCGGACGCTCACTGATGCTGGTCACCGCGCTGAGCCCGACCATCGGCTACGACCAGGCGTCGAAGATCGCGCACAAGGCCGACCACGACGGTTCGAGCCTCCGCGACGCAGCCCTCGCCCTCGGCGTGGCCGCGGAGGACTACGACCGCATCGTCGATCCCGCCCGGATGGTCGGCAACCCGCACGCCGACCTCCATGTCCCGTGAGCGGTAGGGCGGGGTTACTTCTCCAGGCCGCGCATCGTGGCGTCGATGGCCGTGGCGTAGCGGGCGGTGAGGTCGGCTCGCGGGGCGTTGCCGGTCAGTTCGAGCATCATCAGCCCGTGGCCGCATGCCCAGATCGCGTGGGCTGCGGACTCGGCGTCGGTGACGAGCGGGCTCTGCTCCCCCCACCGCCGCACCACCTCGATGAACCGGGCGTAGTTCTCGCGCCCTCGGGCGCGGGCCTCACCGGAGGGGCGCGGGAATCCGGGGTCGCGGCGGCCGAACATCACCTGGAAGTAGCCGGGGTGGGCGAGGGCGAATTCCCGGTAGGCGAGGCAGGTGTTGCGGACGTCCGCCTCCGGGTCGTCGGTGAACTGCCGGAGGCGCTGGGCGTCGCTCAACCGCTTGTGTCCCTCGTCGTACAACGCTTCGAGCAGCCCCGGCTTGCCCTCGAAGTAGTGGTAGACGGCCATCGTCGAGCAGCCGGCCGCAGCGGCGATGCGCCGCACGACCAGTCCGCTGGGCCCCTCCGCGGCGAACAGGGCGGCCGCGGCGTCGAGCGTGGCCGCACGGAGGTCGGGCGCATGGCGGGGCGCCCGGCCTTGGTCCTGCGGCGTGGTAGTCACTGTTGGAACCTATCCCGATAGAGCGTGGGACAGGTCTGTCACATGTTGCGCCGGTACTGTCCGCCGACCTCGAAGAAGGCGTCGGTGAGCTGACCGAGGCTGCAGACGCGGGCGGCCCTCATCAGCTCGTCGAATACGTTGCCGTCACCGGTCGCGACGTCCTGCAGCCGCCGGATCGCGTCGGGTGCTTCGCCGGTGTGACGGGCCTTGAAGTCGGCGAGCCGGTCGAGCTGGCTCTTCTTCTCCGCCTCGGTGGCGCGGGCGAGCTCGATCTCGACGGGGGTCGTGGAGCCTTCGCGCAGGAACGTGTTGACCCCGACGATCGGCAGCGTGCCGTCGTGCTTGCGCTGCTCGTACAGCAGCGACTCGTCCTGGATGCGCCCCCGCTGGTAGCCGGTCTCCATCGCCCCGAGCACCCCGCCGCGCTCGGAGATCCGGTCGAACTCCGCGAGCACGGCCTCCTCGACGAGGTCGGTGAGCTCGTCGATGATGAACGAACCCTGCAGCGGGTTCTCGTTCATCGACAGGCCCCACTCGCGGTTGATGATCAGCTGGATCGCCATCGCCCGGCGCACCGACGACTCGGTGGGCGTGGTGACCGCCTCGTCGAACGCGTTGGTGTGCAGCGAGTTCGCGTTGTCGTAGAGCGCGCACAACGCCTGCAGCGTGGTGCGGATGTCGTTGAAGTCCATCTCCTGCGCGTGCAGCGACCGCCCCGATGTCTGCACGTGGTACTTGAGTTTCTGCGACCGCTCGTTCGCGCCGTACCGGTCGCGCATCGCAACTGCCCAGATCCGCCGCGCCACCCGGCCGATCACCGAGTACTCGGCGTCCATCCCGTTGGAGAAGAAGAACGACAGGTTGGGGGCGAAGTCGTCGACATCCATCCCGCGGCTGAGATAGCTCTCGACGAAGGTGAAGCCGTTGGCCAGCGTGAACGCGAGCTGGCTGATGGGGTTGGCCCCGGCCTCGGCGATGTGGTAGCCGGAGATGGAGACCGAGTAGAAGTTCCGCACCTTCTGCTGGATGAACCATTCCTGGATGTCGGCCATCATCCGCAGCGAGAACTCGGTGGAGAAGATGCAGGTGTTCTGCCCCTGATCCTCCTTGAGGATGTCGGCCTGCACCGTTCCGCGCACGTTCTGCAGCGCGAATGCGGTGAGCTCCGTGTGCTCCTGCTCCGACGGTGCGCGCCCGTGCTCCGCGCGGAACTTCTCCACCTGCTGGTCGATCGCGGTGTTGAGGTAGAAGGCGAGAATCGTGGGTGCCGGACCGTTGATCGTCATCGACACCGACGTGGTCGGCGAGGTCAGGTCGAACCCGTCGTAGAGCGCCTTCATGTCGTCGAAGGTCGCGATCGAGACGCCGGACGTGCCGACCTTGCCGTAGACGTCCGGGCGGGTGTCGGGCTCGCGCCCGTAGAGCGTGACGGAGTCGAACGCGGTGGACAGGCGCTTGGCCGGCGAGTCGGCGGACAGGAGCTTGAAGCGCCGGTTGGTGCGGAACGCGTCGCCCTCGCCGGCGAACATGCGCGCTGGGTCCTCACCCTCACGCTTGAACGCGAACACCCCGGCGGTGAACGGGAACCTCCCCGGCAGGTTCTCCCGGCGCAGGAAGCGCAGCAGCTCCGCGTCCTCGGTGTAGCGGGGCAGCGCCACCCGGCGCACCCGGTTGCCCGAGAGCGTCTCGCGGGTGAGCTGCGTGCGCAGCTCCTTGTCGCGGACCCGGACCACCATCTCGTCGCCCGAGTAGGCCTCCACGACCTCGGGCCACGTGTCGATCAGGTGCGCCGCCTCCGGCGGGAGCGCCTTCTCCGCCTGCTCCAGTAGCTCGGGAAGCGCCCCCTGCTCGGCCCCAGCCGCCTGCAGGGCCGAGTTAGCGGTGCGCAGGTGCTGGCGCTGCCGCGCCGCGTCCACGGCCGTCTCGGTGGCCGAGTGGTAGGCCCGGACGGTCTCGGCGATCTCGGAGAGGTAGCGCGTGCGGTTCGACGGGATGATCGCTGCGTGCTCGGAGGAGGTGCGCCGGTCGGTGCGCGGGAGCCGGCCCTCGCCGGTCACCAGCCCGTTCTCCGTGAGCAGGGCGACGACGTGCTGGTAGAGCGCGGTGACGCCCTCGTCGTTGAAGGTGGCGGCGCTCGTGCCGAAGACGGGCATGTCCTCCCACGACGCGCCGAAGGCCTCGCGGTTGCGCACGAGCTGGCGGCCCACGTCACGGCGGGCGTCCTCGGCCCCGCGCCGCTCGAACTTGTTGATCGCGACGACGTCCGCGAAGTCGAGCATGTCGATCTTCTCGAGCTGTGACGCCGCCCCGAACTCCGGCGTCATCACGTACAGCGAGCGGTCGACGAACGGCACGATGCCCGCGTCGCCCTGTCCGATGCCGGGCGTCTCGACGATCACCAGGTCGAACCCGGCCGCGCGCAGCACCGCGATCATGTCGCCGAGGTGCTCGGGAAGTGAGCTGTCGGCGCCGCGGGTGGCCATGGAGCGGAAGAAGACCCGGTCACCGCTGAGGGCGTTCATCCGGATCCGGTCGCCGAGCAGTGCGCCCCCGCCCCGGCGGCGGGTCGGGTCGACGGCGAGCACGGCGATGCGGAGCTTGTCCTCCTGGTCGAGCCGGAACCGGCGCACCAGCTCGTCGGTGAGGCTCGACTTGCCCGAGCCGCCGGTGCCGGTGACGCCCAGCACGGGGACCGCTCGGCGGGGCTCCAGGTCGAGGCCGGACGGCAGTCGTCCGGCCTCGGCGAGGGTGAGCGTGCGGGCGAGCGTGGCGTGCTCGCCGGCGAACAGTCCCTCGAACGACTGCGGAGGCCGGCTCGCGAGGTCGACGTCACACTCGCGGATCATCACGTTGATCATCCCGGGCAGGCCGAGCCGCTGGCCGTCGTCGGGGGAGAAGATGCGGGCAACGCCGCGCTCGTGGAGCAGGTCGATCTCGGCAGGCACGATCACGCCGCCGCCCCCGCCGTAGACCTTCACGTGCCCGGCTCCGCGCTCGCGCAGGAGTTCGACCAGGTAGGAGAAGTACTCGACGTGCCCGCCCTGGTACGAGCTGACCGCCACGCCCTGGGCGTCCTCCTGGATCACCGCGGTCACGACCTCGTCGACCGAGCGGTTGTGGCCCAGGTGGATCACCTCGGCGCCCTGGCGCTGCAGGATCCGCCGCATGATGTTGATCGCGGCGTCGTGCCCGTCGAACAGGCTGGCCGCGGTGACGAACCGAACCGGGTTGGCGGGCACGTGCAGCTCGGCCATGGCTCTCCTCCTTGCAGGACCAGATACTTGGGCATCCTACTATCGGAAGTGCAAGCTATGGTGTGGACGAAAGCGACATCACCCGGAGAGGCGCGGCGAGGGTGGTCACGACATGAGCGGTTGACCGCCCCCGAAAACGCCGATGCCGGCACGACGGGCGTGCCGGCATCGAAGGGGGAGGAGAGTGTGTCAGGCCACCCGGCGAGCAGGCTTGATCTCGACGGTTGGCAGTTCGATCTCGACGGTCGGAGGGTCCTGCGCCGGGGGCTCGACGACCGCGCCGCTGACGGCGGCAGGACCGCGTAGCCGACGGACCACCACAGGACCCACGGCGCCGAGCGCCACCAGCGCCACTCCGGACGCCGCGATGGAGGTTGCCGCAGCCTCCGGGACGATCATGACCAGCACAAAGGCGGCCGCCGGCCACCACATCAGTGCCCGCAGCGGGGCGGGGACAGTCCATTCCCGTGCGTCGCGCGCCATAGTCGAGTTCCTACCCGATCCGGCTACCGGTCATGCGTCCGGCCCCCTTCGCGTACTCCACGTCACGATCGTGCCCCCCGATCGTGGGGGCTACCGTCACCGATGTGCAGTACGCCGACTCCCTGATCGATCAGAACCGCCTGTTCGGCGAACTCGTGGCCGCCGCCGATCCGGCCCACCCCGTGCCCACCTGCCCGGGGTGGGACCTGCAGAAACTTCTGGCCCACGTCGGCCGGGGCGACCGGTGGAGCGCCATGATCGTGCGGGAGCGGGCCGAGGATCGCGTCGACATGCGCGCGGTGCCCGACGGGAAGCCGCCTGCCGACGCGAGCGACGCCGTCGTGTGGATCACCGAGAGTGCACGCCTGCTGGTCGACGCGGTGGCGGGCACCGGCGCCGACGTCCCGGTCTGGACGTTCATCGGCCCGAAGCCGGCGGCGTGGTGGATCCGGCGCCGACTGCACGAGTCCGTCGTTCACCGCGCGGACGTTGCACTGGCACTGGACGTTCCGTTCGTCGTCGAGCCCGACATGGCGGCGGACGGCGTCTCGGAGTGGCTGGACCTGCTGGTCGCGCGCCTGGCGGGTGATGAACGGGCGCTCCCCGCGGGCGCCACGTTGCACCTGCACGCCACGGATGACGGACTGGGTGCCGACGGAGAGTGGATGGTCCGTGGCGGTGAGTCAGGCATCACATGGGAGCACGGTCACGGCAAGGGCGACGCGGCCGTCCGCGGTAGCGCGGCCGACCTCCTGCTGGCGATGACGCGCCGGATCGCCGCGGACGCCCCGGGTCTTCAGGTGATCGGCGACGAGCGGGTCTGGGCCACCTGGCTGGAGCACACCCCGTTCTGAGAGGCGTGAACCCTCGCGGGTGCCGGGCCGTGTGTGGAGCGGATCAGCTGGCTGATCATCCGTAGCCGGGCCGCCAAAGGCGGCCCCCGGCCCCCACCGGAGGAATCGTGCCCGTCATCACCGTCAGCCCTGCCGTCTTCTCGGCCGTCCAGATCATCGGCCCGATCTTCTTCGCAATCCTCATCGGGCTCCTCGTCACCGGCATCGCTCGAAGCGTCGTGAAAAGCACCCGGCGTGTCCGGACCGGGCGAATGATCATCAGCGCCATCATCGGTGCCTATGTCGTCGGCTACCTCGGGGACCTCATCGGGATGCAGAACATCGGGCTGCTCTTCGACATCCTCGGGGCCGTGCTGGCGATCGCCGGGCTGACCGTCCGCCGCCGCGGGTTCGTCCGTTTCTGATCAGGCGGCGGACGTCCGTGACGTCACGCTGCGGGCAGTCCTACGGCAGGTCCTCCTGGAGCAGGTCCATCAGCAGCCCGTCGTGCCACTCTCCGTCGGCGGACTGTTCGTAGGCCCGCATCACGCCCACCCGCCGGAAACCCGCACGCTCGCAGCTGCGGATGGCCCGCTCGTTGTGCGCCGCGGGGTCGATCACCACGCGGTGGTGGTTGCGGTGCCGGAAGAGGAACCGGGCCATGGCGCGCATGGCGTCGCAGCCCAGACCCTGGTTCTGGTGGTCGGGGTGCAGCGCGAGGTCGATCGCCGCGTACCGGTGGTCGGGGTCGAGCTCCTCCCGGTAGATGATCAGCCCGGTGGTCTCGCCCGCCAGTTCGATCGCATAGCTGTGGGGGCCGAGCAGCTCCCGGCGCACCCGCTCCAGGTCGTAGCCGCCCCACCACTTCTCGATCTCCGGGTGTCCGAGGATCTCGAGGAAGATCGGGACGTGGGCCGCGGTGGCCGGCCGTAGGACGACGGTCTGACCGGCGATCGCCGATAGCCGCCGCGTCGCCGCACTTGTCTGCTCTGTCATGTGGTCAGCTCCAGTCGCGCCAGCTCGTTGAGTGTGGCCGCAGTGCGCGGCTGTTCGAAAAGCACCGAAGCGCTGTCACCGTCGATGTCGAGGGTGGCGATCATGTTGCCGAAGAACGGCCCCGTCACGCGCTCCCACGACACCGCTTTCGGCGGAGCCCCCGCACGTGCCGCCCAGCGGCCCGCCAGGAGGCCCACAGCGCGCGACCAGCCGAGCCGGAACCCGGGCTTGATCATCCAGCTCATCGTGTTGTGCACCGGCGAGCAGGTGAGCTGGTGGACCGGCGCCCGTCCGTCGGACGGAAGGTGGGCGCGGGCGGCGTAGCTGTGGTGCACGTCCCCCGACACCACGTTCACCGTGAGCGGCCCGCCCGCCGCCGCCCGGTCGATCATGGCGGTCAGCCGGTCGAACGACTTGCGGAAGGCGGCCCAATGCTCCAGGTCGCCGGCCTGCCGGATCCACTCGCCGAGGCGCCCCCGCCGCCCGGGCCGGGCGGCGGCGATCTCGTTGACCGTCTCGAGCTCCCCGATGGCGTGTGGAAGCAGCCAGGGGACCGAGGTGCCGATCACGAGGTGCTCCACCCGCCCGGGTGCCTCGACCTGCTCCTCGATCCAGGAGAACTCGGTCTCGCCCAACATCAGGTGCTGCCCGCCCTCGAGGATGCGCCCGTTGCGTGAGTCGATCATCACCAGCCGGCTGCGGCCGAGGTCCCAGCGGAAGCTGAACCGCAGCCCCTTTGCGCCGTCGATCTCGGCGTCGGCGCGGTCGGCGAGCTCCACGAGCAGCGGCCAGGTGTCGCCGTCGTACTTGCTGATCTTCTGGTAGTCGGGATCGGAGGCGAGAGCGTCGGGCGAGAGGTTGCCGATGTGCTGGTAGATCCAGTACGAGGCGAGCGCCGAGCGGATGCGGTCGCGCCACCAGGAGGTGGCGCCCATCTCCGCGCGCCACGCGGCCGAGGTGTTCCAGTCGTCGCGCACGTCGTGGTCGTCGAAGATCATCGCGGTGGGCACGGTGGACATCAGCCACCGGACCTCGGGGTCGGACCACGAGTCCCGGTAGAGCCCGACGTACTCGTCGAAGCCGACGATCTCGTGGTCGGGCCAGTCCGGGCGACGATCGCGCCGCCCGGCGATGCGGCGCCGGTTCCGCGGCGTCAGCTCGTCGGCGTACACCTGGTCGCCGAGCAGCAGCAGCGCGTCGGGCCACTCCTCCGGTGGCCGCCGGATCATCCGGGCCGCGTAGGCATCGAGCGCGTCGATGCCCAGGCTCGCGGCGAGCGCGGGGTCGGTCACCTTGGAGTACCGGCAGGACCCGAAGATGATCCGGTTGCCGCGTTCGGACCGTGGGCCCCGGGTGCGGATCACGCTCGGCGGGAACGGGCTGGTGGTCGGCGGCCACACCCGCTCACCGTCGATCTCCACCTCGTAGGGCGTGCGGCTGTCGGGGGTGAGGCCGGTGACGGGGACGAGCGCGTAGTGGTTGCCCGCCACCTCGAACGTGCGTGCCGCGCATCCCAGCACCGAGACAGTGGCGGCACTCCGGGTCTGCACCCAGACCGACGCGGACGTCTCGTCGACGTGACGCAGGACCGGACCGAGGACGAGTGACACGCGGCTCACCCTAGGAGACGGATCAGACGTGCTCCAGAGCGAGCAGCGCCGCCCCGATCTTCCCGGCATCGGCGCCGAAGGTCGCGGGAAGGACGGGGGCGATGCCGCGCGCGGTGGGCGCGTAGGCGTACTCACGTGCGGCCGCGCGCGCCGGGGCGAGAAGCAGTTCCCCGGTCTCGACGAGACCGCCCCCCACGACCACCGCATTGACCTCGAAGATGTTGGCCAGCGACGCGATGCCGACCCCGAGCCACCGGCCGAGCCGGGCGAAGACGGCCTTCGCGGTCTCGTCGCCCTGCTGCACGGCCTTCACCACGGTGTGCCCCGTCACCTCGCCGTCCTCGGCGCCGAGCCGGGCGATCAGCCCGTCTGGGTCGTCGGCCGCGGCGTCCCGGGCCATCCGCGTCAGCGCGGTGCCCGATGCGTAGGCCTCGAAGCAGCCGTGGTTGCCGCAGCCGCACCGCGGGCCGTCGGGGTTGAGGATGATGTGGCCGAGTTCGGCGCCGAGCCCGGTGGGGCCCCGGTAGATCTGCCCGTCGAGCACGAGTCCGCCGCCGATGCCGGTGCCGACTGTGATCAACACCATGTTGGGGTACGGCTCGCCGAGGTGCGCTTCGGCGAGCGCGGCGACGTTGGCGTCGTTGTCGACGATGACGGGCAGGGTGGTGGCCTTCTCCAGCTGTTCGCGCACCGGCCAGTCCCGGTAGGCGTTGTTCGGTGCCCAGAGCATCACCCCGGCAGGCCACTCGACGATCCCGGCCGCGCCGACGCCGATGGTCACGACGTCGTGGTCGGCACGGAAGCGTTCGATCATCGATAGCAGGACCTCGGTGACGGCCTCGCCGCTGGATTCCGCGGGTGTGGGCTCGACGTGCTCGGCCACCACAGTGCCGTGTTCGTCGACCACCGCTCCAGCGATCTTCGTGCCGCCGATGTCGAGTCCGATGGCCAGCCTCGTGTCCGTCACCTGCGCATGATGGCATCCGAAGCTGAGCGCCGGCGTTTGATCCGGCCCCCTCCGGGGAACGGTTGGGCATGCTCCTTCGACGTGTTGCCCGACCTATGCTCGCCTCGCTGTTCATCTACAGCGGCATCCAGGTTCTCCGGGCTCCCGAGGGCCCCGCTCAGGCGGCGAAGCCGGTACTCGACGCGGTCGCGCCTGTCGTCGACAAGGCCGTCGAGATGGCGCCCATCCAGGAGCGCCCCGACGACGTGCTGCTGGTGCAGATCGACGGCGCGGTCAAAGTCGTCGCCGGCACGATGCTGGCGCTCGGCAAGTTCCCGCGCCTGTCCGCGACGGCCCTCGCCGCGACGCTGATCCCCACGACGGCGGCCGGTCACCGCTTCTGGGAGGAGACCGACGAGGAGAAGAAGCAGGATCAGATCGTCCACTTCCTGAAGAACGTGGGTCTCCTCGGTGGGCTGCTGATCGCCGCGGCCGACACCCATGGCAAGCCCTCGCTGGGCTGGCGTGGGCGCAAGGCCGCGAAACTGGCCGCGGCGCAGGCGGCGGCGCTCTCCGGTAGCGCCGCGGGTGTCTCCGGCAAGGTCTCGGGTGCGGCCCACGAGGTGACCGGCAAGCTCTCGGGCACGGCCTCCGACGCCTCGGGCACGGTCGCCGGGCTCGCCGCCGGGCTGGCCGGGCTCGCGCCAGGTGCCGGCGCCGTGGTCTCGGCCCGGGCCTCCCATGCCGGTTCCGGCCTGGGCTCACGCGCCACCGACCTTTCCGCCGAATGGGTCAAGCGCGCAGCGAAGGCCAGGAAGAGGGCCGAGAAGCGCGCGGCGAAGCTGCAGAAGACCGCCGAGAAGCGGGGCGCCGACCTGCAGAAGCGGGCCGCCAAGCGCACCGCGGAGCTGCAGAAGGTTGCCGGCCAGAAGGTGGCGGCACTGGAGAAGAAGACCCACAGGATGGCGGCACTGGAGAAGGCAACCGGCGCCGCCGTTCTCGACCAGGCGGCCAAGCTCGGCCACGACGTCGCCGTCCGGGCCACCGCGCTGGGCAGTGAGGCTGCACACCAGGCCGGGGGCGTGGCGAAGGACGCAAAGAAGCGGGCCGCCGCGCTCACGCACTGACCCGGTCCGGGTGCGCGCATCGGCCCGGCTCCCTCGGGAGCCGGGCCGGTGCCATGGGCGGATCCGGTAGGTCCTAGGTGAGCTCCTCGAGGCGGAAGCCCACCTTGAGCGTCACCTGGAAGTGCTTGATCTCCCCGTCCTCGAGGTGCCCCCGGATCTCGACCGTCTCGAACCAGTCGAGGTTGCGCAGGGTGCGCGCCGAGCGCTTGATCGCCGTGCGGATGGCGTCGTCGATGCTCTCCGTCGACGTCCCGACGATCTCGGTGACGTGGTAGACGTTGTCGCCCACTGTTGAACTCCTCCCGTCGCTCCGCCTCGTACCAGCGGAGACCGTTCAATCGCAGAGGCCCGCGATCGTCGGGGGGCTGCCAGGGGTTCCCCCTCCACCCTCTTCCCGGAGGGCCCGGCCGACGAAACCTCTACCCCGATCGGCCGAGCGCGTGGACGGAGGTCAGGGAGCTGCGCGGACGGTCAGCTGTCGAGGAAGGCGAGCAGATCCGCGTTGAACGCCTGCTCGTAGGCGCCGGTGAGGCCGTGCGGGGCGCCCGGGTAGACCTTGAGGGTCGCGTCCTTGATCAGCTTCGAGGACTTCTCCGCGGAGGCGACGATGGGCACGATCTGGTCGTCGTCCCCGTGGGCGACGAGCGTCGGGACGTCGATGGCGCCGAGGTCGGCGGTGAAGTCGGTCTCCGAGAAGGCCTTGATGCAGTCCAGCGCCGGCTTGATCCCCACCTGCATGCTCAACAGCCAGAACGCATCGCGGGCGCCCTGCGAGACCGTGGCGCCGGGCCGGTTCGCGCCGTAGAACGGCTCGGACAGGTCCTTGTAGAACTGCGACCGATCCGCTGTGACACCGGCGCGGATGGCGTCGAAGGCCTCGATCGGTTGCCCCTCGGGGTTCTCGTCGGTCTTGAGCATGAGCGGCGGCACCGCTCCGAGCAGCACGGCCTGCGCCACCCGGGACGTGCCGTGCCGTCCGATGTAGCGGGTGACCTCGCCGCCGCCGGTGGAGTGGCCCACGAGCGTGGCGTCGTGCAGATCGAGGGCCTCGATGAGCTCGCCGAGGTCGTCGGCGTAGTGGTCCATGTCGTGGCCGTCCCAGGTCTGCGTCGAGCGCCCGTGGCCGCGCCGGTCGTGGGCGATGGCGCGGTAGCCGGCCGATGCCACGAGGTTCAGCTGGTTGTCCCAGGCGTCGGAGCTGAGCGGCCAGCCGTGGCTGAAGACGATCGGCCGGCCGGCCCCCCAGTCCTTGTAGAAGATGTCCACGCCGGCCTTCGTGGTGAATACGCCCATGATGTCTCCTTCGCTCAATGTCGTGACGACTCGGGGGAATAGCGCTGTCCGGAAATGCCCGGATCCGCGGCTCGTCTCGTCGTCCGGGGGAGAACGTAATCACGTCACCGGTCAATCGATGTGCTGCGCGTGCACACTTCTGGGACGACAGCGAAGCGCCCCGAGCGGGCCCGAGCAGCGTGTGGTGAGCGGATGACACTTCTCCTGGACACCGCGTCGATGTCGGTCCAGGAGCGTGCCGAGGCTGCACGGCACACGATGAGCTCGGCGCTGCTCCCGGCGCGGGTCGAGCTCGCCGGGCACGGCGCCGATGTGAACGTACGCATCGACGGTTGGCAGCTCGGGCCGGGCGCGAGACTCGTGCACGTCATGGCGTCCGGACACCGGCTGACGCGCCTGTCGCGGCACGTCCGGATCAGCGCCCCGGAACAGATCGCGCTGGCGGTCCAGCTGGGTGGCTACAGCGCCACCCGCTCGCGGGCCGACCAGCACACCATCAACGATCCCGGCGAGCTGCAGCTGGTGGACCTGACCTCCCCCTTCGACCACGTCGCCGAGGGAGAAGGGGTGGCCGACGCCCTGTACATCGACAACGAGCGGCTCGGTCTACCCGTCGACGTCGTTCGGGATGCGGCGCCGCTCCTGGCGAGAAGCCCGCTCTACGACCTCGTCCGTCGCCACCTGCAGCAGGTCCGTGCCGTCGCCGGGCAGGTCGAGGGCTCCGAGGCGGGAGCGATGCTCGGCGCCGGGACGGTCGAGCTCGTCCGTGCCCTGATCGCGTCCGCCGCGGCCGAGCCGACCCTGCGCGCGGCGTCGACCGAGTCGCTGTACGCCCGGATCACCAGCTTCATGTCCTCATACCTGGGCGATGCGGATCTCAGCCCGGCCCGCATCGCCGCCGAACACAACATCTCCGTGCGCTATCTCCACCTGCTGTTCGCCCAGCAGGGCTTGACGGTCCGCACGTGGCTGGTCCGGGAGCGCCTCGAAGGCGCCCGCCGGACCCTGGCCTCCCGCTCCGGCCACCGGGCGTCCATCGCGGCCGTCGGACGGATGTGGGGGTTCTCCGACGCCGGGCACTTCGCCCGGAGGTTTCGGGCTGCCTACGGCATGAGTCCGACCCAGTGGCGGCAGCTGCATCGCGGCGCCGTGGTGCTGGGCGAGGCGTCGTGAACCTCGGCGGTGACCGGTCAGCTCACGTCGAGCACGGCCTTACCCGCGATCCGGCGAGCGAAGAGAGCCTCCGCCGCGCTCGCGACGTCCTTCCAGTCCCCGCGCCGGCCGATCTGCGGGTCGAGACGGCCCTCGGCGAGCATCCCGACCAGGACGGCGAGGTCCCCCGCCAGCTGCCCGCCCATCATGAACGACTGCACGCTGCGCAGCTCCCCGACGGTCGCGTACGGCTCGAACACGGTGGGCTCACCGGACGTGGCGCCGATGGACTGCACCGACCCACCCACCGCGAGCAGGGCGAACGCTCGGGCGAGCTGAGGTCCACCGACGTTGTCGAGCACGCCGTGCAGCCCCGGCTCGACGCCCTCGAGCCCCACGACGACCTCGGCCGCCCCCAGCTCGGCGAGACCCTCACCGCGTGCCGCGCTGCCGACCGAGGCGATCACGTGCGCCCCGGCCGCGGCTCCCAGCTGCACCGCGAACCGGCCGACCCCGCCCGACGCCCCGGTGACGAGCACCCGCTGCCCCGTCACGAAACCCAGCCGGCGCAGCGCACGCAACGCCGTGACCCCGGCAACCGGCAGCGCCGAGGCCGCTCCCAGGTCCACCCCGTCGGGCACCACCGCCAACTCGGCGACCGGGACCGCCCGCAACTGCGCCCACGCACCCGACGGCCCGAACGTCACAACCCGGCTGCCCGACGGCGGCCCGGAGCCGTCAGCCGCAGCGGTGCGCACCACGCCCGCGGCGTCCCACCCCGACACGTGACCCGCCGGGTGGTTGACGACGCCGCGCAGCTCACCGTGGTTCAGCGAGATCGCGCGTACCTCGACGAGCACCTCGTCGGGCGCGGGGACCGGATCTGCGGTCTCGCCGAGCCGCAGGCCGGCCGGGGCGTCGTGGTCCACCAGCAGAGCGAGCACGGTCAACTCCTTCCGTGGCGATCCTGCGACCGCCTCCTCGGCCGCCAACCGCAGCGCCTCGAGGGTTGTTCCCCATCGGAAGCGATGGACGCACTCGCGGACGCTCACATAGGGTGAATGTCGGTTCTAGAACCAATGGGGGAAATCGATGGTGGCGGAACTCGACTTCGACCCCGACGCCCTGCGCGCCAGGTACCGCGCCGAGCGCGACCGGCGCCTGCGGCCGGACGGCAACGACCAGTACCGCGAGCCGGAGGGCACGCTCGCCCACTACCTCGACGACCCGTACGTCGAGCCGGGTTTCTCCCGCGAGCCCCTGACCGACGAGGTCGAGGTCGTCATCGTGGGAGGCGGCTTCGGCGGCCTGCTGGTGGCCGCCCGGCTCCGCGAGGCAGGCATCGACGACGTCCGGCTGATCGAGAAGGGCGGCGACGTCGGCGGCACCTGGTACTGGAACCGGTACCCGGGCGCGGCCTGCGACGTCGAGTCCTACATCTACCTCCCGCTGCTGGAGGAGACCGGCTACATGCCGGTCGAGAAGTACTCGAAGGGCCCGGAGATCCTCGCCTACAGCCGCAGGATCGCCGAGAAGTTCGACCTCTACGCACGTGCGTGCCTGCAGACCGAGGTCACGGAGCTGCGCTGGGACGACGACACGGCGCGATGGATCGTCTCGACCGACCGCGGCGACCGCATGCGGGCCCGTTTCGTCATCACCGCGGGCGGTCCGCTGCACCGCCCGAAGCTGCCCGGCGTTCCCGGAATCGAGACGTTCGGCGGCCACAGCTTCCACACCAGCCGCTGGGACTACGCCTACACCGGCCGCGCCGAGGACGGCCTGCCCGGGCTCGCCGGCAAGCGCGTCGGGATCATCGGCACCGGGGCCACCGCGGTGCAGTGCGTTCCGCACCTCGGCGCGGCGGCGGAGCTCCTCTACGTCTTCCAGCGCACGCCCTCGTCCATCGACATCCGCGCGAACCGGCCGACCGACGCCGAGTGGGCGGCGAGCCTGCAGCCCGGCTGGCAGCGGGAGCGGATGGAGAACTTCAACACGCTCGTCTCGGGCGGGCAGGCCGACGACGACCTCGTCGGCGACGGCTGGACCGACATCATCCGCAACCTGTCGGTCGTCGCGCGGGCGCGGCAGGCGGCGTCCGACGACCCCGCCAACCCCGCCAACATCGTGCAGCTCGCCGACTACCGCAAGATGGAACAGATCCGGGCCCGGGTCGACGAGGTCGTGCACGACCCGGCCACGGCGGCGGCGCTCAAGCCGTACTACAACCAGCTCTGCAAGCGGCCCTGCTTCCACGACGAGTACCTCGACACGTTCAACCGGCCGAACGTCGCCCTGGTGGACACCGAGGGCCGCGGGGTCGAGCGGATCACCGAGCGCGGTGTGGTCGTCGACGGCCGCGAGTACGAGCTCGACTGCCTGATCTACGCCACGGGCTTCGAGGTCGGCACCGGCTACACCCGACGGGCCGGGTTCGAGATCCACGGCCGTGACGGCACCACGCTCAGCGACAAGTGGAAGGACGGCGCCGCCACCTTCCACGGGATGCACAGCCGTGGCTTCCCGAACTGCTTCATCGTCAGCAACACCCAGACCGGGTTCACCGTGAACTTCCCGCACATGCTGGCCGAGCAGGCACAGCACATCGCCTACATCGTCCGGCACTGTGCCGACCAGGGCGTCGCCACCGTGGAGGCGTCGGCACCGGCCGAGACGGAATGGGTGGACACGATCGTGGCCCTCAGCGAGCGGCGCCGGGCCTGGCTGGAGGAATGCACGCCCGGCTACTACAACAACGAGGGCATGCCGTCCCCACAGGCAGCGCGCAACGCTGCGTACGGGGCCGGCTCACCCGCGTTCTTCGAGATGCTGGCGAAGTGGCGCGCAGAGGGCGGGCTGGCCGGTCTCGAACTGCGCTGAGGGACACGTTCAGGCATCGGGGATGAACGTCGTGGACAGGATGCGCCGCGTCCTGCCCGGCGCATCCTGCTGTTCCAGGAACGGCTCGAACGCCTCCGTCAGGCGAGCCTGAAGCTGTTCGAGTTCCTCGTCGGACAGCCAGAGCGCGGCCTGCCGGAAGCTGACCCGATCCCGGACCGGGTCCAGATCGTCCCGGTCGAGGTAACGGTCGAAGTCTGCGGCCAGCCCGGCGATGAAGACGGTGAACATCGTTCGTAGCCGGTCGCGGTCGGGGCCGGCGTTGTCGGAGTCCGCCGCGGCGGTGTTGAGCTCGTAGGTCCGTTCGACCGCGCCCCGGACCCGGCGTTCCTCCACCACGAGCAGCACGCCGGCCTTCACCAGGACGCCGACGTGGCGATACAGCGTGGTCGTGGGGACCTCGGGCAACAGCTCGGCGAGCTGCCCGGTCGTCAGCGACCGCCCGATCAGGGCCTGGACAACGCGCCACCGCACCGGCTGGTGCAGCAGATCCGCGAGGGACGTCTCCTGGGACAATCTGGACCACCGTTTCCAAATCTGGTATCAATACTGTTAGTGGTAACAGTCTAGAAGGGGGAACGAGATGGCAACTGTCCATGTCGACGAGCACGCGGTCACGGTCACGCTCTCGGCCGTCGAGAAGTTGTTCTGCGGGGGGCGGACCCGGCTCGTGGTGCCGCTGGGCGAGGTACGCGGAGCAGAGCGGGTGGAGCTGCCCACCCGTGCGGCAGCCACGGGAGTGGCACGGTCGGGACTGGTGGTGACCGGGATCCTCAAGCTGGGTCGCTGGGGCATCGGAACTTCGACCAGCCGGTTCGTGAGCGTCCGCCGTTGGGTGCCCGCACTACGCCTTGTCGTGGACGACAAGTTCCGGGAGGAGCTGGGTTATCACGAGATTCTGATCAGCACACCGGACGTCGACCGGCTCGTCGATTCCCTTGCGGCGGTGCGATGACAGATGTCCGGTACGCGAGACCGTCAGGGCGGGCGGTGTGTCGAGTCGGATCCGCCACCGCGTCAGTAGCCCCGTACTGACACCCACAGCACTACTGGTGACAGGGTGGGTGGATGACCGAGCGGACCGCTGCTGCCCGACCCAGGGTCGGGGAGCTGCTGCGGAGTCTGGACGAAGCGCCTCCCACGGAGCTGGTGGACGTCTGTTCGAGCTGGCTGACCAGGCATCTGGCGGCCCGGGCATGCGTTCTGCTGCTGGCCGACTACGCCGAGGCCACACTGGAGCCGGTCGCGAACGGCCCCGTCGCCGCGGCGGTCCGTCCGCAGGACCTGATCGACAGCGCCGCGGGGGAGGCCTACCGCGAACAGCGCCAGGTCACAGCGGTTGTGGAGCATCCCGCCGAGGCCGCTGCGGCCGGGGCCGTGGCGGGCGGCGAGGGAAAACCTGCGCTGGTCGTCTATCTCCCGGTGTCGGTGCGTGCCGAGCGGCTCGGGGTCCTGGCGGTCACGTTGCCCGGCGACAGCATGGATCCGGACGTGGCGCCGGTGCTCGAGGACGTGACGCGGGTGCTGGGGCACGTGCTGACCGGGGCGCGCCGCTACACCGACCGGTTCGAGATGCTGCGGCGCCGCCGGGAGCTGGGGCTGGCCGCGGAGATCCAGTGGGAGCTGCTGCCCAGCCTCGCGTTCGAGCTTCCCGCGTTCTCCATCGCGGGCACGGTGGAGCCGGCGTACGAGATCGGTGGCGACAACTTCGACTACGCGATCAGCGCCCACCGGTTGACGGTGGGCGTGAGCGACGCCGCCGGCCACGGGCTGCGAGCCGCTTTACTGGCCAGCCTGTCGGTTACCGCGATGCGTAACGCCCGCCGCGCGCGGTCGACGATCGTGGAGCAGGCCGAGTCGGCCAACCAGCACCTGGTGGACCAGTTCCCCGGCGCGGACTTCGTCACCGGGCTCCTCCTCGACCTCGACGTGGACGTCGGTGTCGGGACGATCATCAACGCGGGACACCCGCCTCCGCTGCTGCTGCGTGACGGGGCGGTCAGCGAGCTGGTTCTTCCCGCCTCTCTACCGCTGGGGCTGGTCGTGCCGGCTCGATACCCGCTGCACCCGATCCGGCTGCAGCCCGGTGATCGGCTGCTGTTGTTCACCGATGGCATCACGGAGGCGCATCAGCGTGGTGAGCCGGAGTTCGGTTACCGCCGCCTGGCGGCCCTGCTGGCCGACCACCGGCACCTTCCGCCCGCCGAACTCGTCCGGCACATCACGCGGGCCGTCACCGAGTCCTGCCACGGCGAGCTGAACGACGACGCCACCGCGGTCTGCCTCGACTGGCACCCGCCCCGGAAGCTCTAGTCGCCGCCGCGGCGCTTCTTCCTGGTGGAGTGGCTCCACATCGCCCAGACCACTGCGGTCGCAACGATCCACAGCACGGCGCCACCCACCGACCCGGCCGCGAGCATCAATCCGACGAGCAGCAGCGCGATCACGATCGCGACGATGGTGCCGAACCGGATGGTGCGCCCACGGAGGTGCGACTGGCGGGCCTGGAACTCGCTGACGAACTCGGGGTCATCGGCGAGGAGCCGGCGCTCGACCTCGCGCAGCGTCTCCCGCTCATGGTCTTCCAGCATCGCCCACCTCCTCGAGGCGGCTCCCTGACCGGCGCTTCGTGGCCGCTGACGACAGTATTATCGTAACACGATATAGTTGATCGATGGCTGACCATGAAAGCGGAGGAGCGCGGCGCCCTGTCGCCGCGCCCGCTGAGGTCGAGTCAGCCGGCCAGGCGGCGCCCCTGACGAAGCAGGACTTCGAGGCGCTGGCGCGGTTCCGTTTCGGGATCCGCCGCTACCTGCGCTTCAGCGAGGAAGTGGTGCGCGACCACGGCCTGACCCCGCAGCAGTACCAGCTGCTGCTGACGCTGAAGGGCTTCCCCGGGCGCGAGTGGGCCACGGTGCGGGAGCTCGCCGATCGGTTCCAACTGCGCCACCACAGCGTGGTGGAGCTGGTCAACCGCGCCCAGGGCGACGGCCTCGTGGAGCGGGAGGCCCACCCGGCGGACGGGCGGGCGGTCCGCGTCGTGCTCACCCCCATCGGCCAGCAGATCCTCGCCCGGCTCAGCACCCTGCACCGCGACGAGCTCCGCCGGATGGAGGGCGCACTCGTCCTGCCGGCCTGGCACGACGGGCCGGACAGCCCCGCAGGGGATCCCCCGGCCCGGGCGTGACGCGGCCTGCTACAACACCGGATCGCCGCCGCGCACCGCCTCCCTGTACGAACGGCACTCTCGTCCAGTAGGTCTGGGCGGACGGCCCGCTCGCGCGGGTGCTGGTAGCCCACCGGCATCGAACGACCGGCACTCTCGTCCAATAGCTTCGGCCGATCGGGTCACTCGCGCAGGCGCGCTACGCGTCGTCGAGCCAGCTTTTGGCGGTCTGGCGCGAGATCCCGAGGGCGCGAGCCATCGCGAGCACCTCCAAGCCCTGCCGCTTGCCTGCCCCGAGCAACTCCCTTTGCCGAGCCCGCAGCCCCTCGATCTGCTCGGCGACCTCGCGCATCTCCGCCAGCACGGCCTCGGCCTCCGGGCCCGCTCCGGCGCGGGACCGCCCGGCGCCCGGGCGGGGGAACCGTCGGACCTCGTCGGCGTCCCATCGCCGGCGGCCCCGCTCGTCGTTGCCCGGGAGCGGCTGCGGCGCCTGCCCGCGCGAGACGTAACCCGCCCAGGTCGTGGTCTTCACGCCCCAGGCCTGCGCGCACTCATCGCTCGTCCAGGTCTCGGTGCCGGCGATCGTCCCCGCCTCCCTCTGCATCCGGAGGAATGCCGACGCCGACGATCTCACGCCTCCCGAGCTCGCCGGGACGAGGGCGCGGGAATCAGGCCAGCTCGCCCGCGACGTACGGGACCGTCTGCGGCCCTTCGGGCAGCACGCACAACCGGGCCGAGGACCCCGCCTCGCGCAGCGCCTTCTCGACCGTGCCGGGGATGTCGTCGGTCTGTTCGAGGTGGGCCGCGGCGAGGTCGGCGTCGGAGAGGTACGAGGTGTGCATGACGACGCGGGAGTCGGCTTGGATCCGTGCCTGGATCTGGATCTGCCACTGGTCGGGCACCGTGTGGTCACGGCCGGCGATCTCGGTCAGCATCTCCTCCGGCGACGCCCCCGAGGTCAGCGACGTGCGGTAGGAGCCGTGGTCGGGGAAGCCGTCGCGGCACTCCGCAGCACAGACGATCATGCCGCCCTTCCTGACCACCTTGTAGGCGGCCGACATCCCCTTGACCGACTGGTACAGGTTCTGGTCGAGGGGATAGCCCGAGCCGGTGGTGATCACCACGTCGAACCGGTCGTCCACCGGCTGCATCGCCACGTCCTTCGCGAACGCGGTGGCGGCCTCGTGCATCGGGAGGATGTCGCCGCCGAACGCCTCGACGATCGCCTGGTCGGCGTTGAGCACCACGTCGAGCGCGAACGTCACGCCGGTGGCCTCGGCGATCGTGCGCACGTCGTCGTGCACCGGGTTGCCGTGGGTGATTCCCCAGGTGGCGCGCGGGTCGCCGATGCGCGCGGCGTCGTGCAGCACGAGCACCGTCTCCAGCGCCGCGAGCCCCGGCGCCACGAGCTTCGGACCGCCCGAGAACCCCGCGAAGAAGTGCGGCTCGACGAACCCGGTGGTGATCCGGACGTCCGCGTCGCACCACTCCCGGTTGAGCCACACGGGCACGTCGCGCCCAAAGGTGCCGCGCCACACCATGGTGTCCTTGGCGCGCGAGTCGTGGTTGACGATCCGTACGGAGTCGACGACCTCGTCGCCGAACATCGCCCGCAGCTCGGCCTCCGTGTTCGCGCGGTGGGTGCCGGTGGCGACCAGGACGACCACGTCGTCGAGGTCGACGATCCCGTCCAGCTCGTCGAGGATCGCGGGGATCATCAGCTCGCGCGGCTGCGGGCGCGTGATGTCGCACGCGGAGATCGCCACGGTCTGGCCGCGGGAGACGCGCTCCCGCAGTGGAGGTCCGGCCACCGGCCGGCGCAGTGCGGCCCGAAGGGTCTCCCTCGGGTCGGCGGCCGCCTGCCGGTGGCTCGGGGTGACGACGGTCGCCCCGTCGGGCAGCTCCAGCCAGAGGCCGCTCTCGCCGTATGCGACTCGGGTTTGCATGGTTCCCATTCTCCATCGGATGGGTGGGCAGTCACCCGTTGGTGAACTGTGTCGCGCGGTGGCGGGCTCCGGATGGTCCGCTGCACGGTGGCGTCACCAGATACGTACCCGCTGTTCAGGCGGCGTGTACAGGGCGTCGGACTCCTGCACGTCGAACGCGTCGTGGAACGCGTCGAGGTTGGTGACCACGGCGTTGCAGCGCAGGTTCGGCGGCGAGTGGGGGTCGATGGCCAGCCGGCGCACCGCCTCGGCCTCCCGGGTGACCGCCCGCCACACCTGCGCCCAGCCGATCAGCACGCGCTGCAGGCCAGTGAGGCCGTCCAGCACCGGCGGCTCCGATCCGTCCGTCGCGATCTTGTAGGCCTTGATCGCGATGGTCAGTCCGCCGAGGTCGCCGATGTTCTCGCCGACCGTGAGGGCGCCGTTGACCTTGTGGTCGGGCAGCCCGGCAGGCGAGAGGTCGCCGTACTGCTTGATCAGGGCGTCGGCGCGGCGCTCGAACTCCGTGCGGTCGGTGGGCTCCCACCAGTCCGTCATGTTGCCGTCGCCGTCGTACTTCGAGCCCTGGTCGTCGAAGCCGTGGCCGATCTCGTGTCCGATCACCGCGCCGATCCCGCCGTAGTTCGCGGCGTCGTCGGCATCGGGGTCGAAGAACGGCGGCTGGAGGATCGCTGCGGGGAACACGATCTCGTTCATCCGCGGGTTGTAGTAGGCGTTGACCGTCTGCGGGGTCATGAACCACTCGTTGCGGTCCACCGGCTTGCCGATCTTCGCGAGCTCGTCGTCGGTGCGCCACGCACCGGCGCGCCGGACGTTGCCGAGCAGGTCGTCGGCCACGATCTCGAGCGCGGAGTAGTCCTTCCACTCATCGGGGTAGCCGATCTTCGGCGTGAACCGCTCGAGCTTCTCCAGAGCCCGCCGGCGGGTCTCCGGGCTCATCCAGTCCAGCTGGCTGATGCTCTGCCGGTAAGCCTCCACGAGGTTCGCGACGAGCGTGACCATCCGTTCCTTGGCCGACGCCGGGAAGTGCCGCTCGACGTAGAGCCGGCCCACGGCCTCCCCGAGCGCGCCCTCCACGAGCCCGACCCCGCGCTTCCACCGCTCCCGCAGCTGAGGGGTGCCCGAGAGGGTGCGGCCGTAGAAGCCGAAGTCCTCCTCGACGACGGCCTCGTTGAGGTGGTCGGCGGAGGCGGAGGCGGTGCGGATCGCGAGCCAGGCCTGCCACTGCTCGAGCGGTCGCTCCGACCAGAGCTTCGCTGCCGCGGCGATGAAGCTCGGCTGCCG
The DNA here is from genome assembly GCF_039534065.1 of Pseudonocardia yunnanensis. Classification (NCBI taxonomy): domain Bacteria; kingdom Bacillati; phylum Actinomycetota; class Actinomycetes; order Pseudonocardiales; family Pseudonocardiaceae; genus Pseudonocardia; species Pseudonocardia yunnanensis. The sequence goes on along the minus strand of NZ_BAAAUS010000001.1, from coordinate 502,909 downwards.
CACCACCACCTCGTCGAACGCGCTCGCCGGTGCGCCGAGGGCCGCGAGCCACGGGTCCCAGTCGAACTCGGGTGCGTGCTCGCGCAGCTCGCCGAGCGTCATGAGCGTGTAGGTCTTCTCGGCATCGCGGTTCGTCACGCGGTCCCACGAGACGGCGGCGAGCGCCGTCTCCAGGTCCATCACCGTGGCTGCGAGGCCTTCCGGGTCGGGCAACCCGACCAGCTCGGCGAGCCGCGCCAGGTGCTCGACGTACTTGGTGCGGATCTCGGCGTAGGCGTCCTCGCGGTAGTACGCCTCGTCGGGGAGCCCGAGACCGGACTGCGACAGGTGCACGAGGTAGCGCGTCGAGTCCTTGGCGTCGGTGATGACGAACGCCCCGAACAGCGAGCTGAGCCCCTCCCGCTGGCGCCGGCCGAGCACGGCCGCCAGCGCTGCCTTGTCGGTGGCGCCGGCCACCTCGTCGAGCAGCGGGCGCAGCGGCGCGGTGCCTGCGGCCTCGATGCGCTCGACGTCCATGAACGAGCCGTACAGGTCGGCGATCTTCCGCGCGTCGTCGCCTGGCTGCGACCCCGCTTCCTCGACGATCGCCCGCACGTCCTCCTCGGCGCGGTCACGCAGCGCGTAGAACGCGCCGTCCTGCGACCGGTCGGCCGGGATCTCGTGCGTGCGCAGCCACTGGCCGTTGACGTGCTGGAACAGGTCGTCCTGGGGGCGGATCGCAGTGTCGACCCACTGGAGGTCGAGCCCGGTGCGCGCCGGTTGCGTCGAAGTGCTCACACCACATCATTGCCTCTGACGGCGTCCGAGCGCCGCAATATGCGCCGACGCGGGGCGACGAACGTGCACTGATTCATCATCGGGGATGAATCAATGCGCGTTGATCATCAGTCAGATGGCCTGCGTGAGGTTGACCGGGTTGCCGTCGGGGTCCTGCACGTGCGCCACCCGTTGCCCCCACGCCATGTCGTTCGGCGGCCCGAGCACCTTGCCGCCGAGCGTCTCGACCCGCTCCAGCAGCTTGTCGACGTTCTCGACGTCGATGCTCAGCAGCAGACGCTGCGGGGCCAACGTGTCGATCTCGGTGTTCGCGACGATCCCGAGCTGCGAATCGCCGATCCGGAGACCGAGGAAGAAGGCGGGGCCCTCGGCGGGGTAGCGCTCGGTCTCCTCGGCCCCGAACACCTCCGTGTAGAAGCGGACCAGGGATTCGAGGTCACGCGTGATGATCATGGGTGAGATCGTGCTCAAGAGTCCTCCTGAAGGTGAGGGTGCGCAGATCCGACCACCCGGCTCCCCAAAACTCATCGATCAGCGGGAGTCGTCGCAGAGGCTGTGGTCTCCTCGCACGTGTTGGGGCCTCTGCGAGGACGACGCTCGTGCTGCGAGGACACCGCGAGGTCCGCCTGCGCCGTTCAGCGCTGTCCCGACGCATAGGTGTCCCTGTCCACGGTCGATGCGCTAGAACGATCACATGGCGCTCGCGTACGTGATCGGCACCTTCGACACGAAGGGCGCGGAGCTGCAGTACGCCGCGGAGCGGGTCCGGGCAGCCGGCGCCGAGGTCGTCACCGTCGACGTGTCGACGCAGCGGCGGGGCACTGCGGCCGATGTTTCCGCGGAGGAGGTCGCGGCGCACCACCCCGGCGGCGTCGACGCGGTCTTCACCGGCGACCGCGGTACCGCCGTTGCCGCCATGGCCGAGGCACTGCAGCGGTTCGTCGCCTCCCGCACCGACGTGGCCGGCGTTCTCGGCCTGGGCGGATCCGGCGGAACCGCCCTGATCACGCCCGCGATGCAGGCGCTCCCGGTCGGCGTCGGGAAGATCATGGTGTCCACGGTCGCCTCGGGGAACGTCGCGCCCTATGTGGACGCCTCCGACATCGCCATGTGGTACTCGGTCACCGACGTCGCCGGCCTCAACCGCATCTCGCGCCGGGTGATCGGCAACGCGGCGCACGCGCTCGCCGGCCTCGTCCTCAACGAGATCCCCGAGGCCGAGGACAAGCCCGCCGTCGGGCTGACGATGTTCGGCGTCACCACCCCCTGCGTCACCGCCGTGATCGAGCGGCTCGGCGACTCCGTCGACCCGCTCGTCTTCCACGCCACCGGCACCGGCGGGCGGGCGATGGAGAAGCTCGTGGACGACGGGCTCGTCAGCTCCGTCCTCGACATCAGCACCACGGAGGTGTGCGATCTCCTCGTGGGCGGTGTGATGGCGGCGACGATGGACCGGCTCGGCGCGATCGCCCGCACCCACGTCCCGTACGTCGGGTCGTGCGGGGCGCTCGACATGGTCAACTTCGGCGCCCCGTCGACCGTCCCGGAACAGTTCGCCGGCCGCACCTTCTACGAACACAACCCGCAGGTCACGCTCATGCGCACCACGCGCGCAGAGTGCGTCGAGATCGGGCGGTTCCTGGCCCGCAAGCTCAACGCGTGCGAGGGCCCGGTGCGGTTCCTGCTGCCCACGGGCGGGGTCTCGGCCCTCGACGCCCCCGGGCAGGCGTTCTGGGACCCGGAGACCGACGAGGCGCTCTTCGCCACGCTCGAGGCGGAGGTGAAGCAGACGGACCAGCGGCGCGTGGTGCGCCTGCCACACCACGTCAACGACCCCGAGTTCGCCGCCGCGATCGTCAGCGCGTGGCAGGAGGTGCAGCGGTGACCCGCTTCGTGCGCGCCGAGCTCGTCGAGAAGTTCCAGGACATGGCCCGTCGAGGCGAGCCGATCATCGGCGGCGGGGCGGGCACGGGCCTCTCAGCGAAGTGCGAGGAGGCCGGCGGCATCGACCTCATCGTCATCTACAACTCCGGCCGCTACCGCATGGCCGGCCGCGGCTCCCTCGCCGGCCTGCTCGCGTACGGCAACGCCAACGAGATCGTGGTGGAGATGGCTGCGGAGGTGCTGCCGGTCGTCGAGCACACCCCGGTGCTCGCGGGCGTCAACGGCACCGACCCATTCATGATCACCGACAGGTTCCTGCGCGAACTCACCGACCTGGGCTTCGCCGGGATCCAGAACTTCCCGACCGTCGGGCTGATCGACGGGGTGTTCCGCGCGAACCTCGAGGAGACCGGGATGGGCTACGGCCTCGAGGTGGACCTCGTCGCCGCCGCCCGCGCCGCGCACCTCCTGACCACGCCCTACGTCTTCTCCGCCGACGACGCACGGGCGATGACCCGGGCCGGGGCGGACATCATCGTCTGCCACATGGGCCTCACCACGGGTGGCTCGATCGGCGCGGAGACGGCGAAATCGCTGGACGACTGCGTGGCGCTGATCGACGAGTGGGCCGCCGCAGCGCGCGAGGTGCGCGACGACGTACTCGTGCTCTGCCACGGCGGCCCGATCGCGATGCCCGATGACGCCGCCCACGTCCTCGACCGCACGAAGCACTGCCACGGCTTCTACGGGGCGTCGTCGATGGAACGCCTGCCAACCGAGCGAGCCCTCACCGAACAAACCCGCGCCTTCAAGACCCGGCTAACCAAATAGGAGACCCGCATGCCCCGCCCGTACGCCAGTGGTGTCGTAGCTGCCCCCGTCGAGGAGGTCTGGGCTCTGATCCGTGACTTCAACGGGATGACCAGCTGGCACTCCGGCATCGAGAAGAGCTCCCTGGACTCCGGCGCATCCGGCACCGAGGTGGGCGCCGTCCGCCGCCTCGTCCTGGGCGGCGGGGGAGTGGTCGTCGAGCGACTCGTGACCCTCGATGACACCGACCACACCTTCACCTACCAGATCGTCGAGAGCCCGTTCGCGGTGCGGCGCTACATCTCGACCGTGCGCCTGGCACCCGTCACCGACTCGGGCCACACCTTCGCGGAGTGGTGGTCGGAATTCGACGCCGAGGCGGCGGACGAGGAGGGGCTCACCAAGACCTTCGCCGGTGTGGTGTACGCGGGCGGGATCAAGGCATTGCAGGAGCGGTTCACGGGCTGAGGCTCAGGAGGGCGGATAGCGCGTCTCGTTCCGCCCGATCTTGGCGTGTGCGGCGTCGATCATGTCGATGCCGCACATGTCTGCGAATCTGACGAGGTAGATCAGAACGTCGGCGACCTCGTCGGTGACCCGAGCGCGGAGTTCGTCGTCCCAGGCTCGTGGCTCGGCCTCTGCTTCGGACAACCACTGCAGCTCCGCGTTGAGCTCCCCGACCTCACCGGCGAGGGCCATCAACAGATTCTTCGGCGTGTGGAATCGCTCCCATCCCCGCGCTGCGGCGAACGATCGCAGCCGATCAGCGAGATCGGCGACTTCGGTCATCGGCACATCCGCTCGAGGAACTCCTGCGTTTCCGGATCCGTCGAGTAGGTGGCTGTCGCCTTCATACCGCGAGTCAGCAACACCTTGTAGGTGTTCCGGACGAGGGCCGGGCACTGGTCCTTGGCACGTTTCACCGGTGTGTCGTAGGAGTACTCGCGCCGCGCGACCCAGCCGCCCTCCCGGCGCACGAAGTCGTCGCCGAAGATCACTCCTGACCAGTCGTACTCGAAACCCTGCGCCGTGTAGATGCAGCCGACCTGCCCGAAGCCGCGGCTGTCACTGGCCCAGAAATGAGAAGGAGGCACGCCCGGTACTGCCTTCTCCGGCTTCGCGTTCCACGGGCGCTTCCACTCGCCGATGACGACGTCGTCGACGAGTCGCTTGGCGCCGTCGACGACGTCGGGGTCACTCCACCGCCAGCAGTAGCCGGTCGCGATCCGCGCGGTGTCAGCACCGAGCGGGTTCTGAGAGATCAACCAGGATTCGAGTGCCGTTGGAGTGGGGAGAGCCGCGACCTTGTAGGTCTCGTCTCGGTTCTGCACGAGTTCGGACCAGGAGATCGGAGGACGAGGATCAAGGCCGAGGAGGCGGAGGACCCACTCTTCATACAGTTCGGATCCCCCGCAGCGATACTGACCTTCGAGACGCACCACTTCGACGCGGCAGCCCGCAGCCTCGGCCTCCGCCCGAATCTCGGCCTCCGTGCCCAACTCGCCTGGACGCACCACCTGGTGCTCGTCGAGAAGGAAGACGGGGGTTCGCGCGACTTCGATGAGCTCGTGTACCTGCCGCTTGGCTGCCGCACGTACGGCAGCCCGCGTGAAGCGGTTGACGCTGGTCTCGCGGATCCGATGCGCCTCGTCGCAGATCAGCATGTCGAGGGAGTTGCTCTCGGCGCCGATGAAGCCGTTGAAGAAGGTGAACATGGTCTGGGCGCGGGCGTTCCGGGAACCAACCACGATCTTTCGGAGGGTCTCGGTGAACGCCTTGGAGCCGGTGGCGTGCAAGACACGGCGACCACGTCGTGAGAGGTCACCGAGCAGGCTGAGGGCCAGAACGCTCTTACCCGAGCCCGGCCCGCCGAGGACGATGACGACGGTCTTCGTGTTCTCGCGGTTGGCGAGATCGACGGCCTGCTCGACGATCTTGTAGGCCACCTGTTGTTGGTCGAGGAGAACGAACTGCTCCCGCTCCTTCACCTCCTTCGCCGCCACCGCGAGGAGTTGCTTCGACGGCTCGGTCCGGGCCTGCAGCAGGTCGTCGGCGGCCTGTCGGGCTGCCCCCGCAGACGCCGGGCTCGAGTCGAGCAGGCGCCTCAGCTCGTTGATCAGCTCGGCTCGCTCGTCGCGGGTGTAGAGGCGGCCGTGCTCGTCGAGGCGGTACTTCTTGAGCTTCCAGCCCTCGGTGGTGGCGTTATGGAGATACGCGATCCCATACACCCCGGCGCTTCCATCGGCGAGGAAGGGCGTGAAGTCGATCAGGTACTCGCAGTACCCGCGAACCTGATCGGCGGGATGCAGCACGGGCTGGCCGTACTGCGGGATCATGACCAGCCCATCGTCGCGGGGCTCCGCGTTGGTCCACTGCTTCAGCTCGACCAGCACGTACGAGTTGCGGTGCGTCTTGGGATGCGTCCCACACAGCAGCACGTCGACTCTCTTGGGAGTGAACGGCAGCTTGTGTTCGAGGAGGACCTCGACGTGGCCCAGCCCTGCCTCGCGGAGGTCACGGAGGAACGCGGGCAGACTGTTCCGCCACGACGTGATCTCACCGGTGCCGGTGCCCGAGTTGAACTGGATCCTGGCCTGCTGAGCGAGGAGTTCGTGCAACTCGTCGGCCTCGGCCTTCTCCAGCAGAACATCGGCACGGTCACGGACCAAGGCCACCGGTTATCCCCCACAAGGCACGCGTCATCGGCGTGCGGGTGGGGGCAGCAACGAGCCGGAACTCGGTGCCCGGCGGGCCGCGGTCAGCACTCTATGGGCACGAAGACGATCTTCACGCGGCGGGCGGCGTCGTGATCCACACCGAGGCAGCCGCCGATCCGCGCGGCGGACGGCCAACGTCGCTCGATCGCCTCCTCGGATGGCGCCGGGCGGGATCCCAGCTCGTTCCTGCGTCGATGTGGCGCGTAACACCAGTTGATCGTTCACCGATCTGTGGGTGGCGCGCGGAGGGGGACGGCATGGCGAAGCTGAGCACGATCTTGGACCAGATCGATGCGGGATCGATGCTCCTTCCGGAGTTTCAACGGGGGTACGTCTGGAACCGCGACCAGGTTCGCGGACTCATGCGCTCGCTCTACAAGGGCTATCCGGTGGGTGCGCTGCTCGTCTGGGAGACCGAGTCCGGTGTGCAGGCGGTGCGCGGAGGCAGCCTTGTGACCGCCGGGACCAAGTCGCTCTTGCTCGACGGACAGCAGCGAGTCACGACGCTGTACGGGATCATCCGCGGCCGAGCGCCGTCGTTCTTCGAAGGCGACTCGGACACATTCCGCGGTCTGCGGTTCAACGTCGAGACCGAGGCATTCGAGTTCTACGGCCCGGTGAAGATGAAGGACGATCCGCGGTGGATCGACGTGACGTCGCTGTTCGTCGACGGCCCGAACGCGACCTACGCCATGCTCGGCGCGAATCCCGACACACAAGACCGGTTCGCCGAGTACGTCGACCGGGTGCAACTGCTGCGCAACATCCTCGAGCGGGTCTTCCACATCGAGGCCATCACCGGCGTCGACAAGACCGTCGACGTCGTCGTCGACATCTTCAACCGCGTCAACTCGGGCGGCACCAAGCTCTCGAAGGGCGATCTGGCGCTCGCGCGCATCTGCTCCGAGTGGGGCGACGCCCGTCCGACGATGCGGCGCAACCTCGACCGCTGGCGGGACGCCGGCTACCAGTTCACGCCGGACTGGTTGCTGCGCAACGTCAACGCGGTGGCGACCGGCCGGGCACCGTTCTCGGCGCTGGAGGACGTCACCGCCTCGGATTTCGAGCATGCGCTCAACGAGGCGCTCCACCACGTCGATCACTTCCTCTCCGACCTCGCGGTGGGACGGCTCGGCCTGGATCACGACCGTGTGCTCATGGGGCGGTACGCGATTCCTGTGATCTCGCGGCACCTCCACAACCGCGGTGGGCGGTTCATCGACGGTCCCGAGGCGGACAAGGCGCTCTACTGGTACGTGCACGCCGCGCTGCGCGGACGGTTCGCCGGCTCGACAGAGACGTTCCTGGCAAAGGACCTGGAGACCGTCGACAAGAGCGGGATCGACGGAGTCATCGCGGCGCTTGCCCGCACGCGCAAGGGCAACATGTCGATCGACGCGCAGGACTTCGAGGGCGTAGGCCGTGGCTCGCGCTCCTACCCGCTGCTCTACATGCTGGCTCGGGTCCAGGGTGCGCGTGATCTCGCCACCAGCCGTCCTCTCGGTCAAGACGCCTCTGCGATTCAGGTGCACGAGATCTTCCCGAAGCAGGCGTTGTCGAAGGCTGGCTACACCCGCGCCGAGATCAACGCGATCGCGAACTTCGTGTTCCTGACGCCGTCCTCGGCGATGAGCTTGGCGGGGCTTGATCCGGCGCAGTACCTAGGTTCGCTCGATCCCGCCGCGCTGTCCTCGCAATGGATCCCTGACGACGCGCGACTGTGGCGCATCGAGAACTATCGCGAGTTCCTCGCCGCTCGGCGGGAGCTGCTGGCCGCGAGGGCAAACGAGTTCTTGGACCAACTGCTTGCGGGCACTCGCCCGTGGGACAGGCTCGAGCCCATCGTCGTGTCCCCGGACCCGGACGACGTCGACGCTCGCGCGGCGCAGATCCGGTCGTTGGTGGACGAGCTGGCCGGTATGGGTTACGCGAGGCCCGCGTTGGACACCGAGATCGCGGATCCGGAAACCGGCCGTCCGCTGGCAGTCGCGGAGGCGTTTTGGGCCGACGGGTTGCAGTCGGGTCAGGGTTCGCCCGTGATGCTGGAGATGGACCCCGATGAGGCAGACCTCCCACGCTTGACCGAGCTGGGATACGAGGTCTTCACCTCCGTCGACGCGCTGCGCGGATTCGTACAGCGACGGAACGCCGTCGCCTCTGGCGAGCGAGGCGCTGGATTCGGCGAAGCCGGCTTGGCGGAACCGGACGACGTTGAGAAGCCCGAGCCGGGGGCATTTGACCACGCGCTCTTCATGCTGATCGACAGGTGCAAAGCCGAGCTCAACTACGCTCCCAATGTGCTGCGGGAGATGGCACACCAGCATGGGGCTCTCGGGGCCGCTCGAATCCTTCTGGCGTCGCCGACGATCAGCGACGGATTCGTGCGGCTCTGGCAGGAAGATCGTCTGGACCTGACTGTCGAAGCGCTCGTGCTCGATCAACAATTCAGCTCGCTGTTCACCGCGGCTGAGCTGGATATCGCTCGCGCGCGACTGGGGCCGCTCGGTCACCCAGCCGGAATTGGCTGATCGTTCGCACATCGGCTCTCGGAACTTGGCGCGCGCGGACGGCTCGATGTCGAGCACAGTCTGAGAGGGCGGCCTGCCGGCGGTTGATGGCGTTGCCGGCGGAGGTTTGACAACGAGCTGCTCCCGCTCGCCCGATTGCAGGGCGCGCGTGCTCCGAACACGCTGTTAGCTTCCGAAGCTCGAACGGTTTTGACGGTGGGGGAGGGCAGCTCGGCGACACCGCGGACTGGGCCCGCGGAAGGGGCGGTGGGAATGACCGCGACCGGGAGCACGCTGCGCCAGACCGCGCCGTTCCTGCCCGTCGGGGCGGCGCTGTTCTGCGTCCAGCTCGACTTCTTCTCCCTCACCCTGGCCCTCCCCACCATCGCCGACGACCTGCGCACGACGGTCACCGACCTGCAGTGGCTCCTGAGCGGCTACATGATCGCGTTGGGTTCGCTCCTCATCCCCGGCGGTCGGGCCGGTGACGTACTGGGGCGCCGGACTGTACTGCTGCTCGGGGTTGCATTGTTCGGGCTGACATCCCTGACCTGCGGGCTCGTGTCGTCGGTGCCCGTGCTGATCGCGGCCCGGATCGTGCAGGGCGCAGGGGCCGCGATGATCATGCCGACGGCATTGGCCCTCGTCACCAACGCCACGAGCGAGGAGGTTCGGCCCCGCGTCACGGGGGCACTGTTGGGGATCGCGGGTCTCGGGACCGCGCTCGGGCCTGTGGTGGGCGGGGTGCTGGCCTCCACCGTCGGGTGGCGCTGGGTGTTCCTGCTCAACGTGCCCATCGCGGCGCTGGCCATCTGGGGTGGCCTGCGGCTCTCGAACTCCCGCGACGAGGCCGGGCCGCGAAACCTCGCCGGGCTGGACTGGTGGGGTGTCATCACCGTGGTCGGCGGGCTCGCCCTGGTCAGCATCGCGATCGACGACGTCGGCGCCCAGGGGTGGACGAACCCGGTGACGCTCGTCCCGCTGATCGTCGGGGTGACGCTTCTGGTGGCGTTCGGGGTGGTGGAGTCGCGGAGTGCGGCACCGCTGGTCCGTCCCTCGCTCATGCACAACCGGCTGTTCGTGGTGCTCACCGTCGCCGGCACGCTCGCGAACGTCGGGGCGGTCGTCTACGTCGTCAGTGCCACCCTGGAGTTGCAGAACGTGCGAGGTCTGACGGCCGCGGCCGCGGGCCTGCTGTTCATGGTGTCGTCCATCGGGTTGGCTGCGTGCGGGCCCGTGGCCGGCCGGCTGAGCAGCCGCTATCCGGCCGGGATCGTGATGGGTATCGCGGTGCTGCTCTCCGCGCCCGCGTTGGCGCTGCTGGCGGTCGTCAAGCCGCTGCCGCTCTACGTCATCGTGCTCGGGCTCTGTGGCATCACCACGGGCATGGGTTACTCGCTCGGCCAGATCGCCGTGCAGAACGTGCTTCCCGCCAGGCGCTCCGCCGAGGGCACCTCGGTTCTGCTGACGGTGATGATCTGCATCGGTGCAATCGGCATCGTCGCGGCGACCGCGCTGATCGAGGCGGTCGGCGACGGTCAAGCGACGGAGGGTGGGATCGCGCTCGTGCTCATCGTGGTGGCCGGGATACTGCTGATGGCCGGGCTCGTGACGCTCGCCCTCGAAGCTGCACGGCTGGGTGTCGCCCGTTCCGAGGCCCGCTGACCTCGCTTGCTGGGAGCTCCGGCCGAAGCCCACACGGTCACTGCGGCGAAAAGTCCGTCACCGACGAATCGTCACTCTCTTAGCTCTGTGTAACTAACTAGTCATTGTTGGTTAGATCACACAGAGCTTGTGTGTGAGTGGGGGTCGGGATGACCGCGGACTGGTCGGCAGAGGTCATCGAGGCGGTCGAGCGGTGGATCGAGACCAAACCCGATCTCGGACGCAACGCCGGATGCTGGCGCAACATCGGGCCGGCGACGCCACAGCGTGACGGATGGCTGGTGCTCGACCTCCGCGCGAGCCGGACCAACCCTGACGCGCTGGGGGAGCCGTGCTTCGCCGGCGAGCGCGGCCCCGAGCACGAGCCCGCGTATCCGGTCGAGGAGCTTCGCAACGTCGACGGCGTGCTGATGTTGCGCGAACCGCGGGGCCTGCCGGCGTACTGCCGCTACCTGTGGGCCCGTTCGATGTCGCCGCGGTTCCTGCTGGAGAAGCTGCGCGACGGCTTGCGGCACGCGGGTTCCGCACCCCTGGCGCAGGCACTGGTGGAGAAGCGGCTCGGCGGGCACGTGACGTCGTCGGCGGAGCCCGTCGGGCTTCTCGCAGCCCAGGCTGAGGCGTTCCGGGCCTGTCTCAGCCCCGGGGTTCGGCTCGTCTGGGGGCCGCCGGGCACGGGCAAGACGCTGGTGCTCGCCCGTGCGATCGAGGAGTTGGTCAGTCGCGGGAAGCGTGTGCTGCTGGTGTCCACGGCCAATGTCGCGGTCGACAACGCGCTGCACGCCGCGCTGCCCGGGTTGCCGCACCGGCCGGGCGTGGCGGTGCGCGTCGGCCCGGCGCACCTGAAGGAGATCGCCGCCGATCCGGACGTGCAGTTGGAACGTCTCGCCGCGAGGGCGTCCCACGAGGCCGACGAGGCACGTGAACGCGTGGCTGCGCAGCTGCGGCAGATGGACGACCTCGATGCGGAGATCGAGGGCCTGCGCGCCGAGTTGGCCGATTACGACGACCGGGCCTACCGAGCCGCCGCCGCGCGAGTTGCAGCTGAGCGGGAGGCTGACGAGCGGCGTTCCGGAGTGCGCGCTGCAGAGGCTGCGGTCGAGAGCGCGGAGGCAGCGGACGCGGCGGCCCGTGCCGCGCTGCTTGAAGCGAAGGCCGCGCACGTCGCGCTCGACCCGGCGCGTCGGGCCCTCGTCCAGCACGCGAAGGCCGCGGACGAGCTCGCTCGCCTCGACCAGGAGCAGCGGATCGTCCAGCTCGAACGCGACGCCTTCGATCTCGGGCCGTCGCCGTCCGCCGGCTACATCGCGCGCCGACGCCATCACCGTCAGCACGCTCACGCGGTAGCCAAGTACGACCGCTTCATCGCGGAGGCGGTCGGCCGTCGGAGGGGACTGTTGGCGTTGCAGTTCACGGCCCGCCGGATCATGGGCAGCGTCTCGGCGGCCGACCTCGATGCGGCCGACGACCGCGTCGCGCGCGCTCAGGCTGAGGCGGCCGCGGCAGTCGAGGAGCTCCACCGTGCCCGACATGAGCTCGACGGTCTGCGAGGCACGGCGCAGGATCACTCCGCCCTCAGCGACGACGATCGGCGTCTCGTCGAGCGGTGCGCGCAGCTCGATCTTCCGGCCCACTACCAGCGGTTTCAGGATCTGACAGCCCAACAACACCGGGCAGCCGGACAGCGGGGCGCGCTCGAGGCGAAGCTCCGAACGTTGGTCGGCCGGGTCCGGAGGCTGCGCGCCGACGCGGAAGCGGAGATCGTCCGCGAGGCACAGGTCGTCGCGACGACCCTCGCACGGTCCCGCATGCACCCCGCGATCGCGACGGCGACCTTCGACGTCGTCCTCGTCGACGAGGCCGGCGCTGCGGCACTGGCCGAGGTGCTGCTCGCGTTGTGCCGCGCAAGGACGACCGCCGTCCTCTTCGGCGACTTCCTGCAGCTCGGGCCGGTTCTCGACGGGATCCGGCACGACCCGAGCCCTGTCGTCGAGAAGTGGATCCTGGCCACCTGCTTCAAGCACGTGGGCATCCACACCCCGGCTGACACGGACGCCCGGTGCGTGGCGCTCACCCACCAGTTCCGGTTCGGCCCCGAGCTGCGCCGGCTCGCCAACAGCGTGATCTACGACGTCCTGCGCGACGCGCGCGAGCTGCCTGGGATCACCGCTCGACCGCAGACGGAGATCGTGCTGGTCGACGTCTCGACGGTGCCCGATCTCGCTCCCATCCGCGCCGGGAGCGTGCGGGGCAGATGGTGGACGGCAGGGGTCGTGCTGTCGCGGGCGCTGGCGGAGTTGCACGCTCCGGACGGACCGGTCGGCGTCGTGACCCCGTACAACGTGCAGTCCGAGGCCACGCTCGCCGCACTGCGCGACCGCGACATGATTGCCGGCACGGCCGTCGGGACGGTGCACTCCTTCCAGGGACGCGAGTACCCCACGCTCGTGTTCGACCTCGTCGACGACGGGCGCGGCTGGGTGGCTCGCGGCAAACGCGGCGACGATCCGTGGGAGTACGACGGCCTGAAGGTCTTCGGCGTCGGGATCACGCGGGCACGCCGCCGCCTCTACCTGATCGGCGACGGGCGGGGCCTTCCGGGCGCGGGCACCGGGCCGTTCCGTGAGCTGCGAGAGGGTATCGACAGCGGAGAGATCCGGCGGTGGAGCGCCGCGGCGATGCTCGGGCTGGACGAACCGGCGCCCGATGTCGTGGACGAGACGTTCGTCCAGGTGTCCCGGCTGCTGCAGCAACTGGTGACGGTGACCGACGTTCACGACGAGCACGCGTTCGGCCGTGAGCTCGAACAACGCCTGAAGGCGGCGCGGCAGTCGGTGTGGATGTGGTCGCCGTGGATCGCCAATCGGGCCCGGGAGGTGGTGCCGTTGATTCGCGCGGCCGTCGAGCGCGGCGTGGACGTCCGGGTGTTCATCCGCCCTGACGAGGACCGCCTCATGGCGAAGGACTGGGCCCAGCGCCAGCTCCCCACGCTCGTCGAGTCGGGGGCGACGGTGATCCGTTCGGATCTGGAGCACCGCAAGATCGTCGTCATCGACGGGCAGGTTGTGCTCCTGGGCAGCCTGAACGTCCTGTCCAACAGTCCGGGGAGGTCGCGCGAATCGATGATCACGATGGAAGGCCGCGCGTTCGCCTCCCGCCTGCTCACCGAACTGCGGGTCGACGAGATCGGGACTCCCCAGCACTGTTCGGGGTGCCGTCGGCCCATGGAGGTGCGACGGCGCTGGAGCAAAGCCGCCCCGCTGCTGTATTGGCAGTGCCGGCAGTGCAACGTCAAGGTCCCGTTGCACGGTGCTTGGCGCCAACGTCGCTGATCTCACATCTGTCGTCGGTGTGCGCCTGTTTACGGTGATCGGGTGAGCAAAGGTGCAGGTCTGAACCGGGGCCTGGCCCTTCTCATCGCCGGCGCGTTCTTCATGGAGATCCTCGACGGCACGATCATCGCCCCGGCCGCGCCCCACATCGCCGCCGACTTCGGCGTCGGCCCGGTCGACATCAATGTCGCGATCACCGCGTACGTCCTGACACTGGCCGTGCTCATCCCGATCAGTGGTTGGCTGGCCGACCGCTTCGGAGCCCGACGCGTGTTCATGGCGGCGCTGGTGATGTTCACGGTCGCCTCGGCCGGGTGCGCGCTGGCCACGAACTTGCCGATGCTGACCGCGACACGGGTGCTGCAAGGGGCAGGCGGCGCGATGATGGTGCCGGTCGGGCGCCTCGTCGTGCTGCGGACGACCGCCAAGCCCGACCTCGTCCGCGCCATCGCCTACCTCACCTGGCCCGCCCTCGCGGCGCCCGTGATCTCCCCGGTGCTGGGTGGCGTGCTGAGCGAGTACGCCTCATGGCGGTGGATCTTCGTGATCAACATCCCGCTCGGGCTGGCCGCGCTGCTGCTCGCCCGGCGCCTGGTGCCCGACCTCCGCGCCGAGGACGCCGGTCGTTTGGACAGACGCGGCTTCACCCTGACTGCCCTCGGCGTTGCCGCGCTGGTGGTCGGGATGGAGAGTCTGGGGGCGGGCGAGCCGCGATGGGCCGTCGCGGGGACCGGTCTCGTCCTCGCCGCCGTCCTGCTCGGTGCGGCGGTGCTTCACCTCCTTCGGAGCCCGCGGCCGCTTGTGGACCTGCGAACCCTCCGCATCCGCACCTTCCGCGTGACGGCGTTCGGCGGGTCGATCTTCCGCGCGGTGATCACCGCCATCCCCTTCCTGCTCCCGCTGTTCTTCCAGCTCGGGTTCGGTTGGACGGCCGCCGAGGCCGGTGCCGTCGTGATCGCACTGTTCCTGGGGAACGTGGGGATCAAACCGGTGACCACCCCCCTGATGCGTGCCCTCGGGATCCGCACGGTGCTGCTCGGCTCGATCGCCGCCTCTGCCGCCTGCCTGGTGGGGATCGCCTCCCTGGAAGCGACGACGCCGTTGCCCCTGTTGCTGGGCCTGCTGGCATTGAGCGGTATCTTCCGGTCGATCGGCTTCACCGCCTATAACAGCGTCGCCTACGCCGACGTCGAGCCCGTCCAGATGACGCACGCCAACACGCTGATGTCGACGTTGCAGGAACTTGGTGCGGGTCTTGGGGTCGCGGTCGGGGCTTTGCTCGTGCGCGTCGGCCAGGCTGTCGGGCCGTTCCAAGGCGCGGCCGGGCCGTATCGGGTGGCGTTCGTCCTGCTTGCGGTGGTGCTGGTGTGGCCGGCGATCGAGGGTGTTCTCCTGTCCCGGACGGCGGGGGATGCGGTGACGGGGCGGGCGTAAACCCGCGCAAGTGGTGGCTCGACCCGACTCACCGCGTTGATTTGGTGAGGGCGGCGCAGGTCGCTGTGCTTCGGCTTCGGTTCCGGAGCCGAGGATCTGGATGGTCGGACGGACCACCGGCGTCGCCGAACGGGATCTCTCGAGGCCGCGTGCGGGGCTGGAGATGACGTTGCTCCCGCCCGCAGTGCCTCGGGCTGATCCTCGGACCGCGGGATGGAGGTTCTGTGCGTGCCACAGATAAGCGGCCGTCCGTCGTCACGCCGGGGGAGAAGGCGGTGATCGAGGAGCTGATCGGCCGCTGAATGCACGCTGTGACTGATGTGGCACGGTGAGCCGCTCTCTCACGTTGATCGAAAGGCTCACCGCGTTGACGCAATCGCTCCCCGAGGGTGTGTATGAGTCCCTGCGGACCGCCCGGCTGAACGAGGCTCTCGACCAGCTCACGGACCTCACGCCGCGCTTCGCGACGCTCGAGAACGCGGACGAGCCCCATGTGCTCGCGCGGCACGTCGCGACCGCGGTGGAACGGGCGCTGACTGCGGAAGGGGATCCGGCGCGACGCGTAGCGCTCGTCAACGAACTCCTGATGCGCGTGGCTGCGTCCGACGAGCAGCTTGTAGACGTCGCCGAGCAGTTGGTGGTGCTCACTCGGGAGACGGCGCCGGGCGTGCACAAGCTGGAGCGCCCGGTCACGCCGCTGTCATCGGCAGCGCTACTCACGAACGCTCCGGAAGAACCGTCGCTTGGCGCCGAGCTCCGAGCCGAGCTCGGCTCTGCGGATCGAGTCGATCTGCTCTGCGCGTTCATCCGCTGGCACGGGATTCGTGTACTCGAGGAGCAGCTCGACCTGCTCCAGCGGCGCGGCATTCTCTTCCGGGTGATCACCACGACCTATGTCGGGGCCACCGAACAACGTGCTGTCGATGCGCTCGTGCGCCGATTCGGGGCGAAGGTCAAGATCAGCTACGAGAGCCAGTCGACCCGCCTGCACGCCAAGGCCTGGCTGTTTCACCGCAACTCGGGCTTCGACACGGCGTTCGTCGGGAGCAGCAACCTCTCGCGCTCCGCGTTGGTCGACGGGCTCGAGTGGAACGTGCGGCTCTCGTCAGTTGCTACGCCAGACCTGCTGCGAAAGTTCGCTGGCACGTTCGACAGCTATTGGGCGAACCCGTCCTTCGTCGACTACGACCCTGAAAACGCCGAGGACGCGGAGCGGCTGCGCCAAGCGCTGGGCCGCGACCGGTTCACCACTACGGGATCGCTCGTCTCCGGCCTAGAGGTCCGGCCGTACCCACATCAGGACGCGATCCTGGAGGCACTCGAGACCGAGCGGACGGTTCACGACCGCCACCGAAACCTCGTCATCGCGGCAACCGGCACGGGGAAGACTGTGGTTGCGGCACTCGACTACGCACGGCTTCGCAAGGTTCTGCCGGGCGACCGGCTGCTGTTCGTCGCGCACCGACGAGAGATCCTGGAACAGGCGCGGCGCACCTACCGCGAGGTGCTCGCCGACGGAGCTTTTGGCGAGACCTACGTCGGGGGCGAGCGGCCGGAGCGTTGGGATCACGTGTTTGCGAGCGTGCAGTCCCTGGCGGCGTACGGCGCGGAGCGGCTTCCGTCTGATCACTTCGACGTGGTGGTCGTCGACGAGTTCCACCACGCGCAGGCAGCGACCTACC
Source organism: Pseudonocardia yunnanensis (assembly GCF_039534065.1). Classification (NCBI taxonomy): domain Bacteria; kingdom Bacillati; phylum Actinomycetota; class Actinomycetes; order Pseudonocardiales; family Pseudonocardiaceae; genus Pseudonocardia; species Pseudonocardia yunnanensis. Next base: position 486,104 of record NZ_BAAAUS010000001.1, on the reverse strand, counting down.
GACGCTTGCTCGACCACCTCAAGCCTCGAGAACTCCTTGGGTTGACGGCAACCCCGGAGCGCGGCGACGGCATTGACGTCCGCGAGCAGTTCGGCGGGCGGACGGCGTACGAGCTGAGGCTCTGGGATGCGCTGAGCGCGGATCTTTTGGTGCCGTTCCACTACTTCGGCGTGGCCGATGATGTCGATCTCCAGGGCATCGAGTGGAAGCGCGGCGCGTACGACGTCGGCGCGCTCGACAAGATCTACACCGGCAACGATGCGCGCGCGGCGAAGGTGGTCCGCGAGACAACGGACAAGGTCACTGATGTCCGACGCATGCGAGCGTTGGGCTTCTGCGTGTCTGTTGGCCACGCGCGCTACATGGCGGAGGTGTTCACGCGTGCCGGCATCCCGAGCCTTGCCGTCTCGGGTGACACGGCTTCGGCCGACCGGGCCGATGCACTGCGGAAGCTCTCCAGCTTGGAGGTCAACTGCCTCTTCGCCGCGGACCTGTTCAACGAGGGACTCGACCTTCCTCAGGTCGACACGGTCCTGTTCCTGCGCCCAACCCAGAGCGCAACGGTCTTTCTCCAGCAGCTCGGCCGCGGCCTGCGCCGCGCGCCCGGCAAGGCGGTGCTGACCGCCCTCGACTTCATCGGCCAGCATCGGCGCGAGTTCCGCTTCGACGTCCGATACCGGGCGCTGACTGGCAGCAGCCGCAAGGCCTTGATCAGCGACATCGAGCGCGGCTTCCCGTTCCTCCCGTCCGGTTCCCAGCTCGTCCTCGACCGAGTGGCGCAGCGCATCGTCCTGGACAACGTGCGTCAGCAGCTGCGATTGACCCGACGTGACCTCATCAGCGACATCCGTTCGCACGGCGACCGTTCGCTCGCCCAGTACCTCGACGAGTCCGGGCGTGAGCTCCCCGACATCTACAAGCAGTCCGGCTCGTGGACGGCGCTGCGCCGCGAGGCGGGCTTGCCGACGCTGCCAGCCGGCCCCGACGAGACGGACCTCCTGAAGCGGGCCGTCGCCTTCGCTCACGTCGACGATCCGGAACGCGCCGACGTATATGCGCGCCTCGCGGAGCCGAGCGGTCCGACGTACGCGAGCCTCACGGAGCGCGACCAGCGCCTGGCGCGCATGCTGTTCTTCCTGCTGTGGCCCGACCGCGGCGGCCACCCCTCCTACCAGGCCGGCCTCGACCACCTGCGCCAGCACCCGGCCGTCTGCGCCGAGATCCGCGAGCTGGTCGCCCTCGGCCTCGACCGCGCCCGTCACGTTCCGCGGAGCCTCGGCGAGGGGCTGCAGCACGTACCGCTCCTCAGCCACGCCCACTACCGCCGTGAGGAGATCCTCGCCGCGCTCGACTGGGCGTCGATGTCCCGGAAGGCGCACGGGCACGCGCAGGGCGTCGCCTGGGCGCCGGAAGCGAGGACCGACGCGCTGCTGGTCAACCTCCGCAAGACCGAACGCGACTTCTCGCCCACGACGATGTACCGCGACTACGCGATCAGCCCCGACCTCTTCCATTGGGAGTCGCAGAACAGCACGACGGTGGCCTCGGCGGTGGGGCAGCGCTACCTCCACCACCAGGAGCAGGGCACACACGTCGCGCTGTTCGTGAGGGAGACGCCCACCGACGACCTCGGCCCCGCACCCTTCCTCTGCCTCGGCCAAGGCGATCACGTTGAGCACCGGGGCGAGCGACCGATCGCCATCACCTGGCGGCTGCGGCGGCCGATGCCCGGTGACACCTACCGAACGGCGAGCGTTGCGGTGTCGTAGCGGAGCATGCGAGTAGACGCAGCGCTGGGCCGTCGTGCTCGCGGATCGCCGCCGGGCCATGCGTGTCCCGGGGGCAGATGTGACCAGCCCAGGTAGCCACGCGCTAACCTCGCCTGTACGGGGCGGTAGCTCAGTTGGTCAGAGCAGCGGACTCATAATCCGTCAGGTCGTGGGTTCGAGCCCCACCCGCCCCACTGTCTTCGCAGGTAGGGCGGTTGGCCCCGGTCCACTTCAAGATCACGCTCACCGCTTACTCACCGGAAACCCGGTTTCGCAACAAACCCATCGCGGCGTCCAGGGCATCCGCGGCCTGCCGCCCCTCAGCGCGTCGGTCCATGTACACGTCCTGGGTGATCGACGGCCGGGAGTGACCGCTGTGGCCAGCGATCGCTCGTGCACTGAGCCCAGCCTGGTCGAGCACCGTGATCGCAGTCTTGCGGAACACGTGCGAGGTCACCCACCCGTAGCCAGCTCGCCTCACCGCATCGCGAAGTCGCGCGCCGGTGTTGTGGGGGTCGCGAAACCCTCCTTCGGTGTTCGGGAAGATCAACGCTTCGGGATCGGCCTGTTGCAAACCCCGTTCGGCCATGAGAGCCAGAAGGAATTCAGGCAGCGGCAGGACTCGGCGCGCGGAGAACGTTTTTCCTGTGTGGCGGACAAGCCCGACGTTTCGAATCCGTACCAGATTCGCTTCGATGGCGATCGTTCCGTCCATCCAGTTCACCGCTCCGACACGTGCTGCAATGGCTTCGCCGATCCTGCAACCAGTCGCGAGTAGGAACACCACGAGGTCCGGGATATCGTGGCTTTCTGCTACGTCGTCGGAGTCCAACTTTTGCAGCAGTTCCCTGCGTTCATCTGCGGTGAGGGCGCGGATCTCCTTCATTCGACCCTCGACGGGGGCGGCATCGCGAGTTGGGTTCGTAGGAATTGCCCCAAGGCGAGCGGCGTAAGCCAGGACTCCCGAGACGACGGTTCGAATGCTCCGCACGGTGTTCGGCTTCAAGCGCTCCTCGCAGCTCCGGAGGAAGGCGTCCACCCGAGCAACCGTGACCTCCCGAGCACGCATCTCGCCGAAGGCCGGGAGCACGTGGTTGCGCATGTGGAGTGCGTACGTGTCGTAGGTCGTGCCGCGTCGGCGGCGCTGGACCTCGGTGAGGTATAGCTCGGCGATGACCTTGATGCGGGTATCGCCGGTGACGGTTCCCGAAGCAGGGCCTGCCCGATCACGCATTGCCTGCTTCAGCCCGCGTACTGCAGCTGCCTTTGAGCTTCCACGTCGCTCGACGAGCCGGGTGCGACCGTCGTTGTCGCGGAAGCGGGCCCGTGCCGTCCAGCTGCCTCCGACCTGTCGCGTCACGATCTGGCCGTAGGTGCCGATGGGCAGCGGTGGTCGTCCCATCGCTCAGTCTTGAAGTGACTCGAACCAACGACGGACGTCCTCTGGCCGATATCGCACGTAGCGGCCAACCCGCTTCCCCGCTGGCCCGTACCCCTGCGACCGCCAGGTGTAGAGCGTCTGCACCGGTACGCCGAGGTACTCCGACACGTCGCGCACACTCCAAAGCCGTTCCTTCGTCAGCACATCAATTCCTCTCGTCAGTAGTGGACAAAGCTGATCAAGCGGTGGTGCGTTCCTGCTTGGTGAGCTGGTGGTGCTCGCGAGCACGTGCTGCGGCGTCGGCAGCGAGCTGGGCATCACCGGTGGTGTTCCAGCCGATCCCGGCCAAGGTCAGGTCGCAGACGATCAGCGTCGTGTCGTCGTCCTCGAGGTGGCCGGCCTCTCCGTGGCGGTAGCGCCAGTCAGTGCGCTGGGTCCGGTGCCAAACACGCCGTGCCGCGCGCAGGACCTTGTGGGTCGTGGAGTAGCGCCGGCTCTTGGTGGCGAAGTGGCCGCCGAAGCCGAGCATGTGGGTCCAGCGGCGGAGCCGGCCGTAGGTGTCGTGCCACTCGGCTTTGAGTTCGTCGGTATCCCAGTCCTGCGGGCGGGTGCCGAGTTGCCAGGCGTAGGCGACCAGGCGGCCGAGGTGGCTGTTCGGGTCGCTGTAGTGCTCGGCGGCTTCGCCGGTCATCCGGCCGGTGACGGGCAGGCCGGTGGCCTCGGTGGCTTTGGTCGCGTACTTCGCCAGGTAGGCGGCGACCGCTTCGGAGGTGAGTTCACCGGTACCGAGATTGTTCACCGGGCGGACGTCGAGCTGGGAGCCCCACTGCATGGGCCAGGTGTGGCCGGTGTCGGCGTACTCGGGTGTCTGGAAGCCGGTGGCGGTGATGGCGCCGGCGACGAGCTCGGCGAGATCAGCAGCCGAAATGGCGGCGGGTGGGGCGAGTATGGCATCGCGGTCGTCGGGGTCGAGGCGGTCGAGGCGGATGAGGGCGTGGAAGTGCACGACGCCGCGGCGTTGGTATTCGGCGACCTTGCCGTAGGAGACCCGGAGCTTGACGCCGTGGGTGCGTTCGAGGGGTCGGAGTGCGCGGGTGAGGGTGATGGTGGTGCGGCGCCAGAGTTCGCCGGCCCAGCCGTTCCAGACGACGTGGTGGGCGTGGTCGTAGCAGTCCAGGCAGATCGGCCGTCCGAGGCACGGGGCGTTCTCGGTGTGCCGCTGCGTGCAGGCCAACAACTTGCCGTGGGGGCAGGGTGTGAGGTCGCGGCGCATGCGGCAGGGTCGGATCTTCCCGGTGCGGGGGTTGACCACGCGGGTGTGGACCGGTCCGAAGGACGGGGCGGTGAGGGTGGCGAACACCGCCGGGTGGCCGCCGACGGAGTCGGGGATGCCTTTGCCGCCGACGAGGCCGGCTTTGATGAGTTGGTAGGTGTCGGCGCGGTAGGTCTCGGCACAGGGTGGGCAGACCGAGGCGCGGCGATCGCCGCAGGGGACGTAGAGGACGCCGTCGGGCATGTCGGTGGTGTGGCGGGTTTGCAGGATGGCGCCGGTGGACTGTTCGACCGTGTGGACCGAGCCGGTCAGCCGGACGGGTCGGACGCAGCCGCGGGTGGGGGCGGTGTGGGCGAGCCAGCGGCCGAGGTCGGGGGAGCCGGCTCGGCGCAGCAGCTTGCGTTCATGCAGGGAGAGATCCGTCGTCGTCATGGGCGGCTACCAGGGGATGGCCGGGAAGTCGCTGCCGAAGTAGTCGCGGGCGATCTGCTCGGCGCGGGCCAGGACGGTGGCGACGTCGGCGGGTGTGCGGGATGCGGTCCAACTGGTGAGGTCTCCGCCGTCGAACCGCATGTGGGCATCGACTGCATGGAGCGGGTCGACGACGGTGACGTGGAGGGTGTCGCCGTAGCGGGCCAGGTGCGCGGCGAGGGCGAACACGAGCTGGCGGGCGGTGAGGGTGTAGCCCTCCGCACGCAGGAACACCGGTTCGGTCCGAGCGTTCGGGACGGTGGTGGTGGGGTGGTCGAGCGTCGTGGTGGTCATCGCAGGTCTCCCGTCGTGGGTGGTGGTTGGCGGTCACGCCTTCCCCCGGAATCCCTCACTGCCGATGGGGCGGAGGTGGGCCGGGGGGAGGAGTCGCCGTCAACAACCGATGGATGGCTCATCTGTTGTCGGTAGGTGCGCGAGGGTGGTGGTGTCGGTGTGTTCGCAGCCGTCTCGGTGGCAGTAGCGGAACAGCCCGCACCCGAACAGGGCGTGATCCGGGATGCGTCCCCGGCAGTAGCAGGGAATCCAGTCGCTGAATGCGTGCTCGTCACGGTGGCAGAGCAGGGCGACCGCACAGCGGTTGCAGATCGGGCTACCGGTGGCGGTGATGGCCCAGCCGTAGTCGGCAACGTAATCGGCCGCTTCAAGGTCGGTGTCGAAATGGATGACGTGGTCGCCGGCCTCATCGAAGATGGTGCGGCACATGTCGCAGGTGACGACGAAGCAGTTCACGCGCTGGATGCTCATCGGTTCACTCCGAATCGTTGCTGGGCGGCTTGGCGGGAGATGCCGAGGCGTTCGCCGATCTCGGCCCAGGAGTAGCCGGCCTCTCGGAGCCCGGTGACCGCAGTGGTCAAGGCGTGGTCGATGTCGTCGGCGAGTGCGGCGAGGGTGGTGAGTCCTTCGATGTCGCGGCGGGCGATGCGGCGGCCGTGGGCGGCGAGGATGCGGCGGGTGAAGGCGGCGTAGTCGTCGTTCTCCACCACGCTCCGACGCCGTCGGGGCCGTTGACCTGGACCCATGTGTGTGCGTCCGTGGGGTGTCAAGCCGGGCTTGACGGTCGGGGCGCTCACCGGTGGGCCCCGATGTACTGACCGCTGCGGGTGGTGGTGCGAGCGGCAGAGGCCCGCTCAGCGGGCGCCTTCGGGTTGGGTTCGGTGCGTCCCAGGACCAGGGCGGCGGCGATCCCCGAGAGGCTGATCAGTCCGAGCAGGACGACGCAGACGGTGGTGGCGTGGTGCTTGAACTCCGGTGAGGCGGAGGATGCGACTCCGAGCACGACCAGCGTGCTGAGGGCGGCCGCGGTGATGGTGAGGTGTTTGGCGTTCATGGGGCAGACTCCTCCTGTGCACGGAATAGCGGCGGCTATTCCGATCCGGGTAGTGCAGGGATGAACTGGGTTATGCGGCGGGTCCGGAATCGGACTCGTTCTGCCGGATCATCTGCGCGGCAGCGATGATCGCGCGGATCTGCGCGTCATTCAGATAAGCCGCTTTGAACCGGCGCGGGATGCCGCCTTCGGCGAGTAACCAGCCGACCCCGAGGTCTTCGGGTCGGATAGTGCGGGCGGAGTAACCCTCTTTGGCCCAGCCGACCGACAGCACAATGTCGGAGCTGGAGTCGGTGGTGCAGCGGAAGGCGACGCGGAACCCGAACAAGTCCCGCAGGCTGGTGGGGATGATGTCGGCGGAGGGGCGTTGGGTGGCGGCGATGACGATGATGCCGGCGGCCCGTCCCCGGGCGACGAGGTCACGCACGAGGTTGCGGAACTCGTCCTGCTCGTCCTTGGAGCCGATGGTGACCGAGTAGTAGGCGAGTTCGTCGATGACGCACAAGATGACGTCCAGGCCGTCGGTGCGCAGGATCTTGCGGCGTCCGGCGGCGTCGAGCAGCCGGTAGCGGATGTCCATCTCAGCCTGCAGCTCCCGCAGGCGTTCGAGAGCGTGAGCGATGGTGTTGCCGACGAAGATGTCGGCGACCGGGCGCCAGAGCCCGAGTTCGACGATCTTCCCGTCGAGCAGCCACAACCGGCAGTCCGTGCTGAGTGCGGCGTGGGCGATGATCGTGTTCAGCAGGGAGGACTTGCCGGAGCCGGGTTCCCCACCGCAGAGCAGGTTGCGGTACATCAGGGTCACCTCGACCGGGATGCCGTTCTCGTCGATCCCGAAGTGGATCGGGTCATAGATCGAACGGGTAGGGCGTGCGGGTGAGCCGGGGCGGCGAGTGCGCGTGCGGCGGTGGTTGCTGGTCATCGTTGATCGGTTCCTTGTGTCGTGGTGGTTCTCCTCAGGGTTGGTGCGGCGAGGGGGATGCGAGCGCAGACCGGGTAACCGGCGCAGTGGATCTCGCATCCGTCCTTCGTCGCATGTGGACACATCAGCGGTGGTCAGACGTAGTCGCTGACGTCCACCCCTCCGAACCCGGTCACCGGGTCATCGGAGTCATCAGGGGTGCCACTCGTGCTGGCGCCGTTGGTGCGTGCTGGCACGGTGGCCGGCGTCTTGCGGGTAGAGCGGGGACCGCCGGCAGCAGGTGCTGAGTGCGGGTCCGCAGGTGGAACGGGTCGGAGGCTGGCCCGGTCCGGGAGGGGCGTGATCACGCCCTCGTTGTCGTCGCCGTCGACCTTGTCGGTGTCGAGGTCGTTGATGACGGCAGGTGTGAGCACGGTGCTCGAGGCGAGCGGGTCGCGGCGGACCACCTCGACCACCACGGAGGCGGCTTGGCTACGGGAGCCGGTGACGCGGACCTCCCGGGCCCAGCAAGCGGTAGCGAGTTCGGCGGTGACGCGTTCGAGGTCCTTGACCGACAAGCCGGCCGGAAGCCACACTCGGACCCGTTCCCCCACGGGGGAGGGCCGGGACCACCACAGAAACGGCATACGGCCGTGGTGGGTCATCGTGCGGGTCTGCGCAAAGCAGGACCGCATCCGGTGCCGTGTGGTTACACACCACCCTCGGCGAACCAGATACCGGCGAGAGACCGGAATGGCCAGCGTCAGCAGCGCTAACGCCACCATCGTGATGACGGCCCACGAGCCACCATCCAGAGACCCAGAGCCGTCGGTGACGCTTGTGGGGTCGGTGGTGTCGACGCCTCCGGCGGAGGCGGGGTCATCCGGGGTGAACAGGTCCCGGAGCTGGACGAAGACCACCACGATGATGGTGGCAACCAGCAGTTCCGCACGGATGCGGACGATGAACCCGAGAACCTGCAGGACGACGTTCTGTTCGGGTCGGGTGAAGAACTCGACCGCCCCCATGCCGGGGGTGGTGCGGCCGGAACGGCGACCGAAGCCCAGTCGGCCCCGAGTGCGGCCGTGGGTACGAGTGCGTGCCATGACGTGGGGTTCCTCTCACACTCAAACGGTTGTGGTGAGATGCACAGAGGTGGACGCGGGGCCGCACAAAACGGCCTGTGAACCGGGCGGTCCCGTGTCCACCCCTGCTACTCAGCGGGTCGAGGATCAGAAGCCGGGCGTGCCGGTGTTCTGCTCGTCCTCGATCCTCAGGCGGTAGGACACCGCCGACTTGAGCTGACCCAGATGGGTCATCGCGATCTCCAGGCACTCGGTCGCATCGACCAGGTGCCCGTAGCGGACTGCCGTCCCCTTGTCGCGGTCGTAGTCCTGCGCCAGCTCGACGAAGTTGCCGGCCTGATACAGCGACTCAGACACGATCCCGCTCAACGAGCGCCAGATCGTCTCCCGCACCTTGTCGGTGCTGGCCGGGGGCCGATACGGCTCCCGCACAATCGACTGCTCCGGAATCACCACGGCGTTGCCGTTGGTCTCGACCATCACGACCTACCTCTCTCCGAATTGAATCGGGCTGGTCGCGGCTAGTTGGCCGGCTTCGGGGCCGGAGCCCCGTTCGGCAGCGGAACAACGGAATTGGCACGAAACGCCACCCGAGAGTTGCCGTTCTGCACCCACGGCATCGCCTGCAGACGGTCGACCGACACGAACTGACCCTGGCTCATCCTGGGCGGATCAGCGATCGCCACCGTGACCAGAATCGTCTCCGCGTCCCCGTCAGTCCAGGCCACGAGCTTCACGGCCCACAGAGGCAGGTTCGTACCACCACTCTTGTCCCGACGCTGCACACGGTCCTTGTCCAGACGCGGCTCGAACTCACCGCTCACCTGAAACTTCGTCGCGGACGTGTCAATGATGAGATCCATGACTGCTGTGCTCCCCTTGCGGATCAACTTGCAGGTGATGCGCGCCCGGACGGGCGTGCTCATCTAGGACATCAAGGGGAAGCAGCGGCGTAAATTCACGGTTGTAAACAAGTTCGCGTTTACGGTGTCGTTTACACGGTTGACCAGGCATAATGAGCAGTACGGAATCGTCACGCGGGGGGATCGACGCTATGACATCCGCGCTTCGGGATGCACGCGACGCTCAAGGGTGGACGCTGGAGCAGACAGCGATCCGTCTGTTGCGGTTGGCCGAGAGCCGTGGGGCAGCGCTCAGCGTGAGTCGCGCGAGTCTGCGGCAGATGATCTCGGACATGGAGCGCGGGCGGCGGAAGCCCGGGCATTACAAGCCGTTGCTGTGCGACCTGTTCGGGCGCACCGCGGACGAGCTCGGCTTCCCCGACGACCAGCCGGCGGTAGCTCTGGCTCCTGCCGTGGACCTGGGCGCGATGCTGTCCCAAGCATCGGCAGTCACGCCGGCCACGGTCGAGGATCTTCAGCGGCAGGTGGACGGGCTTAGGGCGCTCGATCGCCAGCTGGGCTCTCCGGCTGTCATCGAGCCGACCCGTCACCTGGTCAACACCGTGCAGGACCTGATGGCGCACGTCTTTGCCGGTGGGATCCGCAGCGCGCTGGCGGCGGTGCTGTCCGACGCGGCAGCGTTGAATGCCTGGCAGGTACTCAACGCGGGACAGGTGCAGGGAGCCTGGCAACTGCACAACCTCGCCCGGACGGCAGGGCTGGAATCCGAGCAACCGCAGCTGCTCGCACATGCGATGGGGGAGCAGGCCTACGGGCTGCTCGACCTTGACCGGCCGGCCGATGCGCTCCAGCTGATCGAGGCAGCACGTGACGTCGCGGGAACTCGTGTCCCGCAGCTGCTCCGCGCGTGGTTGCACGCAGCTGAAGCCGAGGTCCATGCGGCGCTCGGCGACGGGCTGAAATGCCGAGCGGCTCTGGATGCTGCGACGAAGACGCTACCCAGCGACACGGACAACGCCGAGACACCGTATGTCTCGCTCGACGAATGGCATCTGGAGCGATGGCGAGGCAACGTCCTGGCCAAACTTGGCGACTCCACCGCCCTGGAGTCATTGCTGGTTGCGCTGGAGGGCACGCCCAGCACCTTCGTTCGAGCGGCAGCATCCCTGCATTGCGATATCGCCCAGTCACTGGCGATGCGCGGTGACCGTGCTGCGTCGCTACGTCATGCGCAGCAGGCGCGAACGTTGGCGAGGCAGACGGGGTCGGTCCGTCAGCTCAAGCGCATCGAGGTCGTCATGCGGAAGACGGCCTGAACTCGATCCCACGGCTGACAGCCAGCAGCTGGAGGAGCGCGACAAGCGTCCCAGCACCCAGGACGTCACGATCGGCGATGAGGCGAGGGACGTCGGCGAGGGGTACCCATCGCATCTCGCCGGCTTCCTCGGCGTCTGTCGGCTCCCCGATCTTCTCGAACGACCGCCACAGGAAGATGTCGATACGCTCGTTCACCATCCCGGGTATCGGCTGGAAATCGATCAGGTGTTCCGGTTCACCGTGCGGTTGCCAGCCGCTCTCTTCCCTGGCCTCCCGTGCCGCAGTCGCAGCCGGAGACTCCCCTGGCTCCACAAGGCCGCCGAGTAGCTCGTATCCCCACTCATCGACAGCGAAGCGGTGACGACGAAGCATCAACACCTCGTCGTTCTCGTTGACCAGCACGGCTATCGCGACGGGCTTCATATGCACGACGTGGTGCTCGAAACGTCGACCATCCGGAGGTTCAATGTCGACCAGCGTAAGTCGAATCCACTCATCGTCATAAATCGTCCGCTCACCATGGCGGACAGTTCGGTGAGCCTCTGGCTGAGAAGAGCCGGTCACTCACGAAGTCTACCAGCGGGCTAACAATGCAGCTGAGCACAAACCGGGCGTGGTATCCGGACGCAGGGCGCGCAGCGCAGAGGTGGGCACGTAGCAGGTACGTAGCGGGTGGTGAGAACTTTCTATACGTCTTCAAGCCGTCCCCTGCCGGGGACGGGCCGGACTGCGCCGGACGGCATGCGCGACCGCTACCTCCCGCTTCGCTCCCGGGCGGCCGCGCGCCTGAGGGCCGCCGGCCATGCGCCGGCAAGGGGAAGTTGAGACGGGGAGGGTCATCCCCGCTGGCCGCAGATCGTCTTAGCGTGCCCGAACGACGTCAACCCCGCTGCGCGCCCCGATCCCGCCGGTGGTAACAACGAGCAGGATCCGGCAGGTCGGGAGCGTGGCCCAGCAGCGGGATCGGGGGTTCCGGGTTGACACCGCCCGCTCACGCCAAGTGCAGGCCAGGACCGCGGCGATGGCGCAGGTGCGAGATCGATCCGTAGGAGAGGTGCGGTAGAAGACCGGAAGCGGTCGCACTGCCGACTGATCCTCCTGAGAGTAGTGAGACGGGACCCCGCACTGCATCTCGTAACGATCTGCGACCCGGCGGCGACCCTAAGCGTCGAGGGCGATCATGACCTGGCCGATCACGAGGAAGCAGCCTCTGTGCCCGGGAGGTAGCAGACATCGACGGTCAGGACCCACAGGCACGAAGGACGCGAACGGAGCGAGGCCGGCGGTGGACATCCTGAACTTCCCTGAGCTCGGCGGCGAGGCGTTGATGGAGGCCTTCAAGTTCATGCTGGACCGGCTGGGACACGCACTTGACCGACGAGGGGCCAAGGTAGCCGACGACGAGACGGCGGTAGACAGCCCCGCCGTCTTAGAAGGCGAGTGGCGGCCGATCGCGCCGCGACCCGAGGCCATCGAGGCGGAACTCGGGCGGTTGCGGGAGCTGGCCGGAGCACTGAGCGTGTATGAGCGTAATCCAGACCGCATCGATCCTGGCGATTCCGACCTCAGAGCTTTGCTGGGAGAGCTGCGCCACTCACTTGAACTCGTTTACGGGCAGCACATCACCTTCCAGGGTGAAAACCGTGCACGTACTGGTGTAGCGGTTGAGCAAAGCGTAGATATCGTTACGGGTAGGGTGACTGGAATTGCCGGCAAGCAGGTTAAATCTGGGCATGTCATTCAGGGCTCTGGCCATGTCCAGGAGGGCGGATGGCTAATCGGAATTCAGGCAGATACTGTCGGTGAGTGAGTATCGGAGAAGAATGTGATCGACAGTTCAGAATTGCTTCGGCATGCCATGATTCGCACTGAACAGCACGTCGCGAATAACACCGGGTTCGTTGCCGGTGTCGTGCAGAACATCAGTGTGACAGAGAATGTCCGACGCTTGATCGAACATCACGACCTGAGCCCGGAATATGTTCGGGCGATGGGGCGCCTCTTTGTCGAATCGCAAGATACTCATCGCGCCAAGGAGATATTGGATCGGCATAATGTCGTAATCCTTGAAGGCGGGCCGAGCGTCGGCCTTCACCACGCGGCCGTCTATTTAATTAGCACGATAGCCGGAGCGCGGCGTATCCGAGAGGTCGACCGCGAGCCTGGCGACCCTGTCAGCATAAGTGCGTTGCTGGGTGAGCGAGAAACAGCATGGTTGCTAGATCTTCGCCGTGACACCGATATACCCACTGCGGTAGGGCGTAGAATCAAGAGCGAGTGTGACGGTCTAAAGCTGGCCGACTCCTTCCTTGTTGTAATCGGTGCACGGGGTGAATGGATCTCGGGCGCCGATGATCTAATGCAAGGAATCAGGCGTCCGGATCCAATCGGAATAATCCGCAAGCGACTAACGGAGAATGATAACCCTCTCGGTATCGACCCTGCGGTCTATCTAGATGACGCTCGGGTGCAATCGCGGCTACTAAGTGCAACGCCGACCGAAGCGGTGCAGTGGTTCGAGGCGATAGTCCAGGTGCATTCGGCCGAGCTTGACGCGGAATCATCTGTATCTCTCGACTCCGAAGCCGAGATAATAACCCAGCGGCGAGACATGCTCATTGAGATGCGAAGCAGCTGGCGAGATAACCTGTCGAAATGGCACCGTCAACCACAAATTGATAGCCGCCATCGAAACTTTCTTCTCGCAGCTGCGGTACTTGAGGGGCAACCGGTCGGAAATGTATTCGAAGCGGCTCTCGACGTCGCGACTAAGCTGGGGGAGCCGGACCCGGAGGCAGCCGGGCAACAAGGGCCCGGAATTATCGAGCTCACGGATATCATCGATGCGGATCTGGACGGCGCGGATCGTGTGCAATTCCGCAAACCAGATTATGCTGCGGCAGCAATTGATTACTTTTGGCTCGATCGTCAGCATCTGCGCAAAGACTTCGTGAAATGGCTGGCAACTCTGCCATTAAATCGAGAGGAGCCGCGTGAGATAGCTTCACGTGCTGCACACTACATACTGAGGTCCGCGGTCCGACAGCGCTCAATAAAGGACGTGCGGGAAGTCGTTCTGAGCTGGTCAACGATGTCGGACCTTCATGATGCTGCTGCGGATCTTATCTTGGCGGCAACACTAGAAGGCGACCTTGCGCGAGCCATGACGGACCAAACGCTGAATTGGGCGCGTTCTGGGGAAAAGGAAGTACAGCTAGTACTAGCGAAGGTCTGCGGCGGCCAGTACGCTCGTGTTCGTCCTACCGCAGCACTATTGCGTCTGGCAAATCTTGCCGAGAGTACTCACGAAGTAGTTGTGCGCGCTGTAATTGAGTCTATCGCTAATCTTTGGGCATCGGAGCAATTGCGGGGCCGGATACTTTCAACTGTGCAACAATGGTGTGAGCCCGGAAGTCGGGCACTTCGTCGTAAAGCGGGTGCGTCAGCCTTCCTCAGCCTCGCTGGCTACACTAGGGAGGATGGTCGGTCTAATTTGTTCGCCGAGGCGATGAGTTCAGCGGTTCATCGTGGTCTGGCGGAGCTTGGCTGGGGTACCGTGCTCGACGTCGCCGCCCCAGGCTTTGCACTCGAAAGCAGTGCGCGCCGGGTATTGTCGCTATGGCTCAATGATGCGCTACTTGCAGAGATCCAACGGGATATTATTTCTGACGTGCTTGTCGCTGCGGTGCGCGGAGAAAATCAGATGATGCACGGTGCTGCGATGCGCGCCACTCATCTCACCCGCTTGCTCTACGAACACCCGCCTTCGGACCAGGGTCATGGCGGAGCAGGTGCCCTTGCCGAACTTAAAGCATCAATTCACTTCCGTGCGGTTGATAGCCTTTCGCGATATGCACTGCGAGCCCTTCTTCCCACGGCGCCGACGCCTGGGGTTGAGTCTGGAGTCGTAACGTGAGCGACGCCGCTAGACCCGACTTCGGGATATCCTCTGGCGCGGAACGCTAGGTATGTGGCGGAGATCCGAGGAGTTTCGATTTTCACTTCGGCTTACTAGTATCGAGCCAAGCTATAAATTCGACGCTGAGTTTTATGTTCGGTTTGTTCCTCTAGTGTCGGCGCGTCGGCAGAGAAATCCGCGTGACGTCGCAAGTTGGACATTAGGTCAGGTAGTTGCCCGAATCTGTGAGCGACGGCCAATTAGTGCGCTAGATGCCGCTCAGCAAGAAACTCGTGCAGTGCTGGGACGTATGCGGAATGACCTCGGCGGAGAGGTGCGTATTAAGACCGCTGATGTACTTCTCTCTGTGGATGCTAAAGCACTCGAGCAGGCGCAAATGCATGAGCGAAAAGTGTCAGAGGAGAGGCGTGCAAGAGAGCTGCAAGATATTCAATTGGACCGGGCGGAGCAATTTAGAAAACTTGTTCTTGAAAACTCCGGCACTGCTATGGCGTATTGGGCTATGAATCATCCAAATTTGATCGGATCGGAGACTTCTGATCATCTAGCGAAGCTGGTCGAGGGCGTCATGGAGCACGAACGATCCGTGGAACCCTGGTTCAGGACGGCGTCAGTGTTGCTCAAATTTGCGGGCGATCTCGATCCGGCGGGAAAGAAGATGTTGCTTACATTTCTGGGCAATGCGCTTGCTCAATATGGCGAACTCGATGCTGCGGATGAATTAAATGCTCTAGCGTCGAGCTGGGACGGAGATTTCGCAGGCCGCGACACGAGGGATTCGCAGCAACCTGGAGCTAGAAGCAGTGACGGCCTAGACCCGGCTGTATCATCATGAGGCTCGCTCAAGCTGGTACCAGGCGCGCGTTCGGCGGGTTGACTGGCCAGCCGACTTACAGGCAGGACTCGGGGCTAAGCCGGCCGCCTCGTGTTGACGGCAAGAGCTGATAGCAGCGGGGGTCTGGACCGGCCTCACCCCAGGCGGACGCAGGGCAAAGTGCTGGCCCGGGCAGAGAAGTGGGTCAGATAGCGAACAGCCCGACTGAGTCTAGCAGTTAACAGCACGGCAGTGCCAAAGTTCCACCAAGGGGACAGGGTACGGGATGATGCTCCGGTGGATTGGACTGTCGCTGGAGTTGTAGTCGCCGTCGTAGCGCTTATCGCGTCCGTCATTGTGCCAATCGAGCTCCACCGACGAAAAGAGCAGTCCGAGCGCTCTCTCCGAGAGTGTGCCGAACGTGTTCAACGTTGCGCCGAGCGAAAGCCAGCCGCGGAGGCAATACTGAAAGGACTCAAGGAAGTCCGCGAATTCGTAGATCGGATGGAAATCGATGCAGATGTAACCGATGAGGAGTTGCTCGGCTTCCATCGGTCGACCACCCTGAATCAACTACGGGATCTACTCCGCGACGAGCGAATGGAGGAGGTCTATTCGGACCCAGAATGCCGAAGGGCGGTCAATACAATGACGCGCAGGGTCGGCTTTCTCGTCACTCCCACAGTGCCAAGTGTCCAAGACCTCGTATCAGCGTTTGAAAAATGGGAGACCGAACGCGACCCGAAAGAATTGTATGCGATTCTACAAAAGTGTGTTAAGGCCGGTCATGGGCAACCAACTATTGGAGCCGAGATAGGGAAAGATGTTGACATCCTGCTAGCGGCCACCGAGCGATCCTTGCAGGAGCGTGAAGAAACCGACTAGGGGCTCAAGTGCTGGGGTCGGGCAGAGTGCTGTCCCAGCGCACGCATCTAGCAGTCGAGTAGCAACAGATTTCAGACGCGGCCACTCCCCAGGAGCATCTGACTGCCAAAACCCCGGTCACGCGCTGGCCACACCGCTTCACACACTTCGTCGAGGCTTTGGGAGCGAGGGGGCACCGGCGCCGCGGGGACAATGCAGCCACCCTTTACTCACCTCAAACGTCGGTAGACCGTCGCTGTTCACCACCGACAGCTGAGGCGAAGTTCACCGCGTCTGCGCAGGTAGAAGACAGTATCGACGATCGGCCGCGGACGGTCGAAGCCCCTCGTCCGAATCCGTCAGGTCGTGGGTTCGAGCCCCACCCGCCCCACTAATAATGCTGGTCAGAGCCTTGGGCTGGCTCATGCTCACGATCACCGCCACCCTTTAGCCGCCCACAACTCTGCGGAAGCATCGAACCCATGGCCGCGTCGAGTGCATCGGCGGCCTGCCGCCCGTCTGCCCGCCTGCCCATGTAGACGTCCTGCGTGATCGAGGGTCGCAAATGACCGCTGTGGCCGGCGATGGCCAGTGCTGTCAGCCCTACATGATCCAGAACGATGATTGCGGTCTTGTGGAACACGTGTGTCGTCACCCAGCCGTAGCCGGCTCTGCGGACAGCATCGCGAAGGGGTGCCCCGGGTCGACATGCTGCAGGCCGCCGGCGCGCAGGCCCACCTGGCGCACCCGCTGGGGGTGAAGGGGTTTGCATACCGCCGGGTGAAGAACGACGTCCGAAGACGCCGCCGACCTGGCCGACCTGCTTCTCATGCGGCGGCTACCCGAAGCCTACATCGTGCGGCTTCTGGGGTGTGAAGAGCGCGACGGGCGTCCTACCGCTCCCATTCGGTCCCGCGTTATGCCATTGCTGCAGGATCAAACGCGTAGATAGATGGCGCCCGTAACGTCCAAGTTGTGGCCGCTCGTGCGTCAGGCACGGATTGCCAGTCGTACAACTAACCCGTCTGCGGTGCACCGCTCGCAGGTTGGCTCTTGAATTCAATGCGAGTGCCACTGCAAACCGATTTGATTTAATTGCGCAGAGTCGGTTCGGCAAAATCGAGAGCAAGTCTCACATAATCGGCCACAGACTCGGGATCCGCATCTACCGGGAAGTGCGGCTGCAAGGGGAGTTCTACAGCGTCCTCCTCTATGTGCATGTCAATCTGCCACCCTTCGTCGTGTAAGAATAGGCAGAGTATCCCGAGTCTATCATCATTTCGTTCGATACCCAGATAAGTCGTCGCATCAATTTCATAGATAGCCCAGGCGCTATTGTTATCCTCGTCGGCTGTATTGGCGTCAACATTGACAATATCGTCCTTGACGGGCCACCTAGCATCAAGAAGGTCGACGACGGCCCTGGCTCTGGTCAGTAGTTCTTCGTATGTATGCATCAGATCAGTTTACGAGGACGCGCGCCGGTGCAGACGACCGGGAGGGGTCGAGTATGATAAGAGCCTTCGCAGCTTCGGCCGGGAGCGCGATGTCCGACGAACTAGTGCAGTTGTTTACCGAACCGGGCGAGACTGAGTCGGAGGACGGCCTGTGTGAACTCTGCAATACAATCTCGAATATTGTCAGCAGCTGCGATGCCCTGATGACGAGTTCTCCGAGTTGATACAGAAAACGCTGGACACCGTCGCGGCATCCGGCCGGGCGGGTGTTCGCCTACCTCGCAGTCCTCTGGCAGTGAGTGGTGTTCGAACGTGGTCGACACCTCGCCGATCAAGACGACGAGCCGGACGGGGCCGCTATGCCCTGATGAACGGCCGCCGCTACGTCCCCGTGGTCAAGGTCAGATCGCACACGATGGGGTGCCGCTACCAGTCCTGCTCGAAGTACGCATAAGCGTCGACCTCGACAACACGACGCGCTCAACGTCGCGGTGCTCATCTGGCAGGTCTGCCACTGGCAGCACGGGTCGACCCTTCCTCAGGCGTCTCGGTTCGGGTAGATGGCGGAGAGTCCGGCGACGAGGTAGGCGAGGAGATCTCCGCGCGGCCTGGAGGGCAGCAGGACGGCGTGGTTCTTGGCGTCGGCGAATTGGCCGTAGTCGAGCAGTTGACCAGCGGACTGCCGGAGGCGGTCGCGGTTGACGGTGCATTTCGCCTCGACGAGTTCTCCTGTGGTCTCGTCCCAGAGGTCGCTGTTGAGCGGCCTCGAGTTGCCAAGTGGGAGGGCGCGCAGGCTCCTAACCGGGTGGCCCTGGGACTACAGGTAGTCGCGGTAGCGGCCGACCAGGGTGGCTACGCGTCGATCCGCCTCGAAGGGCTCTCGATCAGGGCTAATGCAGGCCCGTTCGGTGTGCTGCTCCTCGATGGCGACGACGTCGACGATCGGACGAGATTCGGGTGTAAACGGCAGGTGTGGCAGGTCGACCGTGGGCATCGGCCTGGAATGGACCCACATGGAACGTTCGGCTCGGACGTGCTAAAGCTCTTGTCGACCATGGACGTCCGCCCTGATCAAGTCGACCTGCTCATGCCAGGGCGTGCCTCCGGTTAGATCGAACCGGTCGGGCTCCTCTACGACCCTTGCCTTGCCGTCATCTGCACCGACGACGATCTCCACCGGGTCGGCTTCAGCACCGTCGACCGCACGCTCTTTCCCGCTGCACGCGCACGATGGGCGTCGCTCGTCCCGCCGGGGTTCTGCACCGTCGACCCACGCGACCACGAGCAGGTCCGAGCCCTCATGACGGACGGGCTGCGCGTTTCCGCCCGCCGCGGCAACATAAATGGCGACCGATGTCCTGATCGAGTGGGTCAACACGGTCAAGGTGCGCGAGCCTATGCGGGTCTGTGAGGCGTTGCTCAAGGATTGCGCGCTCGATGCGGAGTCGCTAGCGGCGGAGGAGGACTGGGCACCCTTCTGCGGAGCGTCCGTGGGCTCCGACCAGTCTGCTTACGAGCTGATCGACCTCATCGACACGAAAGAGATGATCGTCCAGTGGCTGCTGCCACGGCTGAAACCCGCGCCGTTGCAACCCGTTGGTCAGACATCGGCCTGGTCGGCGACCGTGTAGACCTTGGCGACAGTGCGATCCAGATTTTGGTACTGAGGGTCGCCCTTCCGGAAGTGCTGCCCTTATACAAATGCTGACTATTGCCCGCTTCCTGCACTTCTGGGTGGAGTCAAGGATAATGGGGCAGCGCAAGTGCCGCCTCGTTGATACGGAGAATACATAGATTATCATCCTCGCCGATGATCAATCCTTCTCCTGGTTCCACGTCATCGAAATAAATCCTCGTGTCACTGTCAAGCAAGCTCGAGACAGTCATGCGAGAAGCAACGGAGTCGGAAGCCCTGATGATCCAGCGCTCCGAGTTGGTTGGTCCGCAGGCCTGCACTGTGGCCCAGAAATGCTGTCAGGGCATCGCCTTTCGGAGATTCTTATGGGCATTTAAAGGGCAGTTTGATGGCACATCGTAAAGAACAAAGTGGTCGACGCTGGGGGACGGCATTCGATCCATCACCTCTGCGGCAGATAGCACAACCGTCCAATCGTCAAACCAATTGGGAGATGCTCGTCTACGCCACCATCCTGCCGGTGGAGTGCTCGATGTCGGCAAACTGCTGGATCGTAGAGGGTTGTCCCAGCGAGGAAGGGGCAGTACATAAAAAACCGGCAAGCGTCGGGACACATAAGTGGTCAGCTGTGTCGTTTTGATCTTTAATCGGTGACTCTTGCCGGTCCATTCGGGTACCTTGACTCAAGGAGAATAAGTTTGCCTGGCTCGGTTATATGAGACCGCAATGAAACCTCGACATCCTCGCCGACGCTCGGCCACCATTGGTCTGCGCGAGGGAAGCGCGACGCTAAGTACAAGCCGGTCCAGTGCTCCAGAGTCTTCTCGGGCAGAGATCGCATCCGGCAATCATGCCCGACATGGTCAACTCAGGGGTTCCGGCCTTGACTCTGCGGCTGATTCCGCGGCAGGCTCGAACGGGCAGCAGAGGTTCACTCCTCGAGCGCGGCCTCGTACTCGGTGACGGGCTGCCGGTACCGGGTGCGGTCGCCGGCGTGGCCGCTCTCCTGGTCCTCGGGGTGCGAGTTTGTACGGCCGGTTGTCCCGGGCCATCCCACAGGTGGTGCAGGTCCAGTGGACGATCACTTCGTCGAAGCGCATTCACGGCTTTCCGGAGACCTCCTCGAAGGCCAGTTCGCCCCGGCTGCGCTCCACGTCCTTCGCCAGGTGGGTAAGGCCGAGGGCTCGCCGATGACGTCCCAGCCGTGCCCGTCACCCGAGCCTGCTTGCCGATGTGGTTGGCGGGGTCGGCGGTGACACCCCGGACGAGCACCGCGGCCTCGATGGCCTGTAGCGGCGCCGGCTCGGCCGGCGGAGCGCGGGGTCGTGCTTCGGCGCTGGCGGCGCAGCCAGTAACGCTGTCGAGCGAGTGTGCGACTACACATCGCGATCACGGTGGAGTCGGAGCGGGGTCTTCAGCGCAGCGGGCTTGGGGGTAAACAGTTGGTCGAGGTTATCCGCGTTTGCGAGACCTCTGACGCAGGTGAGGACCTCGAGGACGATGTTGCGGCTCCCTCCCAAGCGAGGCTAGTTGGGCGCGATCACGAGGACGCCTTGGCACTGGACATCGTCGCGTCGAGATGCAAGCAGGTCTCCGTTCGGAGGATCCGAGCCGAGCGGCACAAGTTTGCTATCGGACGACTTCGCACGGTGCCCAGTGCCTGCCGGGTTGGGACGTGGTTGACCCATCCGGGGGTTCAGCGCTCGGGAACATGGTCGGCGGGGAGGAGTCAGGTGCTTCGCGCGGAGCGGCCGAAGCCGCAATCCAGTCGCGGTGCCCGGGCTCGGTGTTTGCGTGATCGGCGTGGCTCTCGTGCGGTCGATCGTGGCTGCTGTGAATAGCCGCCGGTTGCAGGTGGGCGAGCACGTTTGGTGCGGTGCTCCCTACGGTTGGGGTCGCGTGCACGCGGTGCACACCGACGTGGTGGCGGTCGTGTTCTTCGAGTCTCCGGCACGGCCGGAGGCAATGACAGTCGGCCTGCCCGTTGATGCCGTGTTTCCGGGTGTGCTGGCGAAGCAGACCCGCGTGCACTGGGAGGACGATCAGCGCTGGTGGGCCGGCCGCATCGTCGGAGGGGACGGCTCGGCCGGCTACGCGGTGCGGATGCCCAACGCCCGGTACGACGTGCGGCTCTCCGCCCACCGACTGTATGTCCGCTGGTCGCAACCGGTCGCGGATCCCCTTGAGGTGCTGCTCGCGGGGGCCAACGAGAGCCCGTACTTCGCGGAGACTCGCCTGCCCTTCCTACAGGGCGTGATCGAGCAGCGGGCGGCGTGCTCGAGTATCCCGGCCATCCTGTCCAGCGCCGTGGAGTTGTATCCGCACCAACTCCAAGCCGTCCTGCAGGTAATGCGGGACCCCGTCGAACGTTACCTGCTTGCCGATGAGGTCGGTCTCGGCAAGACGATCGAGGCTGGTCTCCTCCTTCGGCAGTTCCTGCTGGATCACCCCACGGGGGCCGTGACCGTCCTGGCGCCCGACGCGCTGCGGCGGCAATGGCAGGACGAGCTGCGCGACAAGTTCTTCGTCGACGAGTTCCCGGCGGCCGCGTTGCGCATCGTGGCGCACGAGGCGCCGGAACGGTGGCTAGGCGCCACTACGCCGGGGTTGCTCGTCGTGGACGAGGCCCACCGCCTCGTCCACGGGGTGTCCGACCGACAGCAGGAGGCGCTGAGGCGACTGTGTCACCAGGTGCCACGACTGCTGCTGCTGTCGGCCACGCCGGTGCTCAACAACGAGAGCGCGTTCCTGCGCCTGCTCAACCTGCTGGACCCTGCGATCTACGATCTGTCCGACCTTGCCGGGTTCACGGCTCGCGTGCGAGCCCGCCACCGCATCGCCCAGGCGTTCCATGCACTGGATCCGGGGTTTCCGGAGACCGTTCCCTTTTACCTGGACACCATCCGCGCGGCCTTCCCGGGCGACGAGCGGCTCGCCAGCCTGATCGACGTCGTGGAGAAGTCCGCCGCCGATGAGTCCTCGGGTCTCGGCGAGGACATCGATGAACTGCGTCGCTACGTCAACGAGACCTACCGTCTGCACCGGCGGGTGATCCGGCACCGGCGCGCGCGGGTGCTTGTGGAGTCGTCATGCGGTCCAGACAGCCCTGAGTTCCAGGTGACCGGGCGGTCGGCGCCTCAGGCCCTCGTCCCGGACGACAACGTCGGCGACCAAGCCGAATTCTTCCTCGAAGACTGGCGGCAGGATGTGGTCCAACATCTGACCTACGTAGACGGCGAGGATGCGGTTGGCTACGAGGAGGTCTTCCAACTTCTCCTCGAGGCCGCACGGAACTCGCGTCGTCTCAGCTTGCTGATGCGGGCGCGCGTGGAGGGCGCGGCGTTCGACGGGCCGGACGCCGAGGTCGCGTCCGCGGAGCGGGACATCCTCCGGCGGCCGCCGCTGCTGCCTGCCGACGAGGTGCTGTTGGAGCGGCTTCGGGCTCTGCCGCACTTTGAGCAGTTCACGAGTCTGGTTCGGCTGCTGCGTCCGTTGTGGCGGCGGCACGGCAAGGTCGTCCTCTTCACCGCCGGCGCCGACTTCGGGCATGCGCTCGCGCGCGCGCTGGCCGGAACCTTTCCGGGTCTGACCGTGGCGGAGCATCTGGCCGACCAGACCGCTGCGGAACGGGACACCGCTCTCGCCGGGTGGGTGTCGGGCGAGGCGCGCGTGTTGGTGTGCGACTCGAGCGCGGAGGAGGGTCGCAACCTCCAGGCGGCCGACGCCATCATCCACCTGGATCTGCCCGCCTCGGTCAACCGGCTCGAGCAGCGCATCGGACGGGTCGATCGGCACGGTGAGGGCGCTGCTGCGGCGCAGTACGTTGTGGTGCCCGAATCGATCGATCTATCGTCGCGCGCCTGGTTCGAGCTCCTCTGCAACGGCTACCGGCTGTGGCAGGGATCCCTTGCAAGCCTGCAGTACGCCATCGAGGCCCTCAGGCCGCAGGTGGCGCGGGAGGCCCTGCTGCGCGGCGGCGAGGGGCTGACCGGGATGATCGACCGCGTCCGCGGTGAGCTCGACGAGCGGTTGACAGAAATCGCTGCCGAGGACGAGTTGGAGGCCTCGTTTCATCGCAGTTCCGGGTACAGCGACACAATGGCTCAACTTGATCGGGTAGAGGCAGCCTGGCCGGCCTTCGCCACAGCGGTCGACGACCTCGCGTTCCGCGCGGACGGCAGCCTGCAGTTGCAGCCCGTCGGGAATGGCGATACGGCCAGCCGCAGCTTCGGCCCGGGACAGCGCGCCCTGCTGACGGTCCAGCAGCTCGCCGGGGCAGTTCCGGGCACCTGGAACACGCCGGGCGCGTTTAACCGCACGGCCGCCCTGCGCCGGAAGGGACACCGCGTGCTGCGCTATGGCTCCCCGTTGGTGGACAGCTTGGCCTCCTGGGTGTGGATCGACGACCGCGGGCAGGCCAGCGCGTTGTGGCGCTTTTGCCCGAACCTGGCGGAGGAGCAGGTCTACCTGGCGTTCGACTACCTCGTCGAAGCAGACCTCGACGGCTGGGGCGGCAGCCTGGCACCGGATGAACGCCGAGCCCTGCGCCGGCGCCTGGACGGCTGGCTCGCGCCGTTCACGCACCGGGTGCACGTCGACGCGTGGTCGCGGCAGACGCCGGACCCCGCCACCGGCGCGCTGCTGCGACGCCGTTACGAACCCAGGCGGGGGGACGTCAACCTCAGCCCCGAACGGATCGGCAGGCTACATGATCTCTTCGGTGGCGAGCGAGCGTTCCGGACGGCGGTGACCGACGCGCATAAGGTCGCGCCGGCCTACCTCCAACGAGAACGCGGGGTGGACGAGGTCATCGAACGGGCAAGCCGTCGCGCCCGCCTGGAGATGCGCGACGAGATTGCGGCCCTGGCGGCACGGGGCGCCGCAGGCCTGCAGGATCGGGCGGGGGGCCTGACCGACGATCTGGTCGATCGGTTGTTGGAGGCGTGCCGACAGCCATCGACCCGGCTATACGCCGTGACGTGCATCGTGTTAAGCGGACAGCCTTTCGCCGCCGCGGGTGGGGCGTGACGTGCACACGACGCATGAGGCCCCGTGGGCGTGCATCGAAGCCGCTCTGGCCGGTGAAGCCGGCGAGGAATGCCGGCCGGGTCTGCCCGGCCCGCACCGTCGGCTCTCCGACGCCCTCGTGGCTGGCGCCGGCCACGCCGACCTGGCGGTGCTCATCCGGCACGTGCTGGGGTGGGAGGACTGCCGCGGAGGCTCCGGCCTGCGGGTCACGACACGGCCGGGGTTGCCGACCGCCGAGCCGCTCGATCGCGCAGGGATCGGGGTGACGCCGCTGACGGACGGCCGCCTGCTGCTGCAGCGGTTGCCGTGGACCGTGCCCGGAGACGAGACCGTGGATGTGGCCCGGGATCCTCTCGGCGAGGTGTACCGGGAGAAGGACTCCGAGCACTGCCGGGCCGACCCGCCCACCGCCGCGGACCCGTTCTGGACCTGCACTGTCGGCTACGACACCTACCGCAGCGCCGGGCATGCCCAGGCTGCGCGATCCGTGGCGACGGCGCCGCCAGGATCAACCCTGCTGCTCAACCTGCCCACCGGGACCGGCAAGACGTCGCTGGCGTTGGCCCCGGCCCTGCTGCGGTCACAGCACGCCGGGGTGACGGTGGTGATCGTCCCGACCGTGGTCCTCGCGCTCGACCAGGAACGCAGGGTGCGGGAGCTGATGCAGAGCCTGCACCATAGGCCGTCCCCATCCGGCCGTTACGCCTATCTCGGGGAGATGGACGACACCGAGAAACAGGCGATCCGGGACGCTGTCCGTTCCGGCGAGCAGCGCATCCTGTACACCTCGCCGGAGGCGTTCGTCACCGGGCTCGCCCCGGCCCTGCGCGACGCCGCGGACCGCGGGCATCTGCGCTACCTGGTGGTGGACGAGGCCCACATCGTGCACCAGTGGGGCTCGGGCTTCCGCCCGGACTTCCAACTGCTGGTGGGGCTGCAGCGGTCGCTCATCGCTCGCTCGGCGCCGGATGTCCGACCGGCCACCGTGCTGATGACCGGGACGCTCTCGCACGCCGCCGCCCGGACACTGCAGTTGCTGTTCGGCCGCACGGGCCCGTTTCGCGTTCTCAGCAGTGCCGGGCTTCGGGAGGAGCCCGAGTACTTCCTCACCTCATGGCCAAACGAGCAGGCGCGTTCTGAGGGGTTGGCTGACGTGCTGTGGCACGCGCCGCGACCTGCTGTCGTCTACGTCTCCACGCCCGATCAGGTCAGCGAGGTGCGGGCGGAATTGGGCCGGTGGGGTTTTCGGCGCCATGCCGGTGTCAGCGGCCGCAGCAGCGCCAAGGAGCGGCAGCACGTCGTCCACGGGTGGCGCGGGGACGAGCACGGGTCGCGGTACGACATCGTCGTCGCCACCTCGGCGTTTGGGCTCGGCGTCGACATCCCGGACGTGCGGACCGTGGTCCACGTGTGTGAGCCGGAGTCGCTCGACCGCTACTACCAGGAGGTGGGCCGGGGTGGACGCGACGGGGCGCCCACTGTCGGCTTCTACTTGTCGGCGCCCGAGGACCAGGGGCTCGGCGAGGCATTGGCTGAACTCAGAATTCTTCGCGTGAAGACGGCGCAGGGCCGCTGGGACGCGCTGCAGGCGACGTCCACGCTCGCCAACAACGGTCTGCTGCGGATGGACCTCGATACCCGCCCGCCTAACGTCATGGAGCCCGGACCGACCAACCGCGCGTGGAACATCCGCCTGCTGACGTTGCTGGCTCGCACTGGCGCGCTCAGCCTGCTCGCCGACGATGAGGGGCCGGAGAAGGGCGAGGAGCACGCGGACGTGGCTCCCAGCCGCCATCTGCTCGTCAATGTTCATCACGAGGTGGATTGGGCGAGTTACGACGAGGAACGGAAACGCACCCTGGCTGCGAGCGAAGACGGGCTCCGCCGGTTGCGTCGCCTTCGCACGACTCAGCGGTGCCTTGGCGAGGAACTGCACGACTACTACAGCTTCGAGGATGCCTGGGGACGCTCCCTCGTTCCGGCCTCGTGCCGGGGGTGCCCGTCGTGTCGTCGCGAGGGCCGGCCGCCACGGAAGGCGGCGGTCCCTCTGCCACCGGTGGCCGTCTGGGGGTCCGGAACGGTCCTGCAGCAGGCAATGCGGACGCTGATGCCCGGTGGTCAACTCGCGGTGCTGGTCGCCGGGGCCAACGCTGCGGACTATCGGCGTCGGGTCGTGGATCTGCTCGACCGTCTCGGCGCGGCAGGATTCACCCATGTCGTCGACGTCGACGGCGTCGTTGAGACGACAGATTGGCGGCGGTTGCAGCGCCAAGCTGGCGCCTCCCCGGTCCTTAGGTCGCGGGACGAGCCCAACCTGTGGCACCCGTCCGTGCCCACCGTGGTGGTCCTCGGTCCGGATCGTCGAGAAGGACCGGATCTCGACGAGTGCCGTTTGTACTACCCCTGTGTCGTCGTCCTGACGCCGCCCGGCAACACGGCTCCCGGTCGCCCGGGAACGCCGTGGCAAGACATGTACGGGCCGGCGATCACCGAAACGCGCGTCCTCGAGGAACTTTGATGCCGCTTCTCAACCCGCCGAACATCCTGCCCAAGGGGATGTTCCTCATCGCCCGCACCTTGCGGCACCACGGCAAGCCCGTCGAAAGGGCATCGTTGAAGGCCCTGCTGCAGCCGCCTAGCCTTCCGCTGCGCAAGGCAGGTACGAACACCTTCGACGCATCCCTGAAGGCACTGCGCGACCTTGGCTTGGCCCAAACCGACGGCTCTACTGTTACCTACAATGCAAAGGCGCCGGCGCCCGACGACATGGAAACCTTCTATGACGGGCTCTTGGCATGCATCATGAGCGACGCCGCCATAGGTGAGGAGGACGGCACGGCGCAGGAGGACTTGATGGCTGCCCTCGCCTGGTGGTGTGCTCAAGATCCACACGCCGAGCCCGTGGGCTGGGATCGGGTGCAAGAACTGCTCAGCCATGATATGGGCGCGACGTTCCAGTCCTTTCCGATCGGCAACAGCGTCCCCTGGTTGGCGTTCGGGCGATGGGCCGTTAGTCTGGGCTTCGCCGAGCAGCAATCGTTCGGAGAACCGGGCGGCCTGCGACTCATCCCAGACGTGACGCGCGCGCTCAAGCGTGCGGTCAGGATCTCCGGCCTCCATGGAACCGTCAGGGCCGATCAATTCCTCACGGTCGTCCGCGCCGAACTGCCCGTCGTCGACGGCGGCCGCCTGGCTATGCGGTGGCGGCCGACGTGGGACCTCCCACCGGGACGTCAGGCCGTCAGCGGGGCGATCGACCGGGCCCTCAGCCATGCGCTACTGCGGTGCGCGGAAGACGGACTGCTCGGCCTGCTGAGCCTTTCCGACGCCAGCAAGGTCACCCTGTCGGATGGCAACGCTGCGCACCCGATCAGCCACGTCGAGATCGGAGCCGATGACGCATGACCGCCAGGTCGTTCCCAGTGTGCTGGACCCGCGAGTTCGTCGCCGAGACCGTCAGCACGGAAGCAGTTCACGCCGATCGCGCAGTTTTCCTCGCCACGCACAGGCCGCTGCGCGTGCTGCAGTCGAGTTGGGATTCGGGGAAGACCGCGCGCGTGGTCGACGAGCAGCAAGTGTTCGACGACTTCATCGATCGTCGGCCGGTGGGCGGCGTCGTGCTGATGCCGGTCCTCGGCGAATCCGGAACGGGGAAATCCCACCTCGTCCGGTGGGTCTGGGAGCATCTTTCCGATACCCCGCAGCGGCGGGTCGTGTATCTGCCCAAGACCGGAACGAACCTTCCTGCGGTCGTGCGGGCCCTGCTCCTGGACCTGGAAGGGCCCTCGTTCGACGAGATCCGCACCCGGGTGTCGCGCACCACGGAGCGGTACGACCGGGAACGGTTGCCGTACGAGTTGCTGGCACGCTTGGCCATTGCCGTCAGGTTCCATCAGTCCGACACTCTGGACCCCGCGCAGCGGCCTCTCGTGAAGATGCTGACGAGCGACAAGGGCCTGCCCGCTCTACTCAACGACTACGAGTACAACCGGCATCTCGTCCGGCCCGACGGAGTCCTCTCGCGCCTGGCGAGCGAGATTCAGCGGGGCCGCCAGGAGGGCGAGCACGAGCGGCCCTTCGGGTTTACCGCCGAGGACCTCCGCCCCGCGGACATCAAGTCCGGCGACATGGGCGAGGCCGCGCGGAGGATCTTCCAGCAACTCCTTGGACTTCCGGAGTTGATCACCTGCGCTGCCGAGGTGCTCAACGCCAACCTCGACAAGGCGGTGTTGCGCCTGGCCGACCTCGGCGCCGGGCAGTTGCAGCAGGCGATGCTCGACATTCGGCGCGAGTTGTACGGCCGCGGCCAGGAGATCGTCCTGCTCGTCGAGGACTTCGCGGTCATCCAGGGCGTCCAAGGCGATCTGCTGGACGCAGTGAGCGAACCCGGGATCCGGGGGGGCCGCCAGGAGTTGGCGACCGTCCGGACCCTCCTCGCCGTCACTCCCGGCTACTACAAGGACAACATCCCGGAGACGTTCCGGACGCGGGCGATGGCGAGCGTCCCCTACTCCTACCAACTCGACGTCCCGATCGAGACCGACGGGGGGGTCGATGACCAGCATCTCGTCGACTTCGTCGGCCGCTATCTCAACGCGGCCCGGCTCGGCGCGGATGTGCTGCGCAGCGACATCAACGGTGACGGTGTGGTGCCCAACGCATGCCGGACCTGCACCGTGCAGTCTCGGTGTCACGTGGCGTTTGGCACGACCAGCGATGGTTTCGGGCTCTACCCCTACAGTCAGCGAGCGGTGGCTCGTGCCGTCCGGCTGTCGATGCCGCGCGACAGCATTGATTTCAATCCTCGCCGCATCCTCGGTCGGGTCGTCAGACACGTGCTCGACAACTACGACAGCGCTCTTCGGGCCGGCGAGTTCCCCTCGGAGGCGTTCCGGGGCGAGTTCGCGAAGGACGACCGGGGTGACCTGTCCGCAGCGCAGGCCGACTACCTGACACGGCAGGATCCGGAGCACGCCCGGCGCATCCCGCTGCTGGAGTTGTGGGGTACCGGCACCGTCGAGAACCTGCACGAGGGGATTCACGAGGCGTTCCGTCTGCCGCGACTGCCGGACGAGATGGTGAAGGCCGCTCGGGAACGCGCACCGGTCAGCGTCGATCCCACACCGGCAGGGGCCGGCACGAGGGACAGGGACGTCGCTGCGGCGAAGTTGGCTGTCGTCGATGAATGGCACCACGGTGGAATCCTGAGCCAGGCGGTGGCCAATGATTTGCGGCAGATCATCCGCGAAGCGATCGTGGCTCACGTCAACTGGGGGGACCTCGGCCTGGCCACCCCGACCGAGGCGACCCGCCGGTCGCTGCTCGTCGACCGACGCGGCAACGGCGTGATCATCGAAGGTGCCTACGGTGACCGCGACCTCGATGCGCCAAGCGCCGCGACGGTCGTGCTGAAGCGGGGTCCGGGCACCGCCACCCTTTTCCGGGCGCTGCTCGAGCGGAAGGCGCGCGGCACCTGGGACTTCCCGGGAGGCCCCGAGCAGCAGCGGCGCTTCACCCGCAAACTCGACGAGTGGGGCGCCACGATGGTCGACGCGGTTCGAGCGGATCTCGGCCTGGACCGCCCGGGCACGCTGCAGGCGGCGGTCGAGGTGTCCCTGCTCGGTGCGCGACTGCTCAACCTCGACGGCAGTCAAAGCCACACCACCGAGAAGATCTTGGACTGCCTGTTCAACGTCGCCGCCGACCGTGCCGCCCCCGACACCCCGCTGTACAAGGACGAGCAGGTGCGGTCGGAGACCTGGACGCGCGCGGCGCGCCGGCATGCGGGCGCCCGCAGCGCGGTGGTCACCCAGTTGCGGGGGATCGTCGGAGTGGCGCAGGGAGACGGCGGCGAGCAGTTGGTCGATGCGGAGACGCTGCGGCCGCTGCTCGCCATGGTGCGCACGACGTGGCGCGAGACGTCGGGCCTGGATCTGCCCGACTGGCTCGGCCGGCCCCACAAGAGCCTCGGCGCGGAACTGCAGGGTGCCGTTGAGGACCAGTGGGAGCGACTCCAGGGCCTCTGTCGGGAAGTCGAGGGCTATCTCGGCGACGACGACCCCGAGGAGATGATCTCGGCAGTAGAGGAGGCCCTCAGCTCCGCGCAGCAGGCCGTGCCCGGCGCGCTGGCCCTCGACCCGATGCAGGTCAAGGCAGACATGGTGCGCGCACGATCCTTCCCGTGGAAAGCGGTCCGCCAACTCGCCGAGGAATTCGCCGATAGCAACGGCGAGTCGCAGGGCGTCGAGACGTGGGCACGCAAGTTCGCGCTCGGGAGTGTGGACCGCGGGCCCAACATGCAGGAGATGCTGACGTTCCTTCGGAGTTACGGCAAGAGCCTCGACGCCGTTCGGAGAAGGACCGAACAGCAGTTGTCCGCGCAGCCGGAAAGCCCGGTCGACGAGTTGGAGCAGTTGCTCGACCAAGCCGAGCGGGCTGTCGCGATCTGGAGCGGTGCCGATGTCTGAGACGCTGCAACAGCAGGCCGTGGCCGTCCTGGAAAACTCCCGGCGGGTGCGGGCACACCGCACGGCGCTGCAGGACGCCCAACGGTTACGGGAGCGCACTGGGCAACTGAAGTCAGCACTCGCAGCGGCCGGGGCAGCAGCGCAGCAATGGGACGTCTACCGAGAGGAAGGGCTGGCGGTCAACGCGCTACCGCAACTCGAACCGCTCGTCGCGGCTCTGGCGAGCCTGCGTGCGATGCTGGGCCCGGACTCGTCGCCGCCGGACGAGGTGTTCGTCGATCTGCGCAACGCGCTGGCCGGCCTTCAACACCAACTTCGCGCCCGGCTGGACGAGGCGTGGCGGAGCCACACGACCAGCCGGGTGAACCAGGCGGGACTGGCGAGCGTGCATCTGCTCCCGCCGGCATCTCGGCAGGCGCTGGATAGCACGATGAACCGGATCGACGCCGCGACGAACGCCCCTCCGACGACGCTGGAGGGGATCCGCTCGTTCAACCGACTCGTCGCCGAGGTCGCGCAAAGGCTGGAGGCGACGCGGGTGCGCGAGCTTCCCCCGCACCTGAGCGCACTGCTGCGCGAGGTCAACGGTGGCGGCCTGCCGCTGAGTGAACTCACCGAGCAGGACTTGCGGGAGCTGAAGGAACGCGGGTTCGACCGGCACCTTCAGGTTCGCTGGGCCACAGCATGACCCCCGTCTCACCGCGCGAGCTCGGCGCCGTCCTCAATCGCATCGAGGATCTCGAACTGCCCCTGCTGTCGTGGGGCTACGTGGAGGGCGCGCTCGCCTCGGCGGAGGTCGCTGACGCCGTAGAGGGCGCATTGGCGGAGGTGTCGGCGAGCGCGACGGTGGAGGAGGCGCTGCAGACGCTGGAGGAGCGGGGTCTCCTCGTCGAGGTGGCCCCCGGGCGCTGGCGGTCGCGGCTGGCCGAGACCCTGCGCCTGGCGACGCATTTGCGGCAGCTGCTGGGAGACGGCAGCGGTGACTGGTGGCTACGCGGCCGTCGGCTCGTCGGTGACTTCCGGATCCATGTCGCGTCCCGTCGCTACCCAGATCGAGACCGGCCAGTGGCGGAGCTTCTCGACAGCCTGCAGCGGGTGGGTCCCCTGGGTGAGACGGCTCGGGCCGTCATCGGCAAGTACCTGCCCTCAGGCCAGGACCTCGCTAGGTTCCAGATCGATGCCGCGGTAGCCATACAAGCAGCATTGAAGACTGAGACAACGAAAGCCGTGATCGTCGCGGCCGGCACCGGCAGCGGCAAGACAATCGCTTTCTACTTGCCCGCCTTTGCCTGGATGGCGGAACATGGCGCACCGGCCGGGGATGTGCAGACGCTGGCGATCTATCCGCGGACTGAGCTGTTGAAGGATCAGGTGGGAGAGGCGCTGCGCAGCGCCCTTCAGTTCAGTGCCGTTCTCGCCGGGCGGGGTCGTCGTCCGCTGCGCATCGGCACGCTGTACGGCGACACCCCGTGGTCGGCGGCGCAGTTGGATCAAGCCTCCTATCTGCAGGAGGCGTGGCGTCGAGTGGGGGATGGGCGGCGCTGCCCCTACGCCGCCTGTCCGGATTGCCGTGGCGATCTGCTGTGGCGGGACCTAGACCGACGGGCCACGCCACCGCGGGAGCAGCTGTCGTGCGCGCGCTGCGGCACAATGGTCCCAGGTGAGGTGCTGGGCTTGACGCGTACTGCACTTGTTCAGCGGCCACCGGACGTGTTGTTCACGACGACGGAGATGCTCAACCGCGGCTCGTCAAGCCCCGAGTTGGGGAAGTTGCTCGGTTTCGCACCCGGTGGGTCTCGGCCGCGTCTGCTACTGCTGGATGAGGTTCACACCTACGAGGGCGTGCACGGCGCGCAGGTCGCGTTGTTGTTGCGGCGGTGGCGTCACGCTGTCGGCCGGCCGGTGACGGTGGTGGGATTGAGCGCCACCCTGCGAGACAGCGAGGCCTTCATGGCCGGGCTGGTCGGCATCCCCGAAAACGATGTGACGTTGGTCGAACCGCTTGATGAGGATCTGGTAGATGAGGGCCGCCAGTATCAGGTGGCTCTGCGCGGCGATCCCACTTCTGGGGCGAGTCTGCTGTCGACGACGATCCAGACGTCGATGTTGCTGGGACGGGCGCTGGACCCGCCTGGCGTTGCGGAGTCCTCCTTCGGCAGCAAGGGCTTCCTATTCACCGATGACCTCGATGTCACTAACCGGCTCTTCCACAACCTGCGGGATGCCGAAGGCGACGGGTGGATGGCTCGTCGGCGCTCCGGTCTGTTCAAGGTGCTGGCCAACCTGCGGTCCAGTCGCCTTCCTCAGCGCGGCAGGCGCGACGTCGACGGGCAGGTGTGGAGTCTCGCGGAGCGCATCGGCCACGAACTGCCGGGGACGTCACCGGCCCGCGGGTTGAGGATCAGCAAGACATCCTCTCAAGATCCGGGCGTCGCAGATTCCGCCGACCTGGTCGTCGCGACGGCTTCCCTTGACGTCGGTTTCAATGATCCGCGGGTGGGGTTGGTTCTGCAGCACAAGTCCCCGCGGGATGCAGCGCAGTTTCTGCAGCGGCGAGGCCGTGCCGGACGTACGCGCGCCGTCCGCCCGATAACCGTCGTCGTTCTCAGTGACTATGGGCGTGACCGGCTGACCTACCAGGCCTATGACCGGCTGTTCGATCCTGAGTTGATGCCTCGGTCGTTACCGGTGGACAACCGGTACGTGCTGCGGATGCAGGCCACCTTTGCGCTCAAGGACTGGCTGACTCGGCGACTGCAGTGGCGGGCCGACGCCGCGGAGGTTCTGGTCAAGCGCCGTGGGGAGAACCATCCGCAGCGGGAAGCCGTCGCGCGGTTGCTGGAGGACATCCTGACTGACGCGGTCACCCAGCAAGAGTTCGCGGAGTTCCTTCGCAGAGCGTTGCGTGTGGACGCCGAGGAGGTGCAGGCGCTGCTCTGGGATCCCCCCCGTGCGCTGCTGACCGCGGTCATCCCGACACTGCTGCGCCGGGCGAGGACGCAGTGGCGTGCGGTCGCGCCAGATCCGGGTGGAGAGGCAGCGAGGTTCGCCCCTGAGTTTGTTCCGGCCGCGCTGTTTGCTGAACTCAACCTGCCGGAGGTAGAACTCCTCCTCCCTGCCGGTCATCGCGGCGGCGTCGAGACGCGCATGCCGGTCCGGCAAGCGCTGGGTGAAGCAGTTCCGGGACGCATCAGCAAGCGGTTCGCCGTCCACTCCGGCGCGCAAACCACCTGGGTGCCCGTTCCCCTCGACGCCGCGCACGCCACCGTGGCGTTGTCGGAGTTCGTCGCCCAGGGCAGCGTCGAAGGCACCTGGACCGACGCCGCGACCGGCGAGCAGCGCTTGGTCGTGCGCCCGTACGCCATCCAGTTGGCTGACCCACCCCGCTCGCTCGCCGAGTCCTCCAACAGTCGCCCGGTGTGGTTCACCCAGGTTGAGACCATGGGGGACGACCCGGTCGAGGCGGTTATCCCCACGCCATGGTCACAGCACATCAGGGGTCTCACCGTCCACACCCACGCCAATCGTCGGCCCGTGGAGGTGCGCCGGTTCACTCCAGGCGCGCGGGCCCGACTTCGCTCGGCCAATCGGGGGTCTCGTGGAGCCCCGCCGCCGACGTTGAAGGTCAGCTACTCGGCACGCGGAGGTGAACCTGCTGCCCTCGGCTTTGCTCTGGACGTTGACGGTCTCAAGATCGTTGTGGGTCTTCCGTCGGTGGATGATCTGTTGGCGTCGCCCGGGTTGGTCACGCCGACGTGGATGTCGGCACGGTTTCGGCACCTCGTCGCCGCGGACGGGTCACTCGAGCCGTGGGCGGACGATTTCGCGCGCCCGTGGCTGGCCCAAGCGGTCGAGATTGCCATCGTGGCGCTTGCCTTGTCTGACGAGGCCAGTGTCGAGGAGTGCCGGGCGCGCCTCACTGAGGCCGCCCTCGTGGCCGCTATTAGACGTCTCACGGGAGCGGAAGGCGTCGCGGCCGGGGGCGAGGAGGATCCGGGCGCTGCCTCTGATGAGTCCCGCGATCTGCAGGCGCGTCTGGAGGAAGCGGTGGGCGTGGCGGCCGTGCGCGACGCGCTGGCCGCCCATGCGCAGGTTCTGCACCGGCCGCCGGTTCTTGACGATGCGCGGTTTGCTCAGCAAGTCATCGCCCGCACTGTAGGGGCCGCCGTACAACGCGCGTGCCTGACGTTGGCCGAGAACGCGCAAGACGATGATCTGCTACTCGACGTCATTGACGGCGATGGCGAGGCCATTCTGTGGCTGACCGAGTCGACGGTGGGCGGCGCGGGGGTCATCGAATCGATCGCCCGCCAGTACGCCGAGGATCCACGTCGGTTCTGGCGGCTTGCGTGGAGCGCGCTGAGCGCGGGGGAGTACGAGTGGGTCGACCAAGAGTTGTGCCGGCTCGTCGGTGAACTCGCCACCCGGCCCGGTGGACAGATCGCAGGTGCGGTCGGCGCGGTGAGGACGGCAGACACGGCGGAGGCGACGCGCGCGGCGCTGTCGCGCCTGCACCACCAGTTGCGCACCGCCGGATATGCGACCACTCATGCTCTGCTCGCCGCCGTTGCCGTCCGTGTGCTGCGCCCGGGCACCAATGCCCGCTTCGACCAGGCGCTGCATGCTGTTCTCCAGCGGTGGGAGCAGTGCAGCGCCGATCTCGGCTTCGAGATCGACGCGCGGGTGTGGGCGTCGCTGGCCGGCGAGGCGATGCCTGAGATCGCTGATGTGTTCCGTTACGCGGACCAGTTGTACTCCAGCCTGTGGCCGCGCGGCACGGAGGTCTTTCACCGGGACCTGCTGCACTACGCGCCCTATGTTGACCAGCGCCTTCCGCTGGACCGGCACCTGACCCTGGCTGTCCTTGGCGATCGGGCCAGCGAGGTATCGGTGCACGATACGGAGTGGAGAGCTGCACTGAGCCGGGTCATCATCGACACGGGAGTCGCTGACCTGTCTGCCCGGGCTGAATGCGCCGGCGACTTGAAGGTGGCGTTGCTCCAGTTGAGCGCGGAGGCGATCGACGCGGGATACATGCTGCTTCATCCGGTGGTGCGTGATACCAGGCGCGGTGCAGGTCGGATCACTGCTCGGCTTGAGTTGCGAGAGGCCGAGCAGTGAGCAGTCGCACCCTGCGTCGCGGGCACGCCCGCACGACCGATGATCTGCGCTCGCTGCTGCAGACGCTGTTCGTCGCCGAGTTGCTGCAGCCCACTCAGGAACTGTGGCTGATCAGCCCCTGGATCAGCGACATCGCGGTGATCGACAACGGTCATGGTGGATTTGGTGATTTGCACTCCGAGTGGGGTGCTCGTGACATCCGCCTGAGCGAGGTCCTTGCGCAACTGATGAGTGCCGGGACGCACGTCTACGTCGAGGTCCGGCCGGACGAGCGCAATGCGCGGTTCCTGCAGCGTCTGCAGTCGGCCGGTGCCGCCTCTGCTGCTCTGCACGTTCGGATTTCTGAGGTGCTGCACGAGAAGGGTTTGCTGTCTGACAGCTTTCTGCTGAGCGGATCGATGAACTTCACCTACAGCGGCGTGCGCCTGCTGGACGAACTGGTGCGGTATGACACTGGTCCGTCGGTGATCGCTGAGGCGCGACTGGCTTTTCGCGCTCGGTGGAACGGGGTGGCCGGGTAGTGGACGTCGCCCTCTTCCTGCAGCGCTGGTTCGGCGACGGCAACGACAGCAATCTGCCACCGGACTGGCAGGGCCGGCCTGACTTCGCAAAACTCCGGGCCTTCCTCGAGGATCTCGAGGTTGCCTCGGAGAGGCCGATCTTCCTGCCCCGCATCAACGGTTCGACCCGTCACGTCTACGCAGTCGCGTTCAAAGCCCCACAGAGCAGGCGACTCGTGGAGAGTCTCGCTGCCTTCGTCGGGCCCAGTTACAGCCACTTCGACCCGGTTCCCGCCGTCCTGCGGCGCGATGATCCGCTGGAGGGTGCTCTGCTGGATCTCGGCGCACAGGCGGTCTGGCGTCTGTCGGTGCCGGCGTCGACCTGGCAGCAGGCGTGGGCGGCTTTGAGCATGCTGCGTGCGAACTGGATCAGTCGGCCGTGGCGTGAGAGCGACGACCCGATGCCGATTGGGCGGCTGTTGCGGGACTTCCGGTTGGCTCTAGTCGCTGGTGACGCGGAGTTGTCGGCCCGCCATCTCGAGCAGATCGCCGCGTCCGGTGGGCTCGACGCCGCCAACGTCGCCTTCTTGAAGATCCGCCGCCTGGATGCCATCGGCAGTCGTGTCCGGGCGTTGGACTTGCCGGAGGTCGACGACGTCCTTCGGATGCGCCTTCCGAGTGGCGTGCGACAGATCCTGTTGGCAGCTGTGCATGACCGCTACTTGCAGGAGGCCAGCGTTCGCCTCGACACCGAGGCCGCAGTAGAGGCGCTGCGGGAGCATGCGCAGTACCTTGCCCTGCGCTCGGGGCCCCGAGTGGTGCATCAAGCGCAGGCTCTCGCCACGCTGCTGGTGCTAGACCGCCTGTATCCGACGGCGATTCCCCACCAGGTCGGTCCAGACCTGCACGATGACCCGTGGTTGGCGGCCCTCACCGGCACGCTGGCTCCACATGTGCAGGCAGCAGACGCCGCCCAACCGGACATCGCCGCTCTTCTGGACGAGGCGCGCTACGAAGAGGCGTGGCGGGCCCTCGACGCGATGGAGGACGGGCCCGTCCGGGACCGATTCGCGGTGCGGTGCTGCCTGGACATCAACGACCCCGAGCGTACCCGGGCGGTAGTGGAGCGCCTGAGTCGCCGCGACGGCTCCTACCTGGCGAGTGTGCTTCCGCACGCGTGGTTGCGGGAGGCGTGGCGGCGGCATGCCCAGGACTGCGCCGGGTACGCGACGGCGCCGTCGGGTTGGATCACGATGTTACAGCAAGCGGCCGCCGCAGCCCTCCTCCCGGCGGTGCTTGTCGGTCTTGAGGACCTCACCTCCGCCTGGCCCGATCCGGCGCGGCATGACGGGGACATCGCAGACGCGCTGGCCGCCTGCCCGCTCGACGGCCCGGGGTTGTCGCAGGTCCTCGACGTCCTGCCGATCCTGCTGCAGCGCATCGAGGCCGGGGAGGCGCCGAAGACCACCGGCACGGTGCTGCACCTGTTGATGTTGTCCGAGGAGTACTCGGCGGCGACTCTGTCGGCGCTGTCCCACGCTCTTCGGCTCTTCCTCGCCGCGGCTCCCGATCCGGGTACCTATCGGGAGGCGCTCGGTGCGCTGGCCGACATGAGCGCGCGCCTGGTGCAGGCCCGCACGGCCGACACCGTTCTCGACCTCGTCGACCTCATCGCCGCCGGCCCGGAGATCGACCCAGCCGCCCGGATCACCGGTTGTCAGGAGTTCCTGACCCGCCTGCGGGCCTTCGCCGGGCGACTCGACGCGGCACAGTTGGTACTCGCCACGACGCTGAGCGACGAGTTGCACACGGGCATCGCGTGGCCCACCACCTCTAATGCCGGCCCGCAGGCGAGCGAGCGGCGCGCACGGATAACGACGACGGTCCTGTTGTATAGCCTTCAAGATCATGTGCTTGCGCGGGTGAATAGTGCGCTTGACCGGCTCTTTCCTCGGATCACGGTTCACCTCAGCCGGGAGCTCGCAGGCAACAGTCGCCTCCGTGACCAGGCGAGAGCTAGCGACGTCGTGGTCATTGCGACGGCACGGGCGAGTCATGCAGCTACCACGTTCATCGAGCAGCACACTACTGGTGACGTTGTTTACCCGCGTGGTGCTGGGTCCGGCACTATGCTGGATGCCGCCGTGGAGGCGCTTATGCGCGATAAAGTGGACCGTCTTGACGCTGGTTGACGGAATGTGCGGACTCCTCCACGTCGGGGACTATCGTGCAGTTTGGTGGCGTCCGAACCTACGGAGCTTTGACGCATTTGTTGCTGATGCTGTCGCGGTGTCCTATTGCTCGTCGACCGCTGCGTTAACAGGGTCAACTGGAATTGTGTCGGGCAGAAGCGCTCGCTGGGTTTCGCCAGGTCAGTCGGGCGACGGCGTCGTGGCTGTGTATGCTTTCGAAGTTGCGGATTTCAATCCGATGCGACACATGTCGCTTGCGGATAACTGTTGAGAGGTCACGAGCCATGTCCTCCACGAACATCGGCTTGTCATGCGCCCGCATGGTGACGGCGCGTTCGTCGGGTCGTTTGACTAGTGGAAGGACGGGGCAAGACCCGGAAGCGCGGATCAGTTCGATGGACTCCGTTGCTGAGATCGGATAGGGCCAATCTCCTTCCCCGATGGTCGTCAGTGTGATGCGGCTCCGCTGATTGTGTGCGCCGTAGTCGCTGATGGCTTTGCTGCACGGGCAAACACTAGTCACCTCGCTTGCTATAGCGGTCTCGACGGAGATCTGGCTGTGACGAAGCGTGGCGCGGACCACAAGGTCGTGCGCCTGCCAACTGGTTGCGCCACTCACTGGTGACTGCACTTCCGCCGATATAGGCATAGCGACCTGGAGTGCAACAGTAGGCACATCGAGTCGTGTGGAGGCGACTTTCAAAATCGTTCCGATAGTGCGAGGGTCGAGGTCTTGCAGGTGTTCGTGGGTGATCTCGACCATGCGGCTCATGTGCGTGCCGCGATGCGCGGCCGGGAGGCCGACAGTCATTTCAATATCGGCGACTCCCGACTGCGTGAGTTCGCCGTCGCTGAAGGTGACCGGGTAGCGAAGGTTCGAGATGCCGACATGATCGAGGTCGATACCTCGGAAGTCGGATCCGCTTTGGATATCCGGAAGGCTCATCAGGAGTTGGCGCCGGGGCCTCGAAACGTGCAACCTGAGGTGCACGTTTCTTGAACGGTAATCGCACACAGCTGAGGAAGGCTCGGCTGTAGTCGACTCCAAATCCACTCTGCAAGGACTTCGCTGGTGGGATTCTCGAGACCTGGTATCTCGTTGAGATAGTAATGATCGAGTTGATCTTCCAATGGCTTCCATGCCGCCTTGAGGTCGCCAAAGTCCTGAACCCACCCAAGGGTTGGATCTAAATCGCCCGCGACATGGACTGTGACTCGATAGGAGTGGCCATGTAGTCGGGTGCACTTATGACCTTGTGGGAGGTTCGGTAGGCGGTGTGCGGCCTCGAAGCTGAACTCGCGATGAATCTCATGTGTGCCGGTCACGGGATTCCCAGAAACTTGTGAGTCTGGAGGCTCAGCGTCCACCGTGGGTTTTTTAGGCAGTACTCGACGGCTGCAGCCGTGTTCCCCGCGACTCCGGGACCATCCATCGGTTGGAGCCGCATCGACGGAAAGTCGAGGTTCTCGAACTGGGCAGGGTCTCCGCCAGCTTGCGGGAATACCAACTTCAACTCGTCCCCTGAGGTGACCACGAGTTCGGCGCCGACCTTCGGGCTGACGCACAGCCAATCGAGCTCCGGCGGGGGTGTCTGAGTGCCGTTGGTCTCGACCGCGATGTAGAAGCCCTGCCGGTGCAACTCGGTTACGAGGGGGTAGTCGACCTGCAGGAGTGGTTCGCCACCAGTAAGCACGACCATCCGACGGTCGCGTCCCGTTTGGGGCCAGACGGCTGTGATCGCTGCCACGAGTTCGGCGGCGTCGGTGAACCGGCCACCGCCTGGCCCGTCCGTACCAACAAAGTCGGTATCACAGAACTTGCAGATCGCACGTGCCCTGTCAGCCTCCCGTCCGGTCCACAGGTTGCAGAGGCTGAATCGGCAGAAGACGGCAGGACGACCAGCGTGGGTGCCCTCGCCCTGCAGCGTGTAGAAGATCTCTTTAATTCGATACATGAGTCAGCGAGCCTGGTAGCGGACGGGGTCCTCGGCGCCGGCTTCGCTGAAGCCCTTCAGTCGAAGTAGGCATGAGTCGCATTGGCCACACGCCGTCGACTGCGCGCTGGGGTCGTAGCAGGACCAGGTCATCGAGTAGTCGACTCCGAGGTCGAGGCCGGTGCGGATGATCTCGGCCTTAGACATGCTGATCAGCGGGGTCTGGATGGTGGTGCGGGCGCCGTCGATGCCGGCTCGGGTAGCCAGATTGGCGAGGGACTCGAACGCCGCGATGTACTCCGGGCGGCAGTCCGGATAGCCCGAGTAGTCGAGGGCGTTGACGCCGATAAAGATGTCAGAGGCCTCGACGGTTTCGGCGTAAGCGAGCGCGAACGACAGGAAGATCGTGTTGCGCGCCGGCACATAGGTGACCGGCACTCCGTCGTCGGAGAGGTCGGCGGCCGAGTTGTGCTTGGGGACATCAATGTCGGCAGTGAGCGCGGAGCCACCGAACGCTCGGAGGTCGATGTCCGCGACCACATGGTGGGCCACGCCCATCGCGTCGGCGATCCGGCGGGAGGCGTCGAGTTCGATGCTGTGGCGCTGTCCGTAGCGGAACGACAACGCGTAGGGCTGGAAGCCCTGTGCCTTGGCGATGGCGAGCACTGTGGTGGAGTCCAGGCCTCCGGACAGCAGTACGATCGCTGGCTTCGACATGTGGTCTCCTCGGGCGGTCGGCTGAGCTAGGCTCACCCTAGCCTGAAACTACATCGGGCTTACGGCAGGGCGCGCCTGCAGTTTCAGGCGAGACAGGGGGAGCAGGTTGGCGAAACTGAACGTTGTAGTCATCTGCTCGGACCGGAAGGCCGAGGTGCCGCTCGCCGGCCTGCAGGCTCGGGACCTACCCCGTGTGGGCGTCGCCGCGCGATCATCCGTGTGGCGTTCCCGCCTGCGCAGGACAGCCGGTGTTCGCGCCTTGACAGACCTCTACCGAGGAGAAGGGTGGAGCGTCGTTCCGGCGTTACTCGATGCTGCACGCCGGGTGGGGTTCTCCCCGCGACTCTTGGTTGCCTCGGCTGGGCTCGGTCTGCGTAGTGCCGAGTCGGTTGCGCCGGGATACGCCGCGACCTTCGCTGCGTCCCAGGCTGACACCGTCTGCGACACATCCGCGGACGTGCGTGAATGGTGGCACCACCTCCGTGGGGCCCCGAGCGCTCTCGATCCGGGGGCTGAACTGCGTGGTCGCGTGCTGCTGGTGTTGTCGCAGACCTATGCCTCTGCGATGCAGTCCGACCTGGTTGCACTGGGTAACCGCGGCGACGACGTCCTGCTGATCGGTGGAGCCAGCGACATCCCCGGCATCACCCGGCTGCGCGCCGATCGAGGCCTACGTTCCGCACTTGGCGGCACGGCGACCGGATTGACCATGCGCATGGCGCAAACCTGGCTAAGCGGACTAGAGCGGCCCGCCCTGACCTGCCCGACACGTATGCAGCAGTGGCAAGGCTGGGCGGATACGGTCCGACGGGCCGAGTCATGGGCACGGCAGACGCTAGACGACGATGAGGTCCTGCGGTTCATCCGCGAGTCACGAGCGAAGGAGCCCAACCTGTCGAGAACCCGGGCTCTGCGAAAACTGCGCGACAGCGGCAGAGCATGCGAGCAGAACCGGTTCGCTGCGCTGTACCGCAGGGT
Organism: Pseudonocardia yunnanensis; assembly: GCF_039534065.1. Lineage (NCBI taxonomy): Bacteria > Bacillati > Actinomycetota > Actinomycetes > Pseudonocardiales > Pseudonocardiaceae > Pseudonocardia > Pseudonocardia yunnanensis. The sequence goes on along the minus strand of NZ_BAAAUS010000001.1, from coordinate 444,069 downwards.
GACCCAACCGTGACCAACAAGGAGCGCAGCCATAGGGGCGGACAGCGGGTGCTGGAGCGGCGGGCACTGCGGATCCTGCAGAACGAGACCGTGCCCCTCTACCTATTCACACTGGCGGCTGAGGAGGTCGACCTCGTGGCGGACGTAGCCCGGATCTCCCGGGACGAGGCCGGCAAGCTCATTGGCTACCAGCGACCGGAGAAGAAGCAGCACGTCCGACAGATCCAGGCCTACCTCGACTCGGGGAACGTCCTGTTCCCTAACGGACTGATCATCGCGCTGCCCGACGATCTCAAGTTCAAGTCCAGTCGCGGTCCCGGGACCTCGGACGGTCTCGCGACGGCCGGCACGCTCGAGATCGCAATCCCGGACGACCCTGCCGCGCCACGGCCCGGGTGGATCGTGGACGGTCAGCAGCGCAGCTTGGCACTTGCCCGTGCGGCCAACCGGCGCTTCCCGATCCCGGTATCAGGATTTGCCGCCTCGAGTCTGGAGTTGCAGCGCGACCAGTTCCTGCGCGTCAACAACGTTCATCCGCTTCCGGCCAACCTCGTCACCGAGTTGCTGCCTGAGATCTTCACTGCGCCGTCGCCCCGACTGTCAGCTCGGCGGTTGCCCTCGGCACTGGTCGACATGCTCAACCAGGACCCGGCCTCGCCCTTCCACAACTTGATCAAGCGGGCTTCTAGTGAGCCAGATCCATCACGGCAGCGTGTTGTGACGGACAACAGCCTCGTCGAGGCGCTCAAGGAGTCGCTGGACTCACCTTCAGGCGCGCTCTTCCCATACCGCAACATAGCGGCGGGCACCACAGACACAGAAGGCATCCGTAAACTGCTGACCACCTACTGGACGGCGGTCCGTGACACCTTCCCGGAGGCCTGGGGTCGGCCACCGACCGAGTCGCGGCTCATGCACGGTGCTGGGATCCGGGCGATGTCTCGACTGCTGGAACGGGTGATGGTGCACGTCGACCTCCGGAGTAAGGACCCGGTAGCCGCTGCGCAACGAGAACTCGCACGTATCGCGCCGCTGTGCCGGTGGACGGAGGGCACGTGGCAAGATCTCAACCTGCCTTGGAATGACCTGCAGAACCTCTCTCGCCACATCAATGCGCTGTCCAACTACCTCGTCAGGGCCTACATGGATGCCCAGGGAACTACTCGATGAGGTTCTACTTTCCGGACAGTCAGGACCTCGTCTCGCCGACCTATGACTTCATCCATGACGAGTACAGTCCGCTGCGGGTCCGCCAGCGCGACGACCTCTACGCCCACGAAGTGCTCGCCAGGGTGCCCTATGACGGGATTCTGGTCTCGAAGGCGATTGTCGACGGGTCGGTCAGCGGGGCGGGCAAATACTCTGAATCTCAGCGTCAACGCATCTACCGGCTTGGCGTCCGACGGTTCTTCCGGCTACCCGATAACATGGCGACGATCGGCGACTGCGGGGCGTTCAACTACGTAGGCGAGTACGAGCCGCCCTACTCTGTGGACGAGGTCATTGACTTCTACGACGGCTGCCGCTTTGACGCCGGCGTCAGCGTCGACCACGTCATCCTCGGATACGACCGGGCCGCCACGAAGGCGACGACCGACCCTGCGTGGAAAGCCAGGCAGGCGATCACACTTCGCCTGGCGCAGGACTTCATTGGCGCTGTCGAGCGGCGGGCGAGTCAAGTGGAACCGGTGGCCTCGGCTCAGGGTTGGTCTCCGGCTAGTTACGCGGAGTCCGTTCGTGTTCTCCAGGGCCTGGGCTTCAGGCGGATTGGCCTCGGCGGGATGGTGCCCTTGAAGACACCAGACATTCTCGCGTGTCTAGAGGCCATCGGCGAGATCCGCCTACCTGAGGTTGAATTGCATCTGCTTGGCGTCAGTCGGATCGAGTCGATGGAAATGTTTGCGAAGTACGGTGTGACCAGTTTCGACAGTACGAGTCCCTTTAAGCAAGCATTCATGGACGACCGGGACAACTATCATACGGCGTCCGGAACCTATGTCGCGATTCGCGTTCCGCAGGTCGACGGAAACGTTTCCCTTAAGCGCGCTATACTCGCTGGCCACGTCTCTCAGCGTGATGCGCTCCGGCTCGAGCGGGAATGCCTCAGCCGTCTACGCAGGCTCGACGCTGGCGAGGTGGGGGTCGAGGACGTCCTCTCCGTGCTCGCGGACTACGAGACGATCATCGGCGTGAAGAAATCCCGGCTGGCCGAGTACCACCGGACACTGGAAGCGGCGCCGTGGCGAGATTGCCTCTGTGGCCTCTGCGGCCGCCACGGCGTCGAGATGATCATCTTCCGCGGAACGGAACGGAACAAGCGCCGAGGCTTTCACAACCTGTCAGTCCTCGCCGGGAGGATGCACTCCATACCCGCACTGGCGGCCCGCAGGTCCGCGACTCGCATGACAGCAGTACAACAAGGGAGCGTTAGTGGCTGATCAGTACCTCTTGCGTGTGCCCGCGCTCCGCCTCGCGCAGGGCAGGCACAGCATCTACGTCTTCGGGATCGACGGCAAACGTCTCGATGACTTCACGACTGTCTCGCGGGCACGCCGCGACGACGATGGACTCCAGGGCTACCAACGGCCGGAGGTGGTCGCTCACATTAGGGCTATCCGGCGCTACCTCGAGTCCGACGGGGCGATGCTGCCGAATGCGATCGTTCTCGCCTTCACTGAGCAGGTCTACTTCGAGCCCTCGGCGCACTCGACCGCGGACGGTATGGTCGCCTACTCGCAGCCAGGGGAACTGGTCATCCCAGTCGACGAAGCGTGCGACGACGCCGACAAGCCTGCCTGGCTGGTGGACGGCCAGCAACGGACAGCTGCCATCCGAGATGCCGATCTCACGGAGTTCCCCGTGGCCGCCGTCGGCTTTATCGCCTCTGGTGAGGAGGAGCAGCGATCGCAGTTCATCCTTGTTAATAGCACTAAGCCGCTACCCAAGGGTCTGATTCACGAACTGCTTCCGGAGACGACCGGTGAATTACCGGCCCGTTACGCTCGCCGCCGGTTGCCCGCGTCGCTGCTGACTCGGCTCAATACTGCTGCAGACAGCCCCTTCCGGGGTGCGATCGCCACGCCCACGACGCCCGGGGGCTACATCAAGGACAACAGCGTCCTCAAGATGATTGAGAACAGCTTGTACGAAGGTGCGCTCTACCAGTATCGCGATTCTCGCACCGGAGAAGGCGATGAGAGTTTGATGTTGCGGCACCTTACGACCTTTTGGGGCCAGGTTCGCGATAAATGGCCGATTGCCTGGGAATTGCCACCGCGCAAATCTCGGCTTACCCACGGCGTAGGTATCCAGGCTCTGGGATACATCATGGACAGGCTGACTTCGGACCGGTCGGTCTCTCAATTCTCCCGCGACGATATAAATATTAGCCTTGAAGTTCTTGAACCGGTGACTGCGTGGACCGATGGAACATGGATCCTTTACCCGGGCGACGAGCGCCGTTGGAACGGCCTGCAGAATACACCCAACGACGTCCGCAAGCTCACTAACCTGTTCGTGCAGGCTTTACGTCGGAGCAACGGGACGGATCAACTCTCGCTGCCTCATGCCTGATTGTTTCCTGTGATTGCCCCGAGCGGCTCCCAGGTGGATCAATTCTGATTAATTGCGATCAAGGTGTGAAGCGTTGTTTCTTGGCTTCCAAGACGGCAGAGACCTCCCTCGGGGGTATGACCTGCCAGGCCTCCGGTAGCCGCGCGTCGCGCGCCCCCCGAGTTGATACTCGGCGCCACCACTGCGCCCGCTCGCGAGCCCTTGTAGGCCACAGCTCACCGACGCCGGCCGGAGCGTGCCGTCACCGTGGGCGGTCCTGGCCGGACAGGATGCGTTCGATGTCGTCGAGCACGACCATCCCGCCGCGCGGGCCGAGGCCGGTGATCCAGAATGCCTGGTCGACGAGGTGGAGCTCCGGGAACGACTCGGCCCTGACCGCCGCCACCGTCGGCGGGATCGCGGTCTCGTCCGCGGGGTCGGCCGCCGTGACGAGCACGTAGTCCGCCCGCGCTTCGAGGACGAGCTCCGGGGACAGGTCCACCGAGATGGAGTCCTCCCAGTCGCGCGGCGGCGTGGTGAACCCCGGCGCACTCCAGGGTGCTGCCCGCGAACGAGGTCGGGCCGTAGAGAGTGAGCACGCTGTCGCGCGGCCGGATCAGCTGCGCGGTCTTCCCTGCCGTTGCGTAGGTCTCGGCGATCTCCGCACAACGGGCCTGGTAGCGGTCCAGCAGGGCCTGCGCCTCCGGCTCGTCGCCGAGCGCGCGTCCCACCAGCCGGACGTTGTCGGGCCACGGGTCGGTCTGGCTGGGCATGAACACGGTAGGGGCGATGGTCGAGAGCTGGTCGTAGAAGGCCGAGTGCCGCGACTCGGTGCCGAGGATGAGATCGGGGTCGAGGGCCGCGATCTTCTCCAGCGACGGCTCGGCGACGGTCCCGGCCGAGCTGATGCCTGCAGCCTCCTTGCTCAGGTAGGCGGGCACTCCGGCTGCCTCGCTGAGCACGGCGGCGCCCACTGGGATCTTTCCCAGCGCGACGGAGGTGTCCAACTGCACCGGTTCGAGCACGACTACCCGCTGCGGTCCGCCAGAACCTGCGTCTCACCCCGGGCGTGCACGACGGTCCGCGGCTGGGCCGGCCCGGTGGCCGTCTCCTCCGAGCCGCCGCGGTCGCTGCCGCAGGCAACGAGGGCCGGGGCGAGCACGGTGGAGAGCACGGTCAGGACGAGGAGGCAAGCATGGTGGGAGAACGATCCTTCCATTGGGCGACAGGTGATGACGCCGTGGTCCGGACTCACGGCCATGGCGACGGGCCCGTCCAGCTGTGGGGGACAGGCCGGAACGGCCCGGTGTCCAAGATCGTCGAGCGGATCGCCGAAGGTCTGCGGCCCATGTGATGCGGGGTGCGTGGCTGTGCTGGGTCCGAGCATCGGAACGGTGGCGGACCACTCGGTCCGGGCCCGCGTCGCGTCCAGGGGCTGAACGTGGCGGGGGCCTTGCTGCGGACGTCGGTGGTGACTATGCGTCCTGTTCCACCTCGTGCAGCCAGTCGCGCTTGATCACGCGCCAACTCTCGTCGGTGAAGGTTCGCCGCCAGTAGGGCGACACCGACAGGGCTTCGCGTGGGAGTTTCCAGTCGACGAGCAGGTGCTTCCGCAGTGCGCGGTTGACGACGGCTTCACCGTGGACGAAAGCCTGCACCCGTCCGGGCAGGCGGTCCAGCTTGTCAAGCGCTTGCAGTGCGAGGTCGTTGGTGCCTGGGTTGGCATCGCGGTGCAGCCACGAGACGTGCAGGTCGCCTGGCGAAACAAGCGATAGCTCGTCGGCGGGTCCGTCCACCTCGGCCACGACGTACACGGGCTTTCCGGTCGGGACGTGGGTGAGCGAGGCGGCTATGGCGGGCAATGCGCTCTCGTCCCCGATCATCAGGTGCCAGTCGGCGTCGGGGTCGGGGGCGTAGGAGCCTGCTGGCCGGTTGATCTGGAGGACGTCGCCGGGCCGGGCCGCCTCCGCCCATGGGCCGGCGACGCCGGTGTCACCATGGACGACGAAGTCGATCGAGAGCTGACGACGCTCGGGGTCCCAGTGGCGCACTGTGTAGCGGCGGGAGCGGGGCCGCTGAGCTACGGGCAGCGCCCGGGTGGCGTCGACGTCGAAGGGCACTGTGTAGGTCGCGCCGGGTGGGAGGAAGTAGGCGTTGACGTAGCTGTCGGTCCACGGCGACGGCGTGAAGTCGGCGAGCCCGTCCCCGCCCAGGACGACCCGGATCATGTGTGGACTCAGGTGTTCGACCTGCTCGACTCGTCCGAACATCGCTACTCCTCATGGTGAAGTCAGGGCGCAACACTGCGCTCGACAGTCGACCTTCCGTCCGATCGAGGTCAGCGCCGACGGTGCGACGCGGGTGGATCATCTCGACCTAAAAGTGAGGCTATCCTAATCTTGGCGCAACGCCGACAATCGTCCCGGACCGCCCGACGTTCCCGGTCGTCTCGAACGCCACTGCTGCGCCGGGGGTGCTCGGCCCTCCGGTGCACGACCGGCGGTTCGTCGCGGTGGCGGTGCGGCCTGCGTCCCGCGGGACGGATCGCGAGCCTTCCTGCCTTCCGAGATCGCCTCGCTGCTGATCGCCGCCGGTCGTCTCCCTGGGCGTCCTCGGGTCTCGCGCTGACCGCGCACGTTCGTGTGTTGAGACGGGTGTTCGGTCAAGGTCTGGAGCTGGACCCCCACGGGATGTTCTCGATACGGGTCATATGTTGTTCACCCCACTCGCCGAGCGGCGCGAGCGCGGTACTGAGCGAATGCCCGAAATCTGTGAGGGAGTACTCCACCCTCGGCGGGACCTCGGGATGTACCTCTCGGTGCAGGAGTCCGGCGGTCTCCATCTCGCGCAGCTGCAGTGCCAGCACACGCTCGCTGATCCCCGGCAGCGCACGTCGCAGCTCGCCGAAGCGCAGCGCCCCGTCCTGAAGCATGAACAGGACCAACCCCTTCCACTTTCCACCCATGACGGCGATGGCGGCGTCGAGTCCGCAGGTGAAGGTCCGCTTCGTCATCTGTTCTCACTTACACACTTGTTAGTATCTGATGTAATTGTGCGTACTTGCGGGATTGCGTGCGCCGAAGCAGCATGAGTGGGAAATTTTTTCCCGAAAGGAGCATGATCATGCTGGGGCACGCTCGCACACCGGTGACCATTGTCGGGTTGGGGTCGATGGGCCGGGCATTGGCCGAAGCATTCATCGATGCGGACCATCCGACGACGGTCTGGAACAGAACCGCCGCCAAGGCAAACCCTCTGGTCGCTCGAGGCGCGCGCCATGTCGAGGCGGTTGAGGACGCAGTTGCGGCGAGCCCCCTGATCGTCACCTGCCTGACGACCTACGACGCTACGACCGAGGTTCTGCTGCCTGTCGCCGGCGCACTGCGCGGGCGCACGCTGGTCACGCTGAACAGCGGCACCCCGGCGGGCGCCCGCGCGATGTCTGCATGGGCCGGCGGGCACGGCGCGCGGTTCCTCGACGGAGCGATCAAGAACGTGCCTTCGGCCATCGGTGCCGACGACACCCAGCTGTATTACAGCGGGAGCGACAGCGCGTTCGCCGAGTACGAGAACACCCTGAACGTTCTGGGCGGTGACATCTCCCACCTCGGCGAGGAGCCCGACCTGGCCGCGCTCTACGAGTCCGCGGTGGGTGCCACGTTGCTGCCGGCGCTGGTCGGTTTCTTCCAGGGTGCTGCGGCCGTCCAGTCCCGCGGGCTGCAAGCCGCAACGCTGATCCCGTACACCGTCAAATGGCTGGAGATGATCGCCTCCGTGCTGCCCGTCTTCGCACGCGAGATCGACAGCGGCGACTACACCGAACCCATGTCCTCGGTGCGCCTCTTCCTCGAGGCGGCTGCGTGGGACGAGGAGTTCGGCAGAGAGACGGGCGTCGACGTGTCCTGGAACGCGCCACTGCATGACCTCGTGAGGCGCGCCGCCGAGGCCGGCCACGCGGATCACAGCATTTCCGCGCTGGTCGAGATACTCAGGAAGCCCCAGACCGTCGCATGAACGCTGTCAGGCTTCGAGGAGTGGACACCACAGGAAGGATGCATCAGAACTGGACGTTAGCGGACAAAGTGCCACCGTGATCGGGCTCGGCCCGACGGCCGGTGCCCGCCGCGTGTGGTGTGCGACAACTTGTCACCCCACCGCCACGCTCAGGTCCGCTCATCGTGCGCGGCCAACGCTGCCCGCGGAGCGGACGTGACGGGTCAAACGACGGTTTGACGTTGAGATCGCAGGCCGACACGCCTGCGCGGAGACTATCGCCTATCCGAGGGTTCAGCGTCGGTCAACAAATTGTGCGAAACGTTTCTTTGTGATCCGTTTCGAGGAAGACCATTCAGTGAGGCTCGCCACAGGAAGTGGTCCCTTCAAATCGCTCCGAACTGGTTCACTGCTCAGTGGTCCGGCAGGGTTAGCGTCGGGTGCATGCCCGTTGTTGCATCGAAGATGACGCAGAAGGACCTACTCCACGTCACGAGTCCGTCCATACCCGAAGGCTCGGCAGTGATGACCCGGGTTCTCGAGTTGCCGCCGGATGACCCCGGAATCGGACCACATCGTCATTCCGGACCGGTCTTCGGGTACATACTCGAGGGCGAGATCCTGTTCGAGCTCGAAGGCCAGGCTCCGTATCGCATCGCAGCCGGCGAGGCGTTCTGGGAGCCTGGTGGCGACGTCATCCACTACACCGCCGCCAACCTTCTCCCGGACAGGACGAGCCGGTTCGTCGTGGTCATGCTGTGCGCATCCGGCGTCGAGATGATCACGATGGTGGACGATCAGGAACTCGCCGCGAAGGCGAGCAGTCGCATTCCCATGGCCTAGCAGGGGTCGTGTCCGAAGACGCCGTGAGGCGCCCGCAGCCGAGGGGTCTGCGTGGCAGCGTGCGGCAGCGCCGCACCGCTTCGTGTACTTCCCGGCCGTGCAAGGTGGGGAGAGCAATATGCCAATTGTGACTGCAGATCGGGGACGTTGTCAGGGCTGGGCGAACTGCGTCGCGGGAGCCCCCGACGTGTTCGACATCGACGACGACGGTCTCGTCGTGCTTCTGAAGACCGAAATCCCGGAAGCCGACCGAGCAAGAATCGATGAAGTTGCCCACCGCTGCCCGGCGGGCGCTCTGAGAGTTACGGACAATTGAAACCAACGGCGGTCATCGTCGGAACGTCCGTCGCCGGGGTGCGTACGGCGCAGACGCTGCGCGCCCTACGTCACCGGCACTAACGCGGTGCTCAACCTCTAGGACTGATCGCCATCTGTGCGGCGACGTGTTCCTCGTCGCCTGCCGGGGGCCACCCGTCGTGTGATCGCGACAGATGGCCCTCTCGGGCGGTGAGGACCCGGTAGCGCCCCGACCGTTGCTTACCGCTCAGAGGCGATGCGGGCTGTCTCGCCTCCGATGATCTCCACCGCCTCGGTGATGAGTTCCTGGTGGGTGCGGTGGGACACGATGCAGATACGCAGGGTGTAGCGGCCGTCGATCTCTGTGCTGGAAAGCACGAAGCGCCGGTGCGCGTTGATCCGGTCCATGAGGCGCAGGCTCGCCTCATCGGCCCGCTCCGCAGCGGCCCGGCTGCCGTCCGTGGGACGGATGCGGAAGATCACCGTGGACAGGTCCGGGCTCAGCGGGACCTCCAGGTCCGGGATGCCGGAGAGGGCGGCGTAGACGTGCTCGGTCAGGTCGAGTTTCTCGTCCAGGGCGTCGCGGAAGGCGTCGGTGCCATGCAGATGCAGAGGAAGCCAGGCCCGGAGGCCGCGGATCTCGTGGGTCAACTCGATTCCGAGGTGTCCGGAGTCGGGCACGCTGCCGCTGACGACGTCCTGGAGGTAGCTGCCGGTGCCCTCGTGCGCAGCGTGTAGCGCCGCGACGTCGCGGACGACCAGGGCACCGGTGCCGAAGGGCATGAACAGGGTCTTGTGCGGATCCAGGGTGATGGAGTCGGCCTGCTCGACACCGGCGAGGCGTTCCCTGCCGCGTGCGGTGAGGCGGAAGAAGCCTCCGTAGGCAGCGTCGACGTGGAACCACAGGTCCTCACGGTCGGCCAGCCGGGCGAGCTGCGGCAGAGGGTCGATCGTGCCGGCATGGGTGGTGCCGGCGGTGGCCACCAGCAGAAACGGCCGTAGCCCGGCTTCCCGGTCGGCGCGGATCATCGCGGCGGCGGCGTCGGGGTCCATCCGCAGATTCGGGGTGTGCGGCACGAGGCGTATGTGCGCCGCACGGATGCCGGCGAGGCGAGCGGCCTTGGCGACGGAATGGTGGGCGAAGGCGGTGGTGTAGACGGTGCCTGGGGCGATGTCCTCACCGAGTCGGTCGTGGCGGGCGGCGACCGTGGCGGAGAAGGTGGCGATGGAGCCGCCGCTGGTCAACAGGCCACCGCTGCCAGCGGGCAGCCCGCACACCTCCGTGGCGATCCAGCGGATCACGCTCTCCTCCAGCGCGGCGAGTGCCGGAGCCACCGCGGCCACGCCGCCGTAGCGGTTGGTGGCGCGGTTGTAGAACTCGGCGAGCGCGGCGGTGAACAGTCCGCTGCCCGGGATGTAGGCGAGGGCGCCGCGCCCGGCGGACTCCACGGCGCAGTCGGCGGCCTCGTCCAAGCGCTCGATCAGCACCTTCAGGTCGCCGCCCGCGGCGGGCGGGGGTGCCAGGAAGGACTCCACCAGGTCTGCCGTGGCCTGCGGAGAAAGTGGGCTGGTTGCGGGTCGGGACGGGAGTTGCTCGGTGCGGTCGATGACCCGATTGAGGACAAGATCTCCCATTTCAACCATGGCGTCGCGATTTGGCTCCAAGGGGAAGTGGCTCATGAGGCGGTCCAAGCGTGAGACGAGTGCATGATCAACGGGAGTCTACGTAGATCCACAGGCTGATCATGTACCTCACCGCGCACCTGATCAGCGCATCTGGGCCTGGTCTCGGCGTCGATGCCGCTGGCTTCAACCACGCAAGTAGCGACGGAACGACATCGCATCCCGGAGGTGATTCCCGCCCTGCGCTCAGGAAGCGAGTTTTGCGGCGATCAAGCTGGTGGCGCTCTTGGGATCGTCACGCATGTTCAGGCCGTCCCAGTCCAGCCCGAGGGCTGCGATGGTCGCCTTCGCCTCTTTCGCCCGTGTCGGATCGGCCCGGTCGCCCTTGGCCATCCGGTAGAGCGCGGACGCGTATTCCTCGCGCTTGTTCGGTCCTGCCTTCTTCCAGAACGCGAGGGTCTCGACGATCCGGGTGCCAAAGGAGCGGGCGGGCTTCTCCTCGTCGAACTCGTCCGTCAGGTTCCAGCGCTTGGCGAAGTACCTCCACGACTTGTACCCGACGAAGCCGATCGCCACGGCGGCGGCCAGTCCGGTGAGCGCCCACCCGACCGGGGTGCCGGCCAGCACGCTTGCCCCAGCTGTTGCCAGTCCAGCAGCCACGGCGATCGCGACGACGAGGTTGGCGACGGCTGCCGCCGTTTGAAGCGCCCCAACCCCTGCGTTGACTATCTTCTTGATCAGACCGCGCTTGTTCTTCTTCACCGCATACGCTTGGATCATACGAAGCGAGATTTTCTTGGGCGCGCCGCGCCGATGCTGTTGGACTTCCTCGGCGGCCTCATTCAACGCATTTTCCATGGCGGCCTTGAGATCGCTGCGTTCCTGTTGCCTCGCCAATGCCCCGCGCAGCGCGAGGTTCGCCTCGTCCCGCGCTTGATTCAACCGTTGAAGCTCGAGCTGCATCGGCCGCAGCCGCGCAAGCACATCATCCCAGGGCCGGTCCACGGGTATGCCGGATTCTTCTGGGTGGTGGAGAAGCATGTTGACCTGTCTATCGTACTCTTTGCTTTTGTCCGCGTGATAGTCGTCGAGAGTTTTCACCAGCTCCCGCGAGGCGACGACCTCCTGTTCTGCCGCCTCCAATGCCCGCTTCGGCTGCTCGTTCTCGTCCGCCATGAGCTTCTGCAGTTCCTTGGCACGGGCGTGAGCCTTGGCTGCCTTGCGGCCGTACCGCCCCACCTGTATTGCCGTCGCCGGTGCCCCGGCCGCAAACCCGGCCGCGAGCGCAGTGTTGAACGCCTCAACGGGCAGGTGTGCCAGGTTTATCGCCCCGCCGGCCGTGAGGGCAGCGTTGCCGGCGACGCCAGAAACGTCCTGAACGATGTCGCCTTGGGCCTGGCCGCGCCGGCGACCTGCGTCCCGGTGCGCAGCGCTGCCTTCGGGAGATGTTCTCAGGTCGTGCCGCGCTTCCCTCAGTTCTTTGACGGCCAGTCCGAGCCCAACCGTGTTGGCGACCGTCGAACCCGCGGGGCCTGCAATGCCGCCGGCGAAGGAGGCGCTCGTGCTGACCTCGGGGTCTCTGAAATCCGCCCCGATGGTGAAAGGGGTGTACGTGGCTACTTGGTTGGACGACACGTCGAGGGGGCCGACGTTGGTGTCGGCAAACCGAGTTGTGGCGTCCCGGAGACCGTCGCTGGACTGGGATGGATGAGGCCGTGGCGGAACTGGGGGAAGGTCCTTCCACTGCCCGGGATAAGATTCGGCAGGTGCCCGCTGGACGCTGACGGCCGAAGACCGGAGCATGGCCACCACGGCCGCATTCCCCGCCAGTCGCTGCAATGCGAGGATTTCCGCATGTGATCGGTTGATCGCTGCCGCCCGCGAAACCCGGCTGGCCCCTGACCGCATCTCTCGCTCTGGGCCACTGGTAAGGCGTTCGTGCACGCTTCCCTCCGAGACACTCCACACGTTCGCAAAGTCTGGCGAGTTGATCATTACGCGACGCTTCGTCGGGGGCAATATGGTGTGGCTACGAATATCGTCAATGATTCGTCAATGCGGTGACCAGAATGCTGCCGGAGGGGACGCGGGGCCGGGCGTGTTCGAGCGCGAGCGCAAACACCCCATGAGCAGCCCGGCGAGTTCGTTCGTGCCCGGCACCGTAGCGAGAACGTCCTCGGACGCGGCGTTGCGGATAGCACGACACCCAGGTCGTAGGCTTCGTGCGCCCGTTTGGTTCGTGTCAAGGCGGTGTCGGCGGCGACCACCGGCGGTGGGTGCCGCCGAGCTTGGTGAACACGTCGATCACGATCATCCGCCGCGCTAATCTCGACAACAGCCGTCCAGGTAGCACCAAGAGCACTCGCAGTGCTCCCACCTGGGCGGATGGCCCGGAGCTAGCCTCGGGGCCGTGCAGATTCGCGAGTTCTCCGGTGAGGAGTACGAACACCTCGCCAGGGAGATCTACGTCCCGATGATCGCTCGGATGGATCCGGATTTCTGCGGGCGGGCGGCGATCCAGGAGCTGGGCGAGGCCGTGACTCTCTTTCGATCGCACTGGAAAGGATCCATGTCGGCGGTCCGGACCGCCCGGATGGCAGCGAGAGCGTCGGCAGACGACGTGATGATCTTCTGTATCAATCTGTCTGGCCAGTCCGAAATGCTCCAGAACGACCGTCTCGCTAAGTGGGCGGCTGGTACGGGCATTCTGATCGAGGCGCGTAGCCCCTACGAGCGGATCTCGCGGACCGAGACCCGGTGGTTGACCTTGCAGTTCTCCCGCCGGCTGCTTCCGCTCCATACCGCCGAAATCACCGAAGCGTGTGCGCGCAGCGTGGACCCCGCGGCCCCGGCCATGCAGATGCTGTCCGCCTACCTTGTTCAGCTGTTCAAGGAAGCCGACGACCTCACCGCGCACCAGCAGCTGGACGCCGGGCACGCCGCGATCGATGTGCTCGCGATGGCGCTGCGGGGCGTCACCCCCTCCGTGCCGCGCGGGGACGGCTCCGAGGAGGTGTTGCTCGAGATGATGCGGACCCACGTGCGCGAACACCTGGCCGACCCGGACCTGCGTGTCGAGGAGCTGGCGCGGCGGCACTATGTGTCGGTCCGCCAGGCGTACACCCTCTTCGAGCGGATCGGGACCACGCCGGGTGCGTACCTTCGCGAGCAGCGGCTGCTCGCGGCACAGGCGATGCTGTCCGATTCGAGGTACGACCGTCTCGCGATCGCGAGCATCGCAGTCGCCGTCGGCGTCCTCGACCTGAGGACGTTCGAGCGCGCGTTCCGCCGGCAGTTCGGGATGACACCGGGCTCCTGCCGCCACGAGCACCGCCACTCCGGACCCGCTCCCGCAACCGTGCAGTCGGAATGCCGCAACGCGGCGCAGGAATCGCCTGACCCACTGACGTCCTGGTGAGGTCGACTGGCTGGACCAGCCACTCCTCGACCGGGCTGGACCGCTCCGAGGCCTGATCGACCACCAAACCCGCCGCAGGATCGCTCGCGGCTCCGGGAGGCCGGGCGCGCCGCGAGTCGCACCCCACGAGCCTGGGCAGGTCGATGCACCTTGCGAGCCCGTCGTGATCAAGCGGGCCCGTGAGTCCTTCTGTCGGCTGCCCAAGGCCGGCAGTCGGCGGCGAGCGAGCATCCCCCAACCCGCCGACTGAGATCGTCACCGGGTTTCATCCGGCGATAATCATGGCCGGAGAGCTACATCGCGTGCAGATCAGCGGATATAGGGCGATCCCCGGACGTCGTCCGAACCACCCGAGCACTGGCGATCACAACGGTAGGTGGGCGATTGTGGGCCTCTCAGGAATGTGGCAGTCGAGGTGGACTGTCTGTCCGGGCGGCCTCCGCAGCGATGAGCCGGAGCTGTCCTCCCGCTCGGTTCCACGCGGCGGGCAACCATGAACGGCTTGACAACGCAGGACATCAGGGTCACTCAACTGGAGGTACTCGCGATGCTGAACAACGAGCCGAGGTCCACCGCCTGGCAGACGGCGCTCACCGTGCTGCAGGAGGCGAAACCGCCCTTCATCCCCGACGGTGCCGAGGTGATGACCGTTGTCATCGAGTTCCCACCCGGCGACCCGGGCACCCCGCCGCATCGGCACCCCGGACCCGCCTTCGGCTACGTGCTGGAGGGAGAGATGGTGTTCGAGCTGGAGGGTGAGCCGGAGCGTGTCATTAAGGCTGGGGAAGCGTTCTGGGAGCCGGGAGGGGACGTGATCCACTACCAGGACGGCAACAATCGAACAGACGTCCGGAGCCGATTCCTCGTCACGATGGTGTGCACGCCCGGCAAGCCCATGCTCACCCTCGTCGACGAGGAGGAGTTGGCTCAGCGTAAGGACCGGCGCGCACCACGTCCGTCGTCCTGAACACCGGCTCGTCCGCTGAAGGTTTGACCAGTTCGAACAGGTTCCGTGACCGTCAGGCCGGATTCCCGTGTTGGCGGCGGAAGAGGCGTGCCGGCTTGCCGACGGTCCCGCGGCTGAGGCCGCCGGTCTCGTCCAGGTGCTGCACCATGTGTCGTCGGAACGTGTCCTTCTGCCACGGCCGCCCGAGCACTGCTTCGTGTACGCGCTGCAGTTCCAGCAGCGTGAACTCCTCGCCGATCAGATGCCTCGGGTCGGGCCGCTCCTGGTAGGCCTCCCGTGCCCACTCGACGGCTGCTTCGACGATCTGGTCGTGGTCGAAGCTGAGTCCGCCTTGCCGGTCCGGGAGGACCGGCTGCCGGGTCGTCGGGTCGATGGGAACGAGCGTTCCCGTCGTACCTTCCAGCCTGCCGGGCGGGACGAGGTCGACGTGGGCCACGCTCATCACCCGCCCGCGATCGTCCCGATCCACGGCGTCGAACACGCGGAGCTGCCGCGGCTCCTGCCCCGTCTCGCCGACCTTCTCCTGCAGGGCCCGCAGTGCGGCGTCCCGGAGGGTCTCGTCCATCCGCACGAACGTCCCCGGCAGCGCCCAGCGTCCCGTCTCGTAGTGGTCATTGCGCTCGTGTAGCAGCACCGCCAGCCGGCCGTCCTGCGTGACCGTCAGTAGGGCCACGTCCACGGCGATCGAGGGGTGGGGGTAGTCGGCCAGGGTCCGCCCGGAGGGGTCGCGCCACGTCACGCTCGACAAGTTAGCGCATCTGTGCTCTTATTAGTTAGCGCGTTGTCGCGCTAACTAGGGAGTGTGTGATGGAGCTGGCGGACGTGCACGTGGGCAACCCGGTGGTGCGCGGGGCGTTGACGGTGTTTCCCGTGTTCAACGGGGCGGCGGTGGAGAAGCGTGGTTACGACCTCCACGCGCCGTGGATCGAGGTGGCGGAGCGGGCCGGGGCGCCGGTCGTGGAGGAGCTCGTCGTGACGAACGAGGGCGCCCGGCCCGCGCTCGTGTTGGAGGGAGAGCTGCTCGAGGGCGGCTGGCAGCACCGGGTCGCGGCACGGTCGGTGATGGTGGAACCGGGCGCGTCGGTCGTGCTCGAGGTGCGGTGCGTGGAACACGGCCGCTGGAACGGCGGCGGCGAGCACGTCCGAACTGGACGACGCGCGCCGGTGCAGGTACGTGCGGCGGTCGGGCAGCACGAGGTGTGGGAGCGGGTGCGCCGGTACGGACAGAGCGCCACCGAGTCGCTCCTGGAGACCACGCGCAGCGTCGACGACGCGGCGGCGGCGCTCGTGGGGGATCTGCGGCCGCTTCCGTTCCAGAGCGGGGTTCTGATCGGGATCAGCGGATGGCCGGTGCTGCTCGAGGTCTTCGACTCGCCGCGGACGCTGGCCCAGGTGTGGGACGGGATGCTGCACGCGGCGGCGGTCGACGCCGTCAGGAGGCCGGCGATCCCGACTCCTGGCTTGCGGGCGCGACAGTTCGCTCAGCAGATCAAGGGCGTCCCGCTGGACGCGAGCGGTCGCGGTGCGACGGCGGACGCCCGGGTCTCGGTGCTCGGCTGGCGTGGTCGGGCCGTGCAGACCGTGGCGATCAACCCTCGGCACGAACTGGTGACGGCATGACCTACATGAACCTTGACCGTGCGGTCGGTGTCCTGGTCGGAGCCGCCGCGGGCGACGCGCTCGGCGTGCCCTACGAGTACGGCAGCCGCCCCCTTCCGCGGCCCGGGGAGGAAGCACGAATGCTGGGCGGCGGGCTCGGCGATTACGCGCCGGGGCAGTGGAGCGACGACACCGAGATGGCGTGCGTCATCGCCGAGGTCGCTGCGACGGGCGCCGACCTGCGTGACGACGCCGCGCTCGACCGCATTGCCGCAGGCTTTCTGCGCTGGTACGACGACGGCCCGGCCGACATCGGCAATCAGACCCGCGCCGTACTCGGAGCGCTGCACGGCTCGGCCGAGGCGGGCGCGGCGGCGCGGATGCGAGCGCGGGCGGCCGAGTTGCACGCCCGCAGCGGACGTACCGCGGGGAACGGGTCGTTGATGCGGACCGGACCCGTCGCGCTCGCACATCTCGGCGACCCGGAGGCGATCGCGCAGGCGGCCCGCGCGGTGAGCGGCCTGACCCACCACGATCCGCAGGCGGGGGACGCGTGCGTGTTGTGGTGCCTGGCGATCGACCACGCGGTGCGGACGGGTGAGCTGGACGTGCGGGTCGGGCTTGGATACGTCGGGCCGCAGTGGCCGGCCCTGCTCGACGAGGCTGAGCGTTCCACGCCGGATCGGTACGCGGCGAACAACGGCTGGGTCGTCGCGGCGCTGCAGGCGGCGTGGTCGGCCGTCGCGCAGGCAGACGGTCTCGAAGAGGGGCTGCAGGCCGCGGTGCGCGGCGGCGGGGACACCGACACGGTCGCCGCAATCGCCGGGGCGCTGCTCGGGGCCCGATACGGAGGGAGCGCTGTGCCCAGCCGGTGGCGGCGGCTGCTCCAGGGCTGGCCGGGCCTGCGGGCGCGCGACCTGACCCGTCTCGCCGTGCTCGCCGCCCGCCGCGGCAGGCCCGACGGCGACGGTTGGCCGAGCGCCCCGACCGTCAAGGCCTACGCGGGCTCTCCACGAGCGACCACCCCGCACCCGGACGATCCGGGAGTGCTGCTCGGCGCGGTCGGTGCGCTGCGGCCCGGCGTCGCCGACGCGATCGTCAGCCTCTGCCGGCTGGGTACCACGCAGGCGCCCTTGGCCGGTGTGCCGGCGGCCGACCACGTCGAGGTCTGGATCACCGACCGCGACGACGCGAACCTCGACCTGCCTGGTCTGCTCGCCGATACCGCCTCCGTCATCCGGGACCTGCGTCGGGAGGGCAAGACGGTGCTCCTGCATTGCGTGTTCGCCGAGGCCCGTACGCCCATCGTCGCCGCGGCCTATGGCGCCCTCATCACGGGGTCGACACCGGAAGCGGCGCTTCGGAGGGTCCGCGCAGTGTTGCCCTCGGCCAGACCGCGCCCGTCGATCGTGGCCGGTCTACTCGCGATGGCCGAGTGATCGCAGCAGGGCCTCGACCTCTGCCCACGCGGGCGTCGCCCGCTCGTCCGGGGTCGCCTCGGCGGTGAGACCGAGCAACCGCCCGCGGAGCCGCTGCTCGGGCGCGGTGAGACGGTGGCGGTAGCGATCGTCGAGGAAGAAGTGCAGGCCCCGGTCAGCGTGGGCGAGCAGGCAGTCGAGGAAGATCTCCAGCCGTCGTCCCTGTTCGGGGACATCCGCGCCGCCCATCGGGACGAGGTCGAGATCGGCGCCCCACAGCCGGGTACGCAACGCGTCGGGCTCCATCAGCAGTGCGGTGCCGAGCTTGCCCTCTCCGCGGACGGACGTGGGTAGCACCTCGCGGACGTCGTGCATGAGTTCGTGGAAGTGGTCGTCGGCCAGGCCGAACCCGACGAACAGCAGGTGCCGGGTGAGCAGCATGGCCTTCGCGAGGGCGGAGAGGGCTTCGCGGCCGCGGCCGTAGCCGAGGTAGTCCTCGCGGGTCAGCACGATCGTGTCCGGGCGGGTGACGGTGCCGTGCAACTTGAGCAGCCAGCGCCCGTCCGGTCGCACCGCCTCCTCGGGGAGGACGGCGAGATGGTGCCCCATGTCCTGTGAGGCTTTCTCGTAGAGCGTGTCGTAGTTGAGTGTGACGGCCTCGCGGGTCGGCAACGCTGCCAACTGCGCGGGGGCGAGGCCGTAGCGCGGAGCCTGGACGTGCCGCGCGACGGTCTCGTTGAACGAGTCGCCCTGCTCGGTGAGGAGCCGACGCAGGACATGTGCCTGGTCGAGCGCGTCGAGCTTCGAGAAACCGTCGTGCTCGGCGCGCGGCAGGCCGCTGTCATCGAGCAACCTCGCCAGGAGATCACTCCAGGTCGGAAGGCCGGCCGACACCGAGACGCCCGCGCCGATGAACGGCACGAGCTGCCCGGCGCTCGCCTTGGCGGCGAGGTCCTGCGCCTGGCGCACCAGGGCCTCACCGAGCACCGCCCAGGTCCGGTAGGGGTCGACGCGGCGTATGTCGTGGGCCCGCGCGAGGTCGGGGGCGTCGCGCAGCACGAGTACGACGTCGATGCCCTGCTCGCGGCCGACCGCGTTCGCGACCTCGAGAATGCGCCGCAGCAGCTCACCGCGGAGCCAATCCCCGCCGCCGCCCGCCGAGCCGAACATCGGCATCGCGACGAGCGGCAGGTGCCGCTGCTGACTGCGCGGACGGCGATCGGCCCGCGTCCGGGCGGGGTCGGCTGCGGCTCGCAACGCCGCGGTCAGCGGCTCGACGACCTGCTCGGCGTCGCGGATCCCCACAAAGGGAACCGGGACGAGGACGGGCTGAGGCTCCTGCTCGGGCCAACCGGGGAGCACGAGCGCTTTGACGCGCTCGGCCCGGAACTCCGAACCGGCCTCCCCGAGGCGCGCGACAGACTCGCGCAGGTGAGGGACTGCTCGGTACCACCCCTCCGTGATGTGCAGCGTCCGGTCGGTGGGGAGCAGCCAGGCGTCGGCGGCGAGATGAGTGATGTCGCCGGGGACGACGAAGACGTGTGACCCATCCGCGAGCACCCGATCACGCTATCCGGTGATCGTCACGACTCATCCTTTATCGAACGCGTGAGTTCAGGCCCGGCCCCGGCCGCAAGCGTCGGCCATCCAGTTGGGCGCTGGTGCCGCACCGATCACCACGACGTTCCTGTTGAAAACCCGACCCAGCGGGGTCACAGTGCTGATGCTTGCGACCTGACGCCGGCTTCCGTGAGGTGGAGCTGATGCCGAAGTACGTGTACGAGTTCAGCGAGGGCAGCAAGGACGAGAAGGATCTTCTCGGCGGCAAGGGGGCCAACCTCGCCGAGATGACCCGGCTCGGGTTGCCCGTGCCGCCGGGGTTCACGGTGACCACCGAGGCGTGCCGGCGGTACCTGGCCGACGGCGTGGTGCCGCCGGAGCTCAGGGTGCAGGTGACACGCGCGCTGCGGGCGTTGGAGGACAACGCCGGCCGCCAGCTCGGGGACCCGCAGGATCCGCTGCTGGTGTCGGTGCGGTCCGGGGCGAAGTTCTCGATGCCGGGGATGATGGAGACGGTCCTCAACATCGGGCTGAACGACGTGTCGGTCCGCGGTCTGGCCGGCGTGTCCGGGGACGAGCGGTTCGCCTGGGACTCCTACCGGCGGCTCATCGCGATGTTCGGCAAGACCGTGCTCGGCATCGACGATGCGTTGTTCGCCGAGGCGATGGACTCGATGAAACGGACGAGGAACGTCACCCAGGACGTCGACCTCGGCGCGAACGACCTCGAAGAGCTCGTCGAGACCTACAAGAAGGTGGTGCAGCAGGAGACGGGGCGCTCGTTCCCGCAGCAGCCGCGCGAGCAGCTCGACCTGGCGATGAACGCCGTGTTCGACTCCTGGAACACCGAGCGGGCCCGGCTCTACCGCCGCCGCGAGCGGATCCCGCACGATCTCGGCACCGCCGTGAACGTGTGCGCGATGGTGTTCGGCAACCTGGGCCCGGACTCGGGCACCGGGGTGTGCTTCACCCGCGACCCGGCCACCGGACGGCAGGGCGTCTACGGCGACTACCTCCCCAACGCGCAGGGTGAGGACGTCGTCGCGGGGATCCGCAACACCCTCACTCTGGCCGACCTGGCCGAGCGTGACCCGAAGTCGGCGCGCCAGCTGTACGCCGTGATGCGCCGGTTGGAGACCCACTACCGGGACCTGTGCGACATCGAGTTCACCATCGAACGCGGCAAGCTGTGGATGTTGCAGACGCGGGTCGGCAAGCGCACTGCAGCCGCCGCGTTCCGGATCGCCGCCCAGCTCGTCGACGAACAGCTGATCACGATGGACGAGGCGTTGCAGCGGGTCACGGGTGACCAGCTCGCACGCCTGATGTTCCCCCAGTTCGACCGCTCCGCCGCTCGGACCCGACTCGCCACCGGCCTGGCCGCCTCGCCCGGCGCGGCAGTGGGGGAGGCCGTGTTCGACTCCGCCACGGCCGTCGCCCGGCACGCTGCCGGCGACTCGGTCATCCTCGTGCGCCGGGAGACCAACCCCGACGACCTCGAGGGCATGATCGCCGCGGCCGGGGTGCTGACCAGCCGTGGCGGCAAGACGTCGCACGCCGCCGTGGTGGCCCGCGGTATGGGACGCACGTGCGTGTGCGGCGCGGAGGCCATCGACGTCGACGCCGCAGCCCGAACAGCCCGCGTCGGCGACATCGTCGTGAACGAGGGCGACGTCATCGCCATCGACGGGTCCACCGGCGAGGTGTTCCTCGGCGACGTGCCGGTGACGACCTCACCCGTGGCGACCTACCTGGAAGAGGGCCTGGACACCGCGCTGTCCGGGGCGGACGAGGAGACCTCCGAGCTGGTGCAGGCCGTGCACCGCGTCCTCACCCACGCCGACGCCACCCGGCGCCTCGGGGTGCGGGCCAACGCCGACGCCGGCGAGGACGCGGCGCGTGCCCGTCGGCTCGGCGCCGAGGGCATCGGCCTGTGCCGGACCGAGCACATGTTCCTCGGCGACCGCCGCGCGCTCGTCGAGCGCCTGATCCTCGCCGACACGGCCGCCGCGCGGTCCGCGGCGCTGGAAGCGTTGACGCCGAAGCAGCGCGCCGACTTCGTCGAACTGCTGGAGGCGATGGACGGGCTGCCGGTGACGATCCGCCTGCTCGACCCTCCGCTGCACGAGTTCCTGCCCGACCGGACCGAGCTGTCCGTACGGGTCGCCGTCGCCCGGGAACGCGGGGAGGACACCGCCGTCGACGAGACGCTGCTCGCCGCGGTGGAGCGGCTGCACGAGTCCAACCCGATGCTGGGACTGCGGGGCGTGCGGTTGGGGCTGGTCGTGCCCGGGCTGTTCGCGATGCAGGTCCGCGCGATCGCGGAGGCCGCCGCGGAACGCATCAAAGCCGGAGGCGACCCTCAGGTGGAGATCATGGTTCCGCTCGTCGGGTCGGTGATGGAACTGCACCTGATCCGGGACGAGACCGACGGCGTGCTCGCCGAGGTGGCCGAGCAGGAGAACGTCACCCTCGACATCCCCGTCGGAACGATGATCGAGCTGCCCAGGGCGGCGCTCACCGCGGCGCGGATCGCCGAGGCCGCCGACTTCTTCTCGTTCGGCACCAACGACCTCACCCAGACCGCGTGGGGGTTCTCCCGCGACGACGTCGAGGCGGCCTTCTTCGCCGCGTACCTGGACAAGGGCGTGTTCACCGTGTCGCCCTTCGAGACACTCGATGCCGTCGGCGTCGGCCGTCTCGTCCGGATCGCCGTCGAGGAAGGCCGGCTCGCGCGGCCGGGTCTCAAGATGGGGGTGTGCGGCGAGCACGGCGGCGACCCGGAGTCCGTGCACTTCTTCCACGAGGTCGGGCTCGACTACGTCTCCTGCAGCCCGTTCCGTATTCCCGTCGCCCGCCTGGAGGCCGGCCGCGCTGCCGGCAGCTACGACGACACTGCCGCCGGCCTGGCCGAAGCCCGTTGACTGACGTGGGCGGTGTCCAGACCGGACACTCGCGCGCACACTTGCCCTGACATCGAGCGAGCGGCCGGAAGGGGCTCGTCATGGGTGGAGTCGTCGTCGGCGTCGACCGGTCCGCACGCGCGGTGGACGCGCTGCGGTTCGCGATCGAGGAGGCGCGCCTCCGGGGCGTCGAGCTGACCGTCGTCGAGGTGTGCGAGCAGCCCTACATCAGCGAGGACGTGGGCCCGGAGGCCGCGGCTTCGCTGGCCGAGCCGACGCTCGTGCAGGCGGAGCTGCTGCTCTGGGACCAGGTGGGCAAGGCCCTCGACGGGGGGCCTGCACCGGAGGACATGCACCTGCAGGTTCGGGTCGGCAATGCGTCCGAGGAGCTCATCCGGCTCGGCCGATCCGCGGACCTGTTGGTGGTGGGCTCCCGGGGTCACGGCGGATTCCGCCATCTGCTCACGGGTTCGGTCGCCACACAGCTCGTCAACCACGCTCCGTGCCCGGTCGTGGTCGTGCCCGCCCGGACTGCCGCGGTCTGACCGAACAAATTCACTTGTCCACGCCAGGTGTGGATCACACGCTGTTCTGGTGAACCGCCGTGCGACCACGTGAGGGCGAGGTCCTCCACTTCTCGGAGGACCCGACGATCGCGGAGTTCGTCCCGCACGTCGCCGCCACGGCTCGGGTCTCGGTCGCCTATGTGTGGGCCGTCGATGCGCAGAGGGCACCCTCCTACTGGTTTCCGAGGCAGTGCCCGCGGGTGATGGCCTGGGCGCGCGACGGATCCACCAGCTCGGACGTGGCGCGGATCATCGGCCCGTACGGGGGTTCGCGGGTTCATGCCGTGGAGTACGGCTGGCTGGAGCGGATGCGGACGGTGCGGCTCTACGCCTACCGGTTCCCGGCAGCCGTGTTCCGCCCGTACGCGGAGCCGGAGCCGGACCGGCAGTTCGGCGAGCCGGAGCCCTCTGCCCACGTCACCGAGGTGCCGGTGCGCCCGCTGGGCCCGCCGGAGCCGGTGGGCGACCTCTTCACGCTGCACGAGGAGGCCGGCATCGAACTGCGCGTGCTGCCGACGCTGTGGACGTTCTGGGAAGCGGTGACAGCGAGCACGCTGGGATTCAGCGGGATCAGGCTGCGCAACGCGCGTTAGGAATCCATGCGCGCAACGACCGGCACGCTCGTCCGGACCTTTCGGACGACCGCGCCGGTCGTTCAGCCAGGCGCTAGCGTGTGATCGCGTGGACTTCGACGTCGATCGGGCGCGGCGCGACACCCCTGGTGCGCATGACGTGGCGCATCTGGACAACGCAGGGGCGGCGCTTCCGCCGCGACAGGTGACCGACGCGGTGGTCGCCCACCTTCGCACGGAGGCGGAGGTGGGCGGCTACGAGGCAGCCGCGGTGGCGGCGGACCGGCTCGACGGCACCTACACGGCCGTGGCCCGGCTGCTGGGCTGCGAGCAGGACGAGGTCGCCCTGGTCGAGAACGCCACGCGCGCGTGGGACATGGCCTTCTACGCCATGCCGTTCAAGCCGGGCGACCGCATCCTGACCGCTCACGCGGAGTACGCCAGCAACGTCATCGCCTTCCTGCAGATGGCAGCCCGCGCGGGCGCGGTCGTGGAGGTCGTCGACGACGACGAGCACGGCCAGCTGTCCGTGACCGACCTGTGCAGGCGCCTACAGGACGGCGCGGGGAGGGTCGGGCTCATCGCGATGACGCACGTACCCACGCACGGCGGGCTGGTCAACCCTGCCGAGGAGGTCGGCGCCGTCGCCCGCGAGGCCGGAGTGCCGTTCCTGCTCGATGCATGCCAGTCGGTGGGCCAGCTGCAGGTGGACGTCGAGCGCATCGGTTGCGACATGCTGTCGGCCACCGGCCGTAAGTTCCTGCGCGGACCGCGGGGAACGGGGTTCCTGTACGTGCGTCGCGCGCTGCTCGAACGGCTGGAGCCACCGTTTCTGGACCTGCACGCCGCGACGTTGACGGCTCCGGACCGCTACGAGATGCGGCCCGACGCGCGCCGCTTCGAGAACTGGGAGAGCGACATCGCCGCGCGGATCGGGTTGGGCGTCGCCGTCGACTACGCGCTCGAGTGGGGAATGGAGGCCATCGAGGCGCGGGTCACGGTCCTGGCCGAGGCGCTGCGCGAACGGCTGCGGGCGGTCAACGGGGTACGGGTCCACGACCAGGGCCTTCGTCGCAGTGGCATTGTCACGTTCACCGTCGACGGCGTCTCCTGCGAGGACGTGCAGAGGGTGCTGCGCGAGCGCGGGGTGCGGACCACCATCTCCCGGGCCAGGTCTGCCCAGCTCGACATGCCCCGCCGGGGGCTGGCGGAGGTGGTGCGCGCCTCGGTCCACTACTACAACACCGAGGACGAGCTCGACCGGCTCGTGGACGCGCTGCCGCCGCGCCGCTCGATACAGATGTGAAGCATCAGCGCCACCGGGATCGGGTAACCGATACCTGAGTGCGTACAGCGCCGTGCGCACCGCTTCGGACAGTGAGCCAGGAGGACGTCATGGGGCTGATCAGTCACGTGATTGCGGCCGGAATCGGCTACTACGCCGGTCAGCCCGACGGCCGTCGTCAACTGGAGAAGCTGCGGAGGCAGGCGGTCGAGTACGCCCACGGGCCGCAGGCCAAGCGGCTGCGGGAACGTGGCCGGGACGTGGCCGGTGAAGGCGCACACGCCGCAAAGAACTTCGCGTCGCGAGTGGTCTCCCACAAGGGCGCGGACCCTGCGGCCGAGGTCGCCGACACCCGGACCGGACAGAGTCGGCTTCTCTGGCGCCGCGGCCAGAGGACTGCGGGCGGGCCGGGCACGGACGGCCCGGCCGCCACTCAACCCCCGCTATCAGGCACCGAGAACCGCCCGTGATCCACCTCGTGACGCGACCGGGGAAGCGCCCGACCGTTCCGAGCGCTTCCCGCGTCGCTGTAGTCGGCCGCGCCATTCAGGCCAGTTCGGGGACCCGCAGGTGGGCGAGCGCAAGTTCGAATTCAGTCACTTCGATGATCTGGCCATTGGCTTCTCTGGTGCCCCACTCCCGCAGAGCGGTCGCCGCATCGCGGCTCCGCACCATGGCGTCGCGGCTGTCGAAGGTCACCGACGAGACGGCATAGCCGGATGAGCGGTCGATCATCAGGCTTGCGCTGGAGAACCCGTCGAAGATCTCGATCTCCGGCAGCAGCCCCAACCTGTGGATGTCGATGAGGCGGTCGGTGTCCTCGGGATTCGTGCGCACCCAGGTGGCGCGGACGCACGCGCCCGGCTTCGACGTGTGATCGCGGTGCAGAACGGCGATCTCCCATTCGTCGACCTGCGGCCTGCCGCCGAGCACTTCGCCGGCACGCTCGCGGACGGGCCGTAGCCGGCCTTCACTCGCGTGCATGGCTTCCTCATCCCGCCATGCAGTCGTGATGATGCAGCAGCCGGATGTGCGATCGACCAGCATGGACAGGCCGACGCACCCGTCTACCCCCAGCACCGCCGGCATGACCTCGTCGCGGATGTGCCCGACTCCCGCGTCGATCGACTCCGGATGTGCGAGGACTGTGGTGGAGCGTGCGTACACGATCCACCCCCTTCCGATCGGGGTGGCGCCCCGGCGGCGCCGCCGGTCGTCCGACACCCTTCTCTCACGGCTCGGCTGTGGCAATGCCCCTACCCTGAGCTGCGAAGATCGACCTTCCGGGGCGCCGATCGTCAGCCGTTGATGATCTTGGTCTCGACGAGGAACTCCTTGGCGGCGTCCTCGGGCGTCTCGCCGTCGATGTCGACCTTGGCGTTGAGCTGTGTGGCGCGCTCGGTGGTGAGTTGCTTCGCGATCGCGCCGAACAGGGTGTCGTAGGCGGCCGCGTTGGCCTGGTACACGTCCGTCCGCATGCTGACGGCCACGTTGTAGGTGGCCAGGGCCTGCTTGTCGTCCTGGAGTACGACGAGCTTGTTCTGAAGCACCTGGGCATCGGTGCCGAAGACAACGGCGAAGTTGCACGGCTCGCGCGCGGCGACGCTCGTGTAGACCAGTCCGAAGTCGAGAACGGCGACGTCGGCGTCGGGGAGGTCGAAGCCGTAGGTCTTCTCGACCGCGGGCAGGCCGTCGTTCCGGGTGGGGAACTCCGCGGCGGTGCACAGGGCGGCCGCCTGCGGGTTCTGCTGTGCCAACCGTGCCCAGTCGCTGATGGTCGAGACGCCGAACTCCTTCGCGGCGTCGGGGTTCGCCGCGATCGCGTAGGCGTTGTTGGCGCCCGCCATGGCGAACCAGGTGATCCCGTTCGCGGCGTCGGCCTGCTTCACGGCGTCGAACTGGGCCTGCTCACCGGAGACCGGATCGGTGTTGCCGAGCGGACCGAGCCATGCGGTGCCCGTGTACTCCCAGTACATGTCGATCTCGCCCGACTGCAGCGCGCCGCGCACGACCGGCGTGCCGACGAGGTTGGTGCGATCCTCCACCGTCGCGCCGGAGGCCTCCAGGGCCTGCACAGCCACCTGGCCGAGGATCTGCTGCTCGGTGAACTCCTTGGAGCCCACGGCGATCTGGGTGCCCGTCAGGTGGACGCTCGCCGCGACCGAGTCGCCCGTGTCGGCGCCGCCCGAGCCACCCGCGCCGCTACTGCATGCCGATAGTGCGAGCAGGCCGATCACGGCCAGTGCGCTCAGTACACGGAGCTTTCGGGTCGTCGTGGCATGAAACGGCACAGCGCCTCCTTTGGCGAGTGAATCTCGATGGACCTAGAGGCCGCGAGGCCGGAGAACGTCCTCCGCCACGCCGAGAACGTGGTCGACGAGGAGGGCGAGCACCGCGGTGAGAATGCTCGCGACCACGATGACGGGCGTGCGGCTCTGCACGATTCCGCCGTACACGACGCTGCCGAGCCCTCCGGCATTGGTGAGCGCGCCGATGGTGGCCGTTCCGACGTTGATGACGGCTGCGGTGCGCACGCCGGCGAGGATCACCGGCACGGCGAGCGGCAACTCGATCTCACGCAGGACCCGGTTGCTCGACATGCCCATGCCGCGCGCCGATTCCACGACGAACGGATCGATCTGCTGCAGCCCGACGATCGTGTTGCGCAGGATGGGAAGGAACGCGTAGACGACCAACGCGACGACGGCACCGCGGAAGCCGGGGGCGAAGAGGATCGCGAACAGGACGATCACGCCGAGCGAGGGCACCGACTGCGCGATGTTGCCCAGCCCGACGACGATCGGGGTCAGCCGGCGTGCCGCAGGCCTGGTGACCAGGATCCCCAGCGGCACGGCGATGACGATGACGATCAGTGTTGAGAGACCGACGAGCTGCAGGTGCACGAGCGTGGCGTTGAGGAGGCCGCCGAGGGTGAGCAGACGCTGCTCGACGTCGTCGAGGTCGGCAGCGGCGACGAAGACGGCAACGCCGATGCAGACGAGTGCCAGCACCGCGGGAACGCCGAGGTAGCGGCGCCACCATGCCGCCCGTGACCTGCGCGGACCGGGTTCGTCGCGCACCTCGTCGCTGCGGGCGTAGGGATCCTCGATGGCGAGGCTCACCGAGCCGATACCTCCTCGGGCACCTGTTCACGAGCGTCGGTGCGCACGGTCTCGACCGCGGCCATGATCACCCGCATGTCGACGGTGCCCAGTAGCGCCCCGGAGCCGTCGACGACGACCACCACACCCACGCGGCTGCCGACCATCGAGTCGAGCGCGCCCGCCAGTGTCGCGGAGGGCTCGACCGTCGCGCGGACCTCCAGCCCCACGTCCTCGAGCGATCCGCCGGGCTGCCCCAGCTCACGGGCATGCGCCCAGCGCAGCGGCCTGCGCCGCTCGTCGAGCAGCAACAGTGACCCGTGTTCGGACGACTCGAGCGCGCGCAGCGCCGCCTCCCGGCCTGCGCTGATCGGGGACGTCGGCCACTGCTCGAGTTCGACGTCGCGCACCCGTACGAGACCGAGACGCTTGAGCGCCGCACCGGAGCCGATGAACTCCCGCACGAAGTCGTCGGCAGGTGCCGCGAGCACCGTCTCCGGGGTGTCGTACTGCGCGATCACCGACCCCTCGCGCAGGATGGCGATCCGGTCACCCATCTTGATCGCTTCGTCGATGTCGTGCGTGACGAAGACGATGGTCTTGCGGATCTCCTCCTGCAAGCGGAGGAACTCGTTCTGCAGACGCTCGCGGCTGATCGGGTCGAGCGCGCCGAACGGCTCGTCCATCAGCATCACCGGCGGGTCCGCCGCCAGCGCGCGAGCGACTCCGACCCGTTGACGCTGACCGCCGGAGAGCTCCTTGGGGAACCTGTCCCGATACGTGGAGGGGTCCAACCCCACGAGGTGCATCAGCTCGTCGAGCCGGTCGTCGATCCGCTTCTGCGGCCAACCCAGCAGCCGGGGGACCGTGGTGATGTTGCGTCCGATGGTCTGGTGGGGGAAGAGACCGACCTGCTGGATGACGTAGCCGATGCGGCGACGGAGGCGGTCAGGATTCTCCCTGGTCACGTCCTCGCCCTGCAGCCGGATGATCCCCGACGACGGCTCGATGATCCGGTTGATCATCTTGAGGGTCGTGGTCTTTCCGCAGCCGGACGGGCCGACGAGGATGACGATCTCGCCCTCGGCGATCCTCAGATCGAGGGAGTCGACCGCCGGCGTCGACTGGCCGTCGTACAGCTTGGTCAGCTGCTCCAGCTCGATCATGTCGGGCATCAGCGAATTCCCCTGGACGTCGTCACGCGGGTCAGGACGAGAAACGCACCGTCGAGGAGCATCCCCACGAGCACGACACCGAGCGTGCCCATGAGGGCGAGGTTGACGGCGTTCGGACTCGAGATCACCCGCAGGCCGGAGAAGATCAGCTCGCCGAGGCCGGGGCCGCCGATGATCGGGCCCAGTGCCGCCACTCCCACCAGCAGCACCGCGGACACCCGGACCCCGGTGACCACGACCGGCCACGCCAGCGGCAGTTCGATGCTCACCAGCCTGCGCCAGCGCCCCATCCCGACGCCTTGGGCAGCCTCGACGACCGCCGCGTCGACCCCGGTCAGACCGGTGATCGTGTTACGCACGATCGGCAGCAGCGAGTACAGCGCCAGCGCGACGACCACCG
Source organism: Pseudonocardia yunnanensis (assembly GCF_039534065.1). Classification (NCBI taxonomy): domain Bacteria; kingdom Bacillati; phylum Actinomycetota; class Actinomycetes; order Pseudonocardiales; family Pseudonocardiaceae; genus Pseudonocardia; species Pseudonocardia yunnanensis. Next base: position 414,797 of record NZ_BAAAUS010000001.1, on the reverse strand, counting down.
GCACGGTCCCGATGGTGCCCAGCAGTGCGAGCAGCAGTGCGTACATCGCGAGCGACGGCACGGTGAGGATCAGTCCGCAGGCGTTGATGGTGAGGGTCCGCGCACGCGGCCTGCGGTGGACGGTCATGCCCAGGGCCAACCCGACCACGCTGCCGATGAGCAGACCGGCGAGGACGACGGCGAGGTGCTCGAGCGACAGTTCGAGCAGCCGGTCATAGTGGTCGAGTAGGTACTCCGGGAACGTGATCGCGGCTCCTTGCGACGGAGGTGGTCGTGCGGGTCGGCGCCTCGGCGACGATCACCTGAACCTACCGACTGTCGCAACTCGGGACACAGACCATCCGAACGGTGACCTTCGTTGCAGTGCCCACCACCGCCTGACAGAGGGCTCGGAAATCGGCCGGAGCTCGCCGTTTCCCGCCCAGGCCACGGAGGTTCTCAGGCGAGAAGTTCGCGGACCCGCGGCGCCACCTTCGTCCCGAACAGTTCGATGTTGGTCATGAGCTTGTCGTGCGAGAGCCCGCCGATGCCGTACTTGAGGTCGAACCGCGTGGCCCCGAGGGCGGTCATGTTGGCCGCGATCTTCTGGGCGACGGTCTCGGGCGAGCCGATGTAGAGCGCGCCGTCGGGCCCGATGTCGTGCATGTACGACTCCTTGGTCGGGATCCGGAAGCCGCGGGTCTTGCTGACGTGTGTGATCACCTGGAGGTAGTGCGGCCAGAACTCCTCGGCGGCCTGCTCGTCGGTGTGGGCGACGTGTCCGGGTGAGTGCACTCCGACCGGGCGTGCCGGCTGGCCGAGCTGGTCCAGGGCATGGGCGAAGAGCTCGGAGAACGGCGCGAAGCGCCGGGGTGAGCCGCCGATGATCGCGAGCATCAGCGAGAAGCCGTAGCGGGCGGCGCGGATGACGGACTGGGGGCTGCCGCCGACTCCGATCCACGCGGGGAACCTGCCCGATTCGACATGGGGCACCACGTCCTGGTCGACGAGCGCGGCTCGGGTCTTGCCGTGCCAGGTGACCGGTCCACCCTTGAGCAGCTCGGCGAACAGGTTCGTCTTCTCCTCGAACAGCTCCTCGTAGTCCTTGAGGTCGTAGCCGAAGAGCGGGAAGGAGTCGACGCTGGAGCCGCGGCCGAGGATCACCTCGGCGCGCCCGTTCGAGACGGCGTCGAGCGTCGAGTAGCGCTGGAAGACGCGGACGGGGTCGTCGGAGCTCAGCACGGTCACGGCGGACCCGAGCCGGATGCGCTCGGTCCGCGCGGCGATCGCGCCGAGCACGACGTCGGCCGCGGACAGTGGCATGTCCGGGGTGTGGTGCTCGCCGACGCCGAAGAAGTCGAGTCCGACGGCCTCGGCCCGCACACCCTCTTCGACGAGGTTGCGGATCGCCTGGGCGTGCGACACGAGCCGGCCCTGATCGTCCCGGGCGACGTCGCCGAAGGTGTCGAGGCCGAGGACGATCGGGAACTGGGGGTCGGGGGCGTTCATGATGATTCCCTTTTCGTACTGGTGGGTTGTCGTCAGACGGTGGCCGTCGGCCGGACGGCCATCGCGAACTGGTCACGGCTCAGCGAGGCGCCGAACACGGGCCCGCCAGGCTCGAAGGCGCGACCGGCACGGAGCGAGTCCATCGCGATCACGTCGTAGCCGATGCGCTCGACGATCGCGGCCACCGCGGCGACCGCCGCCGGGTCGTCTCCCGCAACGCCGAGCCCTCGGCGGTCAGGGGCTCCTGGTGGGCGGCGTTCACTCTCGAGCTCGTGGTAGCCGATGTGGTTGAACGCCTTGACGACGATCGAACGGGCCAGCCGGCGCGCCACGATCTCGCTGCTGCCGTACCGGTCGTCGTCGAACATCTCCTGGACGCCGTCGATCGGCGGCCAGTAGTTCATCGCGTCGACGACGATCTTCCCGGCGACGAGAGCCGGGTCGAACGCCGGGAAGCGGTGCAGCGGGATCGCCAGCACGACCACGTCGGCGTCATGGACGGCGTCGGCGGCCCAGCGTGGCTCGGCGCCGGGTGCGAGCACCTGGGTGATCAGCGCGATCTCCGTCGGGTCGCCGGAAGCGGCGATCGAGACGTCGAGACCGGCCTCGGCCGCCACCCTGGCAAGGGTCGAGCCGACGTGCCCGGCGCCCAGCACGGCGAGCCGCGAAGACGGGTGTGTCATGACCGTCCGCTCTCCCGGTCGAGATGGCGGCGGACGGCGTCGAGGATCTCGGCCAGCGCGTCGAACTGCGCCGGGGTCAGCGCGTCGGCGAAGTACCGCTTGATCGCCCGCAGGTGCGGGGACGACGCGCGGCGGAAGACGTCCGCCCCCTCGGGGGTCAGCGACACCAGGGCGCCGCGGTTGTCGGTGGGGCACTCGTCGCGCCGGATGAGGCCGCGCCGTTCCATCCGCCCGAGGTGGTGCGAGAGGCGGCTGCGTTCCCACTCCATCATCGCCGCGAGCTGCGTGGACCGTACTTCGCGTCCCGCGGCCTCACTGAGCGCGAGCAGTACCGCGTAGTCGGCGGGCGAGAGGTTCGACTCCTGCAGTTGGGCACCGAGTATGCGCCGCAGGTCCGCGGTCGTGTCGAGCAGCGCCCGCCAGATCCGTAGCTCTCTCGAGGTCATGCGCCGTCGCACGACCGGGACGTCAGTGGTCATCGCCCCTCCTTTGAGGATGCGTCAACAATAGTCTTGAATGGTGACGCATCAACCAAGAGCGGGACGTGCCTTACCTCACTTTTGTCCACCTTGCGCCGAGCCGGACCACGACGGTCCCACCACCTCACCCCATGCGCTGATCAGTCCGCCGCCGGTCCGGTAGGCCCTGGTGGCCTCCCGGTCCCGAAGATCGCAGTCACCACGAGCCCGGCGCCTCCCCCGCCAGAAGGAACGGGGAGCTCCCGCGGGGAAGACAGAGCTGGATCACGGGCATTGAGCCCTCAGGCGAAGAGGGTCCCCGCGGTGACCGGGGCGAGGCGCCGATCGGCCAGGTCGTCGAGGAGGCCGGGTAGCGCCTCCAACGTTCCGGGATGTCCGAGGTGCAGGCTCACGACACTGCCGGCCGTCACGGAGCGCACGTTGCGGCGGATCGCGGCGGCGCCCGGGTCGGTGAAGTCCCGCGAGTCGACGTCGTACGAGAGCACGGTCGGATAGCCCGCCGCGGCCGCTAACCGGCGAACCTCCGGTGTCGCGTGCTGCGCCTGCGACGGCCGGAAGAACGCACCCGGGATGCCGGTACCGGCGACGATCCGGTCGCGGCAACGTTCGATCTCGGCACGGATGCCGGGCTCGTCGAGAGCCGACAGGTCGGGGTGCGACCACGTGTGGTTGCCGAGCTCGTGGCCGAGGTCGGTGACGAGCCGCGCAGCGTCGGGATACTGCTGCAGCCACGTGCCGACCGCCAGAACGGTGACCGAGGCCCCCCGGTCGTGCAGCAGGGTCAGGACCCGCCGGGCGAGCCCCTCGTCCCCGGCGCCATGAAAGGTCAGGGCGACCTGAGGGCGTCCAGATGTCGCATGCTCGATCTCACCGGTGGGCGGCGGTACTCGTGGTGAGCCCGTCGTCGGAGGTGGGCTCGTCGTGGCCGGTGTGGGCGCCGCCGATCGGAGAGACGACGCGCACGACCCCAGTCCGATCAGCGGTACCACAGCCGCCGCGCGGAGCAGGGTGCGACGCGATGGTCCTGTCGCATCGTCGGAGAGCATGGCGGAGAAGCGTAGGCGCCTCGGTCTGGAGGTGACGACGTCGACAGGAACGCCAATCCGTTCCGGTGTGAGCGCTACGCCTTGCTGCGTGCGCGGATGAAGTCGAACACCTCGATCATCACGCGCTCACGGTCGACGTCGAGCGTCACCTCGTGCGACGAGTCGGGCAGCGCCAGCAGGCGCTTGTCGCCGGACCCGATGTTGTCGAGGACGAACGGCCCGTTGGCCTTGTCGACGATCTGGTCGCCGTCCCCGTAGATGAGCAGCGTCGGCACGGTGATCTCGGAGAGGCCCTGCCGGACCTCGCTCATCAGGCCCATGCCGCGCTCGAGAGCACCCAGCGGCATCTCCAGGTACGCGATGCCGCCGACGCCGACGTCTTCGGTGAGTACGCCGACCGCCGACCACGGCGCGGGCACGGTGGCCGGCCGGTTCGGGTCCTTGACGAGGGGTTCGAGCGCTTCGAGTGCCTGCACCGGCGCTGCCATCACGACGATGCCGGCCAGTTCCGGGTGGCGGCGAGCCAGTTCCAGGGTGATCGTCCCGCCCATGGAGATGCCGGCCACGAACACCGTCGAGCAGCGCTCCTGCAACTCGCTCAGCGCTTGTTCGGCAGCGCCCAGCCAGTCCTCCGGCCCGGTGCGATCGAGATCTGCAACGGTGGTGCCGTGCCCAGGCATCCGGGGTGCTGATACGGCAAGCCCGCGGCGGGCCAGGTAGTCGGCCAGCGGACGAACGTTCTGGGGCGTGCCGGTGAAGCCGTGCACCAGCAGGCAGCCGACGTCGTTGCCCTCGAACCAGTAGGCACCAGCACCCGGCAAGATCGTCATCGGTACTCCTCCGCGTGCGCTGCTCCCGACCGGATCGAACGTAAGAGGTGCCACCGGTTGATGTCGATAGGCCGATCGCTGCTCGATCAGGACAGTCGACCCCTCCCGGCGTAACCTCACGAACAGGGCGAGCTCGCGTCGCTCTCGAGGGAATCCATTCCCGGACGGCCATGGCGTCCGGGAGATCGGAGGACCCGACATGAGGTGGATACCGCGCATACGGAATCCGGCTTCACCGGCCACTTCCGCGTCGCAGCGACGCCCTGGTCCGGCTCGTTGGTTCTGGTACGCCCTCGGCGGCGGGCTCCCGATGGCGTACCGGGAGTGGGTGCTCCACGACGTCACCTGCCGCACGTGGCCGCTGCGCCACCTGCTGCGGTTGCTCGTTCAGGTGGTGCCGGTCGCGGTCGTGCTGGTGGTGCTGATACCGGGGCCGATGTCGGTGCGGCTGATGGCCGCGGTGGGCGGGTCGGTGGTGGGGTTGCTGTACTCCTTCGTCTTCCTCTACGAGGCCACGGAAAACCGAGCGTGGAAGGCGGGCTACGACCACGGCACCGCGGCGCGGGTGCGCGAGGAGCGCAACGCGGGCCGGGCGCTCGCCGCGGCCGCGTCGGACTTCGAACGGCGGTGGCACAGGCAGCATCGATGAGTCACGAGGCTGTCGGTGGCCGTGCAGAAGCGCGGATCGGCGGGAACACTCATCGGGATGACCGCGGAACTGCTGGTACAGGTTGTGCGACATGGCTGACGACTCCCACCGTCTGGTGATCGTCCGGCACGCGAAGTCGGCGTGGCCCGACGGCGTGCCCGACGAGAAGAGGCCACTGAACAAACGGGGCCGCCGGGACGCGCCCGCGGTGGGCCGCTGGCTGCGGAAGCGGATCGGCCGCCCGAGGGCGGTCGTGTGTTCGCCCGCGGCCCGGACCCGCGAGACCTGGGCTCTGGTGGCCGACGAACTCGACAAGGCGCCCGACCCGGTCTTCGACGAACGGATCTACGAGGGGTCGGTCAAGAAGCTGCTCGCCGTTGTCAGGGACCTTCCCGACGGCGCCGGGCCTGCGGTCCTCGTCGGGCACAACCCGGGCGTCGCCGACCTCATCGAACTGCTCACCGGGAAATCGCCGGAGATGAAGACGTCGGCGATCGCGGTGCTGAACGTGCCCGGCTCCTGGGCAGACGTGAGGCCGGGTGGGGCCGAGCTCGTCGAGCACGTCACGCCCCGCGGATGACGGGCTCGTCGTCAGTCAGAGCTGGGCGATGATGCGTTTGGCGATCTCGTTCGCCGGCTGGGCGCCGTCGGGCGCGGCCTGCAGGTTGGTGAGCACGATCAGCGTGGTGTCGCCGTCGGGGTCGTAGCCCATGAACGACTGGTATCCGGGCAATGAGCCGTCGTGGCCGATCATCGGTCCGAACCTGGCCAGGGCCAGTCCGTACGAGGCGCTGTTCGCGTTCCCGTTTCCGTCCTCGTTCCCGTTCGCGGGAGTCGGCGGGAGGCTGTCGATGCGCTGTTTCTGCGTCGCCGCATCGAGCAGACCACCCGTGACGAGCGGTTTCACGTAGGTGGCGAGGTCCTCCGCCGAGGAGATCGCCGCGCCTGCCGCCCAAGCCCACGACGGGTTGACGTCGGTGACGTCGGTGGGCGCAAGGGTGCCCTCGCGGGCGGCGGCCTGCTGATCGGGAGGTAGTGCGGGATCGGCCAGCGTGGAGACGTTCGTGCCGAACAGGTAGCCCTGCGGGTGCGGGTCGAGGATGGAGCTCGATGTGAGCGGGGGGAACACCGTGTTCTGCAGTCCGAGTGGGGTGAAGATCCGTTCCCGGAAAACGTCCTCGAGCTTTCGCCCGGTGATCTGTTCGATGATCATCCCGAGCAACACGGTGTTGGTGTTCGAGTAATGAAAGCCCTGGCCGGGTGCGAAATAGGGCGGCTGGGCCAGGGCGAGAGCGACAAGCTCCTGGGGCTGCCAGACCTTGTCGGGATCCTCGTCCATCGTGCGGTTGACCGATTCGAGTTCGGTGTAGTTGTACAGCCCGCTGCGCATGTCGAGCATCTGCGCGATGGTGATCTCGGCACCGTTCGGCACCTCCGGCTGGTACTTCGCCACCGGGTCCGACAGCCCGATCCGGCCTTCCTGCACCAGCTGCAGCACCACCGTGCCGGTCATCGTCTTCGTGTTCGAACCGATCCGGAAATGGTCACCGACCTGCACCGGATCGTCGGTTCGGACCCTGCGGGTGCCGAACGCCTCCAGGTACTGGCCGGCCGGAGTACGGACCAGGACAACCGCCCCCGGGACGGACATGTCCCTCATCGCTTCGGTGATGATCGGACGCAGTCTCGTGCCGAGGTCGGAGGCCGGCGCTTCGGGGCTCGGTCCGGTCGCTGTGCCCCCGCCGCTTCCGCAGGCCGAGGTGGCCAGCACGAGCACCGCGGCGAGTGAGATCACGGCCCAGATCAGCAGTCGCCCGGTCATAGCAGCACCCCGACCGTCGGGGTGGAACAGTCGAAGAATGAGCCTTCGACGATCAATTGGTCGCGCAGCTCCACGGCGCCATCATGCTGCAAGGAACCGATGCCGAAACGTCCGTCACCCATTCCGGCATGATTTCCCGGTTGTCGGGTGGCCTGAATTCCGGTCCGTTCGCTGAGATGATCAGACCGTGTCGAACTGCTCGGTGTGGATCCGCTGGCGAGGGATGCCGATATCGTCGAGCGTGGTGATCATGCCGTTGACGAACGAGCCGGAACCGCAGAGGAAGTAGTCGAGCTGGTTGCGGCGGAACGAGCCCGGCAGCACCGTGGAGAGCATCTCCGCGTCGATCCGGCCGATAGCACCTGTCCAGCCCGGGTAGGGCTGGGTGAGGGTCGGCACGACCGTGAGGTGAAGCCGCGCCTTGAGGTCCTCCAGCTCCTCGGCGAACAACAGGTCGTCGGGGGAGCGGCCGCTGACCAGCAGCCGATGGGGACGCAGGTCGCCGCGGTCGGCGAGGGTGCGCAGCATGCTCATCATCGGGGTGATGCCGACCCCGCCGGCGAGCAGGACGAGCCCGGTGGAGCGCATGTGGTCGACGCTGAACGAGCCGTGCGGCCCGTCCAGGAAGACCCGGGTGCCGGGCCGCAGACGGCCGAGCGTCCGGGTGTAGTCGCCGATGTGGCGGACGGTGAATTCCAGGGTGCCGTCGGCGCGGGCGCCCGATGCGATGGTGAACGGATGGTCGCTGAGCAGGCCCCAGCGCCGCAGACGCAGCCAGGCGAACTGACCAGGGGCGAACGCCAGCGCGTCGCGGCGGGAACTGCGGCGCCAGCCGGTGGGTGCGAGCACGAGCGTGCTCACGTCGTCGGACTCAGGGCGGATGCCTCGCACACGGAATCCGCCGCGCTCCGCCAGCAACGGACGCAAGCACCATCGCACGAGGAGGATGACGACCAGCGCTCCGATGAGAGCGACGAACCAGGTGCGCGTCCCGTCCTCGTGGACGAGGTTGTTCCGGAGGACGACGTGCAGCGCGGCGCCGCCGACGGTCGTCGCGGTGAGGATCAGGTGCGCGATCCGCCACACCTGGTAGGGCAGCCGCAGCCGGCGGCGCAACAGGGCGGTCAGGGCGAGCAGGATCAGCGCGAGGGTCGAGATGGTGGCGGCACGCATGCCAGGTGAGGCGTGCACGAGGTCGAGGTACTTGATGTTGCGGGCAGGGTTGGCGAGCACCACCACGGCGACGTGGGCCAGCACGAGAGCGAGCAGCACCAAGCCGATGTAGCGGTGCACCACCAGAAGCTGCTCCATCCCGAGCCCTCTGGTGAGCGATCGCAATCGGGACGCCACCACGATCGCGCCGAACAGGGCCGAGAGCGCTCCCAGCCCCAGCGCCACCGAGACCTCCAACTCGAGCTCGGCGCGGACGCCGATCAGGAGGATCAGAGGGACCAGGGGCAGCGCCACGAAGGCCGTCACCCACGCCGCACGGACCACCACTCGCTTCACGGCGCGGGACGCTAACTTCGCGCCGCTCCCGGCACACGGAACCTGAGAATCCAGGTTGCGAACGGTGTGCCGCGCGGTGCATTCGCGTCGACGAATGGGAGGACGATGATCCATTTGGGCGGCAGTTACTGCGCCGAATGGCCGTATCTCCCCTTAAGGTCGGTCGCCGGGCGCTGTGCGCCGCCGTCGACAGACCGTTGGCCGCGTGCTGCGTCGTACATGAGAGCGCGCCGACGCCGCTCGTGCCGCCGGGGCGCCCGTCAGCTGATCGACTGCCCGATACCGAGCATGTTGCCTTCGCTGTCGCGGAACCAGACACCCCGTTCGCCGGTGCCCTTGCTCGGGTAGTTGCCCGAGACCGTGGTGATCCCGTCGGCGGTCGTGCCAGGCAGGCCCACCTCCTCGAACGCGACGCCGCGCGACCGCAGCTCGCCGACCGTCGTCTCGATGTCGTCGACACTCCACGCCATCTGCGTGTGCGAGCCCGACGGGGCTCCCGAGGAGGCGAACAGCGCGAAACTCCCCTCCGCGCAGTGGTACAGCAGCCCGCCCGGCCGCTCCTCCGCCGGCTCGAGGCCCAGCTTCTCCGCATAGAACGCCCGCGCCCGGTCGAGATCCTGCGCCGGGAGTCTCGTGGCGACGCGGCCGTTGGCCAGCGGCGTTGTGGATTCTCCAGTTCTCGTCCCCATGACAGGTAGACCCCGTGGCCATCGCGGACTCATCGGTGGCCCGAGGCTCGAGGGAGGCGGTTGTGCGTCGAGATGATCGCCGGAGGCCGGCGCTCGGTTGGGAATCGATTCTCGCGACCGTGCCGGAAGCGGCTGTGGGGATCTTCGTGGGAGGCGGGGCCGGCACCTGCCTGCCGGGAAGCCGCCCGGGTTCCCCGCTCATGATCGGCAAGTCGGGACCGGCAACCGTGCTGGACGCGGGTGCGTGGTCCCAAACGATGATCATCGCCGGGCTGGCGGGTCGGCTCCTGCACCGGGCGGCCGGCCTGGTGCCCGTCCATGATCGGCATTTGGGGACCGGCAACCGGGCGCTACCCGGCTATGGGGCCTTAAACGATGATCACGGTCGGGAGGCGAGGGATGGCCCCTGCTTGGCTGGCGGCCCGGCCTAGCGACCCGCACATGATCGGCATTTGGGGACTGGCGACCGAGCGGTACCCGGCTGTGGGGCCCCAAATGACGATCATTGCTGGCTGTGAGCCGGCGCTCGCCGGGAGGCGGCTCCGTTGGCTTTCGCGATCGGCAAGTCGGGACCGGAGGCCGTGCTGGGACGCGGGGTGTGTGGTCCCAAAGGCTGATCGTCATCGATGGGAGGGCGGGTCGGCCCTGCCTTGCCGGGAGACGGGCTCCTTGCTGTCCATGATCGACAGGTTGGGACCGGGGGCCGTGGAGGGCGCGGTTGTGGGGCCGCAAACGATGATCACAGTCGGGAGGCGGACAGGTCGGCCCCTGCCGTGCTGGGTGATCGGCCCCGGTGTCCGTCCATGATCGGCATTTGGGGGTCGGGAACCGGGTGCTGCCCGGCTGTGTGGCCCCAAATGGTGATCATCGGTATCGGCGAGCTGGCGACCCGCCGAGACGGCCCCTCCGGTGTCCATGATTGGCAGGCCGGGAGCGGCAACCGTGCCGGGCGCTTGCTCGGGTTGGCCGGGTCGTCCATCGCCGTGCTGGGCGGCCGACCTGGTGCCGGTCCATGATCGGCATTTGGGGACCGGGAACCGGGTGCTACCCGGCTGTGTGGCCGGCGATCATTGCTCGCGGTGAGCCGGTGCTCGCTGGGAGGCGGCGCCCTGGCTTCCATGATCAGCAAATCGGGGCCGGGAACCGTGTGGGATGCAGTCGTGCGGCCCCAAACGTTGATCACCATCGGGTTGGCGGCGCGCTCGCCCTGACTTTCCGGGAGACGGCGCCGGGCGTCCCTGGAGGACAGCGTCCACGCTCGCCGACCTGCTGATCACCATCAGTTGACCCGCTCGATCGCCGTGGACCGGTTTCCGTCGATCGTCACCACGACCGCGCCGAGCGTCATGGGGCCGTCGGCGAGTTCGTAGGGCGGGAGGTCGGTGACGTCTTCGCCCCGCAAGGTGGCCACCCAGTGCGCCGGGGCGATGCCGGTGACGCCGCCGAGCCTTCCGGTCATCCCCACGTCGGTGACCAGAGCCGTGCCGTGGGGGAGCAGGTGCAGATGGTGGGTGGCCTCGTGGGTGTGGGTGCCCAGCACGGCGGCCGCCTGCCCGTCCACCGCGTAGGCGAACGCTTGCTTCTCGCTGATCACCAGGCCGTGGAAGTCGACGATGGTGGCGCCCTGCCGATCGACGGCCTCCCAGGCCGGCCAGAGCGGGTCGACGCGCCCCGGGTAGTCGAGCCAGCGCTGGAACATTGGCTGGGCCTCGACCACCGCGGATTTACTCATCATGTTGACCACCGTGATCGTGTGGCCGCGGACGCACAGCGCGATCGTGCCCTTGCCGGGAACCCCGGCGGGCATGTTCACCGGTCGAAGCACGCGGGGATGCGCCAGGACCCGTTCCACCTCGGCGACGTCGCCGTCCCAGGCGTGGTTCCCGCTGGTGATGACGTCCACACCGGACTCGACGAGCCGTCGCACGACGTCCTGGCTCATGCCGAATCCCGTGCGGATCTGCGGGCCGCTGCGCAGTGCATTCTCGGCGTTGACCACGACGAGGTCTGCCCGGCGATCCCGGCGGAGCTTCGGAATCCGCTCGCAGACGTAATCGACCGCATCAGGTCCGACCACGTCCCCCAGAAAAAGCACGCGCGGCATGAGCGACTCCTTTCTCGTTGTCGAGCTGGTTCACGACGAGGCTGCTGATCTGGACGAACCGTGGACAACGGACCGATGAGACGTTCTGATGATCAGATCTACCGTAGGCGCAACCGGCGGCTTCTGTCATATATAGTCATTCACACAGTATGGCCTCGGCCACTCCGGGGAACCGGGTCGAGTTGTCCGTGCGTGGGTCGGTAGCGTTTCCTCGGAATTCACCGGCGTGCCATGCCTGGTCGGCATTTCCGGCGAAGGGCGTCTTGGATTGTTGGCCCCGGCCGAGTTGTGCCTGGCGTATGGAGCTGCAGATGATGCGATCAGCCCGCCGTGACAGGGCGGCGGTGCCGCTGATATCCGATCCGATCGAGGAAGCACTGGACGATGCGCCACTGAGCTTGTTCCATTTCAGAGCGGCGATCACGGCGGGCGCGGGCTTCTTCACCGATGCCTACGATCTCAACGTCATCGGCACCGTGATGTTGCTGGTGAGACCACAGTTCGGGCTCGACGCGGGCCAGGTGGCGCTGGCCAGTAGCTCTGCGTTGCTCGCCACCGCGATCGGCGCGTTCCTGTTCGGACGGTTGGGCGACCTGCTCGGCCGACGCCGGATCTACGGGCTCGAAGCCGCGATCATGGTGGTCGGCGCGCTGCTCTCCGCCGTCTCACCCAACTTCGCGTGGCTGCTGGTAGCCCGGTTCATCCTCGGCCTGGGCATCGGGGGCGACTACCCCGCTTCGAGCGTGATCATGACGGAGTACGCGAACCGCTTCAATCGAGGCCGGTTGGTGGGGCTGTCGTTCGCGTTCTACGTGCTCGGACAGATGACGGCATACCTCGTGTCGTTGCTCATTCTGGCGGCGGGCACGCCATCCGACCTGGCGTGGCGATTCATCCTCGGTTTCGGCGCGATTCCGTCCATCGTCGTGCTCTGGAACCGTAGGCACATGCCCGAATCGCCGCGCTGGACGTTGCGGGTGGCCGGGGATCGAGAGCGGGCGGCCAATGATCTCTCCGTGTTCTCCGAGCGACGCGACGTCGGCACGGTCTCTCGCCACGCCCGCGTCAAGCTCTCATTGAGCGACATGCTGCGGAACAAGATCTTTCTCATCACGCTCGTGGGCACTGGTGTGAGCTGGTTCTTCTACGACGTGGCGTCCTACGGCAACTCGGTGAGCCAGCCGCTGCTGATCAAGAGCATTTCGCCGGCAACCGACAACGTGACCAACGTGGCGATCAACGCCCTGCTGGTGATCTGCTTCGGAGTGACCGGCGCCCTGGTCGGGCTCGCCGTGATCGACCGGATGCGGCGCACCACCCTGCAGATCTCGGGGCTCTGTCTGTGTGCCGCATCGATGCTGCTGATCACATTGATCCCGGGCCTGACGGATACGGTGGCGCCATTCGCGGTAGTTTTCGGGCTGTCCCTGTTCGGTTCCGCATTCGGCCCGAATCCGGGCCTGATCCTGCTGAGCGCCGAGTGTTATCCGACGGCGGCGCGGAGCACCGGCCACGGGATCTCTTCCAGCCTCGGCAAAGTGGGCGCGTTCATCGGTGCTCTCGTCGCCCCGCTGGTGCTGAGCGCCTACGGACTGAGGGTCACCACATTGCTCGCGGGTGCGTGCTTCGTGCTGGCGATACTCGCGACCTTGGTGCTGCGCGACCCATCCGGTGTGCCGCTGGACGCCGCCAGTGCCCAGCTGGAAGGCGACCTGCGCGCACCGGAGTTGGAGCCGGCCTGAGACAACCTGGCCACTGGGCGAGCTACTTCGGCGAGGGGTAGTCGAACTCGCCGTGCTTCACCCCGAGAACGAAGGCTGTCCACTCGGACTGCGAGAACACCAGGGTGCCCTGCTCCCGATGTCGGCTGTGGCGCACCACCACGCGGTCGTCGCGACTCGCGACCTCGACGCAGTTTCCTCCGGTGGAAAAGGAGCTGCGGATGAACAGCTCTTCCTCGGGTGTCTCCGAATCCGGCACGCAAGGCCTCCTCACATGGGTGAGGAGAGTCTACTTGGCACAGACGATCCCGCATCCGGTTGGCGGGAAGCGCTTGCCGGATGTCAACGTGGTGGGGATGGTTGGAGGTGACCTACTCCAGTGTCTTGACCACCTCCTCGATCATTGCCAGGGACGCTTCGCGATCGAGAGCCGAGGACGCGAGCTCATGGAAGAGAGTTCGGTATTCGGTGAGATAGTCAGTGCCCTGCAGGTACTCGGCGCCGGAGCGCCCCTCGAGGTAGATCAGGTCGTCGTCCTGGCTGTCCGCGAAGGACATGACGACGAACGGGCCGCCGATCGCGCCGCGTGTGAGCAGGGCGCCTGGGGCAACCTGGATCGTCACGTTGGGGAGGCCGTTCCGGAGCTGGTCAGCGATGGCCGACAGCTGCTCACGCATGACCTCAGGGCCGCCGATCACTCGCCGGAGCACCAACTCGCCCAGCACGACATGCAGCTGCAGCGGCTCCTCGCGTCGTCTCAATACGTTCTGACGGGCGAGGCGGAACTGGACGAACCGCTTGTGTTGCTCCGGTGTGTTCTCCTCGTAGTACCTCTCCGCGATGGCCCGGATGTAGCTCTCCGTCTGGAGCAGCCCAGGGACCACGTCCGGCTCGTACGACTCGATACGCGACGCGTCCGTCTCGAACTCGACGTAACGACGCACGTGGTCGGAGATCATCGACCCGGCCAGCACATCGCGGAACGGACTGAACCACGCTTCCCGGCGGCTCTCGGTCGCGAGTTCGAGTACTCGACTCCGTTGATCCTCCGTGACGACGTCGGGACGGCGGTCGGCATAGAGATCCAGCAGCACTCCGACATCGATGAGTCGAGGCTTCACCTTGCCGTTCTCGAGCCGGCTGATCGTCGCCGCCGACCGCTGCAGAGGCTTGCCCGCGTCGTCGAGAGTGAGCTGTGTGCTCTCCCGTAGTTCACGCAGCGCCGTGCCCAACCGCCTGCGCGCGGCGGTAGGGCTCAGGCCCGGGACAGCGTCGATCTGCTCGCGGCCGTCCCTGCCGTCAGCGCCCACCCGCAGTCCTTCCACCTACGCTCGGCCCGCCGCGGCCGTACCGGCCGTCGGCTGAACCGCACTATGCAATGTCGACCCGCAAGGGCCGACAGACGACCTCACTATCGCTGATGAATCGAACGTGTTACCCGAGGGCTTGCGGGCTGGAGTGCGGCTGGCCAGGTCGAGGTGGACCTGGCCGCGGTAGCCCGCTACTCCCGACCGCGTGCCCTGCGGGCGTCGGACGCCCGATCACCTAGACAGCCTAGTCAACGCGCATGAGGTCCCGCTATCCCGGGGGTCTCCTGTCACTCGGCCGCTACCGTCCTTCACACGGTCGCTACGTATCTCGCACGGCGAGTGGCGATCACGAGGTCCGTCACCTGCGACTGGCACGAGCTTGCGATCTGAAATTGCAGATCGGATGATCGGAACGTAACATGATGTTGCAGGGCAGGTCTGGTCCTCCTCTCACAGGGTCGGGTGGTCGGAATGCTCGTGGTTGTGGTGGTCGGCGGGCTCATCATGGTGGGACTCGCGATCGTGCTCGGCATCCTCGAGTCGCGCACTCTCCAGGCTGCGTGGGGCCGGGTCGCAGTGGTGCGTCGCGAGGTTGAAGACCGAGCCCGCGAGCTCGACCAGCGTGAGCTCGCAATCGAGATGCGCGAGGAGCAGCTCGACCGCCGGGAACGTCGCCTCGATTACCGGGAAGAGCTCCAGCTGGGCCGCGAAGAAGCACTGGCCCGGCTGGAGGCGCTGGATCCGGAACAGCCGGTCTGATCGTCCGTCATCGGAGAGGAAATAAGGGATCGCACTCACGCTGCCCCGTTATCCGGTCGCGCAGCCTGCTCGGCTGATCTAGTTTCCCGCCCGATGAGTTTCTTCTTCCGACGCCACTGACCCGCCTGCGGTCGACGGGGAGCACCCCGCCGTGGGCGATGCGGGACGGCTTGTGGCCGCCCCGGGTCGCGGCGTGGGAGATGGGCAGTGCGTGCTGGGGCGTGCCTTGTGGCGCGAAGCGTGCGTGGAATCGAAGACCTGGTGGCCGTCGAGATCGGCAGGCGGGGGTTGGGGGAGGTGGTGGCCACCGGGCATCGGGAGGTCTGGTTCGTCACGTCGGAGACGGCCGCCCCCGACGTCACGGCGTTGGCCACGGCTGATGACGTGTTCGTCGTCGGCGTGGAGGTCGACGGGATCGGGCGGACTCGGGTTGACCTCGCGCGGCTGGCGCGGGCGGTCGCGGCCGCGGATCTGAGCGCGGCGTTGGCGCTGCGGGCTCGGTGCGGTGGGCCGCCAGGTGGATCGGTCGACGTCTCGGCATCGTTTTTGGGGCGCAGGTCGTTCAGCCGGTTCGATGTGGAGGACGCCGTCGGCACGGTGCTGGCCCGCCGGCTGGGACTGCGCTATCACTCGCGACGCTCGGGTGCCCGCCCGCCGGAGGGCGGTCTGACCTGGCGGGTGACGGTCGTCGGTGATCGCGCGACGGTGGCCGTTCGGGTCGGGGCGCGGCCGTTGCATCGGCGTACCTGGAAGGTCGCGGGCGTGCCCGGGACGCTGCATCCGCCGCTGGCGGCGGCGATGGTCGCCCTTGCCGGGGCCGCGGCGGGCGAGCGCGTGCTCGACCCGTGCTGCGGAGCAGGAACCCTTGCGATCGAGGCGGCCCACGCGGGAGCGGTGGCGATGGGTGTGGACCTCGATGCCGGGGCGCTCACCGCCGCCGCTCGGAACGGGGAGGGCACGCCTGTGCGGTGGGCTCGCGCCGACGCGGCCGCTCTCCCCGTCGCGACCGCCTCCGTCAAGCGCGTACTGCTGAACCCGCCGTGGGGCCGGGTGGTCGAACCGTCGGGACTTCTGGCCCGGAGGCCCGATCTGCTCGGTCGAGAGATCCGCCGGGTACTGGAGCCAGGTGGAACGGCGGTGGTCCTGATCCCGGAGGGCCACGCCACCCCGGCGGACTTCCAGGTGGCTCGCCGGATCCCGGTGGCACTGGCCGGAACCCACCTGGTCGTCCTCGTCCTGGGGTGACCGCACATACCGGATGGCCGCCGCACAGACGTCCTGCCATGTGTGCGGCGGTCACCGGGTGTGTGCAGTGAGCGATCAAGGTCGGCGGGCCAATTCTTAACAATTGGACAAGGTGGCCCGCGGTCCGACGTTCCCTGGTGGGCGTGTACGTAGAGTTGTGGTGGGCGCGGAAAACGCGCGAAAAGCACTTTCGGTCGCGATTCGAGAATTGCTGGGGAAGGCAGGAAAGGAGAGCGGATGGACGGTGGGACGGAGCCACCGGCTCCACCGGGCGAGGAGCCTCCGACCGGCCGCACGCCGCTGAGCCGGCGCACCATGCTGCTCGGGCTCGCGGCCGTCGGCGGAATCAGTGCGGTCAACGTCGGTGCCTTCCTCGGCGCCGGTGGCTGGTTCACGCCCGACACCCTCACGACGTCCCGGTTCGTCGACCGTTTCGAGCAGGTGTTCGGCAAGCACGACGGGTTTCGCCGCAACCATGCCAAGGGCGTCAGCGCCACCGGGCTGTTCACCAGCAACGGCGCCGGCACCGCCCTGTCGAAGGCGACCGTCTTCCAGATGGGTACCACTCCCGTCACGGCCCGCTTCTCGATCTCCGGTGGGATGCCCGCCGCCGCCGACACCAACGCCGCGGTCCGGGGGCTCGGTGTGCTGTTCCACATGGCGGGGGGTGAGCAGTGGCGCACCGCGATGGTGAACGTGCCGGTGTTCACCGACCGCGTTCCGCAGGGCTTCTACGAGCGGCTGCTGGCCACGAAACCGGTGCCGAGCACGGGCCAGCCCGACCCGGCGAAGGTCGCAGCGTTCCTGTCGAAGTACCCGGAGACCGCGCGTGCCATGGCGGTGATCAGCAAGACGCCCCCGTCGACCGGCCTCTACAACAGCCCGTACCACGGCCTGAACGCATTCCGCTTCACCAACTCCGCGGGCATCACCGTGCCGGTGCGCTGGACGATGATGCCGGAGGGGCCGATCCAGACGGTGTCGGACGCTGCGCATGCGCCCGGCAAGGACTACCTCTTCGACGCACTGATCGACAAGTTGGCGCAGGGGGCGATGCGCTGGCGGTTCCTGATCACGGTCGGTCAACCCGGCGACCCGACGAACGACGCCACCACGCCGTGGCCTGCCGACCGGCGCCAGGTCGACGTGGGCACGCTCACGATCCACTCGCTGCAGACCGAGGCGCCCGGCAACGCGCGGGACGTCAACTTCGACCCGACCGTGCTGCCCGACGGGATCGCGCTGTCCGACGACCCGCTGCTCGCCGCGCGGTCCGCCGTGTACGCGCAGTCCTACCAGCGCAGGACCGGCGAACCCCATTCCCCGAGCGAGGTCACCGTCACGCCGCCGCAGCCGAGCCGGGCCGACGTCGAAAAGGTGAATCATGAGAACTGAGCAGGCGCCGGTTCCGACGCGGTTCACCGTTGTCGCGCGGACGTTGCACTGGACGATGGCGGTGATGGTGATCGCCATTCTGTTCATCGGTGTGTTCATGGTGACCTCGATCGCCGACTTCCGATTTCTGGTCACCATTCACGAGCCGCTGGGCATCGCGATCCTCGTTTTCGTGCTGGCGCGGATCTGCTGGCGGCTGACGCACGTGCCGCCGCCGTTCCCGCCCGGGATGAGCCGAATCGACCGGCTGGCCGCGAAGTACTCGGAGCGGCTGCTCTACGTGTTGCTGCTGGTTCAGCCGCTGATCGGCTGGGCGATGGTGTCCGCGTCCGGTGAGCCGATCGTGCATTTCGGATCGCTGTACCTGCCGGACATCGCGCCACAGAACGTCACCCTGTTCGCCGACCTGCTGCGCGCTCATATCGTCGCGGCGTACCTGCTGTACCTGGTGTTCGCGGCGCACCTGGCCGGCGTGCTGCTGCACACCATCGTGTTCCGGAACCGGGTGCTCGACCGGATGGCCTTCTGGCGTGCGTCGAGTTCTGCGAGCGCGATGGTCGAGGAAGAGCAGCCCGTGTCGTGAGGTGCGGGGTGATCACCGCGAGATCCGCGTTTCGGCCCTTGCCAGGGCGCACATCCCGATCTCGCGGCGATCAAGGTGCGAGGAACTCCCGCAGCGCGCTCGTGACCTCGGTGGGTGCCTCCTCGGGCAGGTAGTGGTCCGACGGGACGGCGGTGCCGCGCACGTCGTCGGCGTACTCGCGCCAGACCTGCAGGACGTCGTAGGTGCGTCCGACGAAGCTGTGTTCCCCCCAGAGCGCCAGTAGCGGGCAGCTCACGCGGCGCCCCGCATCGGCGTCGGCGTCGTCGTGGAGCAGGTCCACGCCTGCGCCGGCGCGGTAGTCGGCGCAGGTCGCCGCGATCACGGCGGGATCGGAGAAGCACCGCACGTACTCACGGACGGCGTTCTCGTCGAAGCCCCGTCCGTTCGCCTGCCGCGCGGTCATCCGGGTGCGGATCCAGAACTCGGGGTCCTGCCCGAGCAGGTGCTCCGGGATCCCGTTGCCCGTGGCGAGGAAGAACCAGTGGTAATAGCCCAGGCCGAAGGTCGCATCGACGTGGGCGAACGTGTACCGGGTCGGGACGATGTCGAGCACGGCGAGCCCGCGCACGGCTTCGGGCGCGTCGAGCGCGAGCCGGTGCCCGACCCGTGCACCGCGGTCGTGCCCGACCACGGCGAACCGGTCGAACCCGAGCGCCTGCATGACGAGCAGTTGGTCGTGGGCCATCGCCCGTTTCGCGTAGACGTCGTCGGTGACCGGGTCCGGGTGGGCGCTGTCGCCGTAGCCCCGCAGGTCCGTGAGCACGACGGTGTGCGTTTCCGCGAGGGCGGGTGCCACCTCGTGCCAGATGAGGTGGGTCTGTGGGTAGCCGTGCAGGAACAGGACGGGCGGGCCGTCGCCGGCGACCGCGGTGTGGATGCCGACGCCGTCGGCGTCGATCGTGCGGGTGGTGAAGGTGGATGGCAGAGGCACGCTCATAGGGGCTCCTTCGTAACCGGGGACAGCTGACAGTCCCTGCTTCGAGGATGCGCCATGCCGGGATCCGAATGGTCCGGGTGCGTCCCAACCCTCCCGTTGGTCTGTAACTGTGTAGGTTCCTTCGACGATCTTGACCAGAGCGCAGTGATGATCATGAGGCGCTCCAGGACGGACGGACTCGCTGCAGCTCGAGTCGGCACGGTAACGATCTGCGAGAGGACCACATGGACCAGCAGCAGGAGTCTCCGCGCTTCGAGCAGTTCGAGGGATTCGACGCGCTCATCACGATGCTGGACGAGATCTACTGCCGTCCTCGCCGCACGGAATCGCGGAGTCGCACCCGGCCGATCATCGCGTGCGTACAGCCGCGGCTCCACGAGGATCCCGGCCTGCTGCGGTCGATCGCGGACCGGCTGACGTCGAGGGACGGACGGCGCCACGTCCCGTACGCCGTGGTCTCCTGCGGACCCGACCCCGCACCCACGCATCCGGCCGACCGGGACCTCGTACCGCTCACCCCGGCCGACGTCGTCGCCGTGCGCGGCATCCTGGTCGACGCCGCCAACCAGTTGGCGCGCGATCAGGGCGGCGCCTACCGCTTTCCGCGCTTCCGGCTCGTCACCTGGTCGATGGCACAGACCTTCGAGGGAAACCCGGAAACGGAGCAGCGGCTCCGCGAGCTGCGGGTGCGACTGCGCGAACGGGCTCTGTGGTCGATCGCCGTCCCGGAGGGGGTCGTCTCCGAGGCGTTGCCGATCTGGTTGCGGTTGCTGGGAGTGCTCCTCACGCCGTTCTACTTCCGGGCCCGCCAGAGCGGCCGCATACCCGGATTCGGCAGGCGGTATCGCTGGTTCCTGCGCCAGCCCAACATGGCGCCCGGACAGTTCCGCAGCTTCGTCGGGATGGCCGAGCGCCTGACGGAGGGGGAGTGGCAGACGGAGAATCCCGAGCAGGTTCTGCGGCTGATGGTCAACGCATTCCTCGAGGATCTGCGGGAGTCCTTTCGCGGCGGCGGGTGGACGCGCCGCTACCGCACGACGTGCCCGGTCGTGCTCCTGGACGGCATCACCCGCACGAACGGCGGCTACGCGCTCCTGCGCACCGTGAGCGCGGTGCGCAACGAGACGGGGTCGTTCGACCCCCTCCTGCTGGTCACCACCAGCACGCGGGTGCCTCCCCTCGCCGAGAACCCACAGCCGGCACCCGACGCGCAGGGCCGCCCGGCGGCCGCCGCGCCGGCGGCCCTGGCCGAGTGGAGGAAGGGGATGCTCCAGCGACGACGCAAACGCGACGTCCGGGCGTGGATCGTCATCGTCAACATCCCCGGGCGCGCCGAGAAGCCGGTGATTCCGCCCCAGCGGATCACCCTGAGACGCCCATCGCGGCCTGCGCTACGCACGAGACGGGCCTCGATTCTGGTGGTCTCCACGATCCTGATCCTCGCGTCGGGCAGCTACTGGCAGGCGGGCATGGCGCACAGTGCGAGCACCTGCGGCGACGGGTTCACATGGCTGGGGGTCGAGTCGACGGCCTCGGACGTCAGGCGGGTGGACGGCGACGTCTGTATCGGCGTCACCGACGGGAGCAATCCGCATGTGCTGCCCGACGTCGAGGTCTTCGACGAGGTCCGCACCACGATCCTGCGGCAGAACAATGCGGCTCTCGAGCTCCGTGAGGACCAGCCCGAGCGCCCATTCGTCACGCTGGTGTTCCTCGGATCCCTCACCGCGCCGTCCACATCGGGCAGTGACGTGCTGACGGCCGAACGTGAGCAGCTGGCCGGCATGGCGGTGGCGCAGGCCGTGCAGCTGACGAAGCCGGAGCAGCAGTACGAGCCGATCGTTCGCGTACTGATCGCCAACGCCGGTCCGGGGATGCGCCACGGCACAGAGGTCGCGCAGCAGCTCGGCGCGATGGCGCGCACCGACCCGAGCATCGTGGCCGTGGTCGGGCTCAGCGAGAGCAGGCAGACCACTGCCGACACGATCGCGGCGCTCGGCGCAGCCGGACTTCCCACCGTCTCCGCCACGCTCAGCGCCGACTCCCTGGTCGAGGAGAGCAAGCTCTACTTCCAGATCGCTCCCCAGAACCGGCGAGAGGCCGACGTCGCGGCCGCCTACGCCGACCAGCTGGTCACAGCCGGCCGGGTCGAGCGTCCGCTGACCCGCCAGGCCCGCATCTACCTGTCCGACGACGCGGAGGACCTCTACAGCCAGAACCTCGCGGCAGACTTCACGGCGAGCTTCGGCTCACGTGGCTTCGACGTCGAGACGGTGACCTTCACTCCCGGTGGAACCAGCCAGGGCGCGGCGGCCGGCGACCGTCACGTCAGCGACGCGGTGGTCGCCGGCCGCGACGCCTGCGACTTCGACGGCGTCGTCCTGTACGCGGCACGGGGACTCCCGGACTACCCGGCGTTCGTCAACGGGGTCAGCAACCGATGCCGGGACCGGCCGCCGTACATCCTCGCGAACGACGACGTGACCCGCTACGTGGCCGACCGCAACATCAGCAGCACGAACACCGCCGTGCCGTTCGAGTACCTGTCCTTCGCGACGGCTCCGGAGCTGCTCAGCACGCCGCCGTCGGAGTCGAGCGACTTCTATGCCCGGTTGAACTCGATGTTTCCCTACGAACAGACGTCCGACCGCGGTCGCTCGCTCGACGGGCACGCGGCGCTCAATCACGACGCGGCCTACACGGCGATCCTCGCCGTGAGCTATCTGGCGCGCGACGGTGTGGCCATCGACGGCGGGACGGTGTGGTCGGCGCTGATGTCGGTGACCGACGCAGCGGGCGCCCAACGTAGATACCTGGGCGTGACCGGGCCGATCGACTTCGGCGGCACCGTCGGACGACGGGTGCCGATCGACAAGCCGATCACGGTGATCCGCTTCACGGGCGGCGGTCCGACTGCGCAGGACAACATCGTCTGCGCGGGTCGGGGCGATCCCCTCACCCAGCCGTGGTGTCCGTTCGACTCGTGAGCTCGCTGTCCGCTGCGGCGACGAGCATCGTTTCTGGGACCCTGCCCAAGGCTCTGATCAACGAATGAAGGCCCCTACCTGGGCAGATGGCTGGACTAGCGTCGGAGCCGTGCAGATCCTCGAGTACTCCGGTGAGGAGTTGGAACGGGTCGCCCGTGAGTTCTTCATGCCGGTGATCACCCGGACGCGTACCGACTATCGCGGGCGGGTGACGGTGCACGAGCTGGGCGAGGCCGTGACTGTGTCTCGATCGCACTGGGGGCAGATGTCGGTGGTCCGGACCGCCCGGATGGTAGCCAGGGCACCGAGCGACGACACGATGCTCTTCTGCATACATCTGGGTGGGCGCGGCTATGTCCACCAGCAGGACCGCCTCGTCGAGCTGACGGCCGATGCCGGAGTGCTGTCGGAGGCGCGCAGTTCGTGGGAGCGGGTCTCGCCGACCGAGAGTCAGACCCTGACCTTGCGTTTCTCCCGCGCGCTGCTCCCGCTCCGCACCGGGGAGATCACCGAAGCCTGTGCGCGAAGCATGGCCTCCGCTGCCCCGGCCATGCAGATACTCGCCGGCTACCTGGATCGGCTGTTCGCGGTTGCCGACGATCTCACGGCGCCGCAGCGAATCGACGCCGGGCAGGCCGCGCTCGATCTGCTGGCGATGGTGTTGCGGGACGCCACACCCTCCGTGCTGGGCGGGGAAGGCCCCGAGGCGGTGTTGCTCGAGATGATGCTCGTGTACGTCCGAGATCACCTGGCCGACCCGAACCTGCGTGTGGAGGAGCTGGCGCGGCGCCACCATGTGTCGGTCCGTCGGGCGTACACGCTGTTCGAACGGATCGGGACGACGCCGGGTGCCTACCTTCGCGAGCAGCGGCTGCTCGCGGCACGGGCGATGTTGTCCGACCCGAGGCACTGCTGGCTCAGGGTGTCCGACATTGCGAATGCCGTCGGGTTTCACGACCTCAGCGGGTTCGATCGGGCGTTCCGGCGGCAGTACGGGATGACACCGGCCGGCTGGCGGCGTGAGCGCTGCCACGCCGGATTCGGTCCCGCAGACCTGACGCAGGAAATGCCTCCACGCCGAGCAAACCGCCCTCGCCAAGGGTTCGGCGGGGTCAACTCGGGTGCGACCTGACGATGTCTCACTGCGGGGTCTCACCCCCGACATTCTGGCGTGTTGCAAAAATCTGCTTGTGATGCAAACCTGCTGCCATGACAGACCGATCGGCTGCCTCCGTGGATGCCGCCCGACAGATGCTCTCGACCACCCGGCAACTCACCCGACGTGTCCGCCGCGCGCAGCGCAGTACCTGGTTCCCGCTCGTGCTGCTCGGCCTGGTGGTCGTCGCAGCAGCGCCCTTCTACCGTTTGGGGCGATACGTCGTCACATGCGATCCGGCCCTGGGCGCCCGCGGCGGCGTGGAGATCATCAGCGGGGGTGCCTGCATCCAGGTCGTCGGCTGGCCCGTCGGGGTCTACTGGATCGTCGCCTTCGTGCTGGCGTACGTGGCGATCGCAGCCTTCTACGCGTACCGGGCCAGCCGCCGTGGAGTCGGCGCCCGCGTCCTGCCGTACGTGGGGTCGGGAATCGTCGCCGGACTGGTCTTCGGTGTGGCCTCGGCCTGGGCCCAGCAACTCGACCTGGTGGGCTACTTCCCGGCCGGTCCGGTCGCTGTCGGCCTGGTCCCGCTGATCTCCATCAGCCTGGCGCTGTTCGTGCTGTCCTGGGTGGAACGCAACTGGCCGCTACTGGCGTTCGCCGTCGGCTATCTGGTGGTCGCGCTCCTGGCCTGTGGGATCGGTACCCGGAGGCTGGGTCTGAACGCCGGCTGGGGCCTGGCCCCGACGTGGAGCTTCCTGCCGAGCCTGGTCGTCGCCGGCGGTGTGCTGCTCCTCGGCGGCGTCGGCTTCGCACTGGCCGAACGGCGCCGGGTATGACCCATCCCGCGAACGGACTCGACGACGTCGTTCACCAGCGCGTCCGGCTGGGCATCCTCGCCGTCGCCCACGAAGCCCGGCGAGTGGAGTTCGGCTTTCTGCGGACCACATTGGACCTGACCACCGGCAACCTCTCCCAACACCTGTCCGTACTGGAGAAGGCCGGGCTGGTGGAGATCGAGAAAGGCTACGAGGGCAAACGCGGACGCACCTGGATCCACCTGACCGCCACCGGCAAGACAGCCCTGTACGAGGAGATCTCCCAGCTCAAACGACTCATCCGCCAGGTCGAGGAGGCCCCAGCGGCGGACCCGGCCTCCGAGCCCTCCTGAGAGCGAGGTCGCCGTCGAATCGTGCACCGGCCCCCTCCGCCGAGCCCGATCAGTCGACGCGATTGCCCCGATAGGAGTGTCCCCTGGCGATGTTTCTGTCCGGTCCGCGAGGATTTGATCGCGAACGTCGGACCGCCGAGGAGGGCACGTGGGTCGAGCAGTGCAGTCCGGTCGGCGACCGAGGGCGGGCACGTGAGCCCGACGCTGAACATCGGTGTGCGGATCCCGTCCGGCGAGGCACCCGACCCGGCCGACCTGCGCCAGTTCGTGCAGCGCGCGGAGGAACTCGGCTTCGAGTCGATCTGGGTCGGCGACCACGTCTTCCACCACACCGACGTCCTGCACCCGCTGGAGCTGCTGAGCTGGGTCGCCGGGCAGACGCACCGGGTTCGGCTGGGCACGGCGGTCGTGCTCGCCGCGTACCTCAACCCGGTGCTGATGGCGAAGAGCGCCGCCACCATCGACCACCTCTCGGACGGGCGCCTGGTGCTGGGTGTGTCCCTCGGCGGCACCGCCGAGGAGGTCACGAGCCTGGGTGTGCCCATTCAGCAGCGGTTGGGGCTGCTGCTGGAGAACGTCGCCATCGCCCGCCGGCTCTGGCGCGAGGACGGCGTCGACCACGTCGGGCGCTACCACCACCTCACTGCCGCGAGCGTCCGGCCCAAGCCGCGGCAGGATCCGTTGCCGGTGTACTTCGGCGCACGGAGCACGCCGATGCTCCACCGCCTCGCCCGCGTGGCCGACGGCTGGATCGCCAGCGGCCACTGGACCGTCGAGGAGTTCGTCGCAGGCACCGCGATGGTGCGCGAACGGGCCGCGGAGAGCGGCCGTGATCCCGATCGGCTCGGCATCGCCAAGGTGCAGGGTGTGAGCGTCCACCGAGACGGTAAGCAGGCCAGGGAACGCGCCCACTCGCACTGGCGGCGCTACTACGGGCCGACGTTCGAGGTCGATCGCTCGGTCATCCACGGCACTCCGGAGGAGTGCACAGAACTGCTGGCCGGTTTCCGGACGGTAGATGCGCCCGAGGTCACCCTCATCCTGGAGCCGACGAGTCTCGAACCAGCGGAGCTGGACCTGCTCTGGGAGACGGCCAAGAGCCTCTGCTGACGGCGCGGGCCGGAGAGCGGGTCGGTCGCCCCGGCGCTCGGTGCTTCGTGGGCGGCTGCGATCGCCCCGGAGCTGAACGCTCGGGGTCAGAGGAGAGGCTCGATCGGGGCGGGTCGGCGGGCCTGCCCGTGTGCCGGGTCCCCGGACCAGGCGGCGCGGCCCCGATCGAGCCCGACGCCGCCGGCGGCGACCTTGTTGTGTTCCTCGGAAGCGTCGATCAGCGGCTGGATGAACTCGTCGGTCAGCTCGGCGTCGGTGATCGTGACGGGCGTGCCCCCGTTGATCTTCCTGTTCATGAACTCGTACGCCTTCTCCAGATGCTCCGAGCGAGGCGTGATGGATCCGTCGTCCGCATAGTTGTAGTCCGGCTGTGCACCGGGGTCGTCCTCTCGGTCGGCCGGGTCGGGACCGAGAACGAAATTGGCCGGGAGGTTCTGCAAGGCCTTGGTGACGGCAGCGAGGTTGTCGTTGGTCGTCGTGAAGGCTTTGTTGGCGTGCGGGCCCACTTCCTGCACGACGAGCGTCCTCTGGGCCGGAGTGAGGAGGCCGGCGAAGGTGGCGAGCATCGACTTGGGGACGATGTGGTGCAGCGTGTGGACGAACGGGTCGTTCGGCGCGAGCACCTTCTCGTTCGCCAACGCCTTCTTCGTCGCGGTGCCTTTCCAGTCCTGCGGTGCTCGCTGGATTGCTGCGGTAGGAGAGGCCGGAGTTGCTCTCCTCTCACCGAGCCACCGGCTCACTGCGGCGTTGCCGGCCATGCGCTGCAGTGCTGGTAGCCCTCCCGCAGCCGGGATGGGGGAGCAGTGGGCGGCCGGATCGGGCGACCTCGTCCCGGACATCCCCTCGTGATGGTGCACGCGCACGAAGTCCCCCCGGAGATCGTCGGTAGCCGTCATGTATACGTGTGGCGGAGTGCAGGAGAAAGAGACGATCGGGCAGTGTCGGGCGGCCCGTTCGGGCAGGTGGCCGCCGCCGCGGCCGAGGCCTCTCATGTAACGAGGCGATCGGCGCGCTCGTGGAGATAGCGCTGCTGGGGCACGCTGGTGGTCCGCCCGGCGGCGGTGCGGTAGGAGTCGCGGGCGGCCGTGTGATCGCCCAGCCTCTCCAACAGGTGCCCGCGCACCGCGTGGATGCGATGGTCGTTCGCGATGCGCTCGTCGGCGCGGAGATCGTCGAGCAGGACGAGCCCCGCGGCCGGGCCGTGCACCATGGCCACCGCCACGGCGTGGTTCAGTCGCACCACCGGGTTGTCGGAGATCTGCATCAGCAGCTCGTAGAGCGCCGTGATCTGCGGCCAGTCGGTGGCCTCGGCGCTCGGTGCCTCGTCGTGGACGGCGGCGATCGCCGCCTGGAGCTGGTAGGGGCCGGTCGCTCCCCTCGGGAGTGCCGTGGTGAGCAGATCCACGCCCTCGGCGATCCGATCGGCATTCCACAGGCGCCGGTCCTGCTCCGCCATGGGCACCAGCGCGCCGTCCGAGGTGGATCGCGCGGGCCGGCGCGCGTCGGTGAGCAGCATCAACGCGAGTAACCCGGCCACCTCGCCGTCGTCGGGAAGCAGACCGTGGACCGTGCGGGCCAGGCGGATCGCCTCGGCCGACAGCTCGGTGCGCTGCAGGTTCGGCCCCGACGTGCTGGCGTATCCCTCGTTGAAGATCAGGTAGAGCACGTGGAGGACGACCCCGAGCCGGTCGGCACGCTCCGTCTCGGACGGCATGCCGAACGGGACGCCGCTCTCCCTGATGCGCTGCTTGGCCCGGCCGATGCGCCGGGCCATCGTCGCCTCCGGCGCGAGGAACGCGCGGGCGATCTCCGCCGTCGTCAGCCCGCCCACGGCCCGCAGGGTGAGCGCGATCTGCGAGGCCGGCGCCAGCGCGGGATGACAGCACAGGAACAGCAGCACGAGGGTGTCGTCGAACTCCGCCGCCGGCTGATCGGGGACGGGCGTCAGCCATCCGTCGGGCAGCGTCCAGCGCGCCACCGTGTCCTCTCGGCGCCTGCGGGCCTGCTCGCTGCGCAACAGGTCGGTCAGCCTGCGCGAGGCCACCGTGATCAGCCACCCGCGCGGGTTCTGCGGCACGCCCTCCTGCGGCCACTGCACCGCCGCCGCGAGAAGCGCTTCCTGCGTGGCGTCCTCCGCGGTGTCGAAGTGCCCGTACCGCCGCACCAGCGCGCCGAGGACCTGCGGCGCCAGCCGGCGCAGCTGGCCCTCGGCGTCGTCATCGGTCACGGGATGCTCAGACCTCGAGCTCCTCGACGCTTCCGACGATCGGGCGCACGTCGACGTACTCGCCGGGCGCATCGGGGTTGACGAGGCCGGCGGCGATCTCGGTGGCGCGGTCGAAGCTCACGCACTCGACCACCGTGTAGCCGGCGAGCACCTCCTGCGTCTCCGGGTACGGCCCGTCCGTCACCACCGGAGCGCCCTGCTGCAGCTGGACGCGCCGGGCGTGCACGGGAGCGGTGAGGCCTTGCGCGTCGACGAGCTCGCCGGACTCGGCCAGCTTCTGGTGGAAGGACTCCATGTACGCGTGCATCGCCGAGACCTGCTCGGCGGACATGGCGGGCTTGTCGCCGGACTTGCCCGCCAGCACGTCGTAGTCCTGCTGGCTGCCGTAGAGCAAGATCATGTACTTCACGGTCGTCTCCTCTCGCGGCGCTCAGGCGGCGCCGTCCACCAGAGACGTCGGAACCGCATCCCGGATCCGGCCACCACGTGCCCGACGCATCGGACCGATGTCCTCCGCTGTCGGGGGTGGCGATCAGATCACAGGCCACTCGGCCTCGGCCAGTGGCGGAGCCGCTCGGGTGGAGGGGCCAGCCGGATGAGCCGGGAATCGCCGAGGCTCAGCCCTTGATCGCCCCCGAGGCGAGCCCGGCGACATAGAACCGCTGCAGCGCGACATAGAGCACCACGCACGGGATCATCGCGATCACCGAGCCCGCGGCGAGGAAACCGAAGTTGATCTGTCCGTACGCGCCCTGCTGCAGGTTCACCAGCGCCACCGGCAGCGTGTAGAGGTCGCGATCGGTGAGGAAAGTCAGTGCCCCGAGGAACTCCGTCCACGCCGCGAGGAAGGCGTAGAGGGCCACGGTCGCCGCGCCCGGCGTGATCAACGGGCGCAGTACCGACGTGATGATCCGCAGGGTGCCCGCGCCGTCGATGTGCGCGGAGTCCTCCAGCTCGCCCGGCACCGAGGAGAACGAGTTGCGCATCACCAGCACGCCGAACGGCAGGTTCACCGTGGTGCAGAAGAACACCAGGCCGACCAGGCTGTCGGTGAGCCGCATGAGGTTCATCTGCAGATAGAGCGGGGTGAGGATTGCCTGGAACGGCACCATCATCGACGCGACGACGAGCGCGAACAGCACGGGACCGGAGCGGAAACGGAAGCGCGCGAAGCCGTAGCCCGCGGCGGTGGCGAGCACCGTGGTGAGGGCCGCCGTGCCCAGTGCCACGACCAGGCTGTTGGCCAAAGCCCCGACGAGGCTGTTCGGCCCGCTGAGCAGCGCGGCGAAGTTCTCGAAGGTCAGTCCGAAGAACGTGGCGGGGTCCGGCGCCGCCACGATCACCTCGTTCGGTTGCACCGAGCGCAGCAGCGCCCAGACGAGGGGCACGGTGAAGACGAGGAACGCACCGCCGCCCCCGACGGCGTAGAGCACGCGTTTCGTCCACGTCTCCCGGCGGCCGCTCGACGAGCGGGACGTGCGGGCGGTTCGCGGCGCTGCGATGGTCACGTCGATCACTCCTCGCCCCGGAGCAGCCACACCTGCAGCGCGGTCACCAGCGCCACCACGACCACCAGCACGACCGACAGCGCTGCAGCGGCTCCGAGCTGCAGTTGCACGAAGGCCCGGTTGTAGATGTAGAGCACGACGGTGGTGGTTGCCGAGCCCGGGCCGCCGTCGGTGAGCACGTAGAACTGCGTGAATGCGAGCAGCGAGCCGACCACCGAGATCACCAGGCTCATCGCGATCGTGCGCCGCAGCATCGGGATCGTGATCCGCCACTCCTGCTGCCACCAGCTCGCGCCGTCCAGGTCGGCCGACTCGTAGACCTCCGGCGGGATCGCCTGCATCCCTGCCATCAGCAGCAACATCGTCAGCCCGGCCACGCCCCAGATGACCAGCACCGACACCAGCCCGGTCGCCAGGGGCCCGTCCACCAGCCAGCCTGTGTCGCCGTCGGTGATCCCGAGTGCCCGCAGGACGATGTTGATCGCCCCGCTGCCCGGCTGCGCCTCCAGCACGGTCATCAAGCTCAGGGTCGTGAGCCCGACCACAAACGGCAGGAAGGACACGGTGCGCAGCAGGGTGGCCCCTCTTCTCCTGCTGCGGACGAGCACGGCCAGCGCGTAGCCGACCACGAGGAGCGGGATCGTCACGATCGCCGTGTAGAGCAGCGTGTAGAGCACGGCCCGCAGAAAGCCGGCGTCCGAGCCGATGCTCACGTAGTTGGCGAACCCGGCGGGGGAGACGTCGCCGATCAGCGGCCAGTCCGTGAACGAGATGCCGAGCGCGAACAGCAGCGGCGCCAGCACGAACACCACGACCATCAGCACCGCGGGTGCGACGAGCAGCAGCCCGGTGCGCGGTGGGTGCGTCAGGGATTGTCGCCGTGCGGGTGCGGAGCGGGCGGCGGTGCGGGACCGGGCGACCGGCGCCGAGACCACGGTGCTCATGTCCGGGCCTGCCCGAGTATGCGGTCGAAGGACTCCTGCGCCTGCGTCATGGCCCCCTCGATCTCGCCGTCGAAGACCGCGCGGCGGAACATCGTCAGCCACGGCCCGTCGGGCTGGTTGTAGAGCTCGTTGTACGACAGCGTCTTGGGCGCGTAGCCCTCCTCCTGCGCCTGCAGCGGGGGAAGCGTGAGCGGGTATCGGTCGGCGAACTCCGGTGTGGCGACGTCGGCGCGCACCGGTGTGTAGCCGCCCTCGGGGAGCACGGACTGCTGGGGCAGGTCGAGCGCGTACCGCACGAACTCCCACGCGCCCGAGGCGTTGGCGGCCCCGCGCGGGATGCACATGTTGTCGCCGCCGTCGAAGAAGGCGCGCCCGCCGTCGGGGCCGGGGAGCAGGCGGACGGTGGTGGCCGCGAGCAGTTCGGGGCTTGCGTTGGTGGTGACGGTGTCGAGGCTCGAGGGGAACATGCCGATCCGCCCGGCGTGGAAGTCGGACGCCCACCGCGCGGCCTCGTCGGTGTAGCAGCCGGGCGGGACGAGCTGGTCCTGCCAGAGCGCACGGTGGAACTCCAGCGTGCGGGCCAGTGCGTCGTTGCCGGAGACGTTCCCCTCCTGCGCGCCGGGTTCGCCGCGGATCAGATCGGTGTCGGCGGCCCAGATGTGCGGCTGCACGATGAACCCGAGCGCGCCGGACGCGTTGCCGGGGAAGGTCCAGCCGCGGACGTCGCCGCCGAGCGCGGTGATCCGGCGGGCCGCGCCCAGCAGCGCGTCGAGGTCGGCGGTGGCCTCGTCGACGTCGATTCCGGCCCGGTCGAACAGCTCGGTGTTGCAGTAGAGCACCGAGTTGTCGGCTAGGTACGGCACGCCGTAGTGCCGTCCGTCCACTGTGGCCAGTGCGAGGTGGCCGGGGCTCAGCTGATCGGCGAAGCCGAGATCGGTGATGAGCGGGGTGAGGTCGGTGAACGCGTCGCGGTGGACGAACAGCAGGGAGTTGATGTCGTCGATGTCCACGAGGTCAGGCACGTTCCGGCCCCGGATCGCGGTGGCGAGCTTGGTGACGTACTGCGCGTCGGGCACGGGGACCAGCTCGACGGTGAGCCGGTCCTGGGAGGCGTTGAACGTGTCGACGAGCGTGGTGAGCCCGGTCTGGGTGGCCGCCCGGCACCACACCTCGACCCGGCCCGTGGCCGATGTGCCGAAGCCGGACGCCCCGGTGTCCGGCTCGGGCAGCACCGAGCTGCAGGCCGGGAGCGCGGCGGCGAGGGCGCCGAGCCCGGCGAGGGTGAGGAAACTGCGGCGTGAGGTCGTCGGCGAGGTCGTCATTGTCCTCTCCTGGCGGGTTGGGTCAGATCGTGGGAATCCAGACCCGCATGGCTGCGGCGCCGCGGTTGGCCCACGCGTAGTACGGGACGAGGGTCAGGTCCAGCTCGCCGGCCGCCTCGGTGCGGCCCCGGGTGGTGACTACCGTGACGCCGCCCAGCAGGTCGGGGCGATGCTCGGCGGCCGTGGCGGCGGACGTGTCGATCTGCAGGTCGTCGACGGGGGCGGCGTGGTCGGCCTGCTCGGCGGCGTGGACCAGCGGCCCGCGCTCGACGGCCACGCACCCGCGCACGGCGTCGACGCGGGGGTGGGCCGCGGTGGTGCGGACGTCCATCGGCAGGTGCAGCTCGACGATGTCGCCCGCGCTCCAGTCCCGTTCGAGGCGTGCGTATCCCGGATCCACGTGCTGCGTCTCACCGCCGGCGGTGACGCTGGCGCCCGTCGCCCACGCGGGCACCCGCAGCGAGAGGGCGAACCGGCCGGGTGAGGCGATCACCCGGACCCGCACCAGGCCGTCCCACGGGTACTCGGTCTCGACGGTCAGCTCGACGTCCCCGCTGGTGACCGTGCCGGGCGCGTACTGGTGCAGCTGCACGCCGTCGGCGTCGCCCGTGGCCAGGTAGCCGTCGAGGCTCGCCAGGGTGCGCATGACGTTCGGCGGGCAGCAGGCGCAGTCGAACCAGCCGCGGCGGCCGTGGGCAGGTGAGCGGTCCCCGTCGGCGTGCGCGTCGGCGCGCAGCTGCAGCGGGTTGACGTAGAAGTACTCGGCGCCGCTGAGCGAGATGCCGGCGATGAAGCCGTTGAACAGCATGCGCTCGATGGCATCGGCGTAGCGCGCGTCGCCGGTGGCGAGCAGCATGCGCCACGCCCACTGGACGCCGCCGATCGCCGCGCACGTCTCGGCGTAGGCGCGGTCGGTCGGCAGCTCGTACGGGTCGCCGAACGACTCACGGTCCCAGCGCGCGCCGAGGCCGCCCGTGACGTAGGACTTCGTGGCGAGCATGTGGTCGAACTGCGTGCGCAGCGCGTCCAGCAGCTCGGCGTCGCCCAGCTCGGCAGCGACGTCGGCCGCGCCCGCGGCGAGGTAGACCGCGCGCACCGCGTGGCCCTCGACCGTGGTGGCCGTGCGGACCGGGACGCGGTCGGAGAAGTAGGTGGGCTCCTGGCCGTAGCCTGCCATCAGGCCGTGGCCCCGCGCCTCGACGAAGTAGCGGGCCAGTTCGAGGTAGCGGGCCTCTCCGGTCTCGCGGTAGAGCTCCACCAGCGCGGTCTCGATCACCGGGTGGCCGTCGACGTCGTGGCGGCGGTCCTCACCGAACGTGGCGGCGAGGTGATCGGCGAGCTTCACGGCCACGTCCAGGAGTGCGGTGTCGCCGGTGCAGCGCACCTGCGCGACCGCGGCCTGGATGAGGTGGCCCGCGCAGTAGTGCTCGTGGCTCCAGGGCAGGTCGAAGTAGCGTCCCTTGTCGCTGTGGCGGACCTGGACGACGGAGTTGAGGTAGCCGTCGTCGGCCTGGGCGGCGGCCACGACGGCGGTGACCTCCCGCTGCATCGCGAGCAGCTCGTCAGCGGGGTTGCGGCCGTACTCCCACGCCACCGCCTCGAGCCACTTGTAGACGTCGGAGTCGGCGAAGATCGGGCCGACGACCTCTCCGGTTGAGACACCGGCGGCGATCCGCAGGTTCTCCAGGTTGCCGGCCTCGTCCAGGCGCCTGCGGCCGACCCGGATGGCGGCGTCGCCGTTGGCGCGCTGCCGGTCGGCCCAGAAGCCGCCGGTGATCCTGGCCTCGCCGAGGCCGAGCGGGCGCAGTCGTACGGCGGCCGCGGGGGTGGGTGCCGCGGGTGCCCGCGTGGTGCCGGTGGTGGGGGACGAGGTCGCCGTCATGCCGCTCCAGTACGCGTCGCCGGGCCGGTCACGGAAAATCAGGAATTCGTTTTCCGGGAGTGACGCTAAGGCGGCCACCCGGTCGGGTCAAGGCCTGTGCTCATCAATCCTGTTGATACGCGGGATAGGATCGACCACCCACGGAACGAGCGGAAAAGGAGCCGTCTGCTGACCACCAGCTCTGCCGGCCGGGCCGGCGCCGTCGTGCGCATCACCGACGTCGCGGCGCTGGCCGGTGTCTCGCCGGGCACGGCGTCGAAGGCCCTCAACGACACCGGCCAGTTGCGGCGCGAGACCCGCGAACGGGTGCGGCGGGCCGCCGAACAGCTCGGATTCACGCCGGACGGGCGGGCCCGGGCGCTGTCGTCGGGGCGCAGCTACACCGTCGGGCTGGTCACCACCGACAGCTCCGGGCGGTTCAGCATCCCGATCATGCTGGGCGCCGAGGACGCCCTCAGCGCAGGCGAGATGGCGCTGCTCCTGTGCGACACCCGCGACGACCCGCTGCGCGAGCAGCACTACCTGCGCACGCTGCTCGCCCGCCGCGTCGACGGCATCATCGTCACCGGTCGGCGCACCGAGCCGCGTCCGCCGATCGCCGTGCCGATTCCCGTCGTGTACGCGTTCAACGGCTCCACCGATCCGGCCGACGCCGCGGTCCTCGTGGACGATCGGGGCGGTGCCGCGTCGGCCGTCACGCACCTCGGCGACATCGGACGCACGGCGATCGCGCACGTCACCGGCCCGGAACGGCATCGCAGCGCCGTCGAGCGGGCGCGGGCCGCCGCCGAGACGGCAGGGCCGGCGTTCCGAGGGCCACCGATGTACGGGGAGTGGAGCGAGCGGTGGGGGCGGCAGGCCGTCGACCTGCTGCTGCGCGCCCACCCGGATCTCGACGCGGTCTCGTGTGGGAGCGACCAGATCGCGCGTGGTGTGTGCGACCGGCTCCGTGAGCTGGGCAGGAGCATCCCCGACGACGTCGCCGTCACCGGCTTCGACAACTGGGACGTGATGGCGCTGGCCTGCCGCCCCCCGTTGACCACGGTGGACCTGGAGCTGGAGGAGCTGGGCCGGAGCGCGGCCCGGATGCTGCTCGACGCCGTGGACGGCCGGCCGCACCGCGGTGCGGTGGAGCTGCCCACCCGTCTCGTCGTGCGGGGCTCGACGCTGGCCGACTGACCATGATCGCCGCGAGATCGGCGTGTTCGCCCTGTCGAGGGCGGAAACGGGGATCTCGCAGCGATCACGTGGGCGGGGGGCCGGAGCTGCGGCGGACCATCAGCTCCGTGGGCACCAGGGGAGGGGGCGCCGCGCCTGCGGCAGCGTCCTCGGGACGGATCAGGCCCAGCAGCAGGTGCACCGCGAGCTGTCCGGACTCGGCGAAGTGCTGGCGGACCGTGGTGAGGGGCGGGCGGAAGAACTCGGCCTCCGGGATGTCGTCGAAACCGACGATGCTGACGTCGTCGGGGACACGACGGCCCACCTCGTCGAGCGCGCGCAGGGCACCGAGTGCCATCTGGTCGTTGGCGGCGAAGACCGCGGTGAGGGCGGGGTCGGCGGCCAGCATCTCCCGCATTCCCACGTAGCCGGAACGGGCGCTCCAGTCGCCCTCGACGAGCGCGGGCTCCTCGGCGCAGGCGCTTCGCAGCGCCTCCCGCCAGCCCTCCACGCGCCACCGGCCGTCGAGCCAGTCCTGCGGACCGGCCAGGTGGTGCACCGTGCGGTGCCCGAGCTCGAGCAGGTGCCGGGTGGCGTCGCGGGCTCCGGTGAGCTGGTCGGTGCCGACGGCGGGGGCACCGGCCTCGGCCGCTCCGGCCAGGCCGCCGACGAAGACAGCCGGCAACGCCCGCAGCCCGGCGGTGAGGGCCCGCACCGCGTCCTCCTGCGTGGCCAGTGCGACCACGCCCTCGACGGACTGGTCCTCCAGCCTGCCCAGCGCGCGCACGACGGCGTCGGAGCTGACCCGGTCGACCACGGCGATGCTCACACCCAGCCCGAGCGCCCCGGCGGCCTGCTCGACGCCGTAGAGCGTGGTGACCGGCCCGTGCAGCACCGTGTCGAAGGTGATCACGCCGAGCGTGCCGGACCGGCGGGTGGCCAGCGCACGGGCCACGGCGTTGCGCCGGTAGCCGAGCTGCTCCATCGCTGCCAGCACACGGGTCCTGGTCTGCGCGCTGACGTGGGGCGAGTCGTTGACCACGCGGGACACGGTCTGGTGGGAGACGCCGGCCAGCCGCGCAACGTCGGTCATGACGGGGGCCGGTGGCGAGTCGGGCATGTGTCTCATGCTGCCGCATGCCTGATCCGTCGGGTTTCCCCAAGGGGTTGACATTCCGTGTTAGCGCTCACATTGTTAGCGCTCACAACGTTGTGGGGGGAGTTGCTCCGTGAGTGGTCGCGCAGTGCGCACCGTCGACCCGCGCCGCGCCGTGGCTGTGGGGATCGACTTCGGCACGCTGTCCGGGCGGGCCGTGGTCGTCCGAGTGGCGGACGGCGAGGAACTGGCCGACGCCGTGCACCCGTACCCGCACGGGTCGGTGGAGCGTGCGCTGCCCGCCACCGGCGCCGTGCTGCCACCCGACTGGGCGCTACAGGTGCCCGCCGACTGGGTGGAGGTGCTCAAGACCGCCGTGCCCAAGGCACTGGCGGCGTCCGGGGCGGATCCGCGTGACGTCGTCGGTATCGGCACGGACTTCACCGCCTGCACCGTGCTGCCGACACTCGCCGACGGCACACCGCTGTGCGAGCTGCCCGACCTGACCGACCGCCCGCACGCCTATCCGAAGCTGTGGAAGCACCACGCCGCGCAGGCCCAGGCCGACCGGATCACCGCCGTCGCCGAGGAACGCGGCGAGCCGTGGCTCGCGCGCTACGGCGGGCGGATCTCCTCGGAGTGGGAGTTCGCCAAGGCGCTGCAGCTGCTGGAGGAGGACCCGGAGGTCTACGACCGCACGCAGCGCTGGGTGGAGGCCGCCGACTGGATCGTGTGGCAGCTGTGCGGGACCTACCTGCGCAACGCCTGCACCGCGGGCTACAAGGGCATCCACCAGGACGGGCGCTACCCGGGCCGGGACTACCTCGCCGCACTGAATCCCGCATTCGCCGACTTCGTCGAGGCGAAGCTGGAGCATCCCATCGGCCGGCTCGGTGACTGTGCGGGCGGCCTCACGGCCCAGGCGGCCGCGTGGACGGGCCTGCCCGAGGGGATCCCCGTCGCCGTCGGCAACGTCGACGCGCACGTCACCGTGCCCGCGGCACAGGCCGTCGAGCCCGGTCAGATGGTGGCGATCATGGGCACCTCGACGTGCCACGTGATGGTGTCCGACCGCCTCGGCGAGGTGCCGGGAATGTGCGGGGTGGTCGACGGCGGGATCCTGCCGGGACTCTGGGGCTACGAGGCCGGGCAGAGCGGCGTGGGCGACATCTTCGGCTGGTTCGTCGACACGAGCGTCCCACCGCATTACCACGCGCGCGCCGCCAAACGCGGGCTCGACGTCCACGGGCTGCTCACCGAACTGGCGGCCGACCAGGCCGTCGGCGAGCACGGACTCGTCGCGCTGGACTGGCACTCCGGCAACCGCTCCGTACTCGTCGACCACGAGCTGTCCGGGCTGGTGGTGGGGCAGACGCTCGCCACCCGGCCCGAGGACACCTACCGCGCACTGCTCGAAGCCACGGCCTTCGGCACCCGCACGATCATCGAGGCGTTCGAACGCTCGGGCGTGCCGGTCGCGGAGCTCGTGGTGGCGGGCGGACTGCTGAAGAACGAGCTGCTCATGCAGATCTACGCCGACGTGTGCGACCGCCCGCTCTCGACCATCGGGTCCGACCAGGGCCCCGCGCTCGGCTCGGCCATCCACGCCGCCGTCGCCGCGGGCGCGCACCCGGACGTCCGCGCGGCCGCCGCGGCGATGGGCAAGGTCAACCGGGCCGTCTACCGGCCCGACCCCGAGCGGGCGCGCGCCTACGACGAGCTCTACGCGGAGTACGTCCGCCTGCACGACCACTTCGGTCGCCGTGGCGCCGGCGGCGGGAACGACGTGATGCACCGCCTGCATGCCCTGCGCACGCAGGCCCTGGAAAAGAAGAACTCAGACCGGAAGAACACGAGCGGGAAGGACGGCCGGTGATCCCCGAGTCCGCCAAGGAACTCGTCGACGAGCTGCGTGAGCAGGTCGCGGCCCTGCATGCCGAGCTGGTGCGCTACGGACTCGTCGTCTGGACGGCGGGCAACGTCTCGGCCCGGGTGCCCGGGCACGACCTGTTCCTGATCAAGCCCAGCGGAGTGTCCTACGACGACCTCACCCCGGACGCCATCGTCGCCTGCGACCTCGACGGCGAGCTCGTCGACGGTGAGCTCGCCCCGTCGAGTGACACCGCGGCGCACGCCTACGTCTACCGGAACATGCCCGAGGTCGGCGGCGTCGTGCACACCCACTCGACCTACGCGTGCGCGTGGTCGGCCCGCGCCGAGCCGATCCCCTGCGCGCTCACGGCGATGGCCGACGAGTTCGGGGGCCCGATCCCGCTCGGCCCGTTCGCCCGCATCGGGGACGACTCGATCGGCCGCGGCATCGTCGAGACGCTGTCGGGCCACCGCTCCCGCGCGGTGATCATGCAGAACCACGGGGTGTTCTCGATCGGCCCCGACGCGAAGGCCGCGGTCAAGGCGGCCGTGATGTGCGAGGACGTGGCCCGCTCCACCCACATCGCTCGCCAGCTCGGACCGCTCACGCCGATCCCGCAGGACGACATAGACGCGCTCTTCGATCGCTACCAGAACGTGTACGGCCAGACGGGAGCCAAGTAGTGACGGGATCGACCACGGCGGACCGCGAGATCTGGTTCCTCACCGGGAGCCAGGGGCTCTACGGGGAGGAGACGCTCGCCCAGGTGGCCGGGCAGTCACAGGCGATCGCCGAGGCGCTCGACGCGTCGGGTGCGGCGCCCGTGCGGATCGTCTGGAAGCCGGTTCTCACCACCTCCGACGGCATCCACCGCATGGCACTCGAGGCCAACGCCGACCCGCGCTGCATCGGCGTGACCGCCTGGATGCACACGTTCTCCCCGGCACGGATGTGGATCGCCGGCCTGGACGCCCTGCGCAAGCCGCTGCTGCACCTGCACACCCAGGCCAACCGGTCGCTGCCGTGGGCGACGATCGACATGGACTTCATGAACCTCAACCAGGCCGCTCACGGCGACCGGGAGTTCGGCTATATCCAGGCGCGGCTCGGGGTGGTCCGCAAGATCGTCGCGGGACACGTCGAGGACCCCGAGGTGCAGCGCCGGGTCGGCGCGTGGGCGCGTGCGGCGCTGGGCTGGGCCGAGGTGCGCTCGCTGCGGCTGTCGCGCTTCGGCGACACCATGCGGGACGTCGCCGTCACCGAGGGGGATCGCACCGAAGCCCAGTGGCGCTGGGGCGTCACGGTCAACGGCTATGCCGTCACCGACCTCGCCGACGCCGTGCACGCGAGCCTCGACGCCGACGTCGACAAGCTGGTTGCGGAGTACGAGGACCGCTACGAGGTGGTGCCGGAACTGCGCGCCGGCGGCGACCGGCACGACTCGCTGCGTTACTCCGCGCGGATCGAGCTGGGCCTTCGCGAGCTACTGGCCGCGTCCGGGGCGATGGCGTTCACCACGAACTTCGAGGACCTCGGCGCCTTGCGCCAGCTTCCCGGGCTCGCCGTGCAGCGACTGATGGCCGACGGCTACGGCTT
The DNA here is from genome assembly GCF_039534065.1 of Pseudonocardia yunnanensis. Taxonomy (NCBI): domain Bacteria; kingdom Bacillati; phylum Actinomycetota; class Actinomycetes; order Pseudonocardiales; family Pseudonocardiaceae; genus Pseudonocardia; species Pseudonocardia yunnanensis. The sequence goes on along the minus strand of NZ_BAAAUS010000001.1, from coordinate 375,557 downwards.
CGCGGGGGAGGGCGACTGGAAGACCGCGATGCTGCTGCGCACGCTCAAGGTCGCGGCAGGCGGGCTGCCCGGCGGCACCTCGTTCATGGAGGACTACACCTACCATCTGGGCCCTGGACGGCCGAAGGTGCTCGGGGCGCACATGCTGGAGGTCTGCCCGTCCATCGCCGCGGACCGGCCGCGGGTGGAGATCCACCCCCTCGGGATCGGCGGCCGCGAGGACCCGGTGCGCATGGTGTTCGACGCCGCGCCCGGTGCCGGGGTCGTGATCGGCATGTCGGACATGGGCGACCGGTTCCGTCTGGTGGCCAACGCGATCGAGGTCGTGCCGGCCGACGAGCCGCTGCCCAACCTGCCCGTCGCCCGAGCGGTGTGGGAGCCCGAGCCGGACCTCCGGACGTCGGCGGAGACGTGGATCATGGCGGGCGGGCCGCACCACACCGTGCTCTCCACCGCGCTCGGTGTCGAGGAGCTGGACGACCTCGCCGAGCTGGCGCGCACCGAGCTCGTCGTGATCGACGCCGAGACCACACCCCGCCGTTTCGCCCGCGAGCTGCGCTGGAACCAGGCCTACTACCGGCTGGCCGGAGCCCTCTGACCTGCCTGACCTGCTTCACCTGTCGTGACCGGCCTCATCGTCGAGGAGATCACTGTGATGGACCAGTACGTCCGGCCGGCGCTGTCGCGCCGTCGGTTCCTGACGGCCGCAGGCGCCGCGCTCGCCGGTACCGCCCTGCTCTCGGGCTGTAGCAGCGGCGCGCGACCGGGCGCCACGCTCGTGCGCGAGTGGAACCTGTTCTCCGGAGGGGACGGCCAGCGCCACGTCTCCATGCAGGACACGTTCCGGCAGCGCACACCCGGCACGGCGTTGCAGGCGACGGTCCTGCCGTGGGGTGCGCCCTTCTACACGAAGCTCGCGATGGCAGCCGCCGGCGGGCGCGGCCCCGACCTCGCCACGATGCACCTGAGCCGGCTGCCCGGGTTCAGCCCCGCCACGCTGCTCGACCCGTACCCGTCCGACCTGCTGGCCGAGTACGGCATCACCCAGGACAAGTTCCTGCCCGAGGTGTGGAACCGCTGCGCGGTGGACGGGCAGGTCTACGCCGTGCCGCTCGACACGCACATGATCGTGCACTACTACAACACGGAGATCTGCGGACAGGCCGGATTGATCGGCGCGGACGGCAAGCTCGTCTCCCCACGCGGGCCGGACGAGCTCCTCGAGCAGCTCCGCGCCGTCAAGGAGGTCACCGGCAACTTCGGGGCCTCGCTCGAAGCGGAGCAACCGTGGCGTTTCTTCGCGAGCCTCTACGCCCAGATGGGCGGGGAGATGATCGACGCGAACGGCACCCGCGTCCTGCTCGACGTCGACCGCGCCACCGAGGCGCTCGAACTCCTGCGCCGTCTCGCGATCGACGAACAGCTCATCCCGGGCAGCGCGGACTACCCGGCGACCGTGGCCCTGTTCGGCGGCGGGCAGGCGGGCATGTCGTTCAACGGCGAATGGGAGGTGACCACCTATGTGGACGCCGAGCTCCCGTTCGGCATGGCACAGATGCCCGACGTGTACGGCAGCCGGCTCGCCCTCGGCGACAGCCACACCTACGTGCTGCCGAAGCAGGCCGTCCGGGATCCCGAGGTTCTGCGGGCCACTGTGGAGTTCATCGCCGCGATGCTCGAGGACAGCCTCGAGTGGGCCAAGGGCGGGCACGTCCCAGCATACCAACCGGTGGCACGCAGCGCCCAGTACGCCGCGCTGCGGCCGCAGTCGGAGTACGCAGCGTCCGCAGGCGCCGTGGCGTTCGACCCGCCGGGGTGGTTCAGCGGCTCCGGCTCCACGCTGGAGACCGTGGCCAATGACGCGCTGGGCAGCGTCATGACCGGGGCGTTGCAGCCCCAGGCGGCTGCCGCGCAGCTGAAAACCGCGCTGCAGCGGCTCGTGTCGATCCCCTCGCCGGTCTGATCCCGCCTCGCCCGTCCCGCGTCCCGCCGAGCCACTCGGAGCCGACATGGTCACAGCCACCCCGGCAGCCCCTGCCCCACCCACCAGACCAGCCACGTCCGACCGCGGCCTGCGCCATCGTCCCGGGGAGACCTCGGGGCTGCTCTTCGTGCTGCCGTTCATGATCGTGTTCGCGGTATTCATGGTCTGGCCGGTCATCGCGGGCCTGGTCAACAGCTTCTTCAACAAGAGCCTGGCCGGCAAGCCCTCACAGTTCCTCGGCCTCGCCAACTGGCGCGAGCTGTTCGGCGACCCCGCCGTGTGGAAGTCGCTCGGCAACACCGCACTGTTCACGCTGCTCAGCACGCCGCTGCTGGTGGTGACGGGCCTCGCGATGGCGCTGCTCGCCCACCGCGCGCGGCGACTGGGCTGGCTACTGCGCTTCTCGTACTTCGCGCCGTTCGTGCTGCCTGCCACGGTGGTCTCGCTGATCTGGGTGTGGCTCTACCAGCCCGAGTTCGGCCTGTTCAACAGCTGGATCGAGGCGCTCGGGGGCTCGGCGGTGCCGTGGCTCACCACCGAGGGCGTGGCGATGGTGGCGATCGTGGTGGCCACCACGTGGTGGACGGTCGGCTTCAACTTCCTGCTCTACCTCGCCGCGTTGCAGCAGATCCCGCGGGACCTGTACGAGGCCGCCTCCCTGGACGGCGCGAGTGCCCGCCAGCAGCTCTGGCACATCACGCTGCCGCAGCTGCGGCGCACCACCGGGCTGATCGTCGTGCTCCAGGTGCTGGCGTCGCTGCGGGTGTTCGACCAGATCTACCTGATGACCGAGGGCGGCCCGAACAGCACGACGCGGCCCGTGCTGCAGTACATCTACGAGACCGGCTTCACCTCGTTCCGGCTGGGCTACGCCTCGGCGATCTCCTACCTGCTGTTCGTCATCATCCTGCTGCTGGCGGTGTTCCAGCTGCGGCTCACCGTCCGGAACAGGAGCGAGTCGTGACCGCCACCGCCGACCTGGTCTCCGAACGATCCGCCGACTCGCCCGTCGCCCGGCGGCGCGGCCCGCGTCCCACCGTCGGTGGCGTGATCCTGACCGTGCTCGCGCTGCTGATGGCGGTGCTGTGGCTGGTGCCGCTGCTGTGGGCGCTGTCGACGTCGGTCAAGCCCGAGGAGGAGACCAGGGCGATCCCGCCGGAGTGGTTCGCCAGCCGTGTCACCGGCGAGGCGTACGCAGCTGCGTTCGGCAACAGCGGTCTCCTGCGCTGGTTCCTGAACAGCACCCTCGTGTCGGTGTCGGTGACGGCCGGTGTGCTGGTGCTGTGCTCCCTGGCCGCCTACGGGTTCTCGCGCACCGAGTTCCGCGGTAGGCGCTGGCTCTTCGCACCGGTCGTGGCCGCCATCGTGGTGCCGTCGCAGGTGCTGATCATCCCGCTGTTCGACGAGCTCGACACGCTCGGGCTCGTCGACACCTACTTCGCGATGATCCTCCCGCAGCTCGTGGCGCCCGCGATGGTGTTCATCCTGAAGAAGTTCTTCGACGGCATCCCGCGCGAGTACGAGGAGGCCGCGCAGATCGACGGGGCGAGCCGGCTGCGGATCTTCCTCACGATCATCGTCCCGATGTCGATGCCGGTGCTCACCGCCGTCGCGATCTTCACCTTCATCACCACGTGGAACAACTTCCTGCTGCCGTTCGTGACGACGACCGACCCGGACCTCATGACCCTGCCGCTGGGCCTGCTGGCCGGGCAGACCACGTTCCAGCTCCAGTACGCGCAGGTCATGGCACTGGCGCTGCTGGGAGGGCTCCCGCTGCTGATCATCTACGTGCTCTTCCAGCGCCAGGTGATCCGCGGCGTGGGCAGCGCAGGCCTCAAGGAATGACCGCTCCGTCGACCCTGGGAGAGAACAGCGTGCTCCACGCCTCCGCGACCCTTGACCCCGCCTTCCGCGTCGCGCCGGTCAGCCGGCGCACCTTCGGCTCGTTCGTCGAGCACCTCGGACGCTGCGTCTACACCGGCATCCACGAGCCCGGACACCCCACCGCCGACGCCGACGGCTTCCGCGGCGACGTCCTGGCGCTGACCCGCGAGCTCGGCGTCTCGACCGTCCGCTACCCGGGAGGCAACTTCGTCTCCGGCTACCGCTGGGAGGACGGCGTCGGCCCGCTGGAGCAGCGACCGCGACGGCGGGACCTGGCCTGGCACACCACCGAGCCCAACACCGTGGGGCTCGACGAGTTCGTGCGCTGGACCCGCAAGGCCGACGTCGAGCCGATGCTCGCGATCAACCTCGGCACCCGCGGGGTCGCCGAGGCGCTCGACATCCTCGAGTACGCGAACCTCCCCGCGGGAACCGCGCTGGCCGACCAGCGGGTGGAGAACGGATCCAAGGAGCCGCACGGGATCCGGATGTGGTGCCTGGGCAACGAGATGGACGGCCCGTGGCAGGTCGGGCACAAGACGGCCGCCGAGTACGGCCGCCTCGCCGCCGAGACCGCCCGCGCGATGCGGATGATGGACCGCAACCTGGAGCTCGTCGCCTGCGGCAGCTCCAACTCGCGGATGCCGACCTTCGCGGCGTGGGAGGCCGAGGTCCTCGCCGAGACCTACGACCAGGTCGACTTCATCTCGCTGCACGCCTACTACGAGCCGCTCGACGGCGACATCGGCAGCTTCCTCGCGTCCAACGTGGACATGGACCGCATGATCGAGTCGGTGATCGTCACGGCCGACCACATCGGGGCGAAGCTGCGGTCGCCGAAGAAGATCATGCTGTCGTTCGACGAGTGGAACGTCTGGTACCAGAGCAGGTTCAAGGGCACGCCCGTGCCCGAGGACTGGCCCGTGGCCCCGCGGCAGATCGAGGACCAGTACGACGTGACCGATGCCGTGGTCGTCGGGAGCCTCCTGATCTCGCTGCTGCGCCACAGCGACCGCGTGACGTCGGCGGCGCAGGCGCAGCTGGTGAACGTCATCGCGCCGATCATGACCGAGCCCGGCGGCCCGGCCTGGCGCCAGACGATCTTCCACCCGTTCGCCCTGACCTCCCGGCACGCCCGCGGCGAGGTGCTGCGGGTCGAGCCGTCGTCCCCGCGCTACGAGACGGCCAGGTTCGGGGACGTCCCGGTACTCGACGCCGTCGCGACGTGGGACGAAGATTCCCACGAGGCGACCGTGTTCGCGGTCAACCGGCACCAGGACGAGCCGCTTGTACTGGAGGTGGACGTGCGAGGGCTGCCGGTGTCGGCGGTGCGGGAGGCGCTCACGCTCTCGGACGACGACCGGACCGCGACCAACACGGCCGCGCAGCCGGACCGGGTGGTGCCCCGGCCGAACGGAACCGCCGAGCTGACCGACGGGCGGCTGCGGGTGCAGCTTCCGCCGGTGTCGTGGAGCGTGCTGCGGCTCGGTCAGGGCGAGTGAGGGGAGCGGGAGTGGAGCGGAGTATCCGCGAGGCACTGGTCGAACGGGGGTTCGCCCGGTCCGACCACGGCGTGCCCGAGAGCACCAAGCGTTTCCCGGACGGGGCGCAGTGCCGGGTGGAGATCCCGAGCACCGAAGGCCCGGACGTGCTCGACGCGGTGCTGGAGGAGGCCGACGCGCGTGGCGTCCCGGTGCATCGGGTGTCGCAGGGCAGCGGTGCGCTGCTGCTCACCGACGCCGAGCTGGAACGGATGGCTGCCACCGCGGCCCGCCGCCCGGTGGAGCTGAGCCTGTTCGCCCGGCCGCTCACCGGCTGGGGCGCGGCGTCCTCGGCCTCGCACGCGCCTGGTGGCGCGGCGCTGGGGGCACAGGCGCGGGGGACCGAGCAGCTCGTGCACGTGCTCGAGGACATCGCACGGGCGGTCGACGCGGGCGTCCGGAGCGTGCTCGTCACCGACCTCGGGGTGCTGGAGACCGCGGCGGCGCTCCGCACGGCCGGTGAGTTCCCCGCCGACCTGCAGTTCAAGATCAGCGTGCAGATGGGGCTGTCGAACCCGGCCGCGATCCGGCTGGCCGAGCGGCTGGGCGCCGACACGTACAACGTGCCCACCGACATGACGCTCGGCGAGCTCGCCGCGGTCCGAGCGGCCGTCGACATCCCGCTGGACGTCTACATCGAGTCGCCGAACGACCTCGGTGGGTTCGTCCGGCACGCCGAGATCGCCGACATCGTGCGGGTCGCCGCGCCGGTGTACCTCAAGTTCGGGCTCGCCAACACGCCGGTGATCTACCCGAGCGGCACACACCTCGACGCGGTCACGATCGCGCTGGGCCGCGAACGGGTGCGGCGGGCGCAGATCGGCCTCGAACGACTCCACCGCGACATGCCCGACGCGGTGATGTCGGCGATACCGGCAGCCGGACTCGCCCTTCCGACAGCGGCGGTCGGATAGGGGACTCCCCCGAGCCGTCCTGGACGAGCGGCGCGGCGAGGCGGACCTATTGGACGAGCGCGCCGCTCGCACAGGTGCGGGGGCGGTGGCCTCTCGCGCCGATGCCCGGTCCCGTCCGCGTCGGCGGGTTGGGGTGGACGAGTGGCGCGGCGGGGCGGGCCTATTGGACGAGCGCGCCGATGGTACGGCTTGCGTGGCTGGGGCTCGCCGGGTGTGGGTGGACGAGCGGCGCTGTCGGGCGAACCTATTGGGCAGGCGTGCCGGTCGTACACGTGCGGGGCCAGCGGGTCTTGCGCCGGTGCCCGGCTCCGTCCGCGCTGGCGGGCTGGGGTGGACGAGCGGCGCGGCGGGGCGAACCTATTGGGCGAGCGTGCCGGTCGTACAGGTGCGGGCCAGTGGCCCGTCGCGCCGATGCCCGGTCCCGTCCGTTCCAGCAGGTTGGTGTGGACGAGTGGCGCGGCGGGGTGGACCTATTGGACGAGCGCGCCGCTGGTACGGCTCTCGCGGCTGCGGCTCGCCCGGCGTGGCTGGACGAGCGGCGCTGCCGGGCGAACCTATCGGGCAGGCGTGCCGGTCGTACAGGTGCGTCGCCCCGGCCCCGTCCGCGGGTTGGGGTGGGCGAGTGGCGCGGCGGGGCGAACCTATTGGACGAGCGCGCCGCTCGTACACGCGCCGGCTCGAGAGCCTTCAGGACGTGTGCCGCACTATTGCCGGCACCACGACGTCCCACAGCCGGGGCGGAGGTACCTCGTGGCCCATTCCCTCCAGCGCGAGGAGCGAGGCGCCGGGGATCTCCGCGGCGAGCGCCTCGCCGTGGCCGATCGGGAAGAGCGGGTCGGCGGTGCCGTGCAGCACCAGCGTCGGCACGTGGATGTCGGCGAGCCGGTACTCGTTCGATTCGGCGTCCACGACGACGGCCCAGTGGTTCTTCAGGCTCGCCTCAACGTCGTGGCTGCGGCCGGCCACGATCTTCGCCAGCCGGCGGGCCCGTTCCTCGTCGAACCCGAGCGAGCCGGCGCAGCAACGCTCGTTCTCGACGAGGTGCTCGACCACGGCGTCGCGGTCGTCCCATGCCGGGTCGGGGCCGGGGTTCGCGAAAGTCGCGGCGATCCGAGGCTCCGCAGACGGCAGCGCGTTCCGGTCGGCACGCGCTCCGGCAGGACTGGTCGAGATCAGGGTGACGGTCAGGATCCGGTCCGGGTGCAGCGCGGCAAGGTCTTGGGTGATGCCGCCGCCCATCGAGATCCCGGCGACGTGGGCACGGGCGATGCGGAGAGCGTCGAGGATGCGCAGTGGGTCGGTGGAGAGGTCGGCTGCGGTGTAGGACGGCGCGCCGACCGGGGACGTCTCCGAGCGACCGGTGTCGCGATGGTCGTACCGGATCACGAACCGGCCCTCGTTCGCGAGGCGCTCACAGAACTCGACGTCCCACCAATCCATCGACGCACTCATGCCGCTGATGAGCAGGAGCGCAGGGTCGCCCGGGTCGCCGAACGTCTCCACGCACAGCTGCACGCCGTTGGATGTCAGGATCTGCTCGGTCACACTCTGCAGACCCGACGAGGGACCGGATCTCATCGGTACGCCGCGGCGGCGGCCCGGCGTCACGTCGATCGTGCCTGGCGTCACACGCGCGCCGCGGGATCTCCTACGAACGCGTCAGGCATCGGTCGGGCCGCCGCCGCGGCGCCCGCGGATGCCGGAGGGATCTCGCGTCTTCACTCGATACCCAGTGCTCGGCGCCCGGAGTTCTCTGGTGGGCGGAAACGACAGTCCTACCGATCGAGGGAAGACATGAAGATCAGGAGCATTGCCCTGGCACTGGCGGCCACCGCCGCGCTGAGCCTGGGCACGGTCTCGACGGCATCGGCTGCTCCGGCCGCCCAGCAGGCGGCGAAGCCGACCATCGTCCTCCTGCACGGCGCGTTCGAGGATGCGTCGGCATGGAGCAAGGTGACGCAGCGGCTGCAGCACGACGGATACCCCGTGGTCGCCCCGGCCGTCCCGTTGCGCGGGCCGGTTCCCGACCGCGACGCGGTCAAGGGCGCCGTCGAGGCGATCAAGGGCCCGAAGATCCTTGTCGGGCACTCCTACGGGGGCGCGATCGTCACCGAGCTCGCGTCGGGCCCCGACGTGAAGGCGCTCGTGTACGTGGCTGCCTTCATCCCGCGGGAGGGGGAGACCGTGGGCGATCTGAACGCGCAGTTCCCGGGCTCGCAGCTGGGCCCGGACACGAGCCACACGGTGGAGAGCCCCGACGGGCCGGAGCTCTTCGTCAACACCGACAAGTTCCGTCAGGTCATCGCGGCCGACGTCACCGCGGCCGAGGCCGCCGTCGGAGCCGCGGGGCAGCGCCCGATCCTGGCGTCGGCGTTCACGGACAAGGTCACCACGACCGCTCCTGACTCGATCCGCGAGTACGCGATCGTCGCGACGCAGGACCGCGCGATCGCGCCGGCCGCCGAGGAGTTCATGGCCGAGCGCGCGCACGCCGCGATCACCAAGGTGCGCTCGGCCCACGACCTGCCCGTCTCGCACCCGCAGACCGTCGCTGCGGTGATCGAGAAGGCCGCGACCGCCTCGTAGCCGGACCGGACCGCGTCCGCCCGTCACCGCTCCTGGTGGCGGGCAGCCGGCGTTGCGGGGTCCTGATCGACCGGCCGGGCCAGCACCAGCTTCGCCAACTGCACGCGGGAGTGCACGCCGAGCTTGCTGAACACGGCACGCAGATGCGTGTTGATCGTGCTCGGGGACACGAAGAGCTCGGCGGCGGCGGACCGGTTCGTGTGGCCGTCGGAGATCAGCACGGCGACTCGGCGCTCCATCTCCGTGAGCGATTCCCACCCGCTCTCGGGCCGGCTGCGCTGCTCCTTGCCTCGACGGCGCACCCCGGCCGACTGCAGCAACCGCTGCACCCGCGTTCGGGCGGCCGTGGCGCCGCACGCCGCGTATCCGTCCCGTGCCCGCAGCAGGGACTCAACGCCGGACCGGTCGCCCGCGCCGAGCGCCGCGCGTCCGAGCTCCTCCTCGGCCCGGGCCAGCAAGAGCGGTCGCGGAGCCCGCCGGAGCAGCTCGACGGCGGCTGACGGATCCCCGACGACCAGACCGTCCACCAGCGCGGCAGCGCCCGCGATGCTCGCGACGCCGGGGTTGCGGGCCGCGAGCGAGGCCAGCATCTCCCCGGCGTCCCGCACCGTGGTGATGTCGCCACCGTGGTGCGCCGTGCAGGCCGCCTGGACGATGAGTTCCTCCGGCCACGGCGCCGTCTGCTGGGCGAGCTCACGGATGAGGGCGGCCGCGGCTCCCGCATCGTCGGGCGCCGCGAGCAGGGTGCGCTCCACGCCCGTCGGGACTCCGCGCCGCTCGGCTTCCGCGATCCGCGACCTCGCCTCGGCGGGCTCGCCCCGATGAATCGCGACCAGGCTGAGGACGTGCCAGAGCCGGGCGTCGACGTCCGTGTCCCCGATGTCGCCCGACCACTGCTCCGCCGCCCTCGCGGCGTCGAACGCGGCGTCGAGACGTCCGGCACCGAGCTCCAGGACCGCGCGTGTCACGGCCACCTGCGGTGCCTGCCAGGAGTCGCCGCCCTCCGCGTCGAGCTCCAGGAGGCGTGCCAGCGCGCCGTCGATGTCGTCGAGACGACCGCGCATCGCGAGCTCGCACAGTTCGAGTCGCACGTAGGGCAGGGCACCCGGCTCGCCCGCCCCCTGCTCGGCCGCAGACCGTGCTTCCGCGTAGGACAGACGCGCCGTGGCGAGGTCGGCGGCACGTTCGGCCTGTTCCGCGCGAGCGAGCAGTGCGAGCGACCGGGCAACCGGATCGTGACCCGGGTCCTCCGGGGCGAAGCCACCGGCCAGCGCCTCGTAGCCGGCGAGCCGCGCGCGCAGCTCGGGAACGGCCCCGGCGCACCGCACGTGCCGGACGCGCTCGGCGAGCTCGGCCCGGCGTCCGGTCGCCCACAGGCGCGGAGCCAGATGCAACTGCACGACGGCCGCCGTGTCCGGCGAGGCCTCGCCGTCGAGCAACCCGTCGGCGAACGCCGCCGCGTCGTGGTGCTGTCGGGCGGCGACGAGCATCGCGACGACGTCCCGGGCGATCGGTTCCCGCTCGGGGTCGTCGTCGCCGACGAGTTCGAACGCCCTGCGGATGAAGGTGACCGCAGTGGTCGACATGGTGGCGAGCAGCTCCTGCGCGGCCCGTCGCAGGACCCGCACCGCGGTGGTGTCGCCGGGGATCGCCGAGGCGAGGACGTGCGGGGCCGCTGCCGCGTTGCCGCGCCCGCTCTCGAGCAGGTGCGTGACGACTGCCCGATGCAGCGCCGCCCGCGCCGAGGGTGGAACGTCCTGGTAGACGGCGCGGCGCAGCAGCTCGTGGCGGAACGTGATGCCTGCGCCGTCGTCGCTGAGCAGTCCGAGCGCGATCGCCTCTTCGAGCGGCTCGGTCAGCTGCGTGGTCGGCTCGCCCATCAGCTGTGCGACGTCGTCGAGCCGGGACCGGGCGCCGAGCACGCCGGCCGCCCGCAGCAGGGCGCGGCATCGCTCCGACGCCCCCGCGGTGCGCCTCCGGACACCGTCGAGCAGGCCGGCGGGGAGGTTGTCCCCACCCGTGCGCCCGCCGTCGGGACGGAGCAGGCCGCCGACCAGTTGGACCGCGAGGAACGGGTTGCCGCCCGTGCCGGTCAGCCGCCGCGCGAGCTCGGGATCAGCGGGGCGCCCCAGATGGTCGGCGGCGATGGCGAGGACGGCGTCGTCGTCGAGCGGGGCCAGGTCGATCTGGCGCACCAGCTGCCCCCGCTCCGCGGCGCCTGCGATCTGGTCGGCCGGCCCGCCGACCGCCGCGCGGGTGCCGATCAGCACGGCGATCGGTGATCCGGCGAGCCTGCCGACGAGGATCCGCAGCACGAACGTCGTCAACGGATCCGCCCACTGGGCGTCGTCGAGGAGGAGCAGAAGGGGGTTGGATGCGGCCCGGCGCGGCAGCATCACGGCCAGATGCTCGGCGAGCCAGAGCGGCTGGGCGGTCAGTGGGGCCAGTTCGAGGAACTCCTGCGAGCCGAGCACGGGCACGTCGCCGGACCGCAGCGCGGGGCCGAGCGACGCCAGCGGGCTCAGCTCGTCCGTCTCGTGTGCAGCCGCGCAGGCGAGCGTGAACCCCAGCGCCCGTGCCTGCTCCGCCGCGGCGTCGAGCAACGCGCTCTTGCCGAGCCCCGGCTCGCCCTGCACCACGACGAGCGCCGCCCGGCCCTGCTGTGCGTGGCGCAATGCGCCCAGCACCGTGCCCAGCTCGGCGTCCCGCCCACGCAGCGGGTGCGCGGCCTGGGGCACGGCGGGCATCAACACTTTCTACCAGCGCGATCCGGACCCGGACGGCGACGGTCAGGAGACGTCGAGCACGAGTTTGCCGACGCCGGCCGAGCTCTCCAGCTGCCGGTGCGCCGCACGCAGCGTCTCGGCGTTCAGCGGCCTCATCCGGCTGGTCAGGGTCGTACGCAGCACTCCCTCGTCGACGAGGCGGGCGACCTCGTCGAGCAGCTCCCGCTGGTAGGTGCTCTCGGTCTCGACGAGAGGACGCGTGAACATGAACTCCCAGTGCCAGGTCTGGCTCTTGTCCTTGAGCGGGAGCAGGTCGAGCCCCTCCGGCTCGTCGATGGCGACGATCTCGCCACGCGGGCGCAGGATCTCGGCGTAGGTCTCGATGTTGCCCGCCGAGAAGGGCGAGAAGATCGCGTCCACCCCGCCGGGAGCGACCTCGCGGAGCTCCTCGCGCAGGTGGTGGTGGTTCACGACGTGCTGGGCGCCCATCTCACGGACCCACGCGACCGACTCGGGACGCGACGCCGTGCCGATCACCGTCAGCTGGGTGAGACGGCGCGCGAGCTGCACCACCATCGAGCCCACCCCGCCGGCGGCGGCCATGACGAGCAGCGTCCCGCGGCTCTCCGTGGTGAAGCGGAGCTTGTCGAAGAGCGTCTCCCAGGCCGTGATCGTGGTCAGCGGCAGAGCTGCGGCCTCGGCGAAGTCGAGGCTCTTCGGCTTGCGCCCGGTGATCCGCTCGTCCACGAGCTGCAGCTTCGCGTCGCTGCCGGGCCGGGCGATGGAGCCCGCGTAGTAGACCTCGTCGCCGATGGAGAAGGCGGTGACCGCGTCGCCGGTGGCGACCACGACGCCGGCAGCGTCGAAGCCGAGAACCTTGGGGGTGCCGCCCGGGTCGGCCGAGGCACGGACCTTCACGTCGACCGGGTTGACCGACACGGCGCGCACCTCGACTAGCAGGTCGTGCGGACCGGGCGCCGGGACGTCGATCTCGACGTCGACCAGTGCGTCCGGCGCGTCGATCGGACGGCTGTGCAGGTAGGCGACCGCCTGCGTGCGGGTTGCGTGGTGCGTCATGACCACGAAGTTACGACTGTTCCACGGAACAGCGGCACAAGTTCTGAACCGACGTCATCCACGTTTGTGGTGGAAAATCGCGGTATGGCCGATAACGAAGGTTTCGACCTGGTCGTCGAGGATGTCTGGGATGCGCTCCCCGATGAGCTCTGCCGAGAGCTCATCGAGCGCCGGACGACATCGTCGGAATGGGGGCCCTACGCACGCGAGGGCCGGCCCGGCAGGCGGTGGGAACCACTCCGGCCGATGGTCATCCGGGAACGGGCCTACCGGGGCCTCGAGGCCCTCGCGTCCCGGCTGTTGTGCCTGGCCGTGGACGCGTGCTGTCGCCGTGCTTCGACGCTGGGTGAACTGCATCGAGTACTCCGCTTCCCCCATCACATCCCTCTGATGGATCCTGATCGCCCGCTGATGCCGGCGGAACTCAACCGGTATGCCCGGCCCGACATCCTGATCGACAAGGGACGGCCGCGGTTTCTCGAGCTCAACATCAGCACCCGGCTCGGCGGCGACGCGGTGGCATATTGGCTCGCGGAATCCTACGTCGGGTTGTGCCCGGAGATCGGTCTGCGTACGCCGCCCTCCACTGTGGTGGCGCGGTGCGAGGCGCTGAACCGCACGCTGCAATCCGAGAACGGGCACGGCAGATCGGGACGGTTGCTCGTTCCGATTCATTCGGCGATCGACATCACGGGCGCACGTCAGCGCCGCGACAGGATCAGGCCGCCCATCGTGGCCGGTGCGCAGCAGGTGGGCTTCGAGGTCTTCCAGGCCGATCTCGCCGACCTGAGCCTCGATGCCGCCGGCCGCCTGCTCGCCTCCGATGTGCCGCTCGACGTCGTGCTGCTCCGGTGGTACGGCAGCGATCGCATCATCGAGGACGACGGCGGGCTCGCCGCGCTCTGTACCGCGGACCGTGCCGGGACCGTCGGGCTGTTCCCCCGCCCGGAGTCAGCGCTCGTCTCGTCGAAGGCGGTGCTGTCCTGGCTGCGCGAGGACTGTGATGCGGGCGTGCTCGGCCCAGCGGATCGCGCACTGGTGCGTGCCCATGTTCCCTGGACCGTGTGCCTGGGTCTGGACGGGGATCCGGAGGTCGAGAGGAGCCTGCTGCGCATGGCGGCCGGCGAGCGGGACCAGCTCGTCGCGAAGCCGGCCGTCGGCCAGTCCAGTAACGATGTGGTCTTCGGAAACCAGACGTCGGCGCGGAACTGGCAGTCGGCCGTTGCCGATGCGGCGCGCGAGTCGCCTCTGGTCCTCCAGCGCCGCGTCGAGCCCGGCCGCATCACGATGCCCTTCCGCGATCGGGAGTCCGGACAGCAGGTCACGACGCGTGTGCCGTTCGTGCTCAGCCTGTTCATGGTCGACCGTGCGGCGGCCGGTGTCCTGGCTCGCCACATGAACCCGGACCTCCCTGACGGGGACGTGGTAATCGGTATGCGCCACGGCGCACGCCCGAACGCGGTGCTGCTCGCACCGGCTTCATGACCCACAAGGTGCGGCGTGGGAGACGTAACCTGCGATGGACCGTCGACGTAGGCCCGGCCTGCATGAGCCCGGGAGGAGCCGCCGTGACCATGGAACTGCGTATCGCACCGCCCCTGCAGGAACGCTCTGCCGGAGTTCGGCAGCGGTGGCGGGAGCGCCGCCGGGAGCGGCAGCGTCTCGCCCGCCAGGACCGGCTCGCCGCGCACCTCGCCGAGCTCCACCGGATCCGGGCTCTCCTCGGTGACGCCCGCGCGGTGATCGTGTCGGGCTGGGTACAGCAAGGCTGGTTCACCTACCGCGACCCGCAGGGCCACCAGCGGACGATCAACGCCGGCAACCTGCGGAGCATCGGTGATCGGCCGATCACCGGGGCCTGCCTGGTCGGGGCGATCGTTCACGCGGGTGGCGGGCTCGCCGCGGTGCGGTCCCAGCCCGTGCAGCGGGCGCTCGACCTGACCTGGCACACGCTCTACGGCGACGACCGCGAGCCGATCCGCTGGTGTCCGGCCCCGCCCATCCGCTCGGCGCAGGTCCGGGACCTCACGCGCTGGAACGACGAGCCCGTGCGTACGTCCGACGACGTGGTTGCGCTGCTGGACGCCACCGCGCGGGCTGCAGGCGCGGAACTCGAACGCGCGCGCGTCTGACCCCTGCCGCCGGGAGGACCACGACCGAGAACGATGCGGGTCGTGGACATTCCCGACGGTCTGCTCGACCTGTTGCAGCGCCCGAGCCCCTGCTACCTCGCCACCACGATGCCCGACGGGTCGCCGCAGCTGACCCAGACCTGGGTCGACACGGACGGTAAGCACGTGCTGATCAACAGCGTGCAGGGGTTCCAGAAGATCAGGAACATCGAACGCGACCCGCGGGTGGCCCTCACCGTGTCGGACCCGGACCACGCGGCCCGGTACTACGCGGTGCGCGGCCGCGTCCTGGACGTCACCACCGAAGGTGCCGCCGAGCACATCGAGAAGCTGGCGCAGCGCTACCTCGGAGGGCCCTACCCCTGGTACGGCGGCCGGGACCAGATCCGGCTGCTCCTCTCGATCGAGGTTCTCCGGGTCAGCGGCATGGGGTGACGGGGCGGGCCCGCGACCGATGAGTCCCGGCCGCGGGCCTGGTCATACCGGTATGACATCCGCATCGTTCGTCGATCTCGCTCCGGCCGCCGACCGCCTCACGCGCCTGCTGGACGCGGTGACCGACGACCGGCTGGAGGCGCCCACCCCGTGTGCCGACACCACGGTCGGTGCTCTGCTCAGCCACCTTCTCGGGCTCGCGGAGGCGTTCCGGGCGGCCGCGGCCAAGGAACCCGACCTCGGCACACCACCGGCCGTGCAACCTCCGCTCGACCCGAAGTGGCGCACGCTCCTGCCACAAAAGCTCGACGCGCTCGTCGCCGCGTGGCGCGACCCCGCTGCGCGGGACGGCATGACGTCTGTGGGCGGGGTGCAGATGCCGGCAGCCGCCATAGCGGCCGTGGCGCTCGACGAACTCGTGCTGCACGGCTGGGACCTCGCCCGCGCCACCGGCCAGGCCTACGCCGTCGACCAGGAGAGCGTGCAGGCCTGCCTGGGATTCGTGGAAGCGGCGGCGCAGCCCGAGGGCGTGCCCGGGCTGTTCGGCCCGCCGGTCCCGGTGCCGGGGGATGCACCGGTGCTCGACCGGCTCGTCGGGCTCAGCGGGCGTGACCCGGCGTGGACGCCCGCCACGTCGATGAGCCGCTGACGGGTTCGCCGCCGCGCTCGTCCGGAAGGCCGGACGAGCGCGGCGAGCGCCCGCTCAGGCGGGTGCGCCGTCGCGCACGGGCTCGTCGCCCGCGCCACCGGTGAGCGAGGCTCCCGGGTCGGTCTCCGTGCCGGCTTCCCGGGGCAGGAACCACACCGCGATCCCCGAGAGCAGGGCGAGCCCCGCGATATAGGCGGCCACCCACATCGACGAGCCCGTGGCTCCGAGGATCGCGGCCGCCAGCAACGGCGTGAGACCGCCGCCGAGAACAGCGCCGAACTGGTAGGACATCGACGCGCCCGTGTACCGCACGTCGGTGGTGAAGGCGCGCGACACGATGATCGCCTGCACCGCCACCAGCAGGCCGAGTACCAGCCCCATCGCGAGCATGGCCAGCAGCACCGCCGGAACCGCCCCGGTGTCCATGAGGCCGAACACCGCGAAGGGCACGAGCACCGAGAGCACCGAGGCCACCGTGAAGATCTGCACGGCGCCGACGCGGTCGGACACGCGGCCCGTCAAGTAGGCCACCACCAGGTACACCACCGAACCCGCCGTGATCGTCAGCAGCATCGTCACCTGCGGCACGTGCACGGTCCCGGTGCCGTAGGAGAGCAGGTACACCGAGAGCAGGTAGCCCAGCCCGGACGGGGCCAGGGTGATGCCCATCCCGAGGATCACCGTGCCGGGGTTGTTGCGCAGCACATCGAGCGCGGGAAGGCGACGCACCCGGCCCCGCTGCCGAGTGCGCGCGAACTCGGGGCTCTCGGCGAGCCGGAGCCGGACCACCAAAGCCACCACGACGAGCACGGCGCTGAGTACGAACGGGATGCGCCAGCCCCACGCCGCGAACTGCTCCTGGCCCAGCGACAGCGACACACCCAGGAAGACAAGGTTCGACAGCAGCGTCCCGGCCGGCAGGCCCATCTGCGGGAACGACGAGTAGTACCCGCGCTGGCCCTCGGGGGCGTGCTCCATCGCCATGAGCACGGCGCCACCCCACTCCCCGCCGACGCCCAGGCCCTGCACGAACCGGAGCACGACGAGCAGGATCGGCGCGGCGATGCCGATCTGGGCGTAGGTGGGCAGCAGCGCGATGAGGAACGTCCCGATGCCCATGAGCATCAGTGAGACGACGAGGGTCTGCTTGCGTCCGAGCCGGTCACCGAAGTGGCCGAAGACGATGCCGCCGATGGGGCGGGCGAGGAACCCGACGGCGAACGTGCCGAACGCCGCGAGCGTGGCAGCGACCGGGTTGATGTTCGGGAAGAACTGGGGGGCGAAGATCAGTGCGGCGGCGGCGCCGTAGATGTTGAAGTCGTACCACTCGATCGCGGTGCCGACGAAGGTGGCGGCGGCGACCCGCCGGGTGTGCTCTTGCGGACTCGCGGCACTGCGAGACGCGGAAGTCCTCACGGTCGCTCCTGGGGGCTGAGGTTCGGGGGCCGGGGGATGGGGAATCGGGGGACGGGACGGTGTCGGTTATCGGGCGATCGTGGATCAGTCGATGTGGAAGTCCGCCGGGACGGGTTTGCGCACCATGTGCCAGTAGTCCAGCACGGTGAACGGCCACACCTGCGAGGCCCGGCCGGTTGCGTTGCGATACCAGCTGTTCACGGTGGCAACGCCCCAGGCCATGCGCCGGTTGCCGGCGTCGACGTGCTCGTTGAAGGCGTCGTGGACCTCACGCCGCACCTCCACGGTGGATGCGTCGGACTCCAGCAGCAGCCGCACGCATCCCAGGATGTGCTCCACCGCGATCTCTGAAAAGAGCAGGATGCTCCCGTTGATCACGAGGCCGGTGTTGGGCCCGAAGACGCAGAAGAGGTTGGGAAAGCCCGGTATGTGCACGCCGAGGTGGGCGCGGGCGTCACCGGCCCACTGCTCGTGCAGGTCGACACCGTCGCGGCCGCGCACGGTGATCGGCGCGAGGAAGTCCGACGCGCGGAAGCCCGTGGCGTAGATGAGGACGTCGACCTCGTGGAGCACGCCGTCGGCCGTGCGCACCCCCTCGGGCGTGATCTCCGTGATGGTCTCGGTCACCAGGTCGACGTGGTCCTTCTTCAGCGCCGCGGGCCACACGCCGTTGTCGCGCATCATCCGCTTCGAGCCCGGGGCGTAGGCCGGCATCACCTTCGCGAGCAGGTCGGGGCGGTCGCCGAACTGGCGCCGCAGGTGCGTCACGAGAGCCTGCCGCAGTGCCTCGTTGGCCGGCGACACCGAGATCGGGTGCTCCCAGCGGGGGTCGACCTCCATGAACGGCCGCCGTCCCTCCACAGAGGTCCAGAACTGCAGGAACCGCAACCAGCGGTGGTAGTAGGGCAGCTCGCGCAGCAGTCGCAGCTGCTCCTCGGGGGTGGGGTCGTGGTAGGTCGGCGTCGGGAGCATCCACGGCGGGGTCCGCTGGAAGACGGTGAGTGCGCCGACACGGTCGACGATCGAGGGCACCACCTGGTAGGCGCTCGCCCCGGTGCCGATCACGGCCACCCGCTTACCGGTGAGGTCGACGTCGTCGCGCCAGCGGGCGGTGTGCCAGCTCGGGCCCGCGAACCGGTCGCGGCCGGGAACGTCGGGGTAGCTGGGCTTGTTGAGCTGCCCCGTCGCGCTGACGACGACGTCGGCCTCGAACACCGCGTCGGATCCGTCGGCGCGCCGCGCCCGCACCGTCCAGAGCAGGGTGTCCTCGTCGAACACCGCCTCCACGACCTCGTGCCCGAACCGGACGCAGTCGCGCAGGTCGAACTTCTCCGCGACGTCACGGAAGTAGCCCCAGATGTCGTCGCGGGCGGAGAACAGGTGCAGCCAGTCCGGCCGCTGGGAGAAGGAGAAGCTGTAGGCGAAGTTCGGGGTGTCCAGCCGGGCGCCGGGGTAGCCGTTCTCCAGCCACACCCCGCCGACGTCGTCATTGCGCTCCAGAACCGTCACCGGGACCCCGGCCTGACGCAACCGGTGGGCAGTCGCCAGCCCCGACATCCCGGCGCCGATCACCACGACCTCGAAGGTGCGGTCGGCTGCCATCTCGGCGGCGGTCCAGTCCGGCGCGCCCGCGTCGGCGGGCAGGCCGAGCTCGTGGGACATCAGCGGCAGGTAGTCGTCGGCGACGTCGCCCGCCACGAACCGCATCAACCGGCGCAGGGTCGCATCGTCCGGATCGGGTGCGGGCACCGCGCCGCGGTCGCGGAAGGCCTGCAGGGCGGCAAGCGCCCGGCGGCGGCCGAGCTCCTGTGCCTCCTCGGACATCCCGCCCTGCGGCTCCACCAGGTCAGGGCGCAGGCGCAACGGCGGACGGAGCTCGTCGGCGACCAGTGACATGTCGCCGGTCAGGTGGGCGAGAGCGGGGAGCAGGGCCGGTAGCTCGGCACCGGCGATGGCCGAAGCGAGAGCGATGTCGTCGTCGAGCAGTGCGACGAGCCCGGTGCCGGCGTCCACGGTGGTCACGATCGCAACTGTGAACGTAGGTGGGCCCCGATCGGAAATACCGGTTACGAGTGCCCTCATGCCGTATAGGAATCACCCGCACCGGCGTGGCGCCATCTGCACGTTCCGTGCTGTGATCGCCGGACGGGACAGAGGGGCGGGTGGCATGGAGCTGAGGCATCTGCGCTCCTTCGTCGCTCTCGCCGAGGAACTGCACTTCGGACGGGCCGCGCAGCGGGTGTTCCTGGCGCAGCCCGCGTTGAGCAAGCAGATCTCCGCACTGGAGAAGGAGCTGGCGGTCAGCCTGTTCGAGCGCGACAAGCGCCAGGTCGTGCTGACCACGGCGGGCGCCGCCCTGCTCGAGGACGCCCGGCGGCTCCTGACGCAGGCCGACGGCGCCGTGGAGCGCGCGCGCTCGGCCGGTCGGGGCGCCACGGGGATCCTGCGCATCGGCTTCATCGCCCCCGCCCTCTACGACCTGCTCCCGCCGGTGCTGCGCGTGTTCCGGGCACGCCATCCGGGTGTGCGTCTCGCGCTCGAGGAGATGCACAACACCGAGGCCGTCAACGCGGTCCGCAGCCGGTACGTGCAGCTCGCCTTCGTGCGGCTGCCGATCGAGCCGGTCAGCGAGCTCTCGCTCGTCACGGTGCGGTCGGAGCCGGTGATGCTCGCTGTGCCGGAGGGCAGCGCGCTGGCCGCGCGCGAGGCGGTCGACCTCGCCGAGCTCGCGGACGAGGACATGATCCTCATCGCGCGCTCCCAGGAGCAGGAGCTGCACGACTACTACGTCACCCAGTGCGCCGCGGCGGGGTTCAGCGCGCGGATCTCCCACGAGGTCGACCGCACTCACGTGGCCCTCGGGCTGGTCGCGAGCGGACTGGGTGTGTGCTTCGTGCCGCGGTCGGGCAGGCGCGTTGCTCAGCCGGGCGTCGTGTGCGTCCCGTTGGTCGGCACGGCGATGCGGCTGACGATGGCTGCCGCGTGGCTGGGCGAGACCGACCCGCTCGTGCGCAACTTCCTCGCGCTGTGTCCCGTGGAGCGCCAGCAGGTGCCCGTGCTGCGCAGCACGCCCCTCCCGAGCTCGTGAGGGCTCTCGTCAGGCGGCGGTGACCCGGACCGGGATGCTCGCCCACCCTCTCAGCATGTTGTTGAGCTTGGGGACCGGTTCCCCGTCGAGCTCCAGCCGAGCGGTGCGGCGGGTGAGCGCGCCGATCATGAGCTCGGCCTCGAGCCGGGCGACCAACTGGCCGACGCACTGATGGATTCCTGTGCCGAACACGACGTGCCCGCTCGTGGAGCGGTGAACGTCGAGTTCCTCGGCGTTCTCGCCCCAGTGCCGGGGGTCGCGGTTGGCCGAGCCGAGGAAGAGCAGGACCTTCGTGTCCTTCGGGATGGTGGTGCCGGCGACGTCGGTGTCGACGCTGGTGGTGCGGAAGAAGGTCTGGAACGGCGACTCCCAGCGCAGCGCCTCGTCGAAGGCGAACTTCGTGAGCTTGGGGTCGGCGTGCAGCGCGGCCCACTGCTGCGGGTGGTGGGCCAGCGCGTACAACGCGTTGCCCAGGCCGATCACGACGGGGTCGAAGCCTGCCGAGAGCACCGAGCGGACGACCAGCGGAGCCTGTTCGTGGGTGATCTCCCCGCGGTCAGCGGCCGCCCAGATCTCCGCCCCGAGGCTCTGAGGTGCGAGCTTGTCGCGCTCGCAGTGGGCGCGCACCCACTCCTGGGCCTCGGCTGCCGCCGTGACCGCGTCGAGCATCAGCTGGTTGCGCGGGCCGAGGGCGTTCGTCGCCAGCTCGCCGTAGCGCAGGAGGTTCTGCCTGCCCTCGACCGGGAGCCCGAAGGCATCCGGGAACACCCGCAGTGGGTAGACCTCGGCGAGGTCGGTGACGGCGTCGAAGCGACCCCGGGCCACGAGGGCGTCGGCCAACTCGTCGGCGAACGGCGCGAACCTCGCCCGCATCCCGCGTACCGCGCGTGGCGAGATCACCGTGTTCAGCACGGCGCGCACCGTCGTGTGGTCCGGCGGGTCGGCCTCCAGGATGGGGCTGGGCGGGCGCCACGGCTTCTCCCGGGCGAAGTCCGACAGGCCCGCGCCGCGGCCCGACACGAACCTCTCCCAGTCGGTGAGCGTGGCTTTGACCTCCGTGTACCGACCCATCGCCACGAGGCGGTCATACCGTGGCAGGCGCACCACAGGGCCGGCGTCCCGCAGCCGCCTGTGGAACTCGTACGGGTTGGTGAGGATCTCGGTGCCGAAGGGGTCGTCGTCCAGGGCGGGCACGTTCTGCGTGGTGGTCATCGTGGGGGACCCCGTCAGCCGGCGGTGACCCGGACCGGGATACTCGCCCACCCCTTCAGCGTGTTGTTGAGTTTGGGGACCGGGTCCCCGTCGAACTCGATCCGCACGGCGCGGCGGGCGAGCGCGCCGAGCATGGCCTCGGCCTCCAGCCGTGCGATCGCCTGGCCGACGCACTGGTGTATGCCCATACCGAAGGCCACGTGCCCGGCCGCGGAGCGGCGGATGTCGAACGTCTCGGCGTCGTCGCCCCAGTGGCGGGTGTCGCGGTTGGCCGAGCCGAGGAAGAGCAGGACCTTGGTGTCCTTCGGGATGGTGGTGCCGGCCACTTCGGTGTCGGTGGTGGTGGTGCGGAAGAAGGTCTGCACGGGCGACTCCCAGCGCAGCGCCTCGTCGAAGGCGAACTTCGTGAGCTTGGGGTCGGCGTGCAGGGCTGCCCACTGCTCAGGGTGCCGGGCCAGCGCGTACACGCTGTTGGCCAGCCCGTAGACCGTGGTGTCGACGCCCGCCGTGAGCAGTGAGCGGACGAGCACCGGCGCCTGCTCCCCGGTGATCTCTCCGCGGTCGACGGCCGCCCAGATGTCGGCCCCGAGGCCACGGGGTGCGAGCGCCTCCCGCTCGCAGTTGGCGAGGACCCACTCGTGGGCGGCTGCAGCGCCGGCGAGCGCATCGGTGCGGAGCTTGTTGGGCGGTCCGAAGGAGTTGAACGCGACCGCGCCGTAGGGCAGCAGGTGCTCCCGGCCGTCGGCCGGAAGCCCGACGGCGTCGGGGAACACCCGAAGCGGGTAGACCTCGGCGAGGTCGGTGACTGCGTCGAAGCGGCCCCGCGCGACGAGAGCGTCGGCCAGTTCGTCCGCAGCGGCCGCGAACGTCGCGCGCATCGCACGGACCGCCCGCGGCGAGATCACGTCGTTCATCACGGTGCGGACGACGGTGTGATCCGGAGGGTCGGCCTCCAGGAGCAGGCTCGGCGGGCGCCACGGCGTCTCGCGGGCGAAGTCGGCGAGACCCACCCCGCGGCCCGACACGAAGGTCGACCAGTCGGTGAGGCTCGCGCGAACCTCCGCGTATCGCCCCATCGCCATCAGGTCGTAGCGCGGCAGATGTACGACCGGCCCGGCCTCGCGCAGCCGGGAGTGGAACGGGTAGGGGTCCGTGAGGACCTCGGTGCCGAAGGGGTCGTCGCCCAGGGCGGGCACGGTCTGCGCGGTCGTCATCGTGGCCTGCCGTTCGGGTTGGAGGGGTGTCAGAGGTCGAGCACGAGCCTCGGGCTTGCCGCGCGGGAGACACAGATGAACATCGTGTCGTTGGCGGCCATCTCCTCGTCGGTGAGCAGGGAGTCGCGGTGGTCCACCTCTCCGGCGAGCACGACGGTCTCGCAGGTGCCGCAGGTGCCCTCCTGACAGGAGGAGAGGACCTGGATGCCGGCGTCCTCCAGCACTTCGAGAATGGACCGGTCAGGGGGCACGGTGAGGGTGGTTCCGCTCTGGGCCAGCTCCACCTCGAACGAGCCCGACAGCACCGGCTCGCCCTGCTCCTTCGGCGTGAACCGCTCGGTGTGCAGGGAGCCGGACGGCCAGCTCGCGCAGCGCTGCTCGACCGCGTCGAGCAGGGGGCCGGGGCCGCAGCAGTAGACGAGCGTGCCGTCGGCCGGCACGCCGAGCAGCGAGTCGAGGTCGAGCAGGCCGTGCTCGTCCTGCGGGCGCAGCACCACCCGCTCCTCGCCGTGTGTGGCGCGCAGCTGCTCCACGAACGCCATGGAGGCGGCGGTGCGGCCGCCGTACACGAGCTGCCAGTCGGCGCCTGCGGCGGTGGCGGCCGCGAGCATGGGCACGATCGGCGTGATCCCGATCCCGCCGGCGATGAACAGGTAGCGGCCGGCGGGTTCCAGCGGGAAGTGGTTGCGCGGACCCCGCACCCGCACGGTCGTGCCGGTGCTCAGCTTGTCGTGGACGAAGGCGGAGCCGCCCCGGCCGTCGGGCTCCTGCAGCACCGCGACCTGCCACGCAGTGCGCTCGGCCGGGTCGCCGCACAGCGAGTACTGCCTGGTCAGGTCGTCGCTGAGGATCAAGTCGACGTGCGCGCCCGGCGTCCACCCGGGAAGCTCGCCGCCATCGGGGAGGCGCAGGGTGAGGGCGACGACCCCGTCAGCGGCGACGTGACGGTCGGCGACCAGGAGGTCGAGCTCGGACTCGGCATGCGTGCTTTTCACGAGAAGCTCCAGGGGTGGCGGGGGCGGGTGGGTGGCCGGCCCGGGTACGGGCGGGGATAGCCCGGACCCGGGCGGATCGCCCCAACGCGTGTGCCGGCGCTCCGCGGAGCCGTCAACATGGCGAGCTCCCTCCGGTTCAGTTGGCTCGTTCAGCTCGGGGGAACGCCGCCCCCGGCTTCGGGGGCGACGCGGCGTACACGAACGCCCACAAGATGTTCACCCGGATCGCGGGGGGCGGCGAAACGCGATTTCCGTTTGATGGAAGGAGAACCGGAAAGTCGAGCTGTCGAATTGGTCACTCGACGACACGCACGGGCGTCGAATCGTGACGAGCAGACACGAAGAGGGCCCGCGCCGCGAAGCTGGAACCGACGACGCCATCACTCCCACTGATACCCGCTGGCCACACGGTCAGCCGCGGTTCGCGACCTCGGCGCCCACCGTGGTGACGATCAGCTCGAAGGACCGGGTGCGGTCGGCGAGGTCGTAGACGGGCGTCATGATCATCAGCTCGTCGGCGCGGCACTCGGCGACGAGCTTCGCCAGCCGCCGGACGACCGTGTGGGGTCCGCCCCGCACCTGGTGCATCCGCGCCTGAGCGATGACGTCCAGATCCGCTCCGGTCGGCTCGTAGTACGAGGCCGCCTCAGGTGACAGCAACGTCGGTGTCCGGCCGGCCACGAGGTCCGCCCGAAGCAGGTCGGCGGGCCGGGAGAGCACCTCCGCCCGCTCGTCGGTGTCCGCACACACGGCCTGCACCGACAGCATCACGTAGGGCCGCCCGGACCATCGCGAAGGCTGGAAGACCTCGCGGTAGCGGGCGACGGTTGCAGCGGTGTTCTCCGGGCGGATGTGGTGGCCGACCACGAGCGGCAGTCCCAGGTCCGCGGCCAGTTGTGCGCCGTGCTGGCTCGTCGCCAGCAGCCAGAGCGGCGTCGAGCTCTCGTACCACGGGAGCAGCATGAGGTCGTCGGTCGAGATTCCGCCGGCGAGGAACTCGATCAGGGCGCGCACATCTCGCGCGTAGTCGGTCGCGCCGCGGCCCATCGAGGAGCGCCGCAGCGCCTGCACGGCGCGCTCGTTCGTGGTGCCGGCACCGCTGCCGACCCCCAGGTCGATCCGTCCGGGGTGGAGGGCGTCGAGGGTGGCGAACTGCTCGGCCACGGCGAACGGTGAGTGGTTGCTCAGCATCACGCCCCCGGAGCCCACCATGATCGACGAGGTCGATGCGGCGACCTGCGCAATGATCACGGCCGGCGCGACACCGGCGGAAATGTACGTGCTGTGGTGTTCGCCGACCCAGAACCTCCGATAACCGAGCCGCTCGATCCGCCGGGCCATCTCGACCGTGTCGGCCAATGCTTCCTGCGCCGAATGTCCTTCTTGTACCCACGTGAGTTCCAGGACGGACAGCGGAACGGAGATCATGGAGTCACGTTAACGCCGGCACTCATATCGAAGTGATCGCCCGTGCCGTTCGGCCGACCGGTCGAACGGGGTGGTAAATGTGATTGTCGAGGGAGTCCGAGGCGATCGTCCGATCTGCGGGCCGGCTCGGGACGTTCATCCGGTACGGGTCCGACGGGGGATAAGAAAAGAATGTCGGTGTACGACTACATCGTGGTCGGTGCGGGCTCGGCAGGCTGCGTTGTGGCGGCGAGGCTGTCGGAGGATCCGTCCGTGCGGGTCCTCTTGCTCGAGGCGGGCCGGGCCGAGGGGGCGGACCCACAGGCGATGGTGGATCCCCACCTCTGGCCCAAGCTGCTCGGCACCGACGTCGACTGGAGCCACACGACCGTGCCGCAGGAGGCCCTGGGCGGCGCGACGATGCAGGTGTCGCACGGCAGGATCCTGGGCGGTTCGGGAAGTATCAACGCATCGATTTTCGTGCGCGCCCACCGCGCCAATTTCGATGCCTGGGTGGCGGCCGGCGCAACGGGCTGGGACCACGACACGCTGCTTCCCTATTTCAAGCGTAGCGAACAGGCGAGCGGCCGCGACCCGCGTTATCGGGGAATGGACGGGCCCCTGGTGGTGACGTCCCTACCCCGGCCCAGCGCCCTGATCGCCGACGCCTTCGACGCAGCGCTCGCCGCCGGATTCCCGAAAAGTCACGACATCAACGGAAGCACCCCGGACGGCGCAAGTTGGCACGACACGGCCGTTGTGGACGGAAAGCGGCGAGGGGTGGTCGACGCCTACCTGCTCCCCGCTCTCTTCCGGCCGAACCTGACCGTGGTGACCGAGGCGCTGGCCCGCTGTCTCGTCGTCGAGGACGGTCGCTGCTGCGGAGTCCAGTACACGGTGCACGGGCGTGCCGTCGAGGACGTCGCGAGCACGGAGGTGGTGCTCACCGCGGGCGCCATCGGATCCCCGCACCTGTTGCTCGCGTCCGGGATCGGGCCGCCGGACCATCTCGCCGAAGTCGGTCTCGACGTCGTCGCGCCGGCGCCAGGAGTGGGGCAGAACCTGCACGACCACGTCATGAGCAGCGTGGTCTACCAGGGCTCGGAGGCCGCGCTCCCGTTCGTCCGGTCGGGCAGGCTCGACCAGTTCAGCGTGCGGTGGCGCAGCGATGCCGAGGCCCCAGAGCCCGACCTGCAGTTGGTCGCCGTCGACTCGTCGTTCCACTCCGCGGCCGTCGCCGCGCCGGTCGACGCCTATTCGATCGTCTTCGCGTTGCTCACCCCGGCGAGCCGCGGCACCGTCCGGCTGACCGGCGCCGACATCACCACGCCGCCGCTGATCGACCCGAACTACCTCGCCGATCCCCGCGACCGCAGCCGCATGATCACCGGACTGCGCCTGGCCCGCGCGATCGGTAGTCGTTCGCTCCTGCGAGCCTGGCACGACGGGGAAGCACTGCCGGGCCCGGACATCCAGGACGACGACGCCTGCATGGACTACCTGCGGCGCAGCACCATGTCCTACTTCCACCCCGCCGGCACCTGCCGGATGGGCACCGACCCGGAGGCCGTGGTCGATCCCACGCTGCGAGTGGTCGGGGTGGACGGACTGCGCATCGCCGACGCCTCGGTCATGCCCTCGCCCATCTCCGCCAACAACAACGCGACCGTCGTCGCGATCGCCGAGCGGGCCGTCGACCTCATCCGGAGGTGATCGCGGCCCGTCCTCCGGCCGGGCGGCCGTCCGCCGACATCGCGAAATGGGCCACCGTGCCGGCAAGTGCGCGCGTGAAGCGGTCCATCGCGACGAGATCGAGCTTGTCGATCCGGTCGCGGGGCGTGTGGTACTGCGGGTCGAACCGCTCGCCCGCCTTACCACCCCAGCGCAGGGCCTGCTTCTCGGTCTTCTTCTGCCGGTCGCCGGTCATGACCCCACCGGACGGGATACCCGCGCTGATGAAGGGCGCGAAGTCGGACTCGCCGTCGAACGCCACGGTCCTGGCGACGACGCCTGCTGCCGCGAGCTGCTCGACCAGGACGACCGCCACCTGCGCAGAGCCGGGCGGCCCGAACTTCTTGCGGCTCTTCCCCTCGCCGCCCTGCACGAAGTAGCCCGCATTCGACGAGGCGATCATGTCGACGTTGATGTAGAGCATGAGGTCGTCGAGATCGCTGCGCGACAGGGTCCGCACGTAGTGCGTCGATCCCCCCATGTCGTCCTCCTCGGAACCCCAGAAGGCGAACCGCACGGCATTGCGGATCGGGGGTGAGGCGCCGAGGCGGGTCGCGATCTCGAGCAACGCACTGACCCCCGAGCCGTTGTCGTTGATCCCCGGCCCCCTTCGTACGGAGTCCAGGTGTGCGCCGATCACGACGACCCGCGCCGGATCCCCGGTGCGCGTCTGGGCGAGGACGTTGCAGCACGAGGTCTCGCCCGGACGCCTGCGGCGCTTCGGCAGCGGATACCGGGGCGTGCTGACGTCGTAGCCCGCGGCGCCGAGGACGTCGGCCACGTACCGGACGCTCGCCTCGTAGCCCGGGCTGGGGCAGGCCCGGTTGCCGCCGTTCTCGTCGGCGATCCGCTGGAAGGCGGCGAGGTGCGGGCCGGTACCCGCCTCGGTGGCGCGGACCACGAGCGGCCGCGCTCCGTCCATCGTGACCGTCGGAGGTGGGGATGCCTCGGTCGCGGACCGCTGCACGAGTTCGACGACGACACGGGCCGGCGGATCTCCCGGCGCAGTGGGATCGACGGCAAGCACGACGTGCGGGTTCTCCCGCTCGTCGGATCGGTCGTTGTTGCCGGACACGTGTCCTCCTCGCCTCCCGCTCTCAGGAGCCCGCGGTCCGGAGGCCCACGTCCAGTCTGTACCCGGCCCGCCGCAACCACCACGGCCCGAACGCGTCGCGTTCCCTCACGGAGCGAGTTCGCTCGGCGGTGCGGGTTCCGCTCGGAAGATCCGAAATGTGCACGTCGAGCGGCTGGGTCGGAATGTCGGACGGGCCGCAACCTCAAGCTGATGTTACTGACGGTAACTACTTAGCTTAGCTAATATAGAGGCGTAGCACGGATGAGGAGGTCGTCATGACACCCACCACGATCACGGCCGGAAACGACGCGAATGCATCGGCGGAGCCGACCTACCCGATGGCGCGCACCTGCCCGTTCGACCCACCGGCCGAGCTCGCGCAGCTCCGGGCCGAGAAACCGATCACCCGGATCCGGTTGTGGGACGGCAGCTCGCCGTGGCTCGTCACCCGCTACGACGACGTCCGCAACCTGCTCGCCGACCCACGGGTCAGTGCCGACACGCTCCTGCCGAACTACCCCTTCCCGTCACCCGGTCTGCGCGCGCGGCGCCGGGCCTCGCGGAGCTTCATCGGGATGGACGACCCGGACCACGCCCGGTTGCGGAAGATGATCATCAGTGACTTCACGGTGCGCGGAACCGAGTCGTTGCGACCGCTGGTCGAGAAGCTCGTGAACGACCTCCTCGACGCGATGGAACGCGGTCCCCGGCCGGTCGACCTCGTGGAGGCGTTCGCGCTCCCGCTGCCGTCGATGGTCATCTGCCACATGCTCGGTGTGCCCTACGCCGACCACGACTTCTTCCAGGACCACTCCCGCGCGATCCTCGACATCACGGCCGACCCGCAGGAGACCGTGCGGGCCAACGACGAGCTCCGCGACTACCTGACCACTCTGATCGCGGAGAAAGAGGCCGAGCCGACCGACGACATCCTGGGCCGGCTCGCGCAGCGCTACGTGGTGACCGGCCGGCTGAGCCGCTCCGATGCGGCGACGATGGGCCTGCTGCTGCTCGTCGCCGGTCACGAGACCACGGCGAACATGATCGCCTTCGGCACGCTCACGCTGCTGGAGCACCCCGAGCAGGCCGCCGAGGTGCGCGACGGCGACACCGCCGTGGTCAAGAGCGCGGTGGAGGAGCTGCTGCGCCTGCTCACCGTGGTGCACACCGGACGGCGCCGGGTCGCGCTCGAGGACATCGAGATCGGCGGGGTGACCATCCGCGCGGGCGAGGGGATCATCACCGCGGGCGAGTCGGCCAACCGGGACCCGTCGGCGTTCGAGTCCCCGGACGAGCTCGACATCCACCGCGGCTCGAACCACCACGTGGCGTTCGGGTTCGGTGTGCACCAGTGCCTCGGGCAGCCGCTGGCCCGGCTGGAGCTGCAGATCGCCTATCCGGCGCTGCTGCGCCGGTTCCCCGATCTGCACCTTGCGGTGCCGCTGGAGGAGATCCGCTACCGCGACAAGATGGTCGTCTACGGGGTGCAGGAACTCCCGGTGAGCTGGTGATGACATGAGTGACGTGAAGATCACGGTCGAGCGGGACCGCTGCATCGGGGCGGGCCAGTGCGTGTTCAATGCCCCGGAGCTGTTCGACCAGGACGACGAGGGCACGGTGGTCGTGCTGGAGGAGCAGCCGTCCCCGGAGCAGGAGCCCGCGGCCCACGCGGCGGAGCACGCCTGCCCGGCCCGCGTGATCAGCCTGAGCTGACAGCGCGATCCCGGCCCGGGCGCGACATGGCCACCTGACGCTGTTCGAACGCGATCAGAACAGCGATACGTGACCATGTCGCGTTCGCGGGCGGTTACCGGACGGCGTGTTCCTGCAAGAACGTTCGGGCCACGTCCTGTGCGGTGGGTGCGGCCGGGCTCAGCCAGAAGCCCAGATGGTCGTCGTCCTCCATCCAGAAGTGCTGCGACCCCGGAATCTGCTGCACGGCGTTCAGGCCGTCGTCGAACGAGACGTCGCCGTCCCGCGTCGCGTGCACGATCAGGGTCGGTGCGGTGATCTGGGCCAGCGGGAGCGGCGCCATCGTCCGGACCTGCGTCGCGTCGTTGCGGGTGCCGTCGTTGCGGAGGTCGTAGGGGAACGTCGTGTCGAGCATGGCCGCGAAGAGCTCCCGGACCTCGGGCGTGTCCATGATGTGATCGCTGCGCTGTGCTTTCTGCTCGTCGGTGAAGGTGCTGGTCTCGTCGAGCGTGCTGGTCACGACCGAGCGCAGGGAGAAGGTGGCGGTCAGCCGCACCAGCTTGTCGCCGATCGTGTCCATGAACACCGTCCGCGCCGACGAACCCGGCTCGGGGCCGGGCTTCGGCCTGCTCTGCGCACCGACGGACACCAGGCCCCACACACGATCGGGGTGGCGGGCGGCGAACGTGTAGGCCACGGGGCCACCGGCCGACGCCGCGAGGACGCCCACCTTCGCGATACCCAGCTCGTCCAGCAGAGCTGCGAAGAGGTCTGCCTGCTCCTGCGGGGTCCGGCCCGAGGACAGCGGGGTGCCCAGGTACCCGGGCCGTGACGGGGAGAGGATCCGGAACCCGTCGTCCTGCAGCCAACCGGCGAACAGCCGGCCCTGGTCGGCGCCGCCGAGCCCGGCGTGCACGGACAGCACGACCGGCCCGCTCGTCCCGTACATGTCGTACTGAACGGGCCCGAGCGCGGTCTCCACGGTCTTCAGGTCGATCTCGACGCCGGGCAGGAGCGCCCGCTGGTCGGCGGGGGTGTCGTTCCAGGCCAGCAGGCCGAGGACGACGAGCGCCGGAACACCGATCAGCACGACGACCGCGACGACGATGATCCGCCTCGCCAGCGGGGCTCGGGTTCGGCTCACACCGGCACCGCGGCGCGGGCCGGGCGCAGGAGCCCGGCCGCGGCGATGACCAGCGCGAACGCACCCACCGCGGTGGCGACGCGGATGTCGTTGAAGACGCCCCAGGTGGCCAGCCGTTCCTGGTAGTCGGGCACGAGAGCACCAGCGGCCCATGCCCTGATCTCGGCATTGAACGGGACGTTGCCGAACCTCGTGACGAGGAACGTGGCGATGGTGAGCACGGTGGCGCCCACGGCACAGGCGCGAGCCCGGCCACGTGCCCCGATGGCGAGCCCGGCGGAGGTCACGAACGACGCCGCCATGAGCGCCTGCATGACGATGGCGTTGAGGTTCATCAGCTCCGTCCGGAACGTGAGGTGCACGTCCAGCGGGACCGCGGCGAAGGTCGGGTTGACGTTGGCGAAGCCGTAGAACAGTGCCCCGGCGAGCAGACCGGTCGTCAGCTGTGCCGCCGCTGCGGCGGTCTTCGTGGAGATCACGCGTTGCATGAGCACCACGCTGCCGCCGCCCGCTCACAAACCGCACACACGGCGCACACGGGAATCGATCGGATGCTGGCACAGTGATCGGGTGCAGGTGGGCATCCTCGGGCCGCTGGAGGTCCGGGTCGGCGGCGCTGACGTCGCCCTGGGCGGCGCCCGGCTGCGCACCCTGCTCATCCGGCTCGCGATCGACGCCGGGCGAACCGTGCCGGTGGCCGCGCTCGTCGAGGCTCTCTGGCCGGAGGAGCCCGGGGCAGGACCACGCCAGATACACGCCCTGCACTCGCTGGTGTCGCGGCTGCGCCGAGCGCTCCCCGTCGACGGGCAGGTGTGCTCGGTCGCGGGTGGCTACCGGCTCGAGCTGCCGCCCGAGGCGGTGGACGCCGTGCGCTTCGAGCGGCTCGCCCGCGCCGGGCGCGCCGCCCTGCAGGAGTCGGACGCCCACACGGCTCGAAGCGTTCTGGGGGAGGCCCTCGCGCTCTGGCGGGGCGCGGCGCTGGCGGACGTCGCGGACGAGCCGTTCGCCGCGGCCGACATCGCCCGGCTCGACGAGCTGCGGCTCGCCGCGACGGAGGACCGGGCGCAGGCGGAGTTGCTCGGCGGCGCCCAGCCGGCCGTCCTCGTTGCGGAGCTCACCGCGCTGACCACCGCACACCCGAGACGGGAGCGGGCCCAGGCGTTGCTCCTGCGCGCCCTGCACGCGGACGGCCGATCAGCCGAGGCACTGGAGCGCTATGCACAGCTGCGCTCCGCGCTCGCGGACGGGCTGGGAGCCGATCCGTCACCGCAGCTGCGTGCGGCCCATCTCGCGGTGCTGCGCGCGGAGGAACCCCACGGCGCACGGCACCGGCGGGGCAACCTCCGCACGGCACTGACCACGTTCGTCGGACGGCAGGAGGAACGCGCACTGGTCGCACGCCGCCTGGGCGCGAGCAGGCTCGTCACCCTGACCGGGCCGGGTGGTGCCGGCAAGACGCGCCTCGCGACGACCGTCGCGGGGGACATGGCGGGCGGGCTGAGCGGGGGAGCATGGCTGGTCGAGCTCGCCGCCGTGACGGATCCTGCCGGCGTCGCGCAGGCCGCGCTTGACGCGTTCGGCAGCCAGGGCACCGGCTCCGCCGCGGGCCACCCGATCGACCGCCTCGTCGACGCTGTCTCGCCCGCCCCCACGCTGCTGGTGCTGGACAACTGCGAGCACCTCCTCGACACTGCGGCCGCGGTCTGCGAGGAGCTGCTCGGCAGGTGCCCCGCGCTCTCCGTGCTCGCCACCAGCCGCGAACCGCTCGGCATCACGGCAGAGGCGCTCGTCCCGGTCCCCCCACTGCCGCTCGCGGCCCCCACCGCGAGCGTCGAGGAGACCCGCGAGAGCCCCGCCGTCCGGCTCTTCGCGGAGCGGGCGGCGGCCGCGGATCCCGCTTTCACGCTCACTGCGGAGAACACGAGTGCCGCCGCCGACGTCTGCCGGCGCATGGACGGGCTGCCGCTCGCGATCGAGCTCGCGGCGGCGCGAGCGCGCTCGGTCCCGGTCGAGCACCTCGCCACGATGCTCGACGACCGCTTCCAGCTCCTCACCGGCGGCAGCCGCACCGCCCTGCCCCGCCACCGCACCCTGGCCGCCGTGATCGGCTGGAGCTGGGAGCTGCTGACCGAGGACGAGCGACGCCTCGCGGAGGCGTTGTCCGTCTTCCCCGGCACGATCACCCCTGCCGCCGCGGAGCGTGTCGGCCCGTCCGGGGTTCCCGTGGCGCCGACTCTCGGGGCGCTGGTGGACAAGTCGCTGCTGCACCGGATGGCCGGGCCCGGCGTGCGCTACCGGATGCTCGAGACGATCCGGGAGTACGGCCTCCGGCGCCTGACCGCGAGCGGTGGCGTCGGCCGGGCCAGGGCGGCGCACGCACGTCACTTCCTCGAGCTCGCCGAGACCGCCATGCCCGATCTGCGCGGACCCGAGCAGCTCCGGTGGATCCCCGCACTGACCGCCGAGCGGGAGAACCTCCTGGGTGCCCTACGGCAGGCGTGCTCCGCAGGCGACGACGACACCGCGGTGCGGCTGGCGGCCGCACTGTCGTTCTTCCTCACCCTCCAGGGCGACCACGCCCAGGCGGCGCGGCTGCTGCGCGAGGCACTCGCGGTGCCCACCACGACACCGGTCACGATCCGCGCTCCCGCCGTGGCCGCCTACCTCATCAACACCGTGCTCTCGGGTGACGCGGTCGAGGACGCGGTGGAACTGGACAGGTTCCGGGCAGCGGCCGGGAGCGGTCACCCCTCGGCATTGGTGATCGGTCCACTGCTGGCGACGTTGTCGGGCGACGCCACAGGCGGTCTCCTGGAGACCGAGCCACCGCCCGGGGCCGCCCGGTTCGGGAAGGGCATGTTCTGGCTGGTGCGGGCGCTGCTGCGGGGCGGCCACGGCGATCTGTCCGGGGCCCGCCGGGACCTGACGGCGGCTGCCGGCGAGTTCCGCGCCCTCGGCGAGCGCTGGGGCAGCGCCGTGTCCCTGACCTACCTGGGAGCCGTGCAACTCGTGCTCGGCGATCGGGACGGGGCACTCGCTGCTCTGCTCGACGCCCGCGTGCCGGCCGCCGAACTCGGCAACGACGACCACCAGCGCGTGTGGCTGGCCACCGCGTACATCTACGGCGGCGACACCGCCAGTGCCCGGGCCGAGCTGCGCACCGTGATCGCGGGTCACCCCGCTGCCCACCACCTCGCGCTGGCGCGGATGCGGCTCGGCGACATGGACCGTCAGGACGGCGACCTCGTCGCGGCAGCCCGTGAGTACGACCATGCGCTGCACGCCGCGGGCGGTGAGAGCGACCGGCAGTTCCGGGTGAAGTACCGGTCGTGCCTCGCGCAGCTGTCCCTGGCCCGCGGTGACGTCGCGGGCGCCCGCAACGACCTGCACGCCGCCCTCGCCGGGGCCGAGGCCACCGCCGACGCCACGCTGCTCGGGATCGTCGCCGCCACGATCGCCTCGCTGCGGGCCTGCCAGGGTGCTTCCGACGCCGCTGCGGTGGTGCTCGGCGCCGGGCACGCGGTGCGTGGCGCGGCCGATGCCCACCATCCGGACGTGGCCCGGCTGACGGCGCAGCTGCGCCGCGCCCTCGGCGGCCGGTTCACCGGCCGCTACGAGCAGGGCCGCGCCCTCGACCGCCCGGCCGCGACCGCGCTGCTCACCGCCGAGCTCGCGGCGGCCGACCGGCTCGGGTGGTCATAGGACCCGAACCGGCCGGCCGCACGCGGTCGGTGCTCAGCCTGCGTGGCTGCGGAACCGGCGCAGCCGCAGGCTGTTCCCCACGACGGACACCGAACTGAACGCCATCGCGGCCCCGGCGAGCATCGGGTTGAGCAGGCCGGTGGCGGCGAGGGGCAGGGCGGCCAGGTTGTAGGCGAACGCCCAGAACAGGTTTCCCTTGATCGTGCCGAACGTGCGGCGGGAGAGCCTGATGGCGTCGGCGGCGGCACGGAGGTCACCGCGCACGAGGGTGATGTCCGCCGCCTCGATGGCGACGTCCGTTCCCGTGCCCATGGCGAGGCCCAGGTCGGCGCGGGTGAGGGCGGCCGCGTCGTTCACGCCGTCGCCGACCATGGCGACGACCCGGCCGCGCCGCTGCAGCTCCTCGATGACTCCGAGCTTGTCGGCCGGCAGCACGCCGGCGATCACCGTCTCCGGACCGACGTCGATCCCGACCTCCCGTGCGACGGACTCCGCGACCGCGCGGTTGTCGCCCGTGAGGAGCACCGGCGTCAGTCCGAGCCCACGAAGCTGCGCGATCGCCTCGGCCGAGGTGGGCTTCACCGCGTCGGCGACAACGAGCACCGCACGGGCCTCGCCGTCCCACGCCACCGCCACCGCGGTGCGGCCCTGCGCGGCCGCGGCCTCCTCGGCGGCGGCGAGCTCTCCGGTCAGGGGCACGCTCCACTGTTCGAGCAGCGCGGGCCGGCCGACGAGCACGGCGTGCCCGTCGACGATCCCCTGAACTCCGAGACCCTCGTGATTGGAGAACTCCGTCACGTCGGGCAGGTCGCCGACCTGCTCACGAGCGGCGTTCGTGATCGCCGCGGCGATCGGGTGCTCCGAGGCGTTCTCCAGGGCTCCGGCGAGCCGGAGCACCGTCTGCTCGTCGGTGCCGGTGGCGGGGTGCACGGCGAGCAGACCCATCCGGCCGGTGGTGACGGTGCCGGTCTTGTCGAGCACCACGGTGTCGACGCGGCGCGTGGACTCGAGCACCTCGGGGCCCTTGATGAGGATGCCGAGCTGCGCACCGCGGCCGGTCCCCACGAGCAGCGCGGTCGGCGTGGCGAGGCCCAGTGCACACGGGCAGGCGATGATCAGCACCGCGACGGCGGCGGTGAGCGCTGTGGCGGCCCCCGCTCCGGTACCGAGCCAGAACCCGAGCGTGATCACGGCCAGCGCGATGACGACCGGCACGAAGATCCCGGAGATCGCGTCGGCGAGCCGCTGAACCTGCGCCTTGCCGGTCTGGGCGTCCTCGACCAGCTTCGCCATCTGCGACAGCTGGGTGTCGGCCCCGACGCGGGTGGCACGGACCACGAGCCGTCCACCGGCGTTCACGGTGGCGCCGACGACCGGGTCGCCGGGGCGCACCTCGACCGGGACCGACTCGCCGGTGAGCATCGAGGCGTCGACCGCGGAGGCGCCGTCGAGGACGATTCCGTCGGTGGCGAACTTCTCCCCGGGCCGCACGACGAACCGGTCGCCGACGACGAGCTGCGTGATCGGGATCCGCTCCTCCGCGTCGACGTCGCCACGTCGGCGCAGGACGGCGGCGTCCTTCGCGCCGAGCTCGAGGAGCGCCCGCAGCGCGGCCCCGGCCAGGCGCTTCGAGCGGGCCTCGAAGTAGCGGCCGGCGAGGATGAAGGTGGTGACCCCTGCGGCGACCTCGAAGTAGATGTTGCCGGCGCCGTCGCTGCGCCCGACCGTCAGCTCGAACGGGTGGGTCATGCCGGGCAGCCCCGCGGTGCCCCAGAGCAGCGCGTACAGCGACCAGGCGAACGCCGCGAGGGTGCCCAGCGAGATGAGGGTGTCCATCGTGGCCGCGCCGTGGCGCAGGTTCGCCCAGGCCGCGCGGTGGAACGGCCACGCCGCCCACACGACCACCGGCCCGGCGAGCGCCAGTGAGATCCACTGCCAGTAGGTGAACTGCAGGGCGGGGATCATCGCGAGTGCGATCACCGGGACCGAGAGCACCGTGGACCCGATGAGGCGCTGCCGCAGGGCCCGGGTGTCGTCCGGCTCGTCGTCGGCGCTCCCGGCACCGGGCTCGTCGGACGCCGGGCGGGGCAACAGCGCGGTGTAGCCGGCGGCTTCGACCGCGGCCACGAGCTCCGCCGGGTCGACCCCGCCGGGCGCGACGACCTTCGCCTTCTCGGTGGCGTAGTTCACCGTGGCGGTCACGCCGTCGAGCTTGTTGAGCTTGCGCTCGATGCGGTTGGCGCACGAAGCGCAGGTCATCCCGCCGATGACGAGCTCGACCTCCTGCCCGGCCGGCGCGCTCGTCGCCCCGGTGGCCTGTGCGGCTGTGGTGGTCATCACCGGTGTCCGTTCTGTGCGTCGTGCCCGTGTCCCGGCTGCTCGGTGATCCCGGCGGGTTGCGCGGGTGCACCACCGGCGGTGGCAGTGGGCAGGGTGAACTCGGCGGTACGCACGACTCCGGCGTGCCGGAAGTCCAGGAACAGCCGGTAGGTCGCCGCCGACGGGACCTCGGCGATGAACCGGATCTGTGGCCCCGGTGTGGAGCTCCCGTCGGGGTGAACGTGGAGATAGGCGAGGTCGCCCGCGCGGAGCGCGACGAGATGCCCGTAGGCGCCGAGATAGGACTCCAGGTCGGTGACGGGGACACCGTCGCGGGTGACCGTGAGGGTGAGAGGCGAGGCCTGGCCCGCGGCGAGGTTGCCGTCGAGGCGGACCTCGTAACCGTCGACCTGCGCAGTGGTGCTCGTCGGGTGCGTGGCGGGTGCGTAGTCGCCGGCCGCCGAGAGGTCGACGCCGAGAGTCGTGGGTGAACCTCCGGTGGGGACGAAGTCGGCGAAGGCCCGGTAGCTGCCGCCTGCGGGCACGGTCAGCGATGTCCGCCACGTCCCGTCGGCGTCCATCGCGGGGTGCAGGTGCTGGTAGGCGGTGGTGTCGCGGCGCACGACGATCAGGTGCAGCCGCTTGGTGTGCTCCTCGTCGAACGCGGTGACCGGGGAGCCGTCGGGGCCGGTGATGCGGAACGCGAAGTCGGTGGGGGTTCCCGCGGTGAGCGTCGGTGTGGTGGGCGTGAGGGTGTAGCCGCCCCTGCTCGACGCCAGCCCCGCAGGCTGGTCGACGACCTCCGTGACAGCGCCGCTGTGGTTGTCCCCGTGGCCGGCGTCCTCGGCGCCGGACGTCTCCGCGTGCTCCGCACCGATGGTGACGGCGGGAGCGGCGGAGGAGAGGGGACCGACAGCGGATCCGGTGACGTACGCGCCTGCGGTGAGCAGGGCGAGCACCGCGCCGTAGACGGAGAGTCTCGCTGCAGTGTTCATCTGCCGTCCTTGCTCGGGCCCGGCCCCGTCGTCGGAGGCCGGGCGGTGGATGGCGGCCTACGAAGCCGCGAGCTGGTAGCCGGCCTCCTCGACCGCGGCGCGCACGTCCGCGTCGTCGACGGGGTTGTCGCTCGTGACGGTGACGGCGCCGGTGGGCAGGTCGACCGCGACGTCACGGACGCCGCTGATCTCGCCGATCTCCTCGCTCACCGATGCGACGCAGTGCGCGCAGGTCATCCCGACGACCGTGTAGGTGCTCGTGCTCATCGTGCTGCTGCCTCTCCGGTAGTTCTGGATACCCTAGGGGGGTGCCGTATCCGTACCTGATGTTTACACCCCTGGGGGGTATCGACGCAACAGGTCGCGCGGAGGCCCCGCGTTAACGCGGCGTATTGTGGTCGGCTGCTCGTCACGGACGGGCGTGTTCCGCGGTCGGCGCAGCTGTCGTGCCGCTGCTCCCCCCGGCGTCGTCGTCGGCGGAGCACGACCCCTTCACTTACATCGCGTCGTGCGGGGTACTGCCGCTGAACACGACGACGAATGGGAGGGGTGGGCGTGGGCCTCGCACTACAACTCGGGGAGCCGACCGGACAGGGCTGGACGCAGATCCTGGAGCTCGCGATCGCGCTCGTGCTGTCGGCGGCGATCGGGCTGGAACGGGAGCTGCGCAACAAGAGCGCCGGCCTACGGACGCACACCCTGATCGGGTTCGCCTCAGCTCTGATGATGCTCGTCTCCAAGTACGGCTTCACCGACGTCCTGGGCGACCACGTCGTCCTCGACCCGTCCCGCGTCGCAGCGCAGATCGTGTCCGGTATCGGGTTCATCGGCGCCGGGCTGATCTTTGTGCGCCGTGACGCTGTGCGCGGCCTGACGACCGCCGCGGCCGTCTGGGTGACCACCGCTGTCGGCATGGCCGCGGGCGCGGGCCTGCCGGTGCTGGCGGTGGCGGCGACCATCGGCTACTTCATCGTCGTCTTCGCGTTCCCGTGGCTGACCTCCTGGCTGCCGGACGGGCGGCAGCTGAGCCGCTTCGTCCAGGTGACGTACGAGGACGGACGCGGCCTGCTCCGGGAGATCGTGAGCACCTGTACCAAGCGCGGATGGACCGTCGTGGAGCTGACGACACGCCGCGTCGAACAGTCGCCGGTCGACGCCCTCGTCGACGGCGGCGCCGGTCCGCGTCACGTGCCCGGCGTCCGGCCGGTGTCGGTGATGCTCGAGCTCAGGGGATCGCTCGACCACCAGGAGCTCATCTCGGACCTCAACAACCTCTACGGCGTGCTCAGTGTGGCTGCGAGCGATCTCGGTCCCGAGACGGAGTCGTGAGGGGGATCAGTCGGGCGGAGACCAGGAGGACCAGCGCGACCGCCGTCAGCGTGAGCAGCGCCGTGCGCGGACCGCTGAACGCGCCGTCGGCGGGCCGCGCGTGCAGTGCGAGCGTCACGCACGCGACGCCGAGTGCCGTGCCGAGGCTGCGGGCCATGTTGACGAGCCCGCCGCCCGTGCCGGCCGTTCGGGTCGGGACGAAGCCCATGACGACG
The DNA here is from genome assembly GCF_039534065.1 of Pseudonocardia yunnanensis. Lineage (NCBI taxonomy): Bacteria > Bacillati > Actinomycetota > Actinomycetes > Pseudonocardiales > Pseudonocardiaceae > Pseudonocardia > Pseudonocardia yunnanensis. Next base: position 336,092 of record NZ_BAAAUS010000001.1, on the reverse strand, counting down.
CTGTTGTTCGCGGGGGTGAAGATTCCGAGCGCGATGCCGAGCACGGCCAGCAGCGGTGCGAGCCACTCCTCGGTGAAGGGCACGGCGGCGAGCAGGCCGGTCGCCGCGACGATGAGCAGGGCGCCGAGAAGGCACCGTTGCCGGTCGCTCCAGGCAGCCGGGAGTAGTCGTTCGCCGGTGGTGGCGGCCAGCGCGAAACCGGCCGGAAGTGCGGTCAGTACGAGCCCGGCCCGCAGTTCCGAGACCCCGGCCGAGGTGAGCGCGACGGGGATGAGGACGAGCGGGCCGAACAGGATCAGGTAGCCGCCCAGCGCTCCGACCAGTCCGGCCCCGACCGTGCGCGATCGCAGGAGCAGGGGGTCGACCAGAGGCGCCTTCGACCGTCCCCGCCGGGCGAGGATGCCGATCACCGCACCCGCCGCAACCGCGAACAGGCAAGCCGGCGCCCCGTCCGGCAGGGCGAGACCCGACAGCGTGGAGAGGCCGAGCAGGCCGGCGGTGGTGGCGGTGACCATCAGCGCGAGGCCGGTCACGTCCCAGCGGGTGGCGCTGGTCCGCTCGTGCGTGCGAGGGAGCAGGAACACTCCCGCGGCCACACCCAGCACCCCGATCGGCACGTTGATGCCGAACACCCACCGCCAGCCGAGGCTGGAGACGAGCAGTGCGCCGATCGTCGGGCCGAGCGCGAGGCCGAGGGCCTGAGCGGCTGCCTGGATACCCAGCCCTGCCCGCCGCCGGTGCGGGGGAGCACTCGTGGTGATCAGCGCGACGCTGTTGGCCTGCAGGAGGGCCGCCCCGACGCCCTGCACGACGCGGAACACGATCAGCCAACCCAGGTCCGGCGCCAGCGCGCAGGCCAGGGAGGCGACCGTGAAGACCACGAAGCCGTAGAGGTAGAGCAGCTTGCGCCCGTAGGCGTCGGCCAGCCGTCCCACCGGGATCAGCAGCGCGGCCAGCGTCAGCAGGTAGGAGAGGGAGACCCATTGGACCCCGGCGAGCGAGGAGTCGAACTCGGCACCGAGGGATCCGTAGGTGAGGGTGACGATGCTCGCGTCGAGCTAGCCCATGAACGCGCCGAAGCAGACGGTGCCCACGGCGAGCAGCCAGGCGTTCGGCCGGTCGCGCAACCCGGCCGGGCGGGCCGGCTCCCTGGTGAGGACCGACATCCACACGATGGCTCCCTTGCGGCCGCAGCGACGATCACCGGTAATGACCGTACATTGCACCCACAGTTCCACAATATGGATGGCGTCACGCCGTGAGCCTTCGCACCCCGGCCGGACCGGGGCGTGCAGGCTCGGGTGCGGCTATCGGAAGGTCCGGACCTCCGCGCTCCCGTCGGGGTGACCCACCACCATCGCGTCCGCGACACCCACGAAGAGGCCGTGCTCGACCACCCCCGGGATGTCGTTGAGGACGGCAGCGAGCCCGGCGACGTCGGGAATCGCCTCGAGATGGGCGTCGAGGATGTAGTGGCCGCTGTCGGTCACCAGCAGCTCGCCGTCCCGCATCCGGTTCGTGATCCGCACCTGGCCGAGGCCGGCGTCGGCGAAGAGCCGGGCCAGGTGATGGCGCGTGGAGACCCAGCCGAACGGCACGACCTCCACCGGCAGCGGGAACCGACCCAGCGTGGCGACGATCTTGGTGTCGTCGAGGACGGTCACCATCCGGTGCGAGGCCCGCGCCACCACCTTCTCCCAGAGCAGACAGGCCCCGCCGCCCTTGATCATGTTGCCGGCACCGTCGATCTCGTCGGGGCCGTCGATCGTGAGGTCGAGCTCGGGGACGTCGTTCAGGTCCGCGAGGCGGATGCCGAGCTCCAGCGCGAGGTCCCTGGTCGCGGTCGAGGTGGGGACCCCCACCACCTCCAGGCCCTCCCGCACGCGTTCGGCGAGCGAGCGCACGAACCAGTGGGAGGTCGTTCCGGAGCCGAGTCCGAGGAGCATCCCGTTGCGGACCTGGGTGTCCAGGGCGTGCACACCGGCAGCGACCTTGGCCCGGTCCTGCTCGGTGCGTGGCCGCACTGCCGTCATCGCCGCACTGCCGTCATCGCTGCGCCGGTCATCGCTGTGCGTCCGCGAGCAGGGCGAAGGTGGGTTCCAAGGTGCCGTAGAGGCCGCGGTGCACGGTGAACAACCGCTCGTAGACCTCGGCGTTGCCGGCGTCGGGGGTGAAGCGGGAGGTCTCCCGGACGAGACCCGCTGCGTCGGCGAGCGTTCCGAGGTCACCCGTGCCGACCCCGGCGACCAGCGCGGCTCCGTACGCGCCGCCCTCGGCCGCACCGGTGACCGTGACGACCTCCCGGTTCAGCACGTCGGACAGCATCTGCAGCCACAACGGCTCGACGGTGGCCCCACCCGACACCCGCACCTGCGTGCAGTCCAGGCCCGTGGATTCGCACACCTCCACGATCTGGCGCAGGTTGAGCAGCACCCCTTCCAGCACGCTGCGGGAGAGGTGGGCGGCCGAGTGCATCGGGGTGAGGCCCACCCAGCTGCCGCGCGCGTCGGGCGCCACGTGCGGGCAGCGCTCGCCGAGCAGGTAGGGGAGGAAGAGCAGGTCCTCGGACCCAGGTGGTGCCTGGCGGGCCAGCTCCACGAGGCTGCCGTACTGCAGCTGCGGCCCGACCAGCGTCCGCAGCATGTCCCGCAGCCACTGGAAGGCGCCGCCTGCCACCAGGGACACGCCCATCACGTGCCAGCGGTCCGGCGCGTTCCCGCAGGAGATCTGCAACGTGCCGTCGACGTCATCGGGGCAGGAGCCGCTCGCGCCCGCCACGATGCCCGCCGTGCCGAGCGTGATGCCGATGGCGCCGTCGTCGATGATTCCCATCGAGGTGGTCTGGATCACCGCGTCCCCGCCCCCGCCGAACACCGGCGTCGACGCGGGCAGGCCCCAGCGCCGCGCCACCTCGGGCAACAGCGTGCCGGTCGCCTCGGGCGACTCGACGACCGGCGGCATGAGGTCCTCCGGGATGTCCAGCAACCGCAACAGGTCGCTGCACCAGCGGCGCTCGCGGACGTCGAACAGGCCGGTGCCCGACGCGTCCGAGACCTCCGTGGCGAGCTCACCGGTCATCTGCAGGCGGATGAAGTCCTTGGGGTTGAGCAGGTGCCGCATGCCCTTGAACGACGTGGGCTCGTGCTGGCGGAGCCAGAGGATCTTGCCGGCGGTGAACCCCGGCAACATGCGGTTCTGCACCAGGTCCAGCAGTCCCGGCAAACCGCCCGCCCGCTCGGTGATCTCCGCGCACTGCGGCGCCGCCCGCTGGTCGTTCCACAGGATGGCCGAGCGGATCACCTGACGCTCCTCGTCGAGCGCGGTGAGGCCGTGCATCTGTCCGCTCAGGCCGAACCCGCGCACGGAGGCACCGGCCGGCAGCCGACCCATCAGCTCCTGGACCGCGTCGTCGGTGGCCCGCCACCACAGCGCGGGGTCCTGCTCCGCCCATCCGGGCCGGGTCGTCACGACCGGGTAGTCGCGCACGCTGGTGGCGAGGACCTGCCCGCTAGCGTCGAGGGCGAGCACCTTGCAGGCGGACGTTCCGAGATCGATCCCGATGAAACACGTCGTCATGCGTCTCTCCCTGGTCCGGCGGCTCGCCGTCGAGCCGCTCCCGGCGTCCGGTGGGTGTCAGCTGCGGTGACGAACCCGCACGTGCTTCATCTGGAGGTATCCCTCCATGCCCTCCCGGCCGTGCTCGTAGCCGAAGCCACTGCCCTTGCGCCCGCCGTAGGGGGCGTTGATCGTGCCCGCGTCGACGTTGTTCACCGCGACGCTGCCGAAGTCCAGGCGGCGGCCGAGGGCGAACACCTCGCTCAGGTCCTCGGAGTAGACGTAGGCCGCGAGACCGGCGGGGGTGCTGTTGGCCAGCTCGATCGCGGATTCGAGGTCGTCGTACGGGCTCACCCCGATGACCGGGCCGAAGGTCTCCTCGTGCATCACCTGCATGTCCTGCGTGCAGTCGGCCAGCACGGTCGGCAGGTAGTAGTTGCCGACGGGCCGGTCGCCGGGACGGGCACCGCCGACCAGCACCCGGGCTCCCTTCGACCGGGCGTCGGCGACGTGCCGCTCGCACCTCTCGAGGATCTCGACGTTGGTGACGGGGCCGACGTCGACGTCGTCCTCGCGCAGACCGTCGCCGACCACCAGGCCCTCTGCAGCCTTGGCGAGCCGCTGCACGAACTCCTCGTACAGGTCGGCGTGTACGTAGGCGCGGTTGATGGCGATGCAGATCTGTCCGGCGTTGCGGAAGGAACGCCGCAGCGCCCCGGCGACCGCCTGGTCGATGTCGGCCCGCGCCGTGACGATGAGCGGGCAGTTGCCGCCCAGCTCCATGGACAGCGGCTTCACCCCGGAGACGGTCTTGAAGATCGCTTCCCCCGTGGCTGCGGAACCGGTGAAGGCCACCTTGCTGATCGCCGGGTGGGCCACGAGCGCCCGTCCGGTCGCGCCGGCGCCCGTGACGAGGTTGGCCACACCGGCGGGCAGCTCCACCGCCTCCAGACAGCGGAACACCTCGATCGCCGCCGACGGCGTGTACTCCGATGGCTTCACCACGATCGTGCAGCCCGCGGCGAGCGCTGCGCACAGCTTCCAGCCGATGAGCTCCACCGGGTAGTTCCACGGCGTGATGGCCGCGACGACCCCGATCGGCTCCTTCTCGACCAGGCTGGTGAACCCGTCCTCCTCGTTGGGCAGGGTGGCGCCGGTGATCCGCGTGGCCTCCTCGGCGTAGAAGTGGAAGGTCTTCGCGAGCTTCTCCACCTCGCCGGTGGCCTCGGGGATCGGCTTGCCCATCTCCCGGGTGATGGCCGCCGCCACCTGTACCTTCGCAGCGGCGAGAGCGTCGCCCGCGGCGTGCAGGTAGCCGGCCCGGACCGTCGGGTTGACCCAGCGCCAGCTGTTCCACGCGCGCCTCGCGGCGCTGACGGCTCGGTCGACGTCCTGCTCGGTGGAGTCGGGCACGAGGGCGACGACGTCCCCCGTGGCGGGGTCGCGTACCTCCAGAGCCGTGCCGTCGCCCTCCTCCCAGCGGCCGTCGATGTAGTTCCGGCCACGGGCGACGTGCTCCACGCCAGATCAGCTCCTCGCTCGGCGACAAGTACCCACGTGCTCAGTTACCCACGTACTCAGTACACGGTCGGGTACCGGGCCTGCGCGTCGTCGTTGTCCACGATGACCCTGCCGAGCGGGACGAGCGAGACGGGAATCAGCTTCAGGTTCGCCAACGCCAGCGGGATCCCGATGATCGTGATGGCCAGCGCGATGGCCGTGGTGAGGTGCGCCAGCGCGAGCCACCATCCGGCGAAGATTATCCAGATGATGTTGCCGATGGTGGACGGCGCGCCCGCGTCCGCGCGCTTGACGAGACTTCTGCCGAAGGGCCACAGCGCGAAGTCGGCCATTCGGAACGCGGCCAGCCCGAACGGAATCGTCACGATCAGCAGACAGCAGATGATTCCGGCGAGCACGTAGCCGATGGCGAGCCAGACGCCGCAGAGGATGAGCCAGATCACGTTGAGTACGGTCCGCATTACGGTTCTCCTGTCGAGGCTGTCCCGTCCAGAGTGCACCTGTTGGGGCGCTCTGTCGCTGTTCCGAAGTTGTGAAAGCCCTGCTCGGACGCCGCCACCCGGGTACATCTCACCGTCGGGTCACTCCGCAGCAACTATGCCGAGGCCGCCGACCGGGCCGGGCGCAGCGGCAGCGCGCTCGCGATGAGCATCGCGCCGAGGCCCACGGACGGGACGAGCACCGCGAGGTCCGCGACATGGGCGATCGCCTCGATCCGAGGAATCCGGCTCACGGGCCACAGGACGCCGCCGATGCCGAGCACGGCCCACATCCACATGGGCGCGCTCCGCGTCCGGGCGAGGGCGACAGCCAGGAGTACGAGCATCAGCGGGAACATCGGCCCCGGTAGCCACAGCACCAGTTGCGACGTCAGCGGGTACGCGGCGAGGGCGTCGAGGCTCTGCTGCTTGTCCAGCCCGAACGCGCCTTCGTAGAACCCCTGCAGCCCGAACGCGATGCCGCCGAACGAGCCGATCACCGCCAGCGCGGCACCGACCGACCCGAGCACGGGCCTGCTCGAGCGGACGATCTCCCACAAGCCGAGCAGGCCCGGGAGCCACAGCACGCACGACCACGCCACCAACGCGCCGCCCACGACGCCGTGCCGCCCGTCCGTCCAGAGGAACGTCGCTGCCGCGTTGAGGACGGGGCCGAGGATGAGGCAGACGCCCTGTACCGTCCGAGCCTGCGTGGGAACTGTGACAAACGGTGCTGTAATCATGGCCCCGAACGCTAAGCATCCCGAGAGTCCGAGACCTCCGGGACGGCCCCGATCACAACCCCGAGATCCCACACTCGTCGCAGCGGCATTCGTTGGGGTCGGTGCAGAGTTTTCGTCGATAAGGTCACCGAATGCCTGAACCGGACCGAGTGCAGAGGGCGGCATGGCCGGTCTGGGCCACCGAGCGTGTCGAGGTCGTCGACCACGACCCGGCATGGGCAGGCCGGGGTCTCCGGGAACGCGATTTTCTGCAGGAGCTGCTCGCACCCTGGCTCACAGCGGCGGTCGAGCACGTCGGTTCGACCTCCGTGCCAGGGCTGGCCGCGAAGCCGATCATCGATCTGCAGGCGCAGGTCGCCACCCTCGATGTCGCCGACGAGATCGTTCCGCTCGCTGCCTACACCGCGGGCAAGGAGCGCTTCGTCCGCGAGGTGATCGCTGCGAGATCTGCCGATCAGCCCTCGGGAAGGCGGAAACCCTGATCTCGGAACGATCAGGGGCCTCGGCAGCCGTACTTAGCTACGCACAGTGATCATTCCGGCGTCGACCGCGAAATGTGATACCGGTCATGCCGTAATGCGTCTCTGCAGCTCAAGGACTAGGAGAAATCGGCGCCGGACGCAACGCGCGGCGCTGTGAACCGCTTGTGCCCGTGCGTCGTGTGGCAGGGCGTGACGAGCAACCCGATCGGCGTGTACCGCGGTCTCGACGAATTGCGTGCGGCCTGCGCCACGGTCCACCTGGCCGAGGACCCCGGTTACGAGGGCGCCCGGCACCCATGGCAACTCATGGTGCAGCAGTGGCCGGCTGCGGTCGCGCAGCCGCGTACAGCGGATGAGGTGGCTGCTGTGGTCCGTGCGGCCGCGCGGGCCGGCCTGCGGGTCGCGCCCCAGTCCACCGGCCACAACGCCGGACCGCTGGAGGGGCTCGAGGACGCGGTACTGCTACGCACGTCGTTGCTCGGTGAGGTCACGGTCGATCCGCAACGGCGGCGGGCGCGAGTCGGCAGCGGCGTGCTGTGGGGCGACGTCGGCGTCGCGGTTGCCCCGGCCGGGCTCGTGGCGCTGCACGGGTCGTCCCCGGACGTCGGGGTGGCCGGGTTCTCGCTGGGCGGAGGCATCGGGTGGCTCGCCCGCCGGTTCGGGATGCAGTGCAACAGCCTGCTGGCCGTGGAGTTGGTGCTTCCCGACGGTGAGCTCGCGCGGGTCGACGCCGACTCCGACCCGGAGCTCTTCTGGGCGCTGCGTGGCGGGGGCGGCAACTTCGGGGTCGTCACCGCTCTGGAGTTCGCGCTCTACCCGGTGACGTCGGTCTACGGCGGGGCGCTCGTGTGGGACTGGCGGGACGCGAGCCGGGTGTTCGCCCGGTGGACGCAGTGGACGACCGAGGCACCCGACGAGGTGTCGACGTCCTGCCGGATCTTGCAGCTTCCCTCGATCGAGGTGGTGCCGCCGCCGCTGCGGGGGCGCCAGGTCGCAATGATCGACGGTGCCGTCCTGGCCGATGACGAGGCCGCGGAGAAGATCCTCGCCCCGTTGCGGGAGCTCGGACCCGAGATCGACACCTTCGGACGGATGCCGGCCCGTGACCTGGGCCGCCTGCACGGTGACCCCGAGGGCCCCACGCCCGCGGTGGCCTCCGCGAGCATGCTCGGTTCGTTGCCGGCAGCGGGCGTGGACGCGTTCGTCGAGGCCGCCGGACCGGACTCCGGTTCGAGCCTCGCCGTGGCGGAGCTGCGCCAGCTCGGTGGCGCGTGTGGCAGGCCCCACCCCGGTGCCGGGGCGCTGGCGATGCTCCACGGGGAGTTCGCCATGTTCGCCTGTGCCCTGGTCGCCGAGCCGGCGGCCGTGAGGATCGGCGAACGGGACGCGGAACGCGTGGAGAACGCGATGGCGCCCTGGAGCCGCGGGCATTACCTCAACTTCGCCGAGAGACCGGTGGACGCGGCTCTCGGGTTCGCCCCCGAGGCCTACGAGCGGCTGCAGCGGATTCGGCGGCGGGTGGATCCGGACGGGCTCATGCTCGCCAACCACCACGTTCCGGCCGCCGCCTGAGACCCGGCCGCCCGCGGCGGCCATCGATACGACCACGGGTGACTGGGGAGTCGCCCTGTGGCGGACGGAGCGGGCTGGGGAGCGGGCTCCGTCCGATGTTCCGGCGAAGCCGGAGAGGGTGGCTTTCCGTGGCGGTCAGAGGGGTCGCCACGGAAAGCCACCCGTCGTCGTCCTGATCAGCGGATCGACGCGCGGTCGGCGAGCACCAGCCCGATCGACACAGCGAGCAGGACGACGGGGAGCAGCGGGACGGCCCAGCGCACCGGGTGCAGCAGCGCGGCGGCCGCGCATGCTCCCGCCACCAGCGCCGCGAGCTGGCGCAACGCCGAGCGGCGACGCCCGGCGCGGCCCGTCACGACGTCCTGCAGCACGCTGACCAGCGTGCCCGTCATGTAGGTGGTGGAGGCTTTCAGGCGCAACGCCGCCACGCTCTGCCCGCCCATGGCGACCGAGGCGAGGCCCAGCAGGACGAACGACACGAGCGGTCCGGGGTGCGCGCCGGTGAGGATCCAGCCCGCGGCCACGCCTGCCAGCAGCACCAGTTCGGCGAGCAGGAGCCCGATGACGGCCTCCGGGCGATGTCGCCACACCCGCGTCGAGGCGACGACGCCGACGGTGAAGCAGACCACGGAGATGCCCGGCGGCGCCGCAAGTGCCATGTTCGCCGTGCCGAGTCCGTAGCCCGTGGTCACCAGGTTGCCGGTGACGATGCTGGCGAACGCGCCACCGAGCCCGGCGAGTGCGAGCAGGTCGACCCCGCCGGCGCACGCGGCGAGCGCGGCCGGGACTACCCCGGCCCACCTCCACGCCACCCGCTCCGGGGCAGTGCTCCTCTCGGGGCTCATCTCGGAGACGTACCACAGACCGGCCTGCTCGGTGAGGTGAACGCCTCTGATGCCGCAACGCGTCAGCGCGGCCACGGTAGCGTCGACGATCTCGCGCGGGCAGCAGGGATGAACCCGACGGCGATCAAGCGGCTTGAGTCGGGCTGGCGTCGGCCCACCACGTCGAGTACCTGGCGGCTTGCCCGGGCCCTGCGGCCGAAGGGCTGCCTCTGGGATCGAGTGGTCCTGGACGAGTGGCGTGGCCGATGGCGGGGATCCAGTCGGGAACGGATCGTTTACGAGACGCCCGCCCGTATCTAACGGGTCTGACAAGCGGTCTTGTGGTTCCTGCCTGGGCGGATGATCCGGAGTTAGCGTCGGGCCGTGCAGATCCACGAGTTCTACGGTGAGGAGTTGGAGGACGTCGCCAGTAAGTCCTTCATGCCGGTGATCGCCTGGACGCGTCCCGAGTATCACGGGTGTGTGGCGTTCCAGGAGCTGGGCGACGCCCTAACCCTCTCTCGGTCGCATTGGGGAGGGCCGATGTCGTCGGTCCGGACCGACCGGATGGCAGCGAAGGCGACGGGAGACAACCTGATGCTCTTCTGCGTACAGATGGCCGGCCGGGCCTACGTACGCCAGCACGACCGCTTCGCCGAGCTGACGGCCGGTTCGGGAGTGCTATCGGAGGTGTGCAGCCCGTGGAAGCGGGCCTCGCCGACGGCGGCCCGGAGCCTGGCCTTGCGTTTCTCCCGTGAGCTACTCCCGCTCCGTACCGTGGAGATCACCGAGGCCTGTGCACGCACCGTGGACCCCGCAAACCCGGCCATGCAGATGCTGTCCACCTACCTCCGCCGGCTGTTTCAGGTCGCCGACGACCTCACCGACGACCAGCGGCTCGACGCCGGGCGCGCCGCGATCGATCTGCTCGCGATGGCGTTGCGGGACGTCAGCCCCTCGATACCGGGCGGGGACGGCGCCGCACAAGTGTTGCTCGACGTGATGCGGATACACGTTCGCGAACACCTGGCCGACCCAGAACTGCGGGTCGAGGAGCTGGCGCGGCGGCATCACGTGTCGGTTGCCCACCTGTACACCCTCTTCGAGCGGATCGGGACCACGCCAGGTGCCTACCTTCGCGAGCAGCGGCTGCTCGCAGCACAGGTGATGCTGTCCGACCCGAGGTACGACCGCACGATATCGAGCATCGCCGCTGCCGTCGGTTTTCGCGACCTCAGTACGTTCCTACGAGCATTCCGGCGGCAGTTCGGGACGACGCCGACCGGATGGCGGCGTGAGCACTTCGCCGGGCTGCTCCCGCGACCGTGCTAGAGGAAACGCATGGTGTCGAACAGGAATCGTTATTCACGTTGAAACCCCGGGCTGGTCGACTGTATTCACAGCCGACGAGGGGTCGATCAGACGCGAACCGGTCTGGGAGCCCCGAGTCGCGCGACGCTTGATCCCTGGCCCGAGGGGGGTGGGGCCGGGCCGCGCACGCGGCCCGGCCCCCGCTCGCCACTGCGGTGGCTCCCGGGTACAGGGCGGTCTGGCGCACGTACACGGAGGTGTCCGATTTGTTCAGTGGCCCGGCCGACCCAGAGTGGAGCGCCGACCGGGACCGCGTCGACGACGTCTTCCACGCTCCGCGGTCGCGGCGTGAGCCTCCTGGACACGAACCTCGTCATCGCGACGGACGTGAGGGACCGTCATCGCCATGACGGCGGCATCCGGTGTGAGGTGGGGGGCGCCACAGCCGTCAGGCGCACGGCATCGACCGCGGTGCGGACGGACCGGCTCTTCACATGCCCTGCACAGCACGCGCACAGCAAGCTCGTCCAGCGTGGACTCTCGTGCCCATCCGCTTGCGCGGTCTGTTGCGCTCCCGCTCCGCCGGCCACCCGCACAAGACGTTCCTGGAGGACGCCCGCACCCACCGGGTCATCGACAACGCCGGCATCGACGCGGCTGCCCGCGCATGGTCGCGTGAGCTGGACGCGCTCCACGTGCCGCAGGGCGCGCGGGTACTGGTCGACATCGACGACCCCCTCGCATTCGCCGTCGTGCACCTGTCGGTGATCGCCGCCGGGCGTTGCTCGGCGCCGGTGAACCCGGAGGCCACCCCGGCTGAGACGCACCGGGCCCGCATGGCCCTGCGTCCCGTTCTCGTCATCACCGACCGCGCGCTGCGCCCGGGGCTCCGCGTGCAGGTCGGCACCGGGCTGCCGGTGGACCCGGTCGCGGATCCGGCCGCCCCGGTGCCCGACGACGGCCCGCCCGGCTCCGCCGCCCTGCTGACCTCCGGATCGACCGGAGCCCCCAAGACGGTCGTGCTGGCGGAGGAGCAACTGCTGCACGTCGCCGGGGCCGTGGCGCGCCACCACCGGCTCACCGCCGCCGACCGCGGCTTCAACCCGCTACCGCTGTTCCACATCAACGGCCAGGTGGTGGGCCTGCTCGCGACGCTGGTCTCGGGGGCGACCCTCGTGCTGGACCGCCGCTTCCACCGCACGGGGTTCTGGCCGTTGCTCGCGGCGCACGACATCACGTGGCTGAACGCGGTGCCTGCCGTCCTGACGATCCTGTCCCGGGAGGAGATCCCGGTGCTTCCGCAGCGGCTGCGGTTCGTGCGGTCCGCCTCCGCGCCGCTCTCCGAGAGCGTGGGACGGCTGATCGCGGCAGCCACGGGGGTGCCGGTCGTCGAGAGCTACGGGATGACCGAGGCCGCGAGCCAGATCACGGCGACCCCGCTCGACGCCCCGGCGCGGCCCGGGTCGGTCGGGCTGCCGGTCGACGTGGAGCTCGAGGTGATCGGACCCGACGGCACGGTGTGCCCGCCGGGTGCGGTCGGCCGGGTGCGGATCCGTGGAGCCGGGGTGATCCGCGGCTACGCCGACGGGAGGGGTGCCGACCGGATCGACGACGCGCACTGGCTCGACACCGCCGACATGGGCCGGCTCGACGACGACGGGTACCTGTACCTGGTCGGGCGCGCCGACGACGTGGTGAACCGCGGCGGTGAGCTGGTCTACCCGCGCGAGATCGAGGAGATCCTGCTCGACGAGCCCGGTGTCGCCGACGCGGTGGTCATCGGGCGGCCCGACGACGTGCTGGGCGCCGTTCCCATCGCCCTGATCCGCCCCGTCGACGAGCTGGACGCCGCTGCGGGCGCGCAGTTCGTCCGGCGGCTGGTGAAGCGCTGCACCGTTCACCTGGCCCGCTACAAGCGCCCCGCCGAGATCCGGCTGGTCGGAGGCTTCCCGCTGGCACCGACGGGGAAGGTGCGCCGCACCGAGCTGCGCCGCCAGCTCGCCGACGAGCTCGCGGCGAGCGGCCGATGACGGCGGGCGCCTTCGAGCTCCGGCGCCCCATGGGCCGCACCGTCCACATCTACCCGGCTGACATGGTCCGGGTGCTGACCTTCGCCTGCGTGATCGGCGTCCACACGGTCTCGACGGTGAACCCGCTCGACAGCGTGCCCGGCGGTGCCGTGGTGATGCTGCTGCACTTCACCCGCGAGGCCTTCTTCGTCCTCACCGCGTTCGTGCTCACCCATCGCTACCGGGACGCCGGTGTGCGCCCGGTGCCGTTCTGGCGCCGCAGGCTCCTGCTGGTCGGCGTGCCGTACGTGGTGTGGTCGGTGGTCTACACCGGACTCGGACTGGTCACCGCACCGCTTCCGATCGGCCCGGCGCTGCTCGGGCTGCTGCGCAACGTGGCTACCGGCACGGCGTGGTTCCACCTCTACTTCCTGCTGGTGTCGCTGCAGTTCTACCTGGTGTTCCCGCTGTTCCGGCGGCTGTTGCTGGTCACCCGGGGCCGGCACGGGATGCTGCTTGCCGCGAGCGCGTTCCTGCAGGTGCTGATCGACCTGTGGCTGCACGACCCGGTGCCCACCGGTGCCAAGGCGGAGCTGCTGCCCTACCTCGGGTCGGTCCTGCTGAGCTACCAGTTCTTCCTCGTGCTCGGCGGGGTCGCCGCGGTGCACGCCTCGCGCGTCGACTCGTGGATCCGGGGCCACACCGCGCTCATCGTCGCGGCGGTGCTGCTGGGCGGCGTCCTCGCCGAGGGCCGGTACCAGTGGTCGATCGCGCACGGCGTCGGCGCCGAGTTCGCCACCGACGTGTTCCAGCCGGTGATGGTGCCGTGGTCGGTGGCGGTGACCGCGGGCTTCTATGCGATCGGGGCCGCATGGGCCGACAGGCGAGCGGGCGGCCGCGCGTCGCGCTTCGTCGAGCGCGCCTCGGACCGGTCCTTCGGGGTGTTCCTGCTGCACCCGACGATCCTGTGGGCGCTCACCGTGGCGGGCGCCGCCTCGCCTGCCGCGCGGCTGCCGGCCCCCTGGTCCAGCTTCGCCGTGTACGCGGTGGCGGTGGTCGGGGCTCTGGTGATCGTCGAGGTGTTGCAGCGGACGGCGGTCAGCCTGCCCCTGACCGGGAAGTCCCGCGCTCCGGGCCGCGGGTGGGGTCTGCCCCGTCGGACCCGGGCCGCTGCGCGGACCGGGGGAAACGACGCGATCGAGGCGGGGCAGCCGGCCCTGCGGAGCATGGACGCCTGATGCGCGACCACGAGGACGTGTTCCACCTGGCCATCCCGGCGGCGGACCTGGACGCGACTCAGGAGTTCTACGTCGGGGGGCTCGGCTGCAAGCTCGCCCGCCGCTACGCCGACCGGATCACCCTGGACTTCTTCGGCGACCAGGTCGTCTGTCACCTCTCGGACCGCGTCGACGAGGCGCCCGAGCTCTATCCCCGGCACTTCGGCGTGACGTTCCGCCGTCCCGAGGACTGGGAGCGGCTCCTGCGCCTCGCACGTACCCGGGGTCTGTCGTTCTTCGCCGAGCCGTTCCACCGCTTCGCGGGCCGGGCCGAGGAACACGAGTCGTTCGTGCTCGCCGACCCGTCGAACAACCTGCTCGAATTCAAGTACTACGACGACCCGCGGATGATGTACTGACGGCCGGCAACACGTGCTGGGGCAGGGGTTCGGAGTCCGTCGAGTGGGGGAGTCATGGGTGAGGAGATCCGCGACCCGCTGACCCTGGAGGACGTCGCGCGCGCCGCGGGAGTGTCGCGGGCAACGGCGTCGCGAGCGCTCACCGGATCCGACACCACGTCCACCCCCGCCCGGCAACGCGTGCGAGCCGTGGCCGAGCGGATGGGCTACGCCCCCAACCCGCTGGCCAGGGCGCTTGCCGGCGGCTCCGGCACCCGTGTCGTCGTCGCCGTTGCCGGGCCCCGGCCGGACGTGCTCGAGGACCCGTACATGTGGCGCGTGCTCGGGGCCACGGCAGCCGTGTGTGACGGCGCAGGTGTCGGCGTCTCCCTGCAGTGGTTACCGCTCGACGCCCCAGCGTCGCTCGGCAGGCTGGCTGCCGACCGCAGCGTCCGCGGAGTGGTGCTGTGCAACACCACGGAGCCGCTGCTCGCCGCGGTCCCGGACGTTCTGCGCGGGCGCGTGGCATCCATCGGGATCGGCTCGGCGGCCGTCCCGTCCTTCGACGTCGACAACGCCTCCGGCGCCGCTGCCGTCGTCCGTCATCTGCATTCGTCGGGCAGGCGGCACATCGCGATGCTCACGGGGCCGAGCTGGTTGCCGTGCTCGTGGCGATCGGTCGAGGCGTACCGAAGCACGGTGGAGGCCGCGGGGCTCCCCGCGCGCATCCTGCCTGGTGACTTCGGTTTCGAGGACGGCCGGTCGGGTGCCCTGGAGGCGCTGCACCGCTGGCCCGACACCGACGCGATCTACGCGATCTGCGACACCGTTGCCTTCGGCGCGATCGTCGCGCTGCGCGGGCTCGGCGTGGACGTGCCGGACGACGTGGCCGTCGCCGGGTTCGACGACGTCCCGGCGGCCGCATGGGCCGGCCCCGCGCTCACCACCGCGACCCATCCGGTGAGCCGCATCGCAGCCGGAGCTGCCACGGCCGTGCTCAACGAGGCTCGCGTTCCCTCCGCCACGTGGTACCCCTCCGAGCTCGTCCTGCGGGAGAGCGCGTGATGCGCAAGCGTGTAGCCGTCGTGATCCCTACGGACGGCCGGTGGAGCGCAAGTGACGCAGAGCAGGGTCGAGATCGTGCCCGTCGACAACGCCTTCTGGGAGGACCAGGACGCGTTGCTCGCCGGGCTGCAGGAGTCCCCGCCCCGCATCCCCCCGTGGTTCGGCTACGACGAGCTCGGATCTGAGCTGTTCGAGGAGATCACGGAGCTTCCCAGCTACTACCTGACCCGCGTCGAGCACGACCTCCTGCGTCAGCACGCCGGAGAGATCGCCGAAGGGCTGGGCTGTGGGTCGGTCGCCGAGCTCGGCAGCGGGAGCGCGAAGAAGACCAGGCTGCTGCTCGCGGCGTGCACCGACCGCCGCCCCACCACATACCTCCCGATCGACGTCAGCCGCGAGATGCTCGTCGCCAGCGCGGAGACCCTCACCGCCGAGTTCACGCAGCTCAGGGTGCGTGCGCTCTGGGGCCGGTACGAGGCAGGGCTGGCGAGCCTGCGGGAGCGCGACGAGGCTCCGGTCGCGGTGGCCTTCCTCGGCAGCAACATCGGCAACACGACGCCGGCGGAGCGGACAGCGTTGCTGGGGGAGATCGCGGCGACCCTGCGGCCCGGCGACCGGTTCCTCATGTCGGCCGACCTCGACAAACCACGTGACGTGCTGGAGGCCTGCTACAACGACCCGGCCGGACGTTCGGCGTTCGTGCGGTTCCGCCAGAACCACCTCGCCCACCTGAACCGCCGCTTCGCCGGCGACTTCGTGCTCCACCGCTTCTATCCCCGTGCGCACTACGACGACGCCACGTCCACGGTGGAGGGACACCTCTACGCGACCGAGGAGCACACGGTCTCGCTGAAGAGCCTCGGTGTCACCCTCCACATGGGGCGGGGCGACTCGATCAACGTCGGGTACTCGGCGAAGTTCCATCGCCCCCGGTTCGTCGCCGACGTCTCCGCCCTCGGCTTCGTGCTCGACGACCAGTGGATCGACGCCGTATGGCAGTATGGAATTTTTCTGTTCGCCCGCACGTGACACCCGACGGGATTCGGATGAACATCGTGCATTTTATTGCCGAGAAATGTGTCGGTCGTCGGGTTTGTTTGTCCTGGTCGGTAACTGCGATTCGGGGCGGTACTCGTGCCGCCCGTTCTGCTAGGCAACAGAATCTGTAGCGCAGAAGGCCTGTACCTGTACAGGTGTCCACGCTCGCCAGGTCCGGCGGCCGTCGCGGCCGCGCGTCAGTTGGTCCGGTCCGTCGATGCCGCCGCCGAGCAGCGCACCCCGGTGACGGTCGAGAAGCGAGCGGAGTTCCGAGCGGCCATGAGTCACGCCGCGAACGCCGGCCGGGAGGTCATCGAGGCCGTGTACGAGCCGGGTCCGGCTCGGTCTCGACTCGGGGTTGCCCCTGTTCCGAGGAATCCGTGCGTGTCGTGATCAATGCAGGAATCCGGCACGATCGGGCCGTGTCCGAGTGGGTCGAAGGCCTTTCCCGGATGGACCGGCGGACGCAGGCCGCCGAGCCGGGCGATCGGGGTGGCAGTGTCGGGTCGGATGACGCAGGTGTCGCACGCGTTTGGCCGTCCGTAGCTGGGGGCCTGCTGAGAAATGAAAGGACCCGTACGTCGCCTTTCCGGCGCCGGTCCCGTCGAATGGCGCGGATCACGATCGGCACCGATTCTCGTGGGTAGGCCCGGCGCTAGCATGCGAGAGTGACTGATTCGCGTCCGGCGTGGTGCGCGCCCGCCCCGACGGGGAAGTCGGTCGAATCCAAAGAAACCCTCAAGATTGGGTAAGGAAACTGGCATGCCTGTCGACTCCCCCGTCGAACTCGATGACTTCGGTTCGTTGGTCGATCTCGCTGTTCAGCGCATTCTCGTGAGTGACGACGTGGCCGCGACGAAGTACCGCTCGGGTGCTCCCGTGGAGGATCTGCTCCGGGAGCGGCAGGTGCTCGCCGAGGCCGGCCGCCGGGCGGCGCAGATGGGGCTGGACCGGGAGTTCGCGATCCGCTTCTTCCGCAGCCAGATCGACGCGAGCAAGGTCGTGCAGCGGGGGATGCTCGCACGATGGCAGGCTCATCCTGAGGAGGCTCCCTCCACCCCGCCCGACCTGCAGTCGATCCGTGAGCGGCTCGACGAGCTCACCGACCAACTCCTCGAGCAGCTGCGTTCCACGCAGGTGGCTCGCCAGCACGCGTCGTTGTGCCGCACCCGTCTGCACGAGGCCCGGGTCCCCGTGGCCGCTGTGCACCATCTCGACGCGTTGCACCGCCGCGCGCTCGACCTGGCGACCGAGTGGATCTGCTCGGCCGACTGAGCTACCGATCCCGTCCCGCATCCGGGCGGTCGTCAGGCGGGAGTCCGTTCCAGAAGCTGTTGGAACAGGGCTTCCAGTCGCCGCGCCAGCGCAGCAGGGTCCGACCGGGTGGTCGCGGTGCTGCCCAGGACGTTGTGCATCAGCTGGAAGCCTGCGATGAGGGACAGGAACAGCGCGACGCGCTCGTGGGTGTCCGCCCCGGGCAGCAGGGCCGCCAGATGCTGCTCGAAATGCCGTTCGATGCTGTCTCGCAGGATGTCGGCGGCACGCGGGTTCGAGACCGAGCGCAGCATCAGCAGGAACCCGTCGACGTGATCATTTCCGTGGGATTCGTTCCCGACCAGCGCCGCGGCCGCGAACCGGCTGAGCGTGGCAGCGTCGTTCGTGAGCAGGGTCGGCTCTGCGAAGACGGCCTCCACGGTTTCCGTGAAAAGCAGCTCCTTGGAGCCGAAGTAGCGGTTGACCAGCATGGCGGTCACACCGGCGCCCTGCGCGATCTCGCGTACGCCGATCCCGTCGTAGCCGTACCGGGTGAAGGCGATCTTCGCTGACCGCAGGATCGCCTCCCTGGTCGACGCGGCATTGCGCCGCCGGGGCGCTGCCTCGCCGGTCGCGTTGCCCGTGTTCACGTTCACGACGGTAGAGGCTGGCGGCGCCCACCGAGCGCAGCGCCTCGCGGGCTACGGCTCGGACGGACGGAAGGGCACTTCCCGATCATCGCCCTCCTGCACCACCAGCGCTGTGCCCGGCGGTATTTCCCGCCACAGCCCCGGCAGGTCGACCAGCGGCTCGGAGACGATCACCCGGGACTCGTCGGAGAAGTGCTGAAGGCGCTCGTCCGCGGGGTAGAGCAGGCGGAGGTCGCGGACGGACGAGCTGACGTAGAGCGTGTTCGCCTCTGCGTCGCTCGCGTACCGGGCGGCGTAGAGGCGCACCCCGTCGCTGATCCCGACGGTCATCTGCAGCGGGTGCGCGGAGCCGGCGCGTCGTCCTTCGGCCTCGATGAACCCGGCCATCCGTTCGAGGCCGCCGACCGGGTCGTCGGCCAGGCCGAAGGTCAGCGCGAGGTAGAACATCAGCTCGGAGTCGGTGGTGCCCTCGATCTCGGGGAAGAGCTTCGGATCGACGCTGAGGAGCAGGTCGCGGCGCAGGCGGTCGTAGGCGTCGATGAACCCGTTGTGGACGAACATCCACTGGCCGTACCGGAACGGGTGGCAGTTGGTCTGCTGCACGGGTGTGCCGGTCGAGGCGCGGACGTGGGCGAGGAACAGCGGCGAGCTGATCTGTGCGCTGACCTCCCGGAGGTTGCGGTCGCCCCATGCCGGTGACGCGCTGCGGAACAGGCCCGGCGCGTCCGCCGTGCCGTACCAGCCGAGGCCGTGGCCGTCGGCGTTGGCGACGGAGAGGTCCGGTGCGTGGCTCTTGCTCTGCTCGATCAGCGACCGCGCAGGCTGGTAGAGCAGCTCCTCGGGGCGAATCGGAGCGCCGAAGTAGCCCAGCCAGCGGCACATGCCTGCGACTCTCCCAGCTGGTGTGCCGACCTGCACGACCCATCGGGGGACGTCCCCCGGTCGCCGGCAGTGCCCCCTCCGTCCGCAGTGGCCGGTGGCGCCTGAGATCCTCTCAGTTAAGTCACCGCCGTTCACTTGTTAGCGCTACGCCGTAGTGTTAACTTTCGCCGCACTGACGAGACGGAGGAGCCACGTGGTCGAGGTTCAGATGCGGATCAACGGGACCGTCCGGTCCATCGAGGTGGAACCGCGGGTCAGCCTGCTCGACCTGCTGCGTGAGCAACTCGGGCTCACCGGCACCAAGAAGGGCTGCAACCAGGGAGCATGCGGTGCATGCACCGTGCTCGTCGACGGTGAGCGGATCAACTCCTGCCTCACTCTCGCCGTGCAGTACGCGGGCCGCGAGATCACCACGATCGAGGGTGTCGCCGCCGACGGCAGGCCGCATCCCCTGCAGGCGGCCTTCATCCGCAACGACGGGTTCCAGTGCGGCTACTGCACGTCCGGGCAGATCTGTTCGGCGATCGGGATGCTCGCCGAGCACCGTGCCGGCGTCCCGAGCGCCGTCACCGAACACCTCGCTGCCGGGCCCGCAGAGCTCTCGGGGCAGGAGATCCGGGAGCGCATGAGCGGAAACCTGTGCCGGTGCGGCGCCTACAACGGGATCGTCGAGTCGATCCAGGAGGTCGCCTCGGGCGATCTCGACCTGCTGGAGGGTGCGCGATGAGGCCGTTCGCCTACGTCAGCGCGCCGGACGTCGCCACCGCGGTCCGCGCCATCGCGTCGGAGCCCCGGGCGAAGTTCATCGGGGGCGGCACGAACCTCGTCGACCTCATGCGCGAGGACATCGAGCAGCCCGACACGGTCGTCGACATCACGGGGCTCCCGCTCACGGAGATCACGGAGCTGCCCGAGGGCGGGGCGCGGATCGGCGCGCTCGTCCGCAACAGCCGTCTGGCCGCCCACCAGGTCATCCGCAGGCGCTACCCGGTGCTGTCCCAGGCCGTCCTGACCGGTGCGTCGGGTCAGCTGCGGAACATGGCGACGGTCGGCGGCAACCTGCTGCAGCGCACCCGCTGCCCGTACTTCTACGACCGCTCCGCCACCTGCAACAAGCGGGAGCCGGCCAGCGGATGCGACGCGGTGGGTGGCTTCACCCGGGGGCACGCCGTGCTCGGCACCAGCGAGAGCTGCATCGCCACGCACCCCTCGGACATGTGCGTGGCGCTGGCCGCGCTCGACGCGGTCGTCGAGGTGGAGAGCATCCGGGGCAGCAGGCGCATCCCGCTCGTCGAGTTCCACCGGCTGCCGGACGCCACTCCGCACGTGGAGACCGAGATCGCCCCCGACGAGCTGATCACGGCTGTCGAGCTGCCGCCCCTGCCGCTGGCGGCCACGTCCCGCTACCGCAAGGTGCGGGACCGGGCGTCCTACGCTTTCGCGCTCGTGTCCGTCGCTGCCGCGATGGAGGTCCGCGACGGCACCGTGAGCGCATCCCGCCTCGCGCTCGGAGGCGTCGCACCGAAGCCCTGGCGCGCCCGCGTGGCCGAGGAGGCGCTGGTCGGCGCCCCGGCCACCGCGGAGTCGTTCCGGCGGGCCGCGGCGGCCGAGCTCGCTCCTGCCGTCGCGCAGCGCGAGAACGCGTTCAAGATCGAGCTGGCCGAGCGGACGATCGTCGCCACGCTTCGGCAGCTGCTCACCGAGGGGAGTGCCGCATGACCCAGGTGGAGAACCGGCCACTGACGACGACGTTCGGGCCCGTCGTCGGCCGGCCCATCGACCGCGTCGACGGCACGGCCAAGACCACCGGCGAGGCCCGCTTCTCCGCGGAGTACCCCTACGCCGACCTCGCGTACGCCGCACTCGTGTACGCGACCGTCAGCCGCGCCCGGATCACCGGCATCGACACCGCCGCCGCGTTCGCGGTCGACGGGGTTCTCTCGGTGATCACGCACCTCAACGCGCCGCCGATGAAGCCGCCCCGCCCGGTGAACTACATGAACCTGAGCACGCTCGCCTCGGGGACGTCGGTGAACTACCTCAACACCGACGAGGTGCACTGGAACGGGCAGCCGGTGGCCGTCGTCGTCGCCGAGACGCTCGACGCGGCCCAAGAGGCCGCCCGGCTGGTCTCCGTCTCCTACGAGGAGCTGCCCGCTGCGGTGGACTTCGCCGCGGAGGAGCGCAACGCCGTCCCACAGAAGAACACCGCCATGGACTCGGGCAGCGCGAAGAAGGGCGACGCCGAGGCCGCGCTCGCCGCGGCTCCGGTGTCGGTGGACCTGCGCTTCACCACCCCGGGACACAACCACAACGCCCTCGAACCGCACGCGACCACGGCGGCATGGGACGGCGACCGGCTCGTGGTCCACGAGGGCGCTCAGAACGTCGCGTGGGTGCGTGATCAGCTCGCATGGAGGTTCGACGTGCCCGCGGCCGCGGTGCGCGTGATCGCCCCATACGTCGGCGGCGCCTTCGGCGGCAAGACCACGATCTGGGCAGGCACCGTCCTCACGGTGCTGGCGGCGCGGGTCACCGGCCGGCCGGTCCGCATGATGCTCACCCGCGAGGGCGTCTACCGCACCGTCGGCGGGCGCACCCCGTCGACGCAACGGGTGGCGATCGGTGCGGAGACCGACGGCAGCATGACCGCGCTGATCCACACGAGTGTGACGCAGGTGGGCCGGGCGGGCGGAGGGCCGGAGCAGGTGACGTCCCAGTCGCGGCACCTCTACGACGCGAAGAACATCCTGGTGCAGCAGCACCAGGTCACGCTGGACACGTTGCCCAACACCTTCATGCGCGCCCCGGGTGAGTCCATCGGCACCTTCGCGCTGGAGGCCGCGGTCGACGAGCTCGCCTACGAGCTGGGGATCGACCCGATCGAGCTGCGGATGCGCAACGAGCCGGAGCGCAACCCGATCGACGGCAAGCGGTTCGCCCATCGAGCGCTACGCGAGGCCTACGCCCGCGGGGCGGAGCTGTTCGGCTGGTCGGCCCGCACGCCCCGGCCCGGCTCGATGCGCGACGGGAGATGGCTGGTCGGCATGGGTGTGGCGTCGGCGTACCACCCGGCGTGGCAGTTCGCGGCCAACGTCACGGTCCGGCTCGCGGCCGACGGCAGCGTCCTCGTGCGGTGCGGGTTCCACGAGATGGGCATGGGCGGGGCCACGGCCCAGGCCCAGATCGCCGCCGACGCGCTCGGCGTGCCGTTCGAGGCCGTCACCGTGGAGTACGGGGACAGCGCGCTCCCCACCGGACCGGGCGCGGGCGGCTCGGGCCAGACCGCGAGCGTGGCCGCGAGCCTCCTGGAGGCGTGCGACAAGCTGAAGCGGTCGGTGCTGGCCCTGGCGGCGCGCTCGGCGGAGTCCCCGCTGCGGGGGCAGCGCCTGTCCGACGTCCGGGCCAGGGACGCCGGGCTCTACCGCACCGACGACGCGCGCGGCGAGTCCTACGCGGCGATCCTCGGGCGGGCCGCCCAGGTCTCCGTCGACGCCGCGGTGGGCTCCGACACCCGGCTGGGCAGCGTCGTCGGCCAGGCACGGTTCCTGACCAAGTTCCTGCTCGACAACCGCCGCTGGGTGAAGGCCGCGGCCGGGGCGCAGTTCTGCGAGGTGCGTGTCGACCCGGACACCGGGGAGGTGCGGGTGTCGCGCTGGCTCGGCGTGTTCGACGTCGGCACGGTGATCAACGCGAAGACCGCGAGCAGCCAGTTGCGCGGAGGGATCGTGATGGGCATCGGCATGGCGTTGCAGGAGCAGAGCCTCGTCGACCGGCGCACCGGCCGCATCATGAACGCCAACCTCGCCGAGTACCACGTCCCGGTGCACGCCGACATCCCGCCGATCGACGTGTTCTACCTGGGCGATCCAGACCCCACGATGCCGCTGGGCGTGATCGGGATCGGCGAGGTGAGCATCACCGGGGTGGCGGCGGCGATCGCCAACGCCGTGCACCACGCCACCGGCAAGCGGGTCCGGGACCTGCCCATCACCCTGGACAAGCTGTTGTGATGAGTCCATGGCGAGTGACCGGATGACGTTCCGGCGTGCCCGTAGCCCCGAACACAAGCAGCAGCGCTACGACGCCATCCTCGCCGCCGCCCGCTCTCAGGGCCTGCGGAAAGGGGTGCGCAACGTCAGCCTGGCGGACATCGCTTCCGAGGTCGGTGTGCACAAGTCGGCGCTGTTGCGCTACTTCGAGACCCGGGAGGAGATCTACCTCCACCTCATGGCCGAGGGCTGGCAGGAGTGGGTCGAGGGCATGCGCGGCGAGCTCGAGCAACTGCCGGTCGGCTCGATCGAGGGGGTGGCGGGCGTGGTCGCCCGCACGCTGGCCGACCGGCCACTGCTCTGCGATCTGATGATGCACACCCCGCTCACGCTGGAGCGGAACGTGTCGCTCGAGTCCGTGCGCGCCTACAAGCTTGCGACCTTCGCGTCGCTCGCGGACGGCACGGCGCTGCTGCTCCGGGTCCTGCCGGACCTCACCGAGTCCGACGTCATGGATCTCATGGTCGTGGTCACGGGGGTGGCCGCGGCGCTCTGGCAGGCCGCCCACCCGCCGCCTGCGCTGGTCGCCCTCTACGCCGAGGATCCGCAGCTCGCGCACGGGCAGGTGGAGTTCACCCCGGCGCTGCAGCGGGTCGTCGAGGTGACGTTGAGGGGTCTCCTGCCACGCCTGTCGGGCTCGTCAGGCCGACCGGCGCAGAGGGAAGAGCCAGGCGTCGTCGATGCGCCGCCCGGGTGATCCGGTTACGGTCCGTGTCCACTCGACCAGCGGAGCGGAGTCGATCCCCGGCCGGTCGACGACGAGCACGACCGTGACCCCCGCCGTGCGGAGCTGGCGTGCCGCGGCGCCGGCGCCCGCCATGGAGGTGGGCCGCCCGGCGGAGATCTGCTCGGCGACGTCCTGGTAGAGGTTCGACGGCGCCTCGAGCAGCAGGTCGTGGCGGGGGTCGGAGCCGATGAAGTAGCCGCCGGTCGTGCGGTACGCCATTCCGGAGGCGGCCTGCCAGAGCAGCGGATCCGCTCCGCCCACCCATTCGCCGGTGATCCTCGGGACGGTCTCGACGACGTCGCGGTCGTCGAGGTACTGCTGCGCGGAGCGGGTGAAGAACGCCGGGACCGTAGCCGGCACCGACGCCTGCGAGTTCGACGGGAGCCAGGTGGCGGCCGCGAGCAGCGTCGCGGCCACGGCGGCGGTGCGGCCCGGGCCGGGGGGCCGGTCGGCCAGGTGGTCGAGCCAGGCCGCGACGATCACGGCCGCGCAGAGCGCGACGAAGACCTGGAACCGGACGGGTTCGATCTCGGCCAGCAGAGGCACCCGCTCGACGAGATGCCACGGCAGCGGGATACCGGTGTCGTGGTTGAGCACCACGGCGTTGATCCCGAAGGACAGCACGAGCAGCACCAGCCCGACCGTCGCGGTGACCCGCACCAGGGCGCTCCGGAGCGCGACCACCGCCACGACCAGGACGATCAGCAGTGCCACGCCGAGGTAGCCGCCTTGCTCTCCCGGATGCGAGTGCAGTTGCTCCCCGAGCCGCCCGGTGCCGAACCGGAGCGAGGACAGCGGGCTCGGCACGACGACGTTGGCGACGTCGGCTCCGCTGGTGGCGGGGTCCCGGATCTGCCCCCGAGGCCGCGCCGGCCCGGCGAGGAGCAGGTAGAGGGGGTAGGGGACCAGCGCTACGTACGTGGCGACGCACGCCGCTGCCGCCCTGGCGACGCTCGGGATCCGCTCGGCGGCGAGCTGGGGCCGGCGGATGGCCAGGCACGCCGCGGCGACCACAAGTGCGACGCCGCCGAGCGCCGCGGTCTGCGAGTAGATCCCGGTCTGTACGGCGAATCCGCCACCGAGCAGCATGCCCGCGCGGGCCGGGCGGGCACCCGGCGTGACGAAGATGGCGTGCATCGCCCACAGGAGGATGGGCGGCAGGATGGCCCAGACGAGGTTGATGTGGCCGACCGAACTGTGCGCCGCGACAAATGGCGAGAATGCATACAGTAGCCCGGCGATTGAGCGCGGCAGCCATCGATTGATGTACGGCCGCAGTGCCAGTACGAGAGCCAGACCGGAAACCACCGGACCGAGAATCATTCCGATGTTGAAGGCAGCGACCGCCCCAGCGGTCAGGGTGATCGGGGCCAGCAGGAACGCGAGTAGGGGGACCGAGGTGTTCCACATCGCGTTCACGCCGGTCGGGTAGTGCTGGAACGTGGTGAACAGCGGGTCCTCGCCGTGGCCGGCAGCCCAGGGGAACCAGTTCAACCACCAGACGAACAGGTGGGCGTCGGAGGTCCAGCCGGTGGTGGAGCCGGCCAGGTCGCCCAGCACGCGATGGTGCAGTGCGAGCGACGCGGCGAGATAGGCGGTGGCCGTGAGCGCGAGCGCGACGACCGGGTGCGTCGGAAGTCGGGTGATCTCGCGGTGGGGGGCCTCCGTGCGGAGGCGGGTGGGCGCGAGCACCGCCCAGTTCTAGCTCACGCCATCGTGCTACGCATGGCCGCGTGCCGGGCCTTGAGCGCGGTGTCCTTGTTGATGGGGTCGTGGGCCTCGTCCGGCTCGATCTTGCCGGCGATCGCGACGGCGTCGAGAACGCTGAACATGCGGACGAGATGGGCGATACGCGCCTCGTCCTGGTCGACCGCTTCCTGCTCGCCGGTGGCGAGGGCGAGCGTGCGGTCGATCCAGATGACCTCGACGTGCAGGTCGGCGTGCTGCAGCATGTCGCACAGCCGGTCGCGCAGCTCGTTGGGATGCAGGTCGACCCACTCGGACAGAGTCTCCGGGTCGATCGGAAGCAGCCGTCCACGCTTGCGGAAATAGATGAGCTCGGCCGCGTAGGCGTGGCCGTAGGCGTTGTACCGGCATCCGTTGTGCAGCGAGATGCTCATGCAGATCAGTTGGGTGCGCAACGGCCCCAGAGCGCGCAGGGTGCGGTCGTAACGGTGAATGCTTCCCAGGCTCCATCCCACCGCTCGGGTGGCTCCCAACTGCTCGACGGTGGCGCCCGCGAGCCGGGGAACGAAGCCCCAGTACTCCTTGCCCAACCCTTCGAGGAGGCCTGTTGCGAGCCGATCGAGCTCGCCAGCAGCCATTCCCCTACCCCCTACCGTGTGAGTGTTACGAATAGTACCCGCACGTGCAGGCGCATGTGCGCTCATCGGCGAACGAGATGTCGCCGGGCGCGGAGTCCTGTCAATCGCGAGTGACGTATCCAACGCAATAAGACTAGTAGTGGTTGACGTATTCGGCTGAAGGGGCGGTCATGACACCCCGCAGTTCGTCCAAACGTGCAGTTCGCAACGATAATGACTACTTACCGTGATCAACTCGCCCCACGATCGCGCGCCACGCCGAACGCGGGCCGATCCTGCTCTCCGGCCCCGTCCGGCACACTCCAGCCGTGCCTCCACGCCAGGATTGTGGCCTCCCTGACCTCTCCGGCACCGTCGGGCTCGTCACCGGAGCGAGTGGTGGCATCGGTTCCGGGATCGCTGCGCGTCTGGCGGCCGCGGGAGCGGCCGTGATCGTGCACCACCATCGGGGAGCGGACCGAGCGGCGGCGGTGGCGGCCGGGATCGCGGACCGGGGCGGCCAGGCCGCGACCGCCATGGCCGACCTCACCCGGCCCGAGGAGTGCGCGGCGCTGATGGCGGTGGCCGTGGAGCGATACGGACGGCTCGACGCCGTGGTCGCAGCCGCAGGCGTGCAGCCCGTGGCGGCGCTTCCCGGCATGAGCGTCGAGGCGTGGCGCGAGGTGCTCGATGCCAACGCCACAGGCGCCTTCGCCACCGTGCAGGCGGCGGCCGCCGTCATGACGGGACACGGCGGGTCGATCACGCTCATCGCGTCGGTCGAGGGCACCCGCCCGGCCGGCGGGCACGCGCACTACTCCGCGTCCAAGGCGGCGACGATCATGCTCGCCCGCAGCGCGGCGCTCGAATACGGCGGCGCCGGGATCAGGGTCAACACGGTGTCGCCCGGGCTGATCGACCGCCCCGGCCTGGCACAGGACTGGCCCGACGGGGTGCAGAGCTGGAAACGGGCCGCGCCGCTGGGCAGGCTGGGCGCGAGCCGCGATGTGGGCGACGCGTGCGTCTTCCTGGCATCGCCCATGGCCCGCTGGATCACCGGGCACGACCTCGTGGTGGACGGCGGGATGTCGGCGGTGCCGGCATGGTGACCCGCGCCGAGGGCGAGCGGGTGGCCGCGCTGCTCGGCCTGGAGCCGCTGCCCGGCGAGGGCGGCCTGTTCCGGCGCACCCACCTCGACGCCCACTCCTCGGCGATCTACTACCTGCTGCTGGCCCCCGACTTCTCCGCTCTGCACCGCCTCGACTCCACCGAGACCTACCACTGGTACGCCGGGACACCTCTGCGACTGCTCCTGCTGCATCCCGGCGGCCGGGTCGACGAACCGGTGCTCGGGCCCGACCTCGCGGCCGGGCAGCGGCCGCAGGTGGTGGTGCCGGCGGGTACGTGGCAGGGCTCCGGACCGCAGGGGGAGTGGTCGCTGGTGGGTACGACGACCGCGCCTCCGTTCGACTGGACGGGCTTCCGGCTCGGCGAGCGTGTGGACCTCCTCGCCCGGTACCCCGATGCCCACGTGCGCATCACGGAGCTGACCCGGCAGGCCCGCTCCGACGGGTGAGCGTGGCCGACCGTCAGGAGTCGTGCGGCTCCGCCGAGGGCTCGCCGTGTACGGCGAACGCGGCCCCGAACGGGTCGATGAGCACTGCCATCCGACCGAACGGCGTGTCCTGTGGCCCGGTGACCACCGCGCCGCCGCCGTGCTCGGTGGTGCCCACTGCCGCGTCGACGTCGGCGACGGCGAAGTAGGGCAGCCAATGGGCGGGCATCCCGGCCGGACCGACCTTCCCGCCCATGCCGCCTGCCGTCCGACCGCCCACCTGGAACGTCTCGTAGTCGCCCGGCATGTCCGGGCTCGGCTGGAACGTGTGCCCGAAAACCGCTGCATAGAAGCGTCTGCCTGCCTCGAGGTCGGTGAGCCGGGCTTCTGCCCAGACCAGCGCGCCCGGCTCGTCGTAGATCTCGATGCCGATCTGCCCCGCTGCCTGCCAGACGCCGAACGAGGCGCCGCAGGGGTCGAGCCCGACGAGCATGCGGCCGTTGCCCGGGACGTCGAACGGATCGATGAGCACGCTGCCCCCGGCCGCGCCCACGAGCTTCGCGGTGGCGTCGGCGTCGTCGCTGGCCAGATAGACCGTCCAGGACGACGGCTGGCCCTCCTGCTGGAGCGACCCGATCGCCGCCGCGGCCCGGTCGTGCGTGCGGGCGACGTGGTAATGGCCGAACTGCGCTCCCGAGTCGACGAACGACCACCCGAAGACCGGGCCGTAGAACTCCGTGGCCGCCCGGACGTCGGGGACCGCGAGGTCGGCCCAGCACGGGGTGCCGGGGGGCCACGGATCGTCACGCGTCGGCATGGCGCGCCTCCAGTGGAGTGGAACGCGAGGACAGTTGGGACGGCGCACAGCCAACCACCGGTCCCCGACACAATGCGTCATCCAATCGGCTGCTCACGGTCACGGCCCCCCGGTCGTGGAGCGGTCGTGGCCGGTTAGGGTCCCACCAGCAGTGATGAGGAGGCACCGTGTCCGAGGAAGCGCCTGTCGGCCGCGTCGTCGGCACCGAGGACTCCACCCCGCTCCAGTTCAGCGTGGCGCTCGCGCCCGAGCAGTATCTGCAGCTCGACGACGTCGTGGTCACCGTCCGTCCCGTGCCGGGGATCGGTCCGGTGCTGACGTCCGGGGTGGTCACCGAGGTCCGGGCCCGGCACGAGGGAGCCACCTTCGGCTCCGACGTCTTCCTCATCGCCGACGGCGTGCTGCCCGCTCACGTGCAGGAGGTCGCGGAGGTCACCACCACGCGGGTGGAACCGGAGTGCTACGTCCCGCCCACGCCCGGATCGCTTGCCCAGCGTGCCACCGGAGAGGAGCGCGCGCGGGCGCTGTACTTCGACCAGATGAGCCTCAAGGTGCCCGTCGGGCTCGGACGTGACGGCGAGCCGATCTACGTCAACCTGGAGTTCCTCGACGGCACCCGCGGCGGCCACGTCTCGATCAGCGGCATCTCCGGCGTCGCGACGAAGACGAGCTTCGCCCTCTTCCTGCTGTACTCGATCTTCCGCAGTGGTGTGCTGGGGCGGCGGTCGGTCAACGCGAAGGCGTTGGTCTTCAGCGTGAAGGGCGAGGACCTGCTGTTCCTCGACCAGGCCAACAGGCGCCTCGACGACGACCTGCGCGAGGCATACGCCAAGCTCGGCCTGCTCGCCGCACCGTTCGCCTCGGCCGGCTTCTTCGCCCCGCCCACCCCCGACGACCTCTCCGGACGTCCGCACGTCACCGGCCGCACCAGCGGCGTCACCGCCTTCTGGTGGACGCTCGCCGAGTTCTGCGCCGAGGAGTTGCTGCCCTACGTCTTCGCCGACGCGGAGGACGAGCGCAACCAGTACACGATGGTCATCCACCAGGTCGCCGCGCGGCTGCGGCGCGAGGCGGAAGCCGTCGGCGACGGCGCCGTCGCGGTGGGCGGCAAGGTGCTGCGCACCTACGACGACCTCGTGGAGTTCGTCTCCGACCGGCTCACCGACGAGGACGACCGCCGCGACTGGGCAGGCCCCGTCACCGGCACCGGCACGATCAACGCGTTCCTTCGCCGGCTGCGTTCGAGCCTCAAGCCGTTGCGCACGATCGTCCGCGGCGACCTCACCGACACACCCGGCCGTCGCGTGAGCACCGACGCGCACCAGGTCACGGTGGTCGACCTGCACAACCTCCCCGAGCGCGCCCAGCGGTTCGTCGTCGGCGTGGTGCTCGCGTCCGAGACCGCCCGCAAGGAGGCAGCCGGGCCCGGCGGGCTGCTGTTCACGATGATCGACGAGCTGAACAAGTACGCGCCGCGGGAGGGCTCGAGCCCGATCAAGGAGGTGCTGCTCGACATCGCCGAGCGCGGCCGGTCGCTGGGGATCATCCTGATCGGCGCCCAGCAGACGGCGAGCGAGGTGGAGCGGCGGATCGTCTCGAACTCCTCGGTGAAGGTGGTCGGCAGGCTCGACCCCGCCGAGGCCGGGCGGCCCGAGTACGGCTTCCTGCCGGCGTCGCAGCGCCAGCGCGCCACGATCGCGAAGCCGGGCACCATGTTCGTCTCGCAGCCGGAGATCCCGGTGCCGCTGGCCGTCGAGTTCCCGTTCCCGGCCTGGGCCACCCGGCTCTCGGAGTCGGCGGGCGACCCGGAACGCGCCGGCGCAGCCACCAACGGTGCGGTGCGGCGCGACCCGTTCGCGCGGCTCCCGGTGGCGCCGGACGACGAAGACGACGCCCCGTTCTGAGAGTGATGATTCGATCAGCGCATGACCGCTGACGCTCCCACGATCCTCGCCACCTCGATGGGCTTCGCCTTCCGGGACCGGAACGAGATCGACTACGACCCCGGTCCGATCTTCTCCCACGCCTTCGAGCTGGCGCGGGCGTCCGCGCGTCCGAAGGTGTGCTTCATCGGCACCGCCACCGGCGATGCGGTCACCGATATCGCCACTTTCTACGCCGCCTTCGCCGCCCACGACGTGCAGGCGTCTCACCTGGCCCTGTTCGCGATGCCGAACGTCGAGGACGTGCGGGGGCACCTGCTCTCCCAGGACGTGATCTGGGTCGGCGGTGGGAGCACCGCCAACCTGCTCGCGGTCTGGCGGGTGCATGGGCTGGACCGGATCCTTCGAGAATGCTGGGAATCCCGGGTGGTGCTGGGCGGTGTCTCGGCCGGGTCGATCTGCTGGCACGAGAGCGGCACCACCGATTCGTTCGGGCGGCAGCTCGCGCCTCTCACCAATGGGCTGGGCTTTCTTCCGTACTCGAACGGGGTGCACTACGACGCCGAGAAAAGGCGTCGGCCACTCTTTCACGATCTGATCGGGAACGGCACGTTCGGCGCCGGTTACGCCACGGACAACGGTGTCGGCATCCACTATCGGGGCACCGAGTTCGTCGAGGCGGTGGCGGATCGACCCGGCGTGTACGCCTACCGTGTGGAGCGGGGGTCCGACGGAACGGTGAGCGAGACGAGGATTCCTCCTCGGCTGCTCTGATTTTTCTGATGCGGACCGCTCGATCAGGGCGCACGGTTCGTTCTGCAGGAATGTCGAAAACCAGGCAAACCGGTGCCGCGGTCCCTCGGTCGGGTAGGTGGCGACTAGGCTGCGCGTCGGGGGAACTGCAGTGGTGCGGCTCCTGGAGCGAGCCTCGTGGCCGGCGGTGGTGTTGGGGGGATCTGCCGAATAACGCGGACCGGCGGAATTGTCAGTCTTCCGGACGACGGCGCAGTGGCGCGGGCTCGGCATCCGGTCATCAACTGGTTCGGCATCGGGGTTTGCGCATGAGAACTGTCTATCGAGTCCTGGCCTACGCGATCGCGCTCGAGGTCTTGGTCCAGGGCGCGATGATGACCTTCGCGGTGTTCGGTTTGAGGCATTGGATCGATGAGGGCGGCGTGCTGGACGAGGCCATCGTCCAGCACCATGCGGAGGGGTTCGGTGAAGTCGTCGGATTCCAACTCCACGCCACGAACGAGCAGATGATCGTCCCGGCCATCGCCGTCCTGCTCCTGATCTCCGCCTTCTTCGCGAAGGTGTCGAAGGCCGTGGGGTGGGCCGTGATCGTCCTGCTCTCGGTCGTCGTCCAGGTGCTGTTGGGCCTGTTCGCGATCGATGCACCCGCACTGGGGATCCTGCACGGGATCAACGGGATCCTGCTGTTCGCCTTCGCGCTGTTCGCGGCACGCAGTGCGCATGTATCCGGTGCCAGGTCGTTGCCGGCTTCTCGTGGCACCGCCGATGTGGGCCGATCAGGGGTGATCAGATCCACGAGCTAGGCCGCCGGCGCCGGCGCCGACGGGATCGGCCGTTCAGTACGTAGCACCGCGTCGGTACTGCTCGCGGAGCGCTCGCTTGAGGATCTTCCCGGCCCCGTTGCGTGGCAGGGCGGATGCGAAGTCCAGGGACTTCGGGCATTTGTATCCGGCGAGCTGCCCACGACAGAACCGGAGCAGCTCCGCGGCGTCCGGGTGGCGCGGCCCGACAGGAACGACCACGGCCTTCGGGACCTCGCCCCACTTCTCGTCGGGCACGCCGATCACCGCCACCTCGTCAACCGAGGGATGTTCGCCCAGCACGCGTTCCACCTCTGCGGCGTAGATGTTCTCCCCACCGCTGATGATCATGTCCTTGATCCGGTCGACGACGAACAGATAGCCGTCGTCGTCGAGGTAGCCGGCGTCGCCGGTGCGGAGCCAGCCGCCGGGAAGCAGGGCGGCCTTCGTGGCGGCGGGCTGCCTCCAGTAGCCGGCCATCACCTGCTCGCCCCGCAGGAGGATCTCACCGACCTCCCCGGACGGGACGGCCTCACCGGTGGTCGACGCTTCGATGGCCACCTCGATGCCCGCCAGGGGCCGGCCCGCAGAACTCAGGTGCCGGTCGTCGATCGGTGCGCGATGGTCCGCGGAGTCCAGCACCGTGGCGACGCCGGAGACCTCGGTGGCTCCGTAGACCTGGTAGAGGCCGGCATCGGTCATGGCCAGCAGGCGGCGGAGCAGCGGGAGCGGCATCGGTGAGCCGCCATAGGTGAGACCCCGCAGCGAGGAGAGATCCCGCTCGGCGAGGTCGGGGAGCTCCACCAGCCCGGCGAGGACGGTCGGCACCACGAAGGCGTGTGTGACACGGAAGGTCTCGATCATGTCGACCAACTGGGCGGGCCTGACATCGGGAACGAGGATCAGCGTCGCCCCACGGTGCAGCGCCAGAAGTGCCCAGGCCAGCCCGCCGACGTGGTACAGCGGCATCGGAACGAGGTCCACGCTCGTGCGTGTGAGGCCGACGTGCGTGGAGACGGCCTCGCTGTGGGCCGCGAGGTTGCGGTGGGTCAGCATGGCGCCCTTGGGGACGCCGGTCGTGCCTGACGTGTAGAGCTGCAGGAACGGCTCGTCGACGTCGGCGTCCCGCGGCTCACCGGGCGGCGCTGCCGATTCGAGCCACTCCTCGTACTCCGGGCCGACCGCCACGACCCGGCGCTGGTACCCGAGATCCGCGAGCACGGGAGCGAACTCCGGGCGGACCACGACGACCGCCGCGTCGGCGTCCTGCACGACGTGGTCGATCTCGGCCGGTGCGAGCCGGTAGTTGACGACCACCGTCGCCGCCCCGATCCAGGCCCCGGCCAGCACGAGCTCCAGGGCTGCCGGATGGTTCCTTCCCAGGAAGGCGATCCTGTCGCCGGCGCCGATCCCCGCCTCCCTGAGCGCACCGGCCAGACGACGGACCCGATCGAGCAGCTCGGTCCAGGTCCAGCTTCGATCCTCGAAGCGCAGCGCGACCGTGACGGGCTGCGTGACCGCCCAGTGCTGCAGCAATCGGGTCACGCTCGGGTGGCTGTGGGCACAGGGCACGGTGTTCCTCCATCGCGGTCGAACGCCGGCCGCCGCTCCCGGCGCGGTGCCGATCGACTCTTGTGCTTTCGGATTCATCCGCACCAGTGCGGCACAGTTTTGAGATCGCCCGTAGCGGCCATTTCACAGTCAGTTGTGACGGTCAAAAATGTAGCAGCGGATTGGCTGGCACTGTAAGCCGGAAGTGTCGGCGATCACTTCGCCCCCGGAAATGATCGACGCATCGGGCTCGGGTGCGCAGAACGCCCGGATTCGAAGATCGCGGCCGAGATGGCTCCGACCTCGGGAGATGGGCCGAGTTCGTCCGGATGGGGCGTCGGCGCAAGGCCGGCGAACTATCCACGTCGATGGCGGTAGTGTGGCGCCGCGAAGGCCGCGCTGGTGCGGTTCCGCGTGCGAACCGCGCGGGCAGTGCAGATTCCGGTACGCCGCCGTGAATTGTGCACATTGGGGGGATACGCCCGTTCCGGGCGATGGCGCCGGTGCTGCCGCCGATCACAATCCGCTCAGCGGCAAGGAGTTGTGCATGAGGTCCGTTTATCGCGTTCTCGCCTACCTGGTGGCGCTCGAGGTCGTCATCCAGACCGCGTTGATCGCGTTCGCCTTCTTCGGGTTGAGGAAGTGGATCGCCGACGGTGGGGTGCTGGATGCGGCCGCCATCCGGAACCACACGGCGACGTACACCGGGGCCGAAGGAATCATGGTGCACGGGATCAACGGGCAGATGATCGTGCCGGTGATCGCGGTGCTGCTGCTGATCGCGTCCTTCTTCGCAAAGGTGCCGGGCGGCGTGCTGTGGGCCGCGATCACTCTGGTCACGGTTGTCGTCCAGGTGCTGCTGGGCATCTTCGGCAGCGCGGTCGCCGGGCTGGGGGTCCTGCACGGCGTCGTGGCGATCGGGCTGTTCGTCATCGCGGTCGTCGCCGCACGCCGCGCTGACGCCGCCCGGCCCGCCGAGCCGGAAACTCCGGCCTCACCCCACGCGGCCGGCATCGCCTAGCCGCCGGGCTTCAACGCCGCCGGAACCGGTGCGACAGCTCCGGGTCGTCCTCCCACCACAGCCGCGGACGGTCCGCTTCCTGCGGGCCGTCCGGCTCGGCCGTCGCGGCGGCTCTCTCGGCGTCGCGTGCGTCGAGTTCGGCGTCGATCACGACGGCTTTCTGATGGTCCTCGCGGGTCATCCGCGCGAACACCACGCCGATGAAGGGCAACCCCACCACGTCGCCGCCGATCCACAGCGCCCCGGCCCCGAGCCACTGGTCGACCTGAATGCTCGGCCCCCAGTCGCGCGCGAGCGCGGTGTAGTACCCGGCCGCGACCAGCGGGCCCAGCCAGAGCACCACACCGAGCACGGCGTCCCCGATCATCTCCACCACGGTGATCGCGAGCGTCACGCCGTAGGGGTCCGTGCGGGGGGCCGGGTCGATGCGGAAGCGCGTCCAGAAGTAGATGAACCCGGTGGTGGCCAGCACCAGCCCGGCCACCGCGCTCGCCACGGCGCTGCGCAGGGTCAACTCGTAGAGCGGGCTGAGGTAGAGCACGAGCAGGGGCAGGGTGAGGACGACCGTCACGACCAGCGGAAACGTCAGCAGCCGGGCCGCTTTGCTGTGCAGCAGCCGCGACAGCCGGGCGCGCGCCGGAACGGGCAGCAGGTCGCGCAGCAGCGTGAACGGCGCCCCCATCGCCAGCAGCATCGGCACCACCATCAGCAGCACGATGTTCTGCACGGCACGCACCCAGAACAGCGTGTCGTCGTACACGCCGAGGAACGACATCCCGACGAGCGCGATGATCACGACTCCGGCGGCGAAGCTCACGGTCCGCCCGCGCGGCCACGCTCCCGCAGCCGCCGGCCGGCGGCGCAACCCCACTCCGTAGCCGCCGCCGAGAACGGCCACCGCTGCCGCGACGCCGGGCGTGAACCGCCAGGACGTGAACGTCCGTACCAGCGTCAACGGCGGCGGGCCGGCATACGCCAGCGCCGCAACCACTCCGGAAGCCACGCCCCGACGCTACGCCCGAGCGCGGCGGCGACAGCGCCGCCGGGACTGGACGAACGGCCCCCTCGCCCGGACCTATCGGACGAACGGCCCGCTCGTCCGTGGTGGGGCCGGGTGGGGCGAGCGCCGCGGTTGAACGATTGGCCCGCTTGTGCGGACCTAGTGGATGAACGGGCCGCTCGTTCCATGCCGAGCCGGGCTTTGAGGCGGGTCCGGGCGCGAGGGGTGTTGTTGGGTGGACGGCGCGCTGGTGTAGATCACGAGCCGCTCGCCCCGTTGTGTGGGCCGGGGCGGTCAGCGCTGCGGTTGAACGGTTGGCCCGCTTGTGCGGATCTAGTAAATGAATGGGCCGCTCGTTCCATGCCGAGCCGGGCTTTGGGGCGGGTCCGGGCGCGAGGGGTGTTGTTGGGTGGACTGCGCGCCGGAGTAGATCACGAGCCCCTCGCCCCGTGGTGTGGGCCGGGGCGGTCAGCGCTGCGGTTGAACGATTGGCCCGCTTGTGCGGACCTAGTGGATGAACGGGCCGTTCGTTTCGTGCTGAGCCAGCCTTGGGGGCGAGTGCGGGTGTGAGAGGTGCTGTTGGGTGAACGGCGCGTTAGTACTGCTGGATGCACGGCCCGCTTGCCCTTGGTGGGGCCGGGTGCGCCAGCGCTGCGTTGAACGGTTGGCCCGTTTGTGCGGATCTGATGGATGGATGGGCCGCTCGTTCCGTGCTGGGCCGGGCTTTGGGCGTGACGGGTGCTGTTGGGTGAGTGGCCCGCTCGTTCGGGCCTCGTGGGCGAGGGTGCCGGTCGTCCATCGCTGGGGCGGGATGCCAGCGGGCGTGCTGCTGGGCGGACGGCGCGTTCGTCCCGCTCTATCGGACGAGAGTGCCGTTCGTTCGGTGGTGGTGTCAGACGGGGGTTAGGGCGACCGCTCGTCCCGTCGGGAGTTCCACCTGGATTTCTTCGCCGGGGCGGACGTGACCACCGGCGATGACGACGCCCATGACCCCCGCCTTGCGGACCAGCCGGCCCTCCACGTCACGGTCCAGCACGGCCTTCATCAGCCCGCGCTGCAGACCGTCGATCTGGGCGCAGGGGTTGCGCAGGCCGGTGACCTCCACGATCGCTTCGGCGCCGATGTGCAGCCGGGTGCCGCGGGGGAGCCCGAGGAGATCGAGACCGCGGATGGTGATGTTCTCGCCCAACTGGCCGGGGGCTACGTCGAAGCCCCTGCTCCGCAGCTCGTCGTGCAGCTCGGCGTGGATGAGGTGGACCTGCCGCAGGTTCGGCTGGGTCGGGTCCACCGCAACGCGCGAACGGTGCTGCACCGTGACGCCGGCGTGCGCGTCGTCGCGGACGCCGAGGCCGGCCAGCAGCTCGATGCTGTCCTCGACCGGCTTGCTGAACTCGTGCTCCGAGCTGCGGCTGACTGCGACGACGACGCCGACGTCCTTTTTCACGCGCCCATGCTCGCATCGGGGGCTTCGACCCGTCGGACGAGCGGCTCCGGGACCGCTTGCGGCGTGCGTCCCCGATCCTGACGGAGCCCGCGCCTACGATGACCACCTCATGCGGCTGTTGCACACGTCCGACTGGCACGTCGGCAAGACGCTCAAGGGCCATTCGCGCCTCGACGAGCAGGAGCAGGTGCTCCGCGAGATCGTCGCGATCGCGCGTGAGCACGAGGTCGACGCGGTGCTCGTCGCGGGCGACCTCTACGACACCGCGGCGCCGTCGGCGCAGGCCCAGCAGCTCGTGATCCGCACGCTCATGGGCCTCGCCCGAGGCGCGGAGGTCATCGCGATCGCGGGCAACCACGACCACGCCCCCACCATCGACGCCTACCGGCCGCTCGCGGGCGTCGCGGGAATCACGCTGGTCGGGTCCGTGCGCACGGCGGAGCGGGGCGGGGTCGTCGAGTTCACGGCCCGGTCCACGGGGGAGCGGGCCACCGTCGCGGTGCTGCCGTTCCTGTCGCAGCGCTACGCGGTGCGCGCCGCCGAGCTGGTCACGAACACACCCGCCGAGAACACCGGTGCCTACGACCAGCAGCTTCGCGACATCCTCGAGCGACTCACCGCCGGCTTCCGCGACGATGCGGTGAACCTGGTGATGGCCCACCTCACGATCCTCAACGCCACCTTCGGGGGCGGCGAACGGGCGGCACAGTCGATCTTCGAGTACGCGGTGCCTGCCACGATCTTCCCCATCGAGGCGCACTACGTGGCCCTGGGCCACCTGCACCGCCGCCAGCGCGTCGACGCGCCCTGCCCCGTGCATTACTGCGGCGCGCCGCTCGCCATCGACTTCGGCGAGCAGGACAACACCCCGGTCGTCTGCCTGGTCGAGGCTGCGCCGGGCACCCCGGCGAAGGTCACCGACATCCCGATCACGGCCGGGCGGCGGCTGCGGACGCTGCGCGGCACGGTCGCCGAACTGTCGGTGCTCGCGGGCACCGTGGGCGAGGACTTCCTGCGGGTGTGGGTGCGCGAGCCCGCCCGCGCCGGGCTACGAGAAGAGGTGATGGCGATGCTGCCGGGGGCACTGGAGGTGCGGATCGACCCCGAGTTCGCCGCGCCCGTCACGTCGTCGCGGCCTGCGTCCGGGGTGGAACGCGCTCCGTCCGAACTGTTCCGGGAGTACCTCGGCACGAGGAACGTGGCCGACCCCCGCGTCGAGCAGTTGTTCGCGCGGCTGCACGACCGTGTCACCGGAGCCCACTGATGCGACCGGTCCTGCTGGAGATCGCCGGGTTCGGGTCCTTCCGCGAGCCCACCACCCTCGACTTCACCGGCGCGGAGTACTTCGCGCTGGTCGGCCCCACGGGCGCGGGCAAGTCCACCGTGATCGACGCGATGACGTTCGCGCTCTACGGCTCGGTACCGCGCTGGGACAACAGCCGCACGGTGGCGCTCGCGCTCGCGCCCACCGTCAACCGCGGCACGGTCCGGCTCGTGTTTGACGTGGGCGGTGCGCGGTACGTCGCAGCGCGCGAGCTGCGGCGGGCGGCCACCGGGGGCGTGTCGGTGCGCAGCGCCCGGCTGGAGCGGCTGCGCGACGCCGCAGGCATCGGCGGCCCGGACGAGGAGACCGAGCCGCTCGCCGATGGCGCAGGCGCTGTCACCAAGGCTGTCGAGGACCTCCTGGGGCTGCCGTTCGGCGACTTCTGCACCTGCGTGGTGCTGCCGCAGGGCGACTTCGCCGAGTTCCTGCACACCGAGCCGCGCAAGCGCCAGGAGAAGCTGGTGCGGATCCTCGGACTCGGTGTCTATGACGTGATCGCGCGGGAGGCTAACAGCGAGGCGGCGGCGGCACGGCAGCGGGCGGAGGTGCTGTCCGAGCAACTCGCCGCCTACGCCGACGCCACGCCGGAGGCCGAAGAGGAGGCCTCCGCGCGGGTGAGCGAGCTGGAGACGCTCGCGGAGCGCGTCGGCGTAGCAGTTCCTGAACTGGCGGGCGCGGCGGCCGCGCTCGACACCGCGGAGGAGCAGGTCACCAGGCTGCGCCGCGAGCGGGAGCAGCTCGGTGCGCTGACCGTGCCCGGTGGCCTCGCCGAGCTCGACGCGCGGCAGCGCGCCGTCGCCCAGGAAAGAGCCGCAGCGGCCGAGCGCGCCGCCGTCGCCGAGTCCGCCGACACCACCGCCCGGGAGCGGCTCGCCGCGGCCCCGGCCAGAGGGCCGCTCGAACAGGCGCGGCGCCACCACGCCGAGCTCGCGAGCCTGTCCGGCGAGCTGCCGGGCGCACGGGAGCGCCACGAGAAGACGAGCGCGGCCTATGCCACCGCGGTGAGCGACGCCGCCGACGCCCGGGCAAGCGTCGACGAGGCGCGGTCGCACCGTGACGCTTCGGTGGCCGCGCTCGCCGAAGCCCAGGAGTCTCTGCGCCGGCTCACGGTCGAACGCGACACCCTGCGGTCGGTGACTGTGCCTGCAGGGCTCGATGCGCTCGATCGACGCCGATCCGCGGCCGCCACCGCTCTCGACCGGGCCGCCGCCGCGCTCACCGAGGCCGAGAGCGCCGACGCCCAGGCACGCACGGCCCTCGCCACGGCGCCGGCACGCGGGCCGCTGGAGCAGGCCAGGCGCGACCGCCACGATCTCGACGGCGTCAGGGTGGAGCAGCGCGCCGTCGCGGAACGTGCCGCCGCTGCCCAGCAGGAGATCGCGGCCGCCGCAGCGCTGGTCGCCGAGACCCGCCATCGCCTCGACCACGCCCACGAGCAGCAGGCACTCGCGCAGCGGGCCGACCTCGCCGCCTCGCTGCGGCCCACACTCGTCGCAGGCGATGCGTGTCCCGTGTGTGCGCAGGTGGTCGCGACGCTGCCCCCGCCGCTGCCGAGCAGCTCCGGCGCCGACCCCGACGCTCCGCGACGGGCCGTCGCCGCAGCTGAGCGGGCCCTCGACGAGGCCCGCCGCCGGGAGGCGGCCGCGGCCGCGGCACGCGAGCGGATCGCCGCCGAGTCGGAGCGGCTCGACGCCACGGTCGTGCGTCTCACGTCGGCGCTGCAGGGCGTGCTGCCCGGCCGGGCGGATGAGAAGGTCCCCGGCGCGGTGCCGGAGGCGGCGGAGATCGACGCAGCGCTCGGCCAACTCGACCGGCTCGCCGCCGCCGCCGACGAGGCAGCCGCCGCGGTGCGTGGCGCCCGGCGCAGCCGCGACGACGCCGCAGCCGGGGTGGAAGAGCTGCGCTCCGAGGTCGCCGCGGCCACCGCAGGCCTGCGAGCTGCGCGCGACCCACTGGTACCGCTGGGGGTCCCCGCCGTCGCCGACGGCGACGTCCTCGGCGGCTGGACGGCACTGGTCGCGTGGGCGCGTGAGGCCGCCGAGGAGCGCGCGGCCGGCCTCCCGTCCGCGCAGGAGGCCGCCGTGTCGGCCGAGCGCCACCGGCACACCGCCGAAGAGTCACTGGCCGCGGCCGACCGGGCCGCAGCCGAGCGCCGGCGTGACGAGACCTCCGCCGCCCGCGCCGAACAGGACGCCCGCGGTGCCGTCGAGACGATCGAGCGGCGCACCGCGCAGCTCGAGGCCGCCCTCGCAGATGCGCCGTCGGACGCCGAGGCCGCCGAGGAGCTCACCCGGCTCGACGCCCTTGACGTCGCGTGCCGGGAGGCAGACGCGCAGCTGCGTGGCGCCCGGGCGGCGCTGCGTTCCGCGGAACGCACCGCCGACGACGTCGGGCGGGAGGTCCGGGCGGCCTGGGAGGCGTTGCGCCAGGCCCGCGACCCGCTCGTCCCGCTCGGTGCGCCCGCCGTGGGCGGCGACGAACTGCTGGCGGGATGGCAGGCGCTCACCGGCTGGGCCGAGCGCGAGGCGGCGCTTCGAACCGAACGGCTCGCCGAGGCGGAGCGGGCCGCGCGGTCGGTCCGGGAGGCCCGCGATGCCGTCGAACGACGGATCGAGGAGGACCTTCTCGCCCACCAGGTCACCGCTGCCCCGCCGGTCGGCACCAGCGCGCCCGCCGCCGTCGCCGCGGTGCTCGCGCGCTCGCGGTCGGCGCAGGAGCGCATCGCGGAGCGACGGGCGTCGGCCGAGAAGATCCGCGCCGATCGCGACGAGGCGGAGTCCGCCCAGCAGGTCGCGAAGCTGCTCGGCAACCTGCTCCGCTCCGACGGGTTCCCACGTTGGCTGGTGGCCT
Organism: Pseudonocardia yunnanensis; assembly: GCF_039534065.1. Lineage (NCBI taxonomy): Bacteria > Bacillati > Actinomycetota > Actinomycetes > Pseudonocardiales > Pseudonocardiaceae > Pseudonocardia > Pseudonocardia yunnanensis. The sequence goes on along the minus strand of NZ_BAAAUS010000001.1, from coordinate 295,012 downwards.
CTGCCCTCGACGCGCTCGTGGCCGATGCCTCCAGGAGTCTCGCCGAGCTCTCCGCCGGCCAGTTCGAGCTCACCCATGAGGGCGGCGAGTTCCTGGTGATCGACCACGCCGACGCCGACGCACGGCGGCCGGTGAAAACGCTGTCGGGCGGCGAGACGTTCCAGGCGAGCCTCGCACTGGCCCTGGCCCTCTCGGCGCAGATGTCCGGGCTCGCCGCGAAGGGAGCGGCCCGCCTGGAGTCGATCTTCCTCGACGAGGGGTTCGGCACGCTCGACGAGACCAACCTCGAGGTCGTCGCGGGCACGCTGGAGAGCCTCTCCACGCGGGGCGATCGCATGGTCGGTGTCATCACGCACGTGGCCGCGCTGGCCGAACGGGTACCGGTACGGTTCGCCGTGCGCCGAGACCAGCGCACCTCATCCGTCACGCGGGAGGGCCTGTGAGGTTCGCCGTCGAGGCCTGGGACCCGTCCTACGGCGCGAGCGTCGAGTCCGAGCTCAGCGAGTCGGCCGCCGAGGTCGTCCTCGACGTCGAGCAGCCGGTGCAGACCTGGCACCCGATCGATCCCGACCCATCGATCCGGCCACCCGCCGCGGTGCTGTTCGTCGACGGCGTGCGGCGAGTCGATGCGCAGGTGTGGGTGGAGGAGCAGGAAGGACAGGCATCCCCCGCGCTGTGCGCCTCCTACGCAGCCGGGGCCGTGTGCTGCTGCCGCGACGGCGCCCACCTGCTGCCGCCCGAGGTCCGCCGTGGTCTGTTCAGCACGGCCCCGGAGGCCGACGACATCTCCACCGGCGCCGGCACGTACCAGGCGCAGCGCACCGACGAGCGCAGTGGCGTGGCTCCCGGCCAGGTGCTCAGCTCTGCCCTGCAGAGGGCGCTCGCCGACACGGAGTTCGCCGCCGCCACCGCCGCCCGTGGCGGCCACCTGGCCCCTGAGCATCCCGGCGCCGACGGCGATCTCGACGACCTGCTCGTGCTCGATGGCTCCCTGCGCGGCCGCCAGCACCTGCCCCGCACGATCGGCTACGTCAAGACCCACCACAGCAACTACCTCCCGCCGCAGCTCGCTGCCGTGATCGCCACGCTCGGCGCGGGCCAGCGCACGCCGGTGTTCCGGATCGAGGCTCCGTGGCGGCGCCACACCTGGTACCTCCGGCTGCCCTGCCGTCCGGGCGCCCCCTGGGCCGGGGTGGTGCGGGTGGAGTGCAGCGCGGAGCTTCCCGCCGGGGACGTCGTCACGCTCGCGTCGCGGAGCCAGGTGACGTTGGGGCGGTTCGCCTCGGCGGAGTACAAGGACTCGCGGGCGCCGCAGAACCTCTATCCGATCGCGGGCCTCGAGCGGGAGCTACGCAGGCGGCTGGGGGATCCCAACCTGCTGTACCGGGCGCTGCGCCGGGCTGCGGTCCGCGAGCGCGAGGCACAGCCGGTGGCGGTGGCCTGACGGCCGCCCCGCACCATGAGCTCAGGTCCGGGGCGGCCGCGGCTCCACGGGCAGATCGAGGATGCCTGCCGCACGGGCCGACCGCCCCGTGCCGGGCGGGAAGTCCGTGGAGCGGATGCGGCTCCGGAGGTACTGCCGCTCGTCGCGGCTCCACCTCGACCACAGCTGCTCGATCACGGCGAGGGCCTGGAACTGCTCGTTCGCCGACGCCGGGGCGGCGACCGCCGACGCCAGGAGCCCCACGTCGGCGGTCGCCGGGTCGCCCTTCATGAACCCGATACCGAGGATGCGCAGCACCGGTGATCCTTCGAGGACGAGGGCGCGCACCTCAGCGGCGGGGATCTTGGAACCGAAGGCCATGGCCCGGGCCCGCTCCACAAGGACGTCCTGGAGGTGCACCCGCGCGTGATCGAGCTCGGGGTCGCCCCGGAGCTCGGCGTGGACGATCTCGTAGGCGATCGCGAAGCGGGACAACCCGGAGTTCTCCATCACGGCCGCGGCGACGGGTGCTCCCGAGGCGGCGGCCTCCTGCGTGAGCTTCAGGCTCACGCCGTCCTTCCGCACGTCGAGCTCGGTGAGCCGGGGCAGTACCACGGCGACGATCAGCAACGCCGTCCCGGCGGCGAGCACGGCCACCGCGGCCGCGTCGCTGCCCAGCACGAACGAGCCCACACCACCGGCGATCAGAGCGAGGACACCCACCGCGGCGATCCCGAACCGCACGAGGACCTGGGACGACAACTTCGGCCGCCGAGGCGCAGCGCCGTCGCCGCGGACGGGAACGTTGCGGACATCGGCAGCGGCACGCGCCCGATCACCGGAAGCGTCCGGATGCCGCTGCGTTGCCAGGGTGTCCGCTCGGGTTGGAGTCTCGTGCTTGTCCGTCACCTGAGCGGGATCAGGGACCGGACGGCGCGGCCGATCGCCGTGGGTGTCCGGGTGCTGCTGTGCGCCGAGGTCCGCTCGGGCCGGAGTCTCGTGCTTGTCCGTCACCGGGACATGATCGGGGCCGGGGAGCGCCGCAGATCTCCGCCGCGCCGTCCCGCCGGCGAACGTGATCGAATCGGCCGGAGTTCGGAGTCGGAGTTCAGATCAGAGGGCTGACCTGATCCTGGGCGCCGACGAGCGCCCGGCCGTACATCTCCCGGCTGAGGCCACCGTTGAGGGCGGGATGACGAGCTGCGGTCTCGAGATCCCGCCAGTAGCGCTGGATGACCTTCGCCCGCGAGAGCGAGCTCGCACCGCTCACCGTCAGGAGAAGCTGCACCGCGTCGCTCAGGCATCGACACGCATAGGCGGCATCCATCCGTACGCGTGTGCGCTCGACCATGTCCGGCTGCTGTCCCGCCGCAGCAGTTGCGCCGAGAAAATCCGCGGAACGGCTCATGTGCAACCAGGCCGAGTCGATGAGGTTCACGGCATCGGCGAGCGTGGCCTGCACGCTCGGTGAGTCGGCAAGCCGCGTGTAGATCGACAGGGCGAGGGGCTTGCCGCCATCGACCAGTTCCATCGTCTGCGCGAAGACCGCTCGGGCGATTCCGTGCAGGGGCGCGACGAGCACGAGGCTCAAGGCGCCGGTGGAGATCCGGTACACCGGCTCGCTGGGCTGCGAGGCCCCCTCCGCGATGTCGGCGAAACGGCGGATCCGGTGGTCCGGCACGAAGACACGCTCGGCCGCGAGCGTGTGGCTGCCGGTTCCGCGCATCCCGACCATGTCCCAGGTGTCCTCGATGGAGAGGGCGTCGAGAGGCACGATCGCGAGTGCCCGGTCGACCGGCACATCGTTCTCGTCCAGGATCGGCACGCCGATCGCGGACCAGCCCGCCTGATAGCAGCCGGAGCTGGAGGCCCAGCGACCGGAAACGATCTGGCCGCCCTCGGTGCGAGTGGCGGTGAGGCCGTGCCCGGTGAACGAACCGCACATGGCAACGTCGGGGCCATCGCCCCACACCTCGCGGCGGACGGCGTCACCGAACGACGCCCCGATGTGCTGAATGCCGTAGGAGAGGGCCACGATCCATGCGCTCGACGGACACGCCACGGCCACCTCGGACACGACGTCGATGCAGGTTGCCAGGTCGGTCTCCGATCCGCCGACGGCGTGGGGCACACCGAGACGGAAGAGGCCCGCCGCGCGGAGCGCCTCTGTGGCTTCGGCCGTCAGTCGGCTCTCGCGCTCGGCCTGATCCGCGTTGTCCCGCAGCACGGGTGCGATCGCCCGCGCGGCATCGAGAAGAGAGGCGCGAGTGCTGTCGGTCGAGTCGTTCAGGGTCGGCGCAAGGCGTGGTGCGTGCATGAGCGGCGCTCCAAGGCGTGCAGGCGATACGGCATCCGGGCGGTCGGTCGGAGGGCTACGAATCCCTTGCCTCTCAACCCGAGCGCACCAGCAGGGCCGGGGCTACCGAGTGTGGACAAGATCACCGCCCCCTCGATCACCGCGCTCCGCACGGACAGGCCCGTTCAGCTCTCCAGGCCGAGCCGGCGTCGTAGCCCGCTCGCCCGCCCGACCGGGCGCTGCACCGCTGCGCGGACGGCTTCCTCCGTGCCGACGACCCGCACGAACTCCCGCGCCCTGGTGACGGCGGTGTAGAGCAGCTCCCGGGTGAGCAAGGGTGACTCGGCAGGGGGCAGCACCACGGTGACCCGGCGGAACTGGCTGCCCTGCCCGCGGTGGACCGTCATGGCGTGCACCGTGGCCACCTCCGACAGCCGCGCCGGCGCGTGCAGCGTGGGCGGCCCGCCCCGCGCGAAGGCGACCCGCAGCCCCTCGGGCCGTTCCACGACCACGCCGGTGTCGCCGTTGAACAGGCCGGTGTCGTAGTCGTTGGCGGTGACCAGCACCGGGCGGCCGGGGTACCAGGGGCCGGCCGGCGCGCTCCCTCGTGGGGCGCCGGCGCGCGCGGCGTGGGGGCTGCCGAGCCATCGCTCGATCTCCATGGTCCACCGCGCCACCCCGTAGGGGCCCTGCCGGTGGGCACACAGCACCCGGTGCTGTTCGAGCGCGGCCAGCGCGGTCTCCACCTCGCCCGCGGCTGCCGCCCTGGCCAGCTCACGCCCCGCCTGCACGACGTCGTCGCGCACCGCATCGGGTGCCGCAGCGAAGGCGAGGTCCGGGCGGCCACTGCGCAGCAGAGCGACCGCGGCGTCGGCGTCGCCTGCCTGCACCGCTCTGGCGAACTCGGCGATCGCGCCGCCGAAACGCCAGACGTGGTCGAGCGTGACGACACCGTTCACCACCCCACCGGGCAGGCCGAGTTCGGCCAGCGCTGCATCAAGGGCGGCTTCGGGACGGCCGGGAGCTCGGGCGAGATCGCCCAGCACCGCCCCGGCCTCGACGGATGCGAGCTGGTCGGGGTCGCCGACCAGCACCAGCCGCGCCTGCGGCCGGACAGCTTCGAGCAGCCGGGCCATCATCGTGAGCGACACCATGGACGTCTCGTCGACGACCACCACGTCGAACGGCAGCCGCTGGGTGCGGTCGTAGCGGAAGCGTCGGGTGCCGGGCCGCCACCCGAGCAGCCGGTGCAGGGTGGCCGCCTCGGGCACACGCCCTCGCAGCTGCGCCGGGAGCTCCGCCGCCACCGCCTCCTGCAGGCGTGCCGCGGCCTTGCCGGTGGGAGCGGCCAGCGCGACGCGGGGTGGGGGCCCGGGCTGGTCGTGCAGCAGCGCCAGCAACCGCGCGACGGTGGTGGTCTTGCCGGTGCCCGGACCACCGGCCAGCACGGTGACCCTGCGCAGCGCACTCACCGCCGACGCGAGCCGCTGTTTCTCCGAGCCGGGGGCCGGAAAGAGCCGGTGAAGCCCGGCGGCGAGCCTCGGCAGGTCGACCTGCGGCGGGGCGGCTGCTGCCCGCTCACCGAGCGAGCACCGCACCTGCTCCTCCTCACGCCAGTAGCGGTCGAGGTAGAGCAGCCCGTCGACCGCCCGCAGCGGCCGGCCGGGCGGCGCGTCCGCCCCGTCGGCGACGAGGGGCCCGGCGGTGCACATCGCGAGCCAGCCCGCGGGATCCGGCCAGGGCAGGGCGGATACGTCGACGAGCTCGTCGCCCTCGCCCAGGACCGTGCGGCTGACGTCGGCGAGGTCGACGCACACCGAGCCCTGCCGCACCGCACGCACAGCCAGCGCCACCGCGAGCAGCACCTCTTCGCGCGCCTCACCACCGAGCCGCCCCACCCTCGTGGCGACGTGGACGTCGGACGGCTCCAGCACACCCGCGGCGTTGAACGCGGCGAGCAGGCCGGTGGCCGAATGGGCGAGCCGCATGTCCCCCGGATCGACCGGCGTGGCGGCGCTCCCGGCCCCCGCCGCGCCGGTGGCGGCGGCACCGTCGTGCCTGGGCCCGGCCTCGGCGGCCACGGCGGATGTCGGCCCGGCCGGGGCCTCGGCCACTCCGGTCATCGCGCGACCTCGCCGTCGAGCAGCGCGGAGAGCTCGACCACCAGTGCAGCGGGCGGCTTCCAGCTGAACACCCCACACGGAACACCGTCGACCACGGGTGTGTCGGCGCCGCACATGCCACGGACGAACAGGTAGAGCACGCCGCCCAGGTGGCGCCCCGGTTCGTACCCGGGCTGTCGCCAGCGCAGGAACCTGTGCAACGCGACCGAGTACAGCAGCGCCTGCAGCGGGTACTGCGCGGCGATCATCGCGTCGGCGAGACGCGCGGGCGTGTAGTGGGCCGAGGTGAGCGGCGCCCGGCCGTCAGGCCCGAGCGGGCCCAGCCAGTTGGTCTTGTAGTCGACCACCGCGAACCGCTCGTCCGGTAGCCGCAGCACGGCGTCGATGCTGCCGGTGAGGTAGCCGCGTAGCTGCTGCTCGGGAAGCCCGGCGAGGACATCCGGGTAGCCCACCAGCGGGTCGTCGGCCGCCAGGTGGCGGCGCAGCAACGGCGCTACCGCGCCGAGCGGCACGGCGGCGCCGGGCCCGTCGCCGCCTGCGAGGGGAAGCTCGAAGTCGAGCTCGGCGAGCCGGTGGCGCGGGGGGATGTCGGCGAGCCGGAGCCCACCGGCGAGCGGCCCCAGCGGCGTGAGCGCCGCAGGCAGCAACGCGGTGGCGAGCACGTCGGCGTCGACGCCGGGGGCGGGGTGAATCGCGAGCTGCTCGTGGGCGTGGGCAGTGAGCTCGGCCGGCAGGTCGGCCGCCGTGAGATCGGCTGCTTCGAAGATCGCGTGCACGAGGGTGCCGAACCCGGCGCCGACCGGCAGCTCGCCCATCGGCGACGCCACCCCCTCGCCCTCGGCGGGCTGGTCCGTCTCCCCGATCTCCCCGATCGCTCCGCTGCCGTCCGCCTCCTCGCCCTCCGGGTTCCCCTCGTCGTCGGTGCCGGGCTCTTCGGGCTCGCTGCCGACCCCGGGGCCGTGGCCCGCGGTGGCCGTGAGCGCGCTGTAGGAGGTGCGGCGCCAGTCGCTGTCGAGCCGCCGCATGAACTCGGCCGCGCGCAGGTCACCCCGCTCGGACCCGGCCGCGGTGAAATCAGCGGCGGGCCGCTGCCCGACCTCCTCGACCGCGATCTCGGCGCGGGCCAGCTCACGCAGCGCGGCCAGAGCCGCAGCGTCGGGCGGCACCCGGTAGGCCTCCGCAGGCTCGGTGCCTTCGGCCGGGCGCCCGATGAGCAGCCGGTGTACCGGCGACGTCGCGGTGGTGGTGGCCGGCACCCACCACGTGACCACCTGGGAACGCGCGCGCGTGAGCGCCACGTAGAAGAGGCGCAGGTCCTCCCCGGCTTCCTCGACCCGATGCCGCGCGCACCGTTCCTTCCAGCCCTCGCCGGTCTCGCCGCCGACGTCGAGCACGCGGGCGCCCGACTCGTCGTGCAGCAGCGGCACCTCGGGGTCGCGGACGTTGCGGTCCCACCCGAACGGCACGTAGACGATCGGGAACTCCAGGCCCTTGCTGCGGTGGATGGTGATGATCTGCACCGCGGCGGCGTCGGACTCCAGGCGCCTGCTGCGCTCCGCCCCGACGTCCTCCGCGGCGTCGGAGATGCGGTGGCGCAGCCAGTCGGTGAGCGCCGCCGGGCCCAAGTGCTCGGCTACGGCCGCCGCGTGCAGAGCCTGCGCGACGTGGCGCAGGTCGGTGAGCCGCCGCTCGCCGTCGGATGTGGAGAGCAGGCGACGGGGCAGCGCGGTGGCGGTGGTGACCGCTTCCAGCAGGGCCGCGACGCCGCGGTCGTGCAGCACAGCGGCCCACAGGCGCAGCGTGCCGCCGAGGGCGTCGAGCAGATCGTCGGCACCGGGACCACACAGCTCCTCGACCGTGTGCCCCAGGAAACAGGTGAGAGCTGCCGCGCGGGCGCGGAACGCCCTCGGTTGCTCCAGCGCCTCGAGCAGGGTGAGCCACTCGCGGGCGATCGGGGTGCCGAAGACGCTCGCCGTGCCCGAGAGCACGGCCGGGACACCCGCCGCGGCCAGGGCGTCGCGTATCCGCGAGCCCTGCTCGTTGGTGCGCACCAGCACGGCCACGTCGCCCGGCACCACCGCTTCGCCCGCGACGCGTGCCGGGCTCGCCAGCAGCGCGGCGATGTCTGCCGCCGCGTCGCGTGCGACGAGATCGCGCGCCGGGCCGACGACGGCGAGGTCGCGCTTGGGCGCCCGGGGCAGCCCGACGCGGGAAACCACCCGGATCCGCAGCGGCGCGTCGACCGGCGCTCCGGCCAGCCGCCTGCCGTGATGCGCGGCCTCGACGGGATGCACGGTGATGCGCCGGTCGCCCAGCGCCGCGCCCGCGAACACGACGTCGAGCGCGGTGAGCAGCGAGGCGTCGCTGCGCCAGTTACGGGCGAGCGTGGCGTGCTGACGCGCGCTCTCGGTGGCGTCGAGGTAGCTGACGACGTCGGCGCCACGGAAGGCGTAGATCGCCTGCTTCGGGTCGCCGATCAGCACCAGCGTGGTGTGCTCGTGGAAGGCGAGGCGCAGGATGTCCCACTGCACCGGGTCGGTGTCCTGGAACTCGTCGACGAGCACGACGCGGTACCGGTCGCGCAGCCGCTGCGGCGCTCCCCGCGCAGGGTCGGCCAGTGCGTCGGCGAGCCGGGTGAGCATGTCGTCGTAGGTGTAGATCCGCTGCGCCCGCTTGCGGCGGGCCACCTCCCCCCGCACCGCGACGGCGAAGCGGTGGCGGACATGTGCGGTGCTCCCCGGGGCGGCGTCGAGGGGTTCGAGCCGCGCCTGCCTGTCGTACACGGCGTGGCGGGCCAGCACGAGCGCCTCGGACCGGCTGAAGGCGGGCGTGCCCGCGGCGTGCGCGCCGTACTTGCGCACGTAGAAGTCGTCGACCACCTCGGTGACCAGGTCGTCGATCGAGTCGACGAACACGGCGTCCGGATCGCCGTCGCCCGCGACACCCAGCCCGGCGAGCATCTGCTGGCAGAACTGGTGGGTGGTGGCGATCGTGGCGGCGTCGAACTGGGCCAGCGCGCGGGCGAGCCGGGCTCTGCGGGCCGCGACCTCGTGGTCGGCCACGTCGGCGAGCAGCCGGACCACCTCGTCGTCACCGCTGCGCGCGGCCGGCGGGTCGGCCAGAGCCCGCTCGGCCGACACGAGCCGTTCACGGACCCGTTCGCGTAGCTCCTGGCTGGCCTCCCGGCCGAACGTGACCAGCATCAGCTCGGGCAGCGTGGCGTGGCCCTCAGCGACGTAGCGGGCGGCGAGCGCGGCGATCGTGAAGGTCTTGCCGGTGCCGGCGCTCGCCTCGAGGACCGTGGTGCCGGTGGGTAGGGGACCGCAGACGTCGAACGAGGCGGGCGCGAGTACGGGGGTGCGGCCGATGGTTGTCGTCACAGCCGTACCACGTCCTCTGCCGTCAGCAAGGGTGCCCACAGGCGCATGGCGAGCGACCCGAACCGGGTGGGCTCGCTCCCGGGATCGCCTGGCCCGATGAGCACGTCCGGCCCCGGAGCCCGCCCCCAGACCCGTACGTGCGCGTCGTCGGCCTGCTCGGCGCCCGCGCCGTTGGTCCACTTCCGCAGCGCCTCGTCGAGGGCCGCCTCGGCATCGGCGCCACCGCGCCGGACCGAGGCGTAGGTGTGGCCCGCGACGGTGGGCAGCGGGAGCGGCTCCCGTAGGCCCGCCCGATGGAGCTCCACCAGCTCGGCGAGCAGCTCGGTGGCCCGATCGGGATCGAGCGGGCCCGCGCTCGCCTTGCTCAGCCCGAACCGCGTGCCGCGGCCTATCGTGACCGCGCACCACGGCTCCCGGCTGGACGCGGTGAGCGCCAGGAGCCTGACCCACGCCCGGATGCGCTGCTTCGGCGCCAGCCGGGAGAACTCGACGCGCACCAGCGCCGTGCCGTGGAGTCCGCCGAGCGTGCCCACCACGCGTACGCCGCCGGGCAGCGCGACGTCCACGTCGCGGTCCCCTGCTTCGTCCACCAGGAGCGGCGCCGCAGCAGCGACGATCGGCTCGACGTCGTCGAGCACCCGTCGGAGCACGGCGTCGCCCAGCGCACCCGGGGGCAGCTCCCCGCGGCGCCACTCCGCCTGCCGGCAGTGGTCGAGATCGTGGCCGGCGAGCCGGTCACGCAGCAGGCGGTCGCCGATCGCCCACGTGGCCAGCCCGTCGAGATCCACTGGCAGCGCATCGGACGGGTCGTCCTCCCCGGCGAAGAGCGACAGCCCGACCCGCTGCCGGAGGAACTCCTTGACCGGATGCTCGAGGAACGCGACGAGATCGTCCAACGCCACGACCTCGCGCTCGACGGGCGGGAGCGGCCCCCCGACGAAGGGTGCGGGAGGCGCCTTCGTGCCTGCCGCTGCCCGCGCCCCGGCGAGCTCGGTGCGGTCGAAGCTGAACGGGCCGGGCGTGGCCAGCGCTCCCGGGGTGAAGTTGCGGGCGTCGAACGGCTGCAGCGGATGGCGCACCATGACGTGCCGGCGACCGGCGGGACCGGCGGTGGCCTCGATCGTGTCGAGCAGCTCCCCGAGTGGCACCGCGGGCGGGCGCCGGGCGCCCGTGCGCTCGTCGGCCCCCGAGTGCACGACGACGAGATGCTCGGTGGCCGCGCAGATCGCGTCGAGCATCAGCTGACGGTCCTCGCTGCGGGGGTCGCGCTCGCCCACCAGGGGATCGCGCGCGAGGACGTCGTCGCCGTCGGGGACGCCGACGCGGGGGAACACCCCGTCGTCGAGCCCGAGCAGGCAGACCACCCGGTGTGGGACCGACCGCATCGGCACGAGCGTGGCGACCGTGAGCGTGCCGGTGCGGAAGTTGGCGCGTGTCGGCCTGCCGCGCAGCCGCTCCGTGAGAAGCCCCCGAACGTCGGCGAGCCCGAGAGGGACGGTGCCGGCGTGGGGTCCGGCGGCACGGGCGGCGTCGGCCAGCTCGCTGCGGGCCTGAGCCGCCTGCCAGGCGTCGGTGGTGGTGGTGTCGGTGAGCGCGTCGAGCCCGGCGACCAGCGCCATGACCCACTCGTCGAGCGTGTGCTCGCCCGCCAGCCGGGCCAGGGTGGTGGCCAGCCGATCGACGAACTCGGCCAGCCGCCCGATGCGCTCGACGTCGCCGGAGTCGACCTCCTCCAGCGGCAGCGCAGTGCCGAGCCATCCCTGCTCCCCGGAGCCGCCCGCCATCGTGACGCCCAGGAGTAGTCGGTCGAGCCCGGCGGACCAGGTGTTCTGCGCGAACCCGTCGAGATGGAACGGAGCGCGGTGGGGTCCGTCGAGCCCCCAGCGCACTCCGGACCGGACGACGAGCTCGCGCAGGCGGTCGAGGTCGGTGTCGTCGAGGCGGAAGCGGCGGCGCACCGGGATGGAGCCCAGCAGGTCGAGCACCTGGGACGCGGTGAGCCGGGCGTCGGAGAGCTCGAGCAGCTGCGCGACCGTGTCGAGCAGGGGGTTGACCTGCCGCAACGCGCGGTCGGCCAGCCGGACCTGCAACTGGTGGCCGGGATGGGTGTGCGCACCCGGGGCGTCCGGTTCGGCGAGCCCGAAGGCGGCGGAGATCAACGGCGCGAACGTCTCGATGTCGGGACACATGACGAGCACATCGCGCGGTTCGAGCGTGGGGTCGGCGTGGAGCAGCCCGAGGACGATCTCGCGCAGCACCTCCACCTGGCGGTCCGGGCCGTGGCAGGAGTGGACCTGGACGCTGCGGTCCTCCGGGTGCAGCGGGGCGTCGCCGCTGGGTGGCAGGTCGTCCCTCAGGTCGCGCTGCAGCCTGCCCAGCAGGGTGGGCGGAGGGTCGGGCAGCGGGTGGTGGTGGTCGGCGAGCGCGGGGGCCGAGCCGGCGAGCCGGACCTGGAGCTCGCGGACGTCACGACCGAGCGACGACAGCAGCGGATGCCGCGGCAGACCGGCGGTGGGGTCGGCGCGCCGGAGCGGAACGTTGCCTGCGGAGGTGACGGCGGCCCAGAGCGCGGGGGAGGGATGGGCGAGCCACAGGTGCACCTCACGGTGCTCGGCGAGGGCGGCGATCACGGCGAGGTGCTCGGCCGGTAGCCGGGTGGGGCCGAACAACGACAGCCGCGGTGGCAGCGGCGCCGCGGCGGGGTTCGCACGCAGGGCCGCGCACGCGGCGCCGACACGTTCGGCCGGGCCGGGGACGCTGATCCGTTCCCGCAGCCGTCGCCACAGCTCCGGCTGCCACGCGAGGTCGGCGGCGCGCTCGCTCGGGACGCCTTCGCCCGCCTGCCAGCCGGCCAGCATGTCGGGCCGGGCAGCGGCGTAGGAAGCGAACAGATCGGCGAGGTGGCGAGCCGTGGCGTGCCTACGGCTGCGCTGGGATCCGCCGTCGCGGAGGTGGACCCCCAGCGGCGCACACCACGGCTCGCCCGCGCTCTCGTCGATGACCTCCAGCAGTGGCCACACCGCCCGCTCCGGACGCCACGGGTCCTCCCGTGGGTCGATGCCGACGGCGCCCCCGATGGCCACCGCGACCACTGCTGCCGGCGATGGGAACGCGACCCCCGCACACACACCGTCGCCCCGCCCCGATGCCGCGCCCAGCCGGTGCGACAACCGCTGCGCCAGCCAGCGCTCGATGCCCTTCGCCGGAACCGCGACGACCTCGTCGGCGAACGGATCGTCGAGCGGATGGGCGAGGAGCTCACCAAGCGCATCGGCCAGTGCGTCGGCCCGCTCGGACCTGTGCACGTGCAGCCCCACTCGGATCACCCCCCTCCCTCGTGCGGGACAAAGGTAGGTGGCGGGTCGGACAGTTCCGTACGCGGGAGGTCTTGTCACTGACGGTGAGATCTTCGGAGAAAAGGACACGATGGTGGTATCCCGCTACTGCCGCGTAAACGGGAAGCTGTGCCTCGCGATCTTCCGATGGTGCGATGTGCAGGAGGAGCCCGGACATGAGCGACGCGATCCCCGGACCTGGAGTGCCGGAGCAGCGCGGCGTCCGTGATCACGCCCGTGGTGAGGTTCTGCACCGCCACGCCCGGCTGACCAAGGGCGGCCGGCCGATCTTCTGCACACCCAGCCGCGCCGAGATCGAAGGGCACATGCTGCCCCGCCAGAGTCGTGGCACCGACGGCAAGGTCATCTACCCCACCCGGGAGGCCGCGGAGGCCGCAGCCCGTGAGCTCGAGTCGCTCGGCTCACGGCTGCTTCGCTCGTACCGCTGCGGCCGGTCGCGAGGCGGGCACTACCACCTCACGACCGACACCGGGTTCCGCGCCGGCCAGACGCCCCTGCACCTGCGCATTCCTCAGCAGCGCCCGCCCCTGTCCGCCTGAGCCGCCTCCGCCCGGAGCCCTCCCCGATGGTGCTCCGGCCGGAGCGGGCTCAGCGGCTACCGGACTGATCCGGCCTGAGGACGCCCTGCCGTGGCCGCCGGGCTGTGACCCGGCGACCAGCGTTGATTCAGTTCGACCTGCGGGCGGTACGGCGAAGGGCGATGGCACCAGCGCCCGCACCCAGCGTGGTCAGGCCGCCGAGCACCAGCAGGCCGGGGAGCAGCTCGTCGGAGCCGGATCCGTCGCCCGTCTCCACGCCACCCACCGGGGGAGTGGGGACCTGCGGACCGCCGCCACCGCCACCGCCGCCGCCACCTCCACCGCCGTTGTTGTCGCCGTTGCCGTTGTCCCCATTGCCGTTGTCACCGTTGTCGCCGTTGCCGTTGTCGTCCCCGGTGAACGTGGCGTCGCCGGTGTTGTCGGCCCCGGTGTTGTCGGTGTTGTCGGTGTTGTCGGCGCCGGTGTTGTCGGTGTTGTCGGTGTTGTCGCCGCTGTTGTCGTCAGCGTTGTTGCTGTCGGCGTTGTCCCCACCGTTGTCGCCCGACTGCGCGGGGGCGTAGCTGACGTCCTGGGCGTGAGCCAGGCCGGCCATGGGGATCGAGGTGGCCGCGGCGAGGATGATTGCGGCGGCCGTCGTGCGCATGCGCATGAGTGCCTTCCCTGAGGGGTCGGGCGGGGAGCCGTCAGCACTGAACGTGACAGTCGCTGTACCCGCTGTCACGCCCAACGCCGGCTGTCAGAGGCGGATACGGGCCTTCGGGACAGGACACCCGGATCGGATGACCGGTTGCAGTCTGTGATCGCTCTCGCGTGCCCTGCATCGGCTCGATCCCGGTGGCAAGGTGTTTCCGACCCCCGCCACAGCACCGCAGGAGCCTCCATGTCGATCGATCCCCGCGCCGGAACCCCCGCCCAGGCAGGCGATCTCGTCGACGTCGACGCGTTACTGGCCGCCTACCACGACCGTCACCCCGACCCATCCGACCCGGCCGAGCGGGTGTCGTTCGGGACGTCGGGGCACCGCGGTTCCTCGCTGCGCACCACGTTCAACGATGATCACATCGCCGCCACCAGCCAGGCGATCTGCGAGTACCGGGCGGCCCACGGCACGACGGGCCCGCTGTTCATCGGCCGGGACACACACGCGCTCTCGGAGCCGGCGTGGATCACCGCCATCGAGGTGTTCCAGGCCAACGACGTGCACGTGCTCGCCGACGCGGACGACGCCTTCACGCCGACGCCCGCCGTCTCCCACGCGATCCTCACCCACAACCGGGCGCGGGTGAGCGGGGTGGCTGACGGGGTCGTCGTCACGCCGTCGCACAACCCGCCCGCCGACGGCGGCTTCAAGTACAACCCGCCGAGCGGCGGCCCAGCCGACACCGATGCCACGAGCTGGATCGCCGCGCGGGCCAACGAGCTCCTCGTCGGGAAGCTGTCCGGCGTGCGGCGCAGCCGGATCGATCGCCAGGCGCTCGGGCGCTACGACTTCCTCGGCGAGTACGTCTCCGACCTGCCCTCGGTGCTGAACCTCGACGCCATCCGCGACGCGGGCGTGCGGATCGGCGCCGACCCGCTCGGCGGCGCGAGCGTGGCGTACTGGGGCGCGATCGCGGAGCGGTACCGGCTGGACCTCACTGTCGTCAACGCGGCCGTGGACCCGCAGTTCGGCTTCATGACGCTCGACTGGGACGGCAAGATCCGGATGGACTGCTCCTCGCCGTACGCGATGGCCTCCCTCGTGGAGCGCCGCGGCGACTTCCGGATCGCCACCGGCAACGACGCCGACGCCGACCGCCACGGCATCGTCACCGCCGACGGGCTGATGAACCCCAATCACTTCCTCGCCGTCGCCATCGGCTACCTCTACGGCCACCGTCCCGGCTGGTCGCCCGACGCCGGCGTCGGCAAGACCGCCGTGAGCTCGTCCATGATCGACCGGGTGGCGGCCGACCTCGGCCGCAAGCTCGTGGAGACGCCCGTCGGGTTCAAGTGGTTCGTGTCCGGGCTGATCGACGGCACCATCGGCTTCGGGGGCGAGGAGAGCGCCGGCGCGTCGTTCCTGCGCACCGACGGATCCGTCTGGACCACCGACAAGGACGGGATCATCCTCGCGCTGCTCGCCTCGGAGATCGCTGCCGTCACCGGGGAGACACCGAGCGAGCGCTACCGCGCGCTGACGGAGAAGTTCGGCGAGCCCGCCTACGCCCGTGTCGACGTGGCGACCGATCCGGAGTCGAAGGCCAAGCTGGGCAAGCTGTCGGCGCAGGACGTGACGGCCACGGAGCTGGCGGGCGACCCGATCACCGAGCGGCTCACCTCCGCGCCCGGCAACGGCGCCCCTCTGGGCGGGCTCAAGGTCGTCACCGAGGGCGGATGGTTCGCGGCGCGGCCGTCGGGCACGGAGGACGTCTACAAGGTCTACGCCGAGAGCTTCCGCGGGCCCGAGCACCTCGCCCGGATCCAGGACGAGGCCCGGCAGGTGGTGGAGTCGGCGCTCAAGGCGTGATCGCGGGCCCGGGGCCGGGTCAGGGGGCCGGCGCCGGGGCGGGCGGTGTCGGCGCGTCGAGGTCCGTGGCCGAGCTGTCCGGGGCACCGAGGGCGAGCAGGATGGCGGCCATCGCGAACGTCGCGAGCTCCCCCCGCCGACCGGAGTGCTGCGGCGCTTCAGGGCGGGCGTCCGACGCGAGCTCCGGCGACTCCTGCCGCTGTTCCGGAACGACGATCCAGTGCTTGGGTGCTCCGGACCAGCTCGAGTAGGGGTCGCACATCGCCGCTGTTCTCCTCCGTGCGCACGGGCGGCGACAGCCGCCCGCTTCCTACTCGCACAGCGCGATACCGATGTGACGCGGGCCACCCGAACGGATGATCGGTCAGGGGCGACGTGCCCGCGCGTCGCACTCGACACGCGGTTGGGCCCCCGTGGCAGGCGCGCGCAGCGCGGCTGCCGGACGCCCGCGCCACCGCACCGCCTCGCGGCCGGGCACGCCGGCACGGGAGAGCGCGAACAGCGCGAGCTCCCGGTGTGCCGGCTCCTCCACCCGCTGGAGGTACCGCATGATCTCCTGCGCCGCCGCCCGTCCGCTGCGGGCGCGCACCCAGGCCGTCAGCTCGGCGTCGACGACCTCGGGGCGCAGGCCCGTGCAGCGCACGCAGACGTACTCGATGTCCTCGTCGGCCATCTCGCCGACGATGGGCGCGTGCACCCCCTGGTCGGTGAGCATCTCCTGCACTGCCCAGAGGCCGATCGGCGTGAGCGAGACCAGCGTGGGGTCCGGGTCGTCACGGCCGGCGAGCTGGATCAGCTCGTCCTGGTTCTCACCGTCGAGGCTCTCGGACAGGTGCACGGCGCCGAGCAGCTCCAGCGCGTCGAGCAGGGCCGTGACGTCGCGGCGCCAGAGCCGATGCTCGACGTCCCCGGCGAGGTCGTCGACGACGCATCCCATTCGCTCGTTGACGGTGTCGCGCACGACCCGGTGGAACAGCTCCACCGGGATCGGGTCCCCGCCTGCGGAGTACAGCTGGAACAGCAGGATCGGGAAGGCCTCCCCGAGGCTCATCCCGAACAGCGACGGCGCGCCGAACACGTTGCTGCCGCCGAAGTGCTCGCCGATGCCGCCCACGGCCTCGAACGCCCGCCGCCACAGCTCGATCGGCCGGCTGAGGATCGGAGCCGCGCTCTTGACCTGCAGCAGCCGTCCGCGCACCACACGCACGAGCCGCGCCTGCCGGGCCCAGTGCAGCAGGAGGCTGATCTCCGGGAGGTCGTCGCTGGTACGGGCGTGGTCGCGGCTGAAGTGGTCGAGGTCGAGGGCGTCGGCCACCGCGCGGGCGTCGGAGAGCAGGAGCCTGCCCTCCCGCGTGACCGCGCGCCCGGCCCGTACCCACCGCGTGAACGCGCGCAGCCGGGAGACCGCGACGCTGGAGTCGGCGGCCGCCAGCATCTGCGCGGCGCTGGGCAGGAGCACGGGCGCCAGCTCGGGGCGAGCGGGTTCGGTGGTCTCGTTCTCCTGGCGGCGCCGGATCTCGTCGAGCGCATCCCGGTTGATCTCCAGCTCCCCGGCGTGCACCTGCGAGAGGAACCGGGCGACGGCGGCGGGGTCGGCCGTCGCGACGCCGTGGCGCAGCATCTGCACCGCCCAGAACGTGCCGAGGTCGTGGTTGCGCTCGTCGTCGAGGGCGTCGTGCAGGGCCGGCGTCGAGTCGGATACCTGCGCGTGCAGCTCGGCGGGCGAGGCGGAGCGGGAGTCGAGCCAGTCGTGGTCGGCGAGGAAGCCGATCAGGGCGTGCAGCGCGGTGGGGACGGCCTCGCGATCGTCCTCGAGCAGCGCGACCGTGCGCGGGAACCACACTGCCAGCGCGTCGGCGACGTGCTCGCGCGTCCAGTGGCCGAGGCGGCCGTCGACGCTGTGCTTGTGGTCGAGCGCCGCGGCGACGAGTGACGGTTCCACCTCGATGCCGCGTCGGCGGGCCCAGGCGACGATGTGCAGGCGCAGGCGGTCGCGGACGGCCGAGTACTCCTCATGATCGGCGGAGCGGAAGACGAGACGCACTCCGCCCACCCTGTCAGTTGCCTCCGAACGGACTACATCCGGGGCGCCGCCAACGTTGTCCCGCGGGGTGCTACCCGCGCCGGTCTTGCCGCTCCGTCGTCATGCACCCTATCCTCGGAAAGCGCTTACAGGCGCGTCGACAACGCCGGACCATTCACCGCTGAAGCCCGGAGAGAGCAGGTAGAGCCCATGTCAGGACCCACCGTCCGCATCGTCATGAACGGCGTGACCGGGCGGATGGGATACCGCCAGCACCTCGTCCGCTCCGTGCTCGCGATCCGTGACGAGGGCGGGGTGTTGCGTCCTGACGGCACCCGTCTCCAGGTCGAGCCGGTGCTCGTGGGTCGCAGCCGTGACAAGCTGGCCGACATCGCCCGCCGCCACGACATCGACCTGTTCCACACCGACCTCGACGCCGCCCTCGCCGAGGAGGGGACGTCGATCTACTTCGACTCCCAGGTCACGAGCGAGCACAAGAAGGCGATCCTGCGGGCGATCGCCGCGGGCAAGCACGTCTTCACGGAGAAGCCGCTCGCCGAGTCCGTGGACGAGGGCATGGAGCTCGTCGAGGCGGCCCGCGCCGCCGGAATCGTCGACGGGGTGGTGCACGACAAGATCTACCTACCCGGCCTGATCAAACTGAAGCGGCTGATCGACGCCGGGTTCTTCGGCCGGATCCTGTCGGTGCGCGGGGAGTTCGGCTACTGGGTGTTCGAGGGCGACATGCTGCCCGCACAGCGGCCGAGCTGGAACTACCGCGCCGAGGACGGCGGCGGCATCACGCTCGACATGTACTGCCACTGGAGCTACGTGCTCGAGCATCTGTTCGGCGGCGTCGAGGCCGTGATGACCAGGTCCGTCACGCACATCCCGCACCGCTTCGACGAACAGGGCAACCGCTACGAGGCCACCGCCGACGACGCCGCCTACGGGATCTTCGAGCTGGCCGGCGGCGTCATCGCCCAGATCAACTCGTCGTGGGCGGTCCGGGTGGACCGCAAGGAGCTCGTCGAGTTCCAGGTGGACGGGACGCACGGGTCAGCGGTGGCAGGCCTCTTCGGGTGCCGCATCCAGCCCCGGGTACGCACGCCCAAGCCGGTGTGGAACCCGGACGTGCCGACCGACCAGGACTTCCGCGCCCAGTGGGAGGAGGTGCCCGACAACCAGGAGTTCACCAACGGCTTCCGCGCCCAGTGGGAGCGCTTCCTCCTCGACGCCGAGGCGGGACGCCCCCATCCCTACGACTTCATGAGCGGAGTGCGCGGTCTGCGGCTGGTGGCCGCGGCGCTGAAGTCCTCGGCCGAGGGCGTGCGCGTGGAGCTGCCGGGGGCGTCGGCATGACGCAGGTCGCCCCGCGCACCGGCCGGCGGATCGACCTACCGGTCGCCGGAGGCGGCTGGCGCACCGTCGAGCTCGCCGAACCCCGGCAGTGGGCCCAGCACCCCGGGCCCTACCGCAGCCGGGTGGCCTTCGCCGCCGCTCACGTCGCCGCCGACCCGTGGGGCGAGAACGTCCCCGGCGCTCCCGCCGCGGTCGACTGGGACGCCACGCTGGCGTTCCGACGGCACCTCTTCTCCTACGGCCTCGGTGTCGCCGAGGCGATGGACACCGCGCAACGGAACATGGGCCTCGACTGGGTGGCCGTCCAGGAGTTGGTGCGCCGCAGCGCCGAGCAGGCGAGGGCCGACGGCGCCCGGATCGCGGCCGGAGCCGGCACCGACCACCGCACCGACCTCACCTCGGTCGACGACGTCATCGCCGCCTACAGCGAGCAGGTCGAGTTCGTCGAGGGAACCGGCTCCCAGGTGATCCTCATGGCCTCGCGCCAGCTGGCCGCGCTCGCGTCCGGACCGGACGACTACCTGCGCGTCTACGACGAGCTGCTGCGCCAGGTCAGGGAACCGGTGATCCTGCACTGGCTCGGCGAGGCCTTCGACCCGCAGCTGCG
This sequence comes from Pseudonocardia yunnanensis, assembly GCF_039534065.1. Lineage (NCBI taxonomy): Bacteria > Bacillati > Actinomycetota > Actinomycetes > Pseudonocardiales > Pseudonocardiaceae > Pseudonocardia > Pseudonocardia yunnanensis. The sequence continues at coordinate 275,394 of NZ_BAAAUS010000001.1, read as the reverse complement.
CGGCTACTGGGGCTCCACCGACATCCCGGCGGCCACAGCCACGTTCCTGCAGCTCGTCGGATCGCACGCGGCGAAGGTCGACGGCGTGAAGGTGTCGCTGCTCTCGGCAGAGCACGAGATCGGGCTACGCGCCGCGCTCCCGGCGGGCGTGCGCCTCTACACCGGCGACGACTTCAACTACCCGGAGCTGATCCGCGGCGACGGCACCCACCATTCGGACGCGCTGCTGGGCGCGTTCTCCGCCATCGCCCCGGCGGCGTCGGCCGCACTGGCCGCACTCGACGACGGCGACGTCCACCGCTACGACGCAGAGCTGGCCCCCACGCTCGAGCTGTCGCGGCACGTGTTCGCAGCGCCGACCTTCTACTACAAGACCGGCATCGCCTTCCTGGCCTGGCTCTGCGGCCACCAGCCCGGGTTCACGATGGTGGGCGGCCTGCAGTCGGCGCGGTCGATCGTGCACCTCGCGGAGGCGTTTGCGCTGGCCAACGCCGCGCGGCTGGTCCCGGACCCGGAACGCGCCGCCGAGAAGTTCCGCGGGCTGCTCGCCGTGGCCGGGGCGACGCGGTGACGGCCGTTCTCGACGTCCCCAGCGGCGCGCCCGCCCGTATCGGCACGCCCGAACCGGGCGACCCACGCCTCTCGCGGCTGTCGCTCAACCAGCGCACCACCGCACACTGGAGCCTGCGCGAGGCGATCGACGGCGCAGTGGCAGCAGGCCTGCCGGCGATCGGGCTCTGGCGGGAGCCGGTGGCCGAGGTCGGTGTCAACACCGCCCGCCACTGGGTGGACGACGCGGGCCTGCGTGTCTCGTCGCTGTGCCGCGGCGGGTTCTTCACGGCGTCCGACCCGGCGGCCCGCGCCACCGCCCACGAGGACAACCTGCGCGCCATCGACGAGGCCGCGGCGCTCGGCACCCGGGTGCTGGTGCTCGTCCCCGGTGGCCTGCCGGCGGGCGACAAGGACCTCAGCGGGGCCAGGGCGCGGGCGGCCGAGGCGATCGCGGCGCTGGTGCCGCACGCCGTGGAGCGGGGAGTCACGCTCGGCATCGAGCCGATGAACCCGATCTACGCCGCCGACCGTGGGGTCGTCTCCACCTTGGCGCAGGCCCTGGAGATCGCCGAGGCGTTCGCTCCGCACGAGGTCGGCGTGGTCGCCGACACCTTCCACCTCTGGTGGGAGCCGGGTGTGCACGCCCGGATCGCTGCGGCGGGCGAACGGATCCTGAGCTACCAGATCTGCGACTGGATCACCCCGCTCCCGGCCGACACGCTGCTCGCACGCGGGATGATGGGTGACGGCCACGTCGACTTCCCCGCCTTCACGAAGGCGGTCGCGGCATCGGGCTACACAGGCGACGTCGAGGTGGAGATCTTCCACGCCGACGTCTGGGCCGCGCCGGGGGATCAGGTGCTCGCCACTCTCGCGCGCCGCTACGTCGAACTCGTGGAGCCCTACCTCTGAGCCGTCGGAGACTCAGTCGCCGTGGCGCCGCAGCGGTTTCCGCGCCACGTAGACCACGGCGGGTGGCAGGTTCCTCCACACGGCCGGAGTGATCGTCACCTCGCCGAAGTGCGCGCGCAGGTCGGCCAGCTGCTGCCGGGCAGGAGGTGCCCAGCGCGTCCAGGTGTAGGCGAACTGGGTGAAGACGCCGCCCGGCGCGAGCGCGTCGGTGATCACGGCGTGCAGGCCGCGCCCGTCCGGGCCGGGGGAGTAGGCCACCCACGGCAGCCCGCTCACCACCCCGTCGACGGCCGTGATCCCCCGGTCGGCGAGCAGCGCGGGCAGCTCACGGGCGTCGCCGAGCACCACGTCGACCTCGGGGTGGCGCTCCCTGAGCAGCTGCGCCCAACCCGGGTTGAGCTCCACGGCGATGTGCCGGACCCGCCCGCCGGTGCGTTCCTGGATGGCGCGGGTGAACGCGCCGGTGCCGGGGCCGAGCTCCACCACCACGGGGTCGCCGGTGGTGGCCAGCGGCGCCGTCATCGCGGCGGCGAGCGCCGCAGAACTGGGGGCGACAGCCGCGGTGTTGAGGGGATGACGGACGAACTCGCGCAGGAAAAGGCCGGTGTCTGCCCACGGCGACCGCGACATGATCAGCACCGTAGCGGGGTACCGCCACGGAGCCGCGCGCCGGTACCGTCGAGGTGATGGCTGTCACCTGAGGGGGTACTCGTGCATCCGCACCGACTGCAGCAGCTCGTCGCTTCCGTTCCGGACAACATCACTTCGGAGCAGCGCGCCCGTCTGCTCGCCCACGTGCAGACCTCGGACGGCTGCCGCGCCCGCGCGGCCCGGGTGCGCCACGAGCTGAGCCAGGCCCTCGACGGCGGCGACTGCGGCGTGGACCGCGCGCTCGACCTGGCCTGCGAGCTCGACACCCTCGACCGTGTCCAGGAGCGGGTGGACGGATGGCTCGGCGTGCTCGTCGACGAGCTGACCCACGCGCCGCGGGTCGTGCACTACGACGACGGCGTGCCGGCCTGACGGTTATTCCCTGAGCTGATCCTCCGAGGGCGAAACCGGACAGGACGACGCCGTCAGCGGTCCTACGGTCGCCCCATGGACCTCCTCGAGCTGGCACCCCGACTACACGTGCTGCGCTTCTCGGTGGGCCAGGCCTACCTGTGGCAGGACGGCGACGACCTGACGTTGATCGACACGGGGCCTGTCGGTTCCGCACCGGCCATCGCTGCCGCGGTCGAGGGGCTCGGCACGCTGCGGCGAGTGGTACTCACCCACTTCCACGACGACCACACCGGCTCCGCTGCAGAGATCGGATCATGGCCCGGCGTCACCGTGCTCGCCCACGGTGCCGACGCACCGATCATCCGCGGGGAGCGACCAGGGCCACCCCCCGACTTCAGCGAGGCCGAGCGCGAGCTGCACGCGCGTGTCGCGCACGGCCTGCTGCCCGCCCCGCCCGCCCGCGTCGACGTCGAACTGCACGGCGGGGAGGACCTCGACATCGGTGAGGGCGCCCGGGTACTGCACGTACCCGGCCACACCGACGGCAGCATCGCCCTGCACCTCGCCGACCGGATGCTGTTCACCGGCGATGTGATCGCGGAGCACGGCGGAGAGGTGATGCTCGGCCCGTTCAACCTCGACCGCGACCGAGCCGCCGCGTCGATGCGTCTGCTTGCCGCCCTGGACGTCGATATCGCGTGCTTCGGGCACGGCGACGCGCTGGTCGGCGGGGCAGGTGAGCGGCTGCGTCACCTGCATGGGTGAGGATGGGGGCAGGTGACCCCTACGGAGAGGTAGCGACGTGCGTTCGGTGCAGGTGGTGCGGTTGGACGGCCCGGCGGCTGTCGAGGTGCGGGACGTCCCGGAGCCTCGGCGACGAGCCGACGAGGTGCTGATCGAGGTACGTGCCGCCGGCGTGAACTTTCCCGACGTGCTGCGGAGCAAGGGCCTCTACCAGTACAAGTCCGACCTCCCGTTCGTCCTGGGGTCAGAGGTGGCCGGCGTCGTGCGGGAGGCGCCCGACGGCTCGCCGCTGACGCCGGGGGAGCGGGTCGTCGCGTTCTCCGACACCGGCGCGTTCGCCGAGGTGGTGGCGGTGAGCGCCGATCACGTCCTGCCCCTGCCCGACGAGGTGTCCTTCGCCGCAGGCGCGTGCTTGCCGATGAACTACCTGACCGCGCACTTCGCGCTGCTCGTGCGCGGCCATCTGCAGGCGGGCCAGACGGTGCTCGTGCACGGGGCGGCCGGTGGGGTCGGCACGGCGTGCATCCAGCTCGCGGTGGCACTGGGCGCCCGGGTGGTGGCGGTGGTCTCCACCAAGGAGAAGGCCGAGGTGGCCCGCGCCGCCGGCGCCCACGACACGGTGCTCGTCGACGGGTTCCGCGACGCCGTGAAGAGCCTCACCGCAGGTGCGGGTGTCGATCTCGTGGTCGACCCGGTCGGTGGCGACCGTTTCACCGACTCGCTGCGCAGCCTCGCGCCGGAGGGCAGGCTGCTCGTCATCGGTTTCACCGCGGGCGAGATCCCGACCGTGCGTGTGAACCGGCTGCTGCTCAACAACATCGACGTGGTCGGCGTCGGCTGGGGTGCCTACGCGCTCGCCCGGCCCGGTTACGTCGCCGAGCAGTGGGCCCAGTTGGAGCCGCACCTGCGATCGGGCGCCCTCGATCCCGTGATCTCCGAGACCTTCCCGTTGGTGCAGGCGGCGGACGCCCTGGCCCGGCTCGACGAGCGAGAGGTCACCGGCAAGGTCGTGCTGGAGACGTCCTGACTGTGCGGCCGCGGGAACGCATCGGGCCCGCGGCCGCTCCACTGGTCAGGTGCGCTCGGGTGGGGCGGCGCCGCCGGCCGCCCCGTTGGTCCCGCCCGCGTCCTCGCTCGACCCGTGCATCCCCGGGTGCGGCTTCACCGAGACCACGAACCCGTCGCGGTAGTTCTTCGTGCCGTAGTCGACCGCCTGCTCGACCACGGCCACCGAGCGCCGGTCGCGCAGCATGAGCGGGTCGTGGCGCAGGTCCTTCGCCAGCGCCACGCACAGCACCACCATCACCACCGCGAACGGCGCGGCCATGATGATCGTGATGTTCTGGATGCCGGTGAGCGCCTCGCCCTCGTCGCCCACGAGCAACATGATGATCGCGATCGCACCCATCACGACGCCCCAGAACACCACCACCCAACGGGCCGGGGTGATCGAGCCGCGCTGCGAGAGAGTGCCCATCACCACCGCTGCGGCGTCGGCACCGGACACGAAGAAGATCGCGATCAGCACCATCGCGATGATGCTGAGCACGCTCCCGAGCGGCAGCGTGTCGAGCAGCCCGAACAGCTGGGCCTCGGTGGGCTGGGAGGCGAGGTCGGTGCCGCTGCGCTGCAGGTTGATCGCCGCCCCGCCGAAGATCGCGAACCAGAGCAGGCTCACGAGGCTCGGGATGAGGATGACGCCCGTGATGAACTGCTTGATCGTGCGACCGCGGCTGATCCGGGCGATGAACATGCCGACGAAGGGCGTCCAGGAGATCCACCAGGCCCAGTAGAAGACCGTCCAGCTCGCCAGCCACTCAGCAGTGGCGTCGCCCCCCGTGGCGGCGGTGCGGGCGGCCATCTGCGAGAGGTTGCCGAGGTAGTCGCCGATGGCCGTCGGGATCAGGTTGAGGATCAGGATGGTCGGCCCGGCCACGAACACGACGATCGCCAGCACTGCGGCGAGCACCATGTTGATGTTCGAGAGCCACTGGATGCCCTTGGCGACCCCGGTGACGGCCGAGCAGATGAACGCGATGGTCAGTACCGCGATGATCGCGACCAGCAGGAGGTCGCCCAGCGGCGGAAGCCCGTAGGCCTGCAGCCCGCCGCCGAGTTGCAGCGTGCCGAGCCCGAGGGACGCCGCGGAGCCGAAGAGCGTGGCGAAGATCGCGAGGATGTCGATCGCCCTGCCGAACGTGCCCTCGCTGCGCCGCTCGCCCAGGAGAGGCGCGAAGGCCGAGCTGATCAGCTGACGACGACCCTTGCGGAACGTGCTGTACGCGATCGCGAGCCCGACCACCGCGTAGATCGCCCACGGGTGCAGCGTCCAGTGGAAGAGCGTGGTGGCCATCGCCACGTCCAGTGCCGCGGCCGAATCCGCGGGCACGGTGCCCGGCGGCGGGCTCGTGAAGTGGGCGAGCGGCTCGCTGACCCCGTAGAACATCAGGCCGATGCCCATCCCGGCGCTGAACATCATCGCGACCCACGAGACCGTGCGGAACTCGGGCTTCTCACCGTCGCGGCCCAGCGGGATCTTCCCGTACCGGCTGACCGCCAGCCACAGCGCGAACACCACGAAGCCGCTCGCGGCCAGCACGAACGCCCATCCGCCCGCGTTCATGACGCCGGCGAGCACCGCGGCGGCGACCGCGCTCAGCGTGTGGGTGGACAGCGTGCCCCAGACGATGAATGCGACGACGAGCGCCGCGGCCACACCGAAGACCCACCAGTCCATCGGCTGGCGCTGCTCGGCCGAGCCTCCGGGGGAGGCCGTGGCCGCCGGGGTGGGATCACTGCCCCCGGGTGTCTCGCTGCTCCTGGGTGTCTCCGAAACGGTCATGGTCTGCGGCCCCGATGCGGCGGAGCCTCCCCCTCACGTGCGGATGAAGCGGATGTACGGGCGACGTTCGCGGATGGGTCACACTGCGTCGGCCGAGGTGGCGCCGTCAACTTGAGCGCCGGCCACCGCAACCTTCTCGTTGTGTAAAAGGCGGCAACGCGAAACCTGTGGGTCAGGCGAAGCGGCCCCAGCCGTGCCAGGTCTCGATCTCGAGCACACCGGTGACGCGGGGCCGGTCCCGCTGCGGGTACGGCTTGCCGATGTAGTGCTGGGCGATCTCGTCGATGTCGTGCAGATCGGGATCGTCGTGCAGGGTCAGCCTGCCCTGCATGCTGACGTGACTGCCCCAGTCGTCACCGTCGAGCACCGTGATCGACACGCGGGGGTCGCGGCGGATGTGGTCGAGGCGGCGGCGCTGCGCGTCCATGTTCACCACGACCTGTCCGTCGCGGTAGATGTACCAGGTGGCCACGGTGACCGGTGCCCCGTCGCTACGCAGGGTGCCGATCACCGCAGGGTTGGCACGGCGCAGCATCTCGACGATCTCGGGTGGCAGCTCGCGTTTGGGTGTGCTCATGGCGTGATCGTCACCCATCACCGCCGTGTGCGCAGTGCCGGGTCGAGCGGGTTGAGGCTCGCCGCGGGGCTACCTCACTGTGGCTCCGATCGCCCGGATCGCTGGTGCTCGGCGACTCGCTGCAGCAGCGGGGAGAGGCGGTGTTCCACGAGCGTGCGCATCACGAGCGAGGTGTTGGTGCGCTCGACCCCTTCCGTGGCGAGCAGCTGACCGGCGATGCGGTACAGGTCGTCGGCGTCGCGCGCGACGACCTGGACCAGCAGGTCGGCCGGGCCCGACAGCCCGAGCACCTCCACCACCTCCGGCACCTCGGAGAGCGCTGCGGCCACCTCGTCGAGCCTGCGCTGCACGACCTGCACCGTGACGAAGGCGGTGAGCGGGTAGCCGAGTGCGGCTGGGTCGATCCGGCGTTCGAACGACCTGACCGCGCCCCGAGCCTCGAGCCCCGACAGCCGGGCCTGCACCGTGTTGCGGGACAGCCCGAGCCGCTCCGCCAGCGCGAGCACCGACGCCCGTGGGCTCTCGGCGAGCGCGAGCAGCAAGCGAGCGTCGGTGGCGTCGACACCCTCCGCGTTGCGCATTCTGCCCGCTCCTTTCCCACGCTGATCGTTCGTGCTTGAGCATTCTGCTCAGCTAATCCGCCCTCAGTTGTGCAGTCATCGTGGTGATGGTGCAGTTGAGCGGCAACTTTGGTCAGGAGGATGTGATGACGAGCATCGAGGACCGGACGGGCGTCGCCGGGGGTGCGTCCGGAGCCGATCCGTCGGAGGTGCTGCGGGAGATCGAGCAGCGCGTGCTCTGGCTCGCCACCGCGATCGTGCACCACGCCAACCGCGTGCGCCCGAATCCGAGTGGGCTGAAGGTGGGCGGACACCAGGCGTCGAGCGCGTCGATGGTGACGATCATGACGGCGCTCTGGTTCGAACACCTGCGCAGCGGCGACAGGGTGTCGGTGAAGCCGCACGCCTCGCCGGTGCTGCACGCGATCAACTATCTGCTCGGGGAGCTCGACGAGCGCTACCTGACCACCCTGCGCGAGTTCGGCGGGCTGCAGAGCTACCCGAGCCGATCCAAGGACCCCGACCCCGTGGACTACTCCACCGGTTCGGTCGGCATCGGCGCGACCGCCCCGATCTGGGGAGCACTCGCCCGCCGGTACGTCACCTCCCTCGGGGCCGACCCGGGGACGGGCCGCCAGTACTCCCTGGTGGGGGACGCCGAACTCGACGAGGGCGCCTGCTGGGAGGCGATCCTCGACCCGATGGTGGCCGAGCTGGGTGAGGTGGTGTGGATCGTCGACCTCAACCGGCAGTCGCTCGACCGCGTGGTGCCCAACATCGGCGCCCCCCGGCTGCAGGGCATGTTCGACGCCGCCGGCTGGCAGGTGCTCACCGTGAAGTACGGCCGGCTGCTCGAGAAGCTCTTCACCCGGCCCGGCGGCCCCGCCCTGCGGCGCCGGATCGACGAGATGCCGAACCCGGAGTACCAGCGCCTGCTGCGCTGTACCCCCGCCCAGCTGCGCGAGCGACTGCCCGGTAACGATGCGGAGCTGGCCGCGCTCGTGGCCGAGCTCGACGACGCGACGCTGCACGCCGCGATCCGCAACCTCGGCGGCCACGATCTCGCAGCGCTCGGGGACGCCTTCGCAGAGATCGACGACTCCCGCCCCACGGTGATCTTCGCCTACACCGTGAAGGGTTACGGGCTCGCGAGCGAGGGGCATCCCCAGAACCATTCCTCGCTGCTCACGACCGAGCAGATGGATCAGCTCGGTGCGGCAGTGGGAGCCTCCGTGGACGACCCGTGGGCGCGGTTCCCGGCCGGGAGCCCCGCTGCCCGGCTCTGCTCCTCGGTGGGCGCCCGGCTGCGTCGGGAGCCGGTGGTGCGCGACGCCGTGACCCGGATTCCGGCCGACATCGGCCGTACGCCGTCCGGCACCGCCACGACGCAGGCGGCGCTGGGCCGCGCACTGCTCGACCTCACCCGCTCCGCTCCGGACGCTGCCCGGCGGGTGGTGACCCTCTGCCCGGACGTCAGCTCGTCGACGAACCTCGGCGGGTGGGTGAACAAGGTGGGGGTGTGGTCGGCGCGCGAGCGGGTGGACTGGTTCGCCGACGATCCCGAGACGATCCTGCACTGGCGCGAGCGGCCGACCGGTCAGCACCTCGAGCTCGGCATCGCCGAGACGAACCTCGTGGGGTTGCTCGGGGAGCTGGGCGCCACCTGGAGCCGCTGGGGCGAGCCACTGCTGCCGATCGGCGTGCTCTACGACCCGTTCGTGGAGCGTGCACTCGAACCGTGGTCGTTCGGGATCTATGCGGGCGGCCAGTCGATCCTCGTCGGCACGCCGTCGGGGGTGTCGCTCGCGCCGGAGGGCGGGGCGCACCAGTCGATCAGCACGCCGTCGGTGGGGCTGGAGCAGCCCGGCTGCATCAGCTACGACCCCGCCTTCGCCATCGACGTGGAGTGGGCGCTGCTGGCGTCGCTGGCCCGGCTCGGCCGCCCCGACGGGACCTCGGCCTATCTGCGCCTCTCCACCCGGCCGGTGGACCAGACGCTCGCCGCGGTGCCCACCGACCCCGCCGCGAGGGAGCGCCGCCGGCGCCAGGTGGTGGCCGGTGCGTACCCGCTGCGCCGGGCGACGCAGGACGGCCGTGCCGTGGCTCCCGCGTTGACCATCGCCGCGATGGGCGCCGTGGTGCCGGAGGCACTGGCCGCGGCCGAGCGGTTGGAGGGGCTGGGCACACCCACCGACGTGGTCTGCGTGACGAGCGCGGGGCTGATGTTCGACGCGCAGCAGGCACGCAGCGGGCGCGGCGACGCGGAGACCTGGATTCTCGACGCCGCGTTCCCGGCCCGCCGCGCGACGCCGCTGGTGACCGTGCTGGACGGACACCCCCACACGCTGGCGTTCCTGGCCGGGATCAACCAGGTGCGGGCCGCCCACCTGGGAGTGTCGCGGTTCGGGCAGTCCGGCGATCTCGACGACGTCTACCGCCACCACGGCCTGGACGCGGGCACCATCGTGAGTGCGGGGCTCGACCTGACCGCCTGAGCCGGCCCAGGGCACGGGCCTCATCTCGCCCGCCTGCCCAGCACGGGCTGGCCGCCCCGGCGTGCACGGAAGCCCTCGTCCCACGGCCAGTGGTCGCGCTCATCGGCCCAGACCACCTGCAGTGCGCGCACGGCGGGCCCGTAGAGGGCCTGGGCCATGGCCAGGTGGATCTCGGGATGGTCGACCTCGACGAACTCGACGAGCGGCCCGCTGACGAGCCGCACCTGTTCACCCGGCGGAGGCGCGGTGGCGTGCACGAGGTGTGCCGCGACGCCGTCGAGCAGCGCCGCGGCCCGGGCCGCCTGCAACCCCGTGGTGACGAGCTCCGGGCGCTGGTGGGACGTGAGACCCACGGTGTACGACCACGGGGGCCTGCCGCGCTCGCCTCGCACCCCCTGCACCACCCAGCAGTGCTTCCGGACCAGCCGGGCCATGCGTGCCAGGTACTCCTCGGGGGTGAGGCCGGGGTCGTCGCACTTCCAGCACATCGGTTCCTCCTCGGTCGGTCGACTCCGACCGGGCAACCGTGACCGTCGCCACCGACGGCGACGGGCCTGCGCGGCGCGCTGCCGAGGAGTTGTCCACAGGGCGGTTCAGCTGGGTTGGGCGCCTCCGCGTCCCTGGTCGCCCGCGCCCCCGTCGTCGTCGCCCGCGCCCCCGTCGCCGTCCTTGTCGTCGTGACCGGCCAGGAACCGCTCCACCTCGGCGGCGAGCTCGTCGGCGCTGGGCAGCTCGCCCGAGAGACCGAGGCTCGAGCGGTCGCCGCGGCCGGTGGACACCATGTCGTACTGCCGCTCCAGAGCCTGGACGACCTGGCGCACCTCGTCGGAGCCCGCCACCTGCTCGGCGATCTCGGCCTCGGCGAGCTCAGCGGCCTTGGACAGTCCTTCGGTGGGGAGGTAGAGCCCCGCGGCGATCCCGATGTGGTCGAGCAGTACCCGGGCGGCCTGCGGGTACTCCGCGCGCGCCAGGTAGTGCGGAACGTGGACGGCGAAACCCATCGCGTCGAGCCCGGCCTCACCGAGGCGGAACTCCATCAGCCCCACCGCGCTGCCCGGGACCTGCGCCGTGGCGAACCACGCCTCGTGCCCCTCGGTGAGCTCGGGCCGCGTGCCGTGGACGGTGACCCCGATCGGACGGGTGTGCGGCACGGCCATCGGGATCGCCGTGAGATTGATCACCAGCCGGACGCCGAACCGGCGCACGATCTGCTCGACGGCGACACAGAACCGCTCCCACTGCACGTCCGGCTCGGGCCCCGTGAGCAGCAGGTAGTCGGTGTCGCCCGTGTCCTTCAGGGCGACGACGTCGAGCCGCGGCCGTTCGTAGGCGGCCCAGTGGTCGGACTCGAAGCGCAGCGGCGGCCGCCTCGATCGGTAGTCCACGAGCTGGTCGATGTCGAAACGCGCCACCGTCCGTGCCTCACGGTCCGCCAGGATCGCGTCGACGGCCAGCTGTGCCGCGTTTCCCGCGTCGACGAAACCCTCGAGCGCCACGAGTAGCACGGGCTCGTCGACCTCCGGCGCATCAGCCGCCACCTCGTACAGCTCAGCCGGGTCCAGCACCGCACACCTCCGGTTCCTCGACGGGGTACCTACCCCGCCCCTCGCAACGTCGCACGGTCCGGGGTCCCCCGGCGAGCAAGTCTCCCCGTGCAACGTGAACTTCCCCGCACAGCATCCCGTTCGGGCGTCCCTGCCCGCACCATGAGGAGGAAATGAAGCTGCATCATCGCGTCTGGGTGGTCTGGGCCGTCGGTTTGGCCGCCTATCTCGTCGGCGTCATGCATCGCACCTCCTTCGGCGTCGCCGGACTCGACGCGGCGGCCCGCTTCACCGCGGGACCGGAGGCGCTGTCCGGGTTCGTGGTGCTGCAGTTGCTCGTTTACGCGAGCCTCCAGATACCCGTCGGTGTGCTGCTCGACCGGTTCGGCGCCCGGCGGCTCATCGTGGCCGGCGCGTTCACGATGGCCGCCGGTCAACTGGTGCTCGCGCTCGCCACCGACCTGCCGTCGGCGATCCTCGCGCGGGTGCTGGTCGGCGCGGGCGACGCGCTGACGTTCATCAGCGTGCTCTCCGTGGTCACGGCCTGGTTCCCGGCCCGGCGGGTGCCGCTGATGACGCAGCTCACCGGTTTGATCGGACAGCTCGGGCAGGTGCTGAGCGCCGTTCCGCTCGCCCTGCTGCTGCACGGCTCCGGCTGGACCACCGCGTTCGTGTCGGCGGCCGGGCTCGGGGTGGCCGTCGCGCTCGCGGCGCTGGCGGTGGTGCGCAACCGGCCGCCGGGTGCACCCCCGCCGCCACCGGCGGCCTCGCCGCGTGAGGTGGTCGACGGGCTCGTCTCGTCGTGGCGGGAGCCGGGCACCCGGCTCGGGCTGTGGACCCACATGGGCACGCAGTTCTCGGGCACGGTGTTCGCGCTGCTCTGGGGCGTGCCGTACCTGGTGGTGGGCCAGGGGCTCTCGGCCGCTGCGGCGAGCGCGATGCTCGCGCTGCTCGTCGGCGTCGGCATCGTCGCGGGACCGCTGTTCGGCGAGTTCACCGCCCGGCACCCGCTGCGCCGGTCGTGGCTGGTGCTGGCGGTGATCGGGACGACCGCGGTGATGTGGACGGTCGTGCTGGCGGTGCCGCCGCCGGCTCCGCGATGGCTGCTGGTGCTGCTGGTGTGCGTGCTGGCACTGGGCGGCCCGGCGTCCATGGTGGGCTTCGACTACGCCCGCACCTTCAATCCCGGCCACCGGCAGGGCGCGGCGGTCGGCATCGTCAACGTCGGTGGTTTCTGCGCGTCGCTGCTCGTGTCGCTCGCGGTCGGTGTGGTGCTCGGGCAGATCGGCCCGGACGGTGGGTACAGCCCCGACGCGTTCCGGGGCGCCTGGCTCGTGCAGTACGTGATCTGGAGCCTCGCACTGGTCGGAGTGCTGGGGGCCCGTCGTCGCGCTCGCCGCAAGCTGGCGGTCGAGGGCGTCGTGGTGCCTCCGCTGCGCGAGCTGTTGGCCGCGCGGCGCCGCGCCCGCTGACCGTCCCGATCCCGCCCACACACGCCCGACCCGAGCCCGTCACCCGATAGTGACAATGCTTATCATTCCCAGGTACGGTGAAGTCGATCTTGGGAGGCCGGGTGCGAATCGCGTTCGTCGGCAAGGGCGGTAGTGGGAAGACGACGTCGGCGGCGGTGTTCAGCCGGTACCTCGCCGAGCTCGGCCGCCCGGTCCTCGCGATCGACGCCGACATCAACCAGCATCTGGGCGCGGCTCTGGGCGACGACGGGCCGCCGCCCCGGGCGCTCGGCGCCGATCTGGCCTGGCTGAAGGAGCACCTGCGCGGCACCAACCCGCGCATCCCCTCCGCCGATGTGATGATCAAGACGACCCCGCCCGGCCCGGGGTCGCGGCTGCTCGACCTCGCGACGGACGGCGAGCTGCTCCAGCGGTACTCGGCCATGGCGGGCGGCGTGCGCTACCTCGTCACCGGCGAGTTCGACGAGGCCGACGTGGGCGTCTCCTGCTACCACTCGAAGACGGGCGCGGTGGAGCTCTACCTCAACCACCTCGTCGACGGCCCGGGTGAGTACGTGGTGGTCGACATGACGGCGGGTGCCGACGCGTTCGCGTCCGGCCTCTTCACCCGCTTCGACCTGACGGTGCTGGTGAGCGAGCCGACCAAGCGCGGTATCGGGGTCTACCGGCAGTACGCCGAGCACGCCGCCGGTCACGGCGTGGCGCTGCGGGTGGTCGGCAACAAGGTGGCCGATCCGGATGACGTCGCCTACCTGCGCGAGCACGCCGGCGACGCCCTGCTCGGATGGTTCGGCCAGTCGGCGTGGGTGCGGGCGGCCGAGCGCGGTGAGCCCGCCCCGATCGCCGCGCTGGAGCCGGCCAACCTCGCGGTGCTCGACACCGTGCTCTCCGCGCTGGACGACCAGCGGCGCGACTGGGCGGCCTACCACCGGGGCACCGTGGAGTTCCATCTGCGTAACGCCGCTGCCTGGGCCAACCGTGCGGTCGGCGCCGACCTCGCCGCGCAGGTCGACCCGGAGTTCGTCCCCGGACCGGTGGCGGTCCGGGCCGCAAGTGTGTGACCGACCGATCCGCCGATCCGTTCGTATCCAGGAGGTTCCGTGTCCCTCGACGTCCCCACCCACGTGCTGACCGCAGCAGAACGCGGCGAGCTCGACGACGCGCAGTTCGTCGCCGTCGTCCGGGACTCGCTGCCCTATGCCTGGGAGGTGGTCACCGCGGCAGCCGAGGACCGCGTCGCGCGTCCCGACGCCCGGTTCGGCGAGCACGAGGTGCCCCCGCCGTCGGAGGGGGAGCGCGGTCAGCTCCTGCGCGCCCTGGCCAGCAATGCGATCCGGGGTGCGCTCGAGCGGCACTTCGGCGTGGTGTTCGCATTCCAGAACTGCCACCGCGTTGCGGCGTTCGCCCCCGCCGACGTCGACGGTGCGGCGTACCGGGAGTTCATCAGCCCGCGCGGCCAGGTCCTCAACCAGAGCCCGGAGCTGCGGGACTGCTGATCCTGCGGTGAACATGACCGTGCGCGGCTACGGCCCAGAGGCTCGTAGCCGCGCACGTCCCCCTGATTATTCGGCCAGCAGCCGGTAGATCGTCCTGCGTGCCTCGGTCAGAGCCGTGGTGGCTGCCGTGATCTGCTCCGGGTTGCCGGCGGCCATCACCTGCTGGGCAGCGGCATGGAGCTGGCCGAGCTGCTCCCACAGCTCACCCGCCCCGTTGTCGTCGCCGTCGTCGCCACCCGCCGACGCCCAGACCGCGTCCAGTTCGTCGCGGTGCTCCTCGACGTATCGGGTGCCCTCCTCGGTGAGGTGGACGACCCGGCGGCCGTCGGCCTGCTCCACGCGGACCAGGCGCTCGTCCTCCAGCTGGGACAGGGTGGGGTAGACCGATCCCGGACTCGGGCGCCAGGCTCCGCCCGTGCGCTCGCTGATCTCCTGGATGATCTCGTAGCCGTGTCGCGGCTGCTCCGCGACCAGGGCCAGCACGGCGGCGCGGATGTCGCCGCGGGCTGTCCGGCGGCCGCGCCTTCCGTGGTGTCCCGGAAAGCCACCGCGGGGATGCATGCCCGGGCCGAAACCCGGGCCGAAGGGGGGTCGGCCACGGCGTTCACGCCGCCCGTGGCCGCGCCGGCCGTGGTGCCCGTGGTCGCCGTCGTCGTCCGGACCGTCGAACGGCCGTGGCCCGCCCATCGCGGCGGCCATCGGTCCGGCCGGCGGCACCACGGGTCCGTGCCCGTGTCCGTGTCCGCGGCCGAAGGGGTTGCCTCGCAGGCCTGCGCCTCCGAAGCCGGGGAAGGGAAGGTTCCACGCGGGGTTCATCGCGTTCATCTCGGTGTCTCCTTGAACGGTGCGAGCCTCCTGCTCCGATAGCAGCGAGTAGCTCGTGTGCCATCACGATATATCGCGATACGGCGGAGAGCTATCGCGTGTGACGTGGGTCACGTACTAGTGGCCTGCCGCGAAGGCGAGCAGCTCCTTGTTCAGCCGGTCCTTCTCGGTCACGTACAGCCCGTGCGGTGCACCGGGGTAGACCTCGAGCCTGCTGTTCGGGAGCAACGCGGCGGTCGGCCGCCCGGTGAAGTCGATCGGGGCCGATGCGTCGGCGTCGCCGTGCACCACCAGCGTGGGGATGTCGATCGAGCGCAGCTCCGCCGACAGGTCGGCGCCCATTGCCTGCAGGGTGTCGGTCTGCACCTCGAGGGGGGTGAGCAGGATCGACCGGACCGCGTCGTCCACCAGCGCGGGCGAGAGCCACGCGCCCGTGCCGCTCGTGGCGAAGTACGCCGGTGCCCCGTCGTGGAACCACTTCGGACGGTCGGCGCGCAGTGCCGCCGCGATCGCCTCCAGGCGTTCCGGGGGGACGCGGCCGGGCGCCATCCCGCCGACGTACGCCGCGCGGTCCACCCGGTCGGTGCCGTACCGGGCGAGGTAGCGCGTCAGCTCGAGAGTCCCGAGACTGTGCGCGACGAACACGACCCGGCGCAGGTCCAGCCGGTCGAGCAGCGCGGCCAGGTCGCCTGCGAGGGTGTCGAGGTCGTATCCCGTGCCCGGGACGTCCGAGCGGCCGTGGCCGCGCCGGTCGAGCGCGATGCAGCGGTACCCCGCCTCGCGGAAGGCTGCGACCTGGTACTCCCACATGGTCGAGCTCAGCGACCAGGCGTGGACGAACACGGCCACCGGACCCGTGCCGCCGCCGTCGTAGTAGTAGAGCCTGGTGCCGTCCGCGGCCTCGATGTGCGGCATGTCCCTTTTCCCTTCACGCCTACCGAATGTGTCGATGTCGACGATCGGGTATGCAGCGTGGCCGGTCGATTACGCCGGGGGTAACGAGGTGCGTCACCCGCTCGGGGCTGGTAGGAACACGGAGCCGGTCGTTCGAGGAGCCGCGGGACCGGATGGGACCGAGGAGGTCGGATCACATGCTGCTGAAGATCCTGGGCATCGTGGTGGTCATCTGGTTGGCCCTCGCGGTGCTGGGGGCGGTGTTCGAGTTCCTCGGCACCGCGCTCGTGATCGGTGCCGTGGCGGTGGTCGGCGTGGTCGCGTACTCCGCCGTGAAGGCCGGGCGCTCCCACCGGTCCATCGGTCGCTAGCGACCGGTGCCCGGAAGCGCGCCGCAGGTCTCGTTCACATAGGCCTGAACGCGTTCGCGTGCGGCGGCGAGCTCCGGCGCCCCGAGCCGGGCGTTGAGCTGTGGGTCGCGGGCCACTGCCGCCCCGTTGCCGCCGTTGGCCAGCAGCGCATCGAGCTGCAGACCCATCGAGTCCACGGTGAGCTGGACGTCGTCGTGAATCTCGTCGGGCGCGGAGTTCAGCATCGCGGCGCCCGCGCGCCGCACCCCGTCGATGGTGTTCGTCAGTTCCTCGGGACTGGCGCCGCCGCGGGTGATCAGGGCCGACAGTGGCCGCACCGCAGCAACGTTCTGCTGGGCGGCGACGCAGAACGGGCTCGAGACGGGCGGCGCCGCACGGGTCGGCTCGCGGCCGTCGGCATCGGCGACGGACCCGCCGCACCCCGCCGCGAAGGCGCAGGCGACCAGCGTGGCGGCCAGCATCGTGGCACGCGGAACGAGACCCATCGTCACTTCCCCGAAAGCGATCTGTGGAGGTGCAGACGATAGACCTCGCCCGGATCGGTCCTTGTGAGGCGGCTGCCCCGAATGGGGGCACTTCACCCGCCCGGAACGTTCTCGGTGTCCTGATCGTTGTTCCGGACGTGGCCACCATCGGACCTCGCCGGATCGCGGCTTTCACCGCCCTCGGGCGTGTACTGGTCAGCGGACTCAAGCCGGGAGCCCCCGGGTTCGGCGATCGGCTGCGCTCGGTGCCCCGGATGCTGCGTGGTGCCGTCTCGGGGCGTTACCCCGACCTGACCTGCGGCCGGCTCGGGCTCCTGCTGCTCGCGCTGGCCTACGTGGTCTCGCCGGTCGACCTCGTCCCCGAGGCCTTCCTGGCCCTGCTGGGCATCGGCGACGACGTCATCGTCGCGGCGTGGCTCGGCGGCGCCGTTCTCGTCGAGACCGAGCGGTTCCTCGCGTGGGAGCGCAACCAGCCGGTCGTCGTGGACCAGCAGCCCGCCTGACGCGGGGTCGATCTTGTACCGCACCGGCGGCCCCCTACGGTGAGCGCCATGCCGATCCTCGAAGTCCATCTCGTCGAGGGGATGCACACCCCCGCGCAGCACGCCGAGATGCTCACAGCGATGAGCCTCCGCTGCGCTGAGCTGCTGGACTCGCCCCTGGACCACGTGCGTGCCTACGTCACGCTGCACCGGCCCGAGCACTGGGCCACCGCGGGTAGCCCCGCGTCGGGACGCTCGGCCCCGTACTTCACGGTCACCCTCCTGGAGGGCCGGTCCACCGAGCAGCGCCACCGATTGCTCGGTGCCGTCACCGACATCATCGTCGACGTGCTCGGGGCCGACCGGCGGATGGTGCAGGGCCGCATCATCTCGGTGCGGCCCGAGGACTGGGCGATCGGTGGCGTGCCGGCCACCGCCCGCCGGGGCGAGCCGCGCGCACGCGCCGTCACCGGCACCTGAACGAGCTCCTGCAGCCGGTTGCTTCCGGCCGGTTCCTGCTCAGTGCTGGATCCAGGGGCCCACGCCACCCACCCGCTCCACGGCGATCCGCACCACGAAGCCGGGCGGCGGGTCGGGCGGCAGCGGGAACTCCGCGTCCGGCCCGGCGTAGACCTTGACGAGCCGCTGCAGCAGCTCGGGCGCCCCGCCCTCGGTGACGGTGGCCGTGCCGTGGATCAGCAGGTTGTGTTGCATCCCCATCGCGTTGCGCTCCTCGGAGTCCAGCGACAGGACGATGCGGGGATCGCGTCGTAGGTTGCGAACCTTCCGGTGCTCGGGAAGGTGCGCCATCACGATCTCGTCGCCGTCGAGCCCGATCCACACTGCGCTCAGGTGAGGGCTGCCGTCGGCGTTGACCGTGGCGCAGTGGGCGAGCCGCCCGGACTCGATCAGGGCACGAGCGCTGTCGGGAAGGGTGGCCACTGGCGCACCGTAGCGGGTGCACCTACCGGTCGCCGCAGATTTCGTGCCCCGCCAGGTGTCCACGCGGTCCTGATGGTAGGCATCGACCGTGGGAACGATGCGCGTGATCACGCAGCTCTCGACCGGCGGACCCGAGGTGCTCGAGCTCGGCGAGGCGGAGGTACCGACGCCGCTGCCCACCGAGATCCGCGTTCGCGTCGCAGCAGCGGGGGTCAACCCGGTGGACTGGAAGACGCGCGCAGGTGCAGGCATGGCCCCGGTGATCGGTCCGCCCCCGTTCACCGTGGGCTGGGACGTCGCGGGCACCGTCGACGCGGTCGGCCCCGGGGTCACCAGGTTCTCCGTGGGCGACTCGGTGTTCGGGATGCCGTGGTTCCCGCGGCAAGCCGGCGCGTACGCCGAGTTCGTCACCGCTCCCTCGCGGCACTTCGCGCACCGGCCCGCCGGCCTGTCGGAGGTGGAGGCGGCCGGGCTCCCGCTCGCCGGGCTCACCGCGTGGCAGGCGCTGGTGGACATCGCGGGCGTGCAGCCGGGCCAGCGGGTCCTCGTGCACGGTGCCGCGGGCGGGGTCGGGCACCTGGCCGTCCAGATCGCCAAGGCCCGGGGCGCCTACGTGATCGGCACCGCCTCCGTCGGCAAGCACAACCTGCTCAACGACCTGGGGATCGACGAGGCCGTGGACTACCGGACCGAGGCGTTCGAGAAGGTGATCGAACCCGTCGACCTCGTCCTGGACATGTTCGGCGGCGAGGTGGCGGTGCGCTCGCTCGACGTGCTGCACCCCGACGGCCGGCTCATCTGCCTGCCTTCGGCAGCGGCGGCGGATGCCGTGGCCGCGGCGGGGGACCGGGGCCTGCGCGCCACCGGCATGCTCGTGGAACCCGACGGCGACGGTCTCGACGAACTCGCCGAGCTGGTCGGCGACCGGCGGCTGCGGGTGCTCGTGGCCGAGACCTTCCCGCTGGAACGGGCCTCGCACGCCCATCGAGCAGGCGAGCTCGGGCACACCACCGGGAAGTTGGTGCTGACGACCTGAGCCGACTGTCGCGGCTCAGCCCGTCACGTCGCTCAGAGCGGCGTCGAGGATCTCCAGACCACGGCCGATCTCGCCGTCGGACGCGGTGAGCGGCGGCGCGATCCGGAACGTCCCGCCCATGCCGGGCAGCTGCACGATGTTCATGTGCAGGCCGAGCTCGGCGCACCGCTGGGTCACCGCGGTACCGAGCGCGTCGGTGTCGCCGATGCCCGGCCCGGGTACCAGCTCCAGCCCCACCAGCAGGCCGCGCCCGCGCACGTCCCCGATCACCGGGTGCTTGCCGGCCAGCTCCCGCAACCCGTCCTGCAGGATCTTCCCGAGATCACGGGCTCGCTCGTCGAGCCGGTCGCGGACCAGCACGTCGAGCACGGTGTTCCCGACAGCGGCCGGAAGCGGATCGTTGACGTGCGTGGTGAAGAACAGGTAGCCGCGGTCGTGGGCCTCCTGCTCGATCTCCGCGCTGGTCAGGACGGCCGCGAGCGGCAGCCCGGCACCGAGGGTCTTGGACAGCGTCAGGATGTCCGGCACCACGCCGTCCCGCTCGAACGCATACCAGTCCCCGGTCCGGCACAGCCCGGTCTGGGCCTCGTCGAGGATCAGCAGCATCCCTCGCTCGTGGCACTTGTCCCGCAGCGCCGCCAGGTAGCCGGGCGGCAGGTCGACGACACCGCCGGAGCTCAGGATCGGCTCGACCAGGCAGGCGGCGAGACTGCCGACCGACTGGGCGTCGATCAGGTCGAACCCCAGGTCGAGCTGACGGCGCCAGTCGAGGTTCCCGTCGACGTCGACGAGGTCGGGCCGGAACCGGTCCGGCACCGGCAAGGCGAAGTTGCCCGGCGCGGCAGGTCCATAGCCGGCGCGGCCTGCGACATAGGTGGCGTTCGCTGCGGCCTGGGTCATCCCGTGCCAGGACCGGGCGAACGACACGATCTCGTGCTTCCCGGTGACGAGTTTCGCCATCCGGATCGCGGCCTCGTTCGACTCGGCACCGGTGGTCAGCAGCAGCACCTTGTCCAGCGGCGCAGGGACGCTGTCCGCCAGTCGCCGGGCCAGGTCGACAACCGGACGGGACAGCATCCCGCTGTAGAGGTGGTCGAGCCGGCCGATCTGCTCGCGGACCGTTGCGACGATCGCCGGATGGGAGTGACCGAGTATCGCGCTCATCTGACCCGACGTGAAGTCGAGCAGCTCACGTCCGTCCTCGGTGAACACCCAGCTGCCTGCCGCGCGGTCGACGATTCCGGGGCTGAAGGCGCCGCGGCCCGCGTAGCGGATCAGGTGACGGTCGGGAGCGGTGTCGTCCGGCATGGCGTCGACGTTAGGAAGAACGGATCTGTGCGTCCACGGACACTGGCACACCTCGTCGCATGGGGATGCTCGCCCGCAGGGATGCTCCCGCCGTGCCGTCGACGACGACGACGGTGCCGCCGTGGCGAACAGCGATGTCGCGGGCGATGGCGAGCCCGAGTCCGGACCCTCCCGCGTCCCGGGCCCTGGCCTCGTCGAGCCGGGTGAAGCGGTCGAAGACCGCCTCCCGGTGCTCGGGAGGGATACCCGGTCCGTCGTCGTCGACCTCGAGCACCGCGTCGCCTCCGCAGCGCACCAGGCGGACGACCACGGACGTCCGGGCGTGCCGCACGGCGTTGTCCACGAGGTTGGCGACCACACGGCGCAGTTGTTCACCGGATCCGTCGACCACGATCTCGCTGCTGATGTCCAGCGAGACCCCGACCTCGGTCCGGGAGCGGGCGCGGGAGGCCTCTTCCGCGGCGACCTGGCCGAAGTCGACCTCCTCGTGCTCCGTCGGCTCGTCGGCGTCGAGGCGGGCGAGCAACAGCAGATCGGTGGTGAGGCGCTGGATCCGGTCGACGTCCGTGAGCGCTTCGGTGGTGAGCGCCTGGGGTGGCGCGATCTCCAGGCGGGCGCGGAGCACGGCAAGCGGACTCCGCAGCTCGTGGGCGGCGTCGGCCACGAACCGCCGATGGCGGACGACGGCGTGCTCGAGCCTGTCCAGTGTCCGGTTCGTCGTCGCGGCGAGGCGGGCGATCTCGTCACCGGCCGGGGGCACCGGCACCCGACGGTGCAGGTCGCTCGCGGTGATGTCCGCGAGCTCCTGACGGATCGCCGAGACCGGCGCGAGAGCCCGTCCCACCGCGAGCCAGGTGAGACCCGCGACCAGCAGGAGCAGGGCAGGGATGCCGGGTAGCAGCACGCTCCACAGGGTGGCCAGTGCGGTGGCGACGGGCTGCAGGGAAGCCCTCGCCTGTACGAGGACCTTCCCTCCGGCGGTGTCCACCGGCTTGCTCACCACCGTGTAGGTCGCCGACGGGGTCCATTGTTTGGGCACGACCAGAACGTTCCGCGTCGGCGGCTCGCCGATGATCACCACATCGGGGTCGACGGCGAGGCCGGGCGAGCCTGCCGTGCCCGCTCCGCTGCCGTCGACCAACAGCTCGGCCGTGATCGCGGCGCGCCGGGCGGCATCGGCCGCGGCGCTGTCCTGCAAGCTTCCGCGGAGCACGCTCACCAGCGCGGCCGCCGCGACGGCGAGTGCGACGGCGACGATGGCGGTGGCCGCGAGCGTCGCTCGTAGGCGCACGGACAGCCGTGACGTGAACCGGCTGCTCACTGGGCCGCCTCGAGCCGGTACCCGGCGCCTCGGACCGTGACGAGCGAGGTGCGCTCGAACGGCCTGTCGATCTTGCGGCGGAGGGCGCTGATGTACACCTCGACGATGTTCGGGTCGCCGTCGAACGCGAAGTCCCAGGCCTGCGCGAGCAACTCGCCTTTGGAGACCACCTCGCCCGGTCGCCGGGCCAGAGTGTGCAGCACGGCGAACTCCTTCGGGGTCAGCGCGATCTCGACGCGTCCCCGCCGGCAGCGCAGCCCTGCCGGATCGAGGGTCAGATCACCCACCGTGATCGACACCGGCCGGACGGGGCCGCCTCGGCGCACCAGCGCGCGTAGCCGGGCGAGCAGCACCACGTAGGAGAACGGCTTCGACAGGTAGTCGTCCGCGCCGGTGTCGAGCGCCTCGGCCTCGTCGTGCACACCGTCCTTCGCGGTGAGCATGAGGATCGGCGTCCAGACGTCGGCGGCGCGGAGCTTGGCACACACCGTGTAGCCGTTCATCCGGGGAAGCATCACGTCGAGCACGATCACGTCGTACTCGTGCTCGCCGGCCATCCAGAGCCCGTCGGGGCCGTCATGGGCGACGTCGACGGCGAAGCCCTCTCCGGCGAGGCCGCCCGCCAGCACGTCGGTCAGTCGTTTCTCGTCCTCAACCAGCAGCAGGCGCACGCCGATCAGTCTGGCCAGGGCGCCTGAGGTCAACCTGAAGACGTGTTCAGCGCTGTTCAGTCCGGTTTCAGCAGGCCGGCGCAAGCCTGTGCGCGTTCGATCGACCGAGAGGAGAGCACCCATGCGCATCCGTACGATCGCCGGTCCCGTCCTGGCGGCCGCGGGCCTGATGACCGCCCTGACCGGGGCTGCCAGCGCGAGCACACCCGACCCTGGTGAGCCGTCGGGCGAAGCAGTCGTCGTCACGTGCGAGGACGGCAAGGCCACTGTTCGCCCGCTCACGGACGAGGAGCGGGCGAAGCTGAAGGCGGTGCGGGCGGGGGAGCGGGGCGACAAGGTCCGCTTCCACCGTGGTTCGCCCCCCGATGGGGACCATGCCGTTCCACACGGCAAGAAGATCAAGGTGATCTACACCGGTTCCGGGCCGGTGCCCGCGGAGAAGGCGCGACTCGCGTGTGGCGCGTCGGCTGAGCATCGGGACGAGTAGCGAGCCCGGCGCGCCCGTGCCGGTCTCGGGGGCCGGCACGGGCTCGTCAGCGCTGCGGCGACGTGCGACGGGGACGGGGCTGAATTCGGCGACTTGTCATGCCCGGAGTCCATGAAGGGTGACTGCGATCGCGGAGTCGTAGGCGGCCCGGGGATCGCCGGGTGGTGCGTTGCCGGTCAGTTCGAGCATGACCAGCCCATGCCCGGTCGCCCACAGCATGTGCGCGGCGGCCGGGACGTCAACGGTCAACGGTCTGTCGCCGCCCCAGCGGCGCACGGCCTCGACGAACTGATCATGAAACCGGCGCTCGTAGCTGCGGCTGTCCTCCGAGGGGCGGTGGTCGGGAGCAGGCCTGCCGAACATGACCTGGTAGTAGGCCGGGTGAGCGAGAGCGACCTCGCGGTAGATGTGGCACATCCGCATGAGGTCCGCTTCGGGGTCGCCGGTCCGGGCGATCCGCTGGGCGGCGGTCAGGCGCTCGAAGCCCTCGACGTGGACGGCGTCGAGCAAGCCCTGCGTCCCCTGGAAATAGTGGTTGACGACCATCGTCGAGCAGCCGGCCTCGGAGGCGACGCGATGGATCGTGAGCCCGCTCGGCCCCTCGAGTGCGAGCAGTTGTGCCGTCGCGTCGATCACGGCCGATCGCAGGTCACGTTCGCCTGCGGCCACCGCGTTCTCCGGCACCGGTGTGTTCGGCGACGACCGGTCCGAAGCCGGCGCACGTGACGTTCGCGGCCTCGCGACGGCGACGGCATCGAGTGCGGCTTCGAGGTAGTCGACCAGCTCAGGGTGATCGCCGTCGGCGAGGGCGGTGCTGCCGATGACGTTGCGCATGAACTGCACGCCGGTGCAGATGGCAACCAGCAGGGCTGCGCGACCGTCGGCGTCCGGGCCGTCGAGCGCCGACGTCAGCTTGCGCTGGTAGTTGCCCTCCAGGTTGGAGCGAATGATCGCGACGGCCCGCTCGTTGGACGCCGAGCGGATCGTGAGCAGCATGCCGTCGAGTTCGGAGTCCTTGCTCCGGGCCAGCAACGCGATGGCAGCCTCGTGGTTCACGCCGGGCGCCATCAGAAGTGTCTTCTGGTGGGCGGCTTCGACGACCTCGGCGAAGAGGAGCTCCTTCGAGCCGAAGTACCGGCCGATCAGGCGCGCGTCCACACCTGCCTCCTGAGCGATCTCCCGCATTCCGGCGCCGTCGTAGCCGAGCCTCGTGAACAGCCGCCGAGCTGCGGTGAAGATCGCGCTGCGCGTCGCCGCAGCGTCCCGTGTGCGCGGCGTCCGGCTCTCCGGGCCGGAACGGGTGGTTCGACCGTCGGTCACGGGCTCCAGTCAAGCTGATCCGTCATTGCATGTCCACAGTCGTGGATATAGCTTGTCCTCAGTCGTGGACATCGTCGACGCGGACGACCACGACGCAGACGACGCCATTCGAAAGGCACGTGATGACCATCCCGACCCGTACCCTCGGCGGCCACCTCGAGGTCGGAGCCGTCGGCTTCGGCGCCATGAGCTTCGCCATGCCCTACGGGCAGAAGGCCTCGGACACCAGCGACACCCCCCGCGACCTGATCAACCGCGCGATCGACCTCGGTACCACCCTGCTCGACACCGCCGACATCTACACCGACAGCGAGGAGCTGATCGGCGAGGCGATCGCAGGCCGTCGCGACGAGGTGGTGCTGGCCACCAAGTTCGGCATCATCAGTGCGCCCAGGAACGGTGCGCCAGCCGTGCTGAACGGCACGCCCGCGTACATGCGTGAGCGCATCGAGCGCTCTCTGAAGAACCTGCGCACCGACCACGTCGACCTGTACTACCTGCACCGCAGCGACCCGCAGGTACCGATCGAGGAGACGGTCGGGGCGATGGCGGAGTTGGTCGAGGAGGGCAAGGTGCGCCACCTCGGCCTGTCCGAGGCCGCGCCCGACACCATCCGCCGGGCCCACGCGTTGCACCCGATCACGGCGTTGGAGACCGAGTGGTCGCTCTGGTCGCGCGAGATCGAGGCGGAGATCGTGCCGGTCTGCAAGGAGCTGGGCATCAGCGTCGTGCCGTTCAGCCCGCTCGGACGTGGGGCGCTGACCGGCACGATCACCTCCCGCGACGACCTCCCGGAGAACGACTACCGGCGCACCATGCCGCGCTACGCCGAGGGCGCCCTCGACGCCAACCTGGCCACCCTGGACATCGTCCGGGAGATCGCGAAGGCCCACGACGCCACCCCCGGCCAGGTATCGCTGGCGTGGCTCCTCGCGAAGGCCCCCGACGTCGTCCCGATCCCGGGGACCCGCCGGATCACGTATCTGGAGCAGAACACCCACGCCGCCACCGTCGCCCTCACTGACGCCGAGGTCGAGCGGCTCGACGCGGTCACCGTGATCGGCTCGCGTGTGGCGCAGATGGACGGGAACTGGACCGACGGCGTCACTCCCGCGCTCAAGGGCTGACGGGGCCGCGAACGCTCCCGATGGGTCCGTGCCGGCTCGTGGAGGGTCGGCACGGGCTCGTCAGCTCCGTGGTGGGGTGCTCCGAGCGCGGGCGACCACGTCCTTGACCCGGTCACGGATGCCGCGCACCTCCGTCAGGTAGAGCCAGTAGTCGGGATGCGCGCCCGTGAGCCGCTCCTGGGCGTTCGCGAGTCGCACCGACTGTGCGTCGAGGACGGGGCCGAACTCGGCGACGAGCCCGCGGTCCACCACGAGCCGCTGGGCGTCGCGCAGCACGAACCGGGCGTCGGCGGCCTGCTGCCCGGGATCGGCCCGGACGTCGCGCAACAGGGAGAGCCGGTCGGTGACGAGGTCGTGGTGCTCCTCGGCACGTCCGAGCGCCGAACGGGCCGCCGCGATCTGGTCCGCGGCCTCGTCCCAGTCACCATCCGCGGCCAGGCGCCGGGTCTGTGTGATCGCCCGGTCGGCCTCGGCGATCGCCTCGTGGGCGAGCGCCTCGGCTCCTGTGAGGTCGCGGGAGCAGGGCTCGGAGAACTCCCGGCGTAGGGATGAGAGCGCGGGCTGGATGCGCCCGGCTTTGGTGGCCGCAGCCGACCGGCGGGTGGCGATGCTGCGCAGCGCGGTCCGGGCGGCCTCGGCGGTGCCAGGGGCTTCCGCGGCGAGCGTCGCCGCTGATCGCGCCAGCTCGAGGGTGTGCTCGGCGGCCTGCAAGTGTTCTCGCAAGCGGGCGCCGGGGGCCTCGAGCCGTCCGGCGGCCCGCTCGGCCTCGGTGAGCCGCTCCGCCGCACGGCGGGACCTGGTGCCGCCCGCCTCCGCCACCTCCACGGCGGTGCGTGCCTCGATCAGCGCCGTGCGCGCCTGCTGCACCATGCGGGGCACGCTGCTGCGCGCGTAGGCCGCCTCGTCGAGCGGACGCGCGTGCGAGTCGCGAAATCGGCGGATCGTCTCGCGGGCCCGTTCGATCTCCCGCAGCGCCCGCTCGTCGGCTGAGCGGGCGGCCGTGGCCGCGTGACTCCCGGTCGCGGGCCGGTTGGCGGTCGCCGACAGGTAGGCCTCCGTGGCCGCGTCCCCCATGGCCGCGACCTCGCGCCAGGCCTCCGCGAGTCCTGGCGCGATCTCGAGCTCCTCGGCGGCCAGCACCGCCTCGGCGACGGCGCGCTGCTCGTCGTCGAGCGCGAGGAAGGCCTGTGTCGCGGCGTTGCGCGCGGCCACCGCGCGTTCGTCGGCGGGCTCGTCCCTGGGGTCGGACCTGCGGAACAACGTGCTCCCCTCGCGCGTGCACCGGGCTGGTCGAACCGTACCCGGACAGGCGCTTTGCGTGTCCTGTCCTGATACGCATCGTGAAGCGCTCTTTATTCGAAGATGACCAACACTCTGAAAGCTTTGCCGACCCTTGACGCTCGGAGGCTCCCGTGCTCTCGATCACGACGCGGCCCGTGTGCGGTGTTGATCCTGCGGCGACCGGCAACCGTGACTGCTCCGTTCGCTGGTACCGCTCCCACCGTGGCCGCTCTGTGGTTACGACGGAACGCCGATCGGGCGGAGGACTGGGGCCGATTCTGCGCCGAACGGAGCCCTTCGAACGGCGTGTCGCGGCCGACATGCCTATTCCGCCACTCGTCGCCCGGTGCTGCTCAGCGGCCTCAGTTCCGGTGCCGCGTGGGTCAAAGGCGGGTCATCGGCGTTTAACGTTTCCCCCGGATCGATCACGACCTGGTCACAGACCGGACACGGACCGCAACCCCGAGCGGTTCGCCCCGCACCCCCGAGCGGGACGTCCGGCCGGGTCGCTCAGATCCGGAAGGAATGGTTGTGGCACGGCACCGCTCCCCCTCGGGCCGGCGCGCACACCTTGGGCCCCCGCTGTCGCTCGCCATGGCGACAGCGGGGGTCGGTGGCGCACACCGGTCGACCCCAGCCCGGCAACTCACCCCCTCACTCTCGATTCGTCTCGTCGCAACGGTCGTGGCAGGCGGCGCAGTCGCCGCAACAGGCCAGCACGTGCTCGCCACCGCTCTCCCGGCGGTCGTCGACGGCGCGAGCGCGTTGAGCCTCGGCATCAACGGGCTCGTCGGCCCCGACATGGATTTCCGCGTGGCAGCCGACGCCGCTCCGCTGGTCGCCGATCCTCCTCCCGCCGCCGCGGTGGCGGGGGTCGACCCCGCACCCGTCATCGCCGACGCGGCCTCGCTCGTCAAGGTGGCCGACTTACAGCGCTCCGTCACCGACGCAGCCGCTCGCTCCGCCGATCAGGCCGCGGCCAAGGCCGAGCAGGCCAAGGCGGAGGCCGCCCGTACCGAGCAGGCCAAGAAGGTGGCACCTGCGGCGGCCGTGGGCCGCGCGATCCAGATGGTCACCGGACGGGTCACGTCCGGGTTCGGGCTCCGCGGTGGCACCACGCACCAGGGCCTGGACATCGCCGCCCCCATCGGCACCCCCATCCGCGTCCCGATCGCAGGCACCGTGATCAGTTCAGGGCCCGCCAGCGGCTTCGGGCTCTGGGTGCGGGTCCGGCACGCCGACGGCACGATCACCGTCTACGGGCACATCAACCGCTCGCTCGTGAAGGTGGGCCAGAAGGTGGCGGCCGGCCAACAGATCGCCGAGGTCGGCAACCGCGGCGAGTCGACCGGGCCGCACCTGCACATCGAGGTCGTCACCCCGGCAGGCAAGAAGATCAACCCGCGCCCGTGGCTCGACCAGCACGGCATCCGTTACTAGTGGTCCGTCATTCGAATATCTGAAGTAACCGGTGTGGAGCCGGCCTGGCTTCACGCTGGTCGAAGCTCCGACAGCCGGCGGACGAGGAACCGACGCTCCAGGTCAGTGGCGGCCAGCCGCAGGGCGCGCTCGAAAGCCTCCCGGGCTTCGTCGTCGCGTCCCAGACGGCGTAGCAGCTCGGCCCGGGTGGAATGGTGGTAGCGGTACTCGCCGAGGTCGAGTGAGTCGACGAGTTCGAGCGCTCGTTCGGGTGCGCCCGCCTCGGCGAGAGCCACCGCGCGATTGAGGGCAACGACTGGCGAGCCGGTGAGACGTTCGAGGCGTTCGTAGAGCACCGTGACCTCGTTCCAGTCGATGTCCTCCTCGGCCTGCAGCGACGCGATCGCCGCCTGGAGCACGTACGGCCCGGCCGCCGATCGCAACGCCAGTGCCCGATCGAGCGCCGATCGGCCGGCCTCGACCTTTGCCTGGTCGTGCCGCGAACGGTCCTGCTCGGCCAACGGGATCAGCTCACCGCCCACCACACGCGCCTGACGGCGTGAGTCGTGGAGCAGCATCAGAGCAAGCAGCCCGTACACATCCGGTTCGTCGGCCATCAGGTCAGCCAGCAGTCGCCCCAGCCGGATCGCCTCGGCAGCAAGATCGCTGCGATCGGGGTAGCCCTCATTGAAGATCAGGTAGATCACCGCCAACACAACTGACAAGCGGTCCGGCAGCACACGGTCAGCCGGCACCGCAAACGGGATCCCCGTCGCCTTGATCTTGACCTTGGCCCGCGAGAGCCGGCGCTTCATCGTCTCCTCCGACACGAGGAAGGCGCGCGCGATCTCCTCGGTGGTGAGGCCTCCCAGAGCCCGCAGCGTCAGCGCCACCTGCGCCTCGACGGCCAGCGCCGGATGACAGCAGGTGAAGATCAGCTCCAGGCGTTCATCCTGGATCGTGCTGTCGTCGAAGTCGATCTCGTCCATGCTCGCGGTCAGCCGATCGTTCTGGAGCAGCCGACGCTTGTCCTCGAGCGTCCGCTCGCGTCGCACACGGTCGATGGCGCGGTTGCGCCCGGTGGCCACCAACCAGGCCACGGGGTGCTGTGGCATGCCGTCACGGGGCCACCGCTCGGCCGCGATCGCAAAGGCCTCTTGTGCGGCTTCCTCGGCGAGATCGATGTCACCGAGGAAGCCGACCAAGGACGCCAGAACGCGGCCCCACTCGCGCCGGAAAACCTCCTCGATCAGAAGCCGTCCTCCATCGGGATCTCCACCAACGGCCGGACCTCGACCGCACCGCCCAGCCGCACCGCCGGAATGCGCTGGACGAACTCCAACGCCTCGTCCAGGTCGGAGGCGTCGAGCACGTAGTAGCCGCCGAGCACCTCCTTGGTGTCGGCGAAGGGACCGTCGGTGATCAAGGCCTGGCCAGGGCTGTAACGAACCGTGGTCGCCGTCTCGGCTGATTGCAGATGGGCACCTCCGAGGCAGCGCGGGTCCTCGCGCAGCGCCAGGTACTCCGCGTTCACCGGTCCGTACTCGTCGGGTCCGAGCGCCTCGTGGCTACCCGGCTTCGGGAAGATGAGCAGTGCGTACTTCATCCGTGCCTCCTTGGGGGATCATCTCTCGACATCGAGACGAACAGGCGGCACCGCAGGGGACAGCGACCGTCGAAATTCTTCAGATGTCTAGGGCCCCGACCGAGAGCGGCTGTCCCTACCGCTACTCATCCCCGATCCCGAACACGCTGAGCGCACGCATCTTGTTCATGACGTCCAGCGCCGCCACCTTGTACGCCTCGGACAGCGTCGGGTAGTTGAGCACCGTGTCGACGAGGTAGTCGACCGTGCCGCCGCAACCCATGATCGCCTGGCCGATGTGTACGAGGTCGGTGGCGTTGGTGCCGAACACGTGCACGCCGAGCAGCTTGTGGTCCTCGGTGGACACCAGCAGCTTGAGCATCCCGTAGGAGTCACCGACGATCGCACCGCGGGCGAGCTCTCGGTAGCGCGACATCCCCACCTCGTACGGCACTGCCGACGTCGTCAGCTCCGCCTCGGTCTTCCCGCAGTAGGAGATCTCGGGAACCGTGTAGATGCCGATGGGCTGCAGCTGCTGCAGCTCCCGCACGGGCTCCCCGAACGCGTGGTTGGCGGCGAGGCGCCCCTGGTCCATGCTCGTGGCCGCGAGCGCGGGGAAGCCGATGACGTCGCCCACGGCGAAGATGTGGGGCACCGCGGTGCGGTACTGCCCGTCAACCGTGATCCGCCCGCGCTTGTCGGCTGCCAAGCCCGCCTTCTCCAGGGCGAGCTCGTCGGTGACGCCCTGACGGCCTGCCGAGTACATCACCATGTCCGCGGCGATCCGCTTGCCGCTCGCGAGGCTCGTGACGGTGCCCTTCGGGGTGATCTCGACCTTCTCGACCTCCTCGCCGAACCGGAACGTGACGGCCTGGTCGCGCAGGTGGAACTTGAGCGACTCGACGACCTCGGGATCGCAGAAGTCGAGCATCGAGGGCCGCTTCTCGACGACGGTGACGCGCGTGCCGAGAGCGGCGAACATCGACGCGTACTCGATGCCGATCACACCGGCACCGACGACCACCAGCGAGCCGGGCACGCGCTGCAGCGTGAGGATGGCGTCGGAGTCGATCACGTGTTCCTCGTCGAACTCGACCGCAGGCGGCCTGGCCGGCTTCGTGCCGGTGGCGATGATGATGTTCTCCGCGGTGACGGTGTTGTGGTCGCCGCGCCCCTCGCCCTCGACGACAACGGTGTGCGGGTCCTCGAAGCGGGCGGTGCCGCCCACGATGTCGATGTGGTTGCGCAGCAGTTGGTTGCGCACCACCTCGACCTCACGCCCGACGACGTGGGCGGTGCGGGCGAGCAGGTCGCTGATCGTGATCTCGGCCTTGACCCGGTAGCTGGCGCCGTACATGTCCCGCTGGGCGAACCCGGTGAGGTAGAGCACGGCCTCCCGCAGCGTCTTCGACGGGATCGTGCCCGTGTTGACGCAGACACCGCCCATCATGTTGCGCCGCTCGGCCACGCACACCCGCTTGCCGAGCTTCGCGGCCGCGATCGCCGCCTTCTGACCGCCGGGCCCGGAGCCGATCACCAGCAGGTCGTAGTCGTACACAGGAACGTCCTCCCACTCGCACTCTCGGCAGGCGCCCACCCGATCAGCGCCGGTGGCGGCCCAGCCACGCAGGCCAGCGTCGTGGGAGGAGGCACCCCGCGGCAAGCGCAGGAGGTTAACAGTCGACGACGACAATCCGGCGTCATCGTCCACAGAGCAGCTTCGAGCGCCGATCTCGGGCGCGCGAGGGCCCGGTTGTCCACAGGTGCAGGGCCAACGGCGGCCGGATCGCTCCTGCGTCCCCGATGCTCGGCGCATGGCAACTCCCGACATTCCCCGCTCTGCTTCGCCCTTGCGATCACCGTCAGGTTCGCCTGTCCGGGTCCGTGAGCCGGGCGAGCTGGTGGCAGCCATTCCCGTGCTGCTCGGCTTCCATCCCCGGGAGTCCCTCGTGCTCGTGGCCACCGGCGGTCGGTCCGGCCGCAGGCTGGGGCTCACTCTGCGGGTCGACCTCCCTCCGCCCGAACACGTCCGCGACCACGCCGCCTGCGCCGCCGAGCACCTGCTCCTCGACACACCCACCGGAGCAGCGGTCGTCGTGATCGCCGCCGCCGCTGCACCGCACGCGGAGCTGGTCGGGCATGTGATCCAGACGTTGGAACGGCACCAGGTCCGCGCCCACACCGTGCTGTGGGCGGAGAGCACGAGCGAAGGCGCCCGCTGGTCCTGCTACGACACCTGCGAATGCACCGGAGTTGTGCCGGACTTCTCCACCACCACGTTCGCAGCGGCGGCAGTCACCGCGGGCCAGGTCGTGTGGGCCGATCGGCGCGAGCTCGAGGCGCTGGTCGCGCCTGCCGACGTGGAGCGGATCCGGAGGCGGGAGGCGTTGCTGATCGAGGCTACGGACGAAGCGCTGGCCCGACCCGATCCCGGTGCCACCGTCGATGCCGCGGTCGTCGATGCCGCCATCGCCGATGCCGCAGCCGATCGGCTGGTGCTCGATGACGCCAGGATCGTCGCGCTCGCCGCGGCGCTCGCCGTTCCGGCCATCCGTGATGCAGCTCTGCTGCAGTGCATCGGGCCTGCGGCGGTGGCAGCCGAACAACTCTGGACGGCGCTGGTCCGCGAGACCCCCGATCCCGAGGCCGCCGAACCCGCCGTGCTGCTGGCCGTGTCGGCCCTGATGCGCGGCGACGGGGCACTGGCCAACATCGCGCTCGACCGGGCCGAACACGCATGGCCCGGCCATCGGCTGGCCGCGATCGTGCGCTCGGGTCTGCTCGGAATGCGCCCCGAGCAGATCAGGGAGTTGCTGCGCGACTGCGAGGGGCAGGTCGGTGGCGCCGTCCGTCGGGAGCGGCTGCTACGCAGGGGTCGCTCGTGATCACGCCACGGCGCGGCTCAGACGGGCTGCCTGCTCTGGGTGAAGCGCCAGGCGTCGCCCACGATCCTGGTGATGTCCGTGAACTGCGGGCGCCAGCCGAGATCGGACATCGCGGCCTCGCTGGAGGCGATGAGCACCGCCGGGTCGCCGTCCCGTCGCGGTGCGATGGTGGTGGGGATCGGGTGGCCGGTCACGGTCCGGCAGGCCTCGATCACCTCACGCACGGAGAAGCCGGTGCCGCTACCGAGGTTGTAGATGGAGTGCGCGCCCGGCTGGGCGTACTCCAACGCCAGCAGATGAGCCGCGGCCAGGTCGTCGACGTGGATGTAGTCGCGCACGCACGTGCCGTCGGGGGTGGGCCAGTCGTCCCCGAACACCTGCACCACGTCGCGCGTGCCGGACGCCACCTGCAGCACGAGTGGGATCAGGTGCGTCTCCACCGTGTGCCGCTCGCCGAAGCGGCCGTGCGCGCCGGCCACGTTGAAGTAGCGCAGGCTCACCGCCGCCAGGCCGTGCGCGATCGAGTACGACCTGATCGCGTGGTCGATGGCGAGCTTGCTGGAGCCGTAGGGGTTGGTGGGCCGGGTGGGGGCGTCCTCCCGGATCGGCACCTGCTCGGGCTCGCCGTAGGTGGCCGCGGTGGAGGAGAACACCAGCCGGGGCGTTCCGTGGTGGCGCATGGCCTCGAGCAGCCGGAACGTGGTCACGACGTTGCCCGACCAGTACAGCTCCGGCCGCTTCACCGACTCGCCCACGAGCGACTTGGCGGCGAAGTGCAGCACGCCGTCGAAGCCTTCGGCCAGCACGTCGTCCGCCGCTTCGGCGAGGTCGGCCCGCACGAAACGGGCGCCGTCGGGCACCGCGTCCTGGTGTCCGGTGGAGAGGTCGTCGAGCACCGTCACGTCGTGGCCCGCGTCCACCAGGTGTGCGGCGCAGACACTGCCGACGTAGCCGGCTCCACCGGTGACGAGCAGCTTCACGAGGTTCCTCCTGGGACGGGCCGGCTGCCGGGGCGTCTCGCCGACCGCCGCCGCGAGGCGGAGCAGGCCGGCGGCGCACACCGTCTCATGCCGCTTCCGCCCACCGGACGAGGGGGAGGAGCGGGGTCAGCGCGCCCGCACGAGCACGGCGTGAGCGATGAGCGGTGCCACCGTGGCCTCCGCGCCTTCGGCCGCCACGGGCACCGCATCGCCGAAGCGGGAGATGGAACGCACCTGCACGTCGCCCCCCGGCACGATGCCCGCGCACTTGAGCTCGGCCATCAGGTCGGCGTCCACCTGCACGTGCTCGGCGATGCGCCGCACCTCCACCATGCCGCCACCGCGCCGGGCGAACTCGTCGAGCCGCTGCAGCCCCACCTCGAGCGTGGGCGGTGCGGAGACGCCCACCGCCGCGGCGTCGTGGCGCTGCGAGAGCTCGTCCAGCCCGGGGATCGGGTTGCCGTAGGGGGAGATGGTGGGGTTGTCGAGCAGCTGCACGAGCTTGCGCTCGACGGCGTCGCTCATCACGTGCTCCCACCGGCATGCCTCGGCGTGCACCAGCTCCCACTCGAGCCCGATCACGTCGGAGAGGAGCCGCTCGGCCAGCCGGTGCTTGCGCATCACCGACACGGCCCGGGCCCGACCGTTGTCCGTCAGCTCCAGATGCCGGTCGCCGGCCACCACCACGAGGCCGTCGCGCTCCATCCGGGCCACGGTCTGGCTTACCGTCGGGCCGCTCTGGCCGAGGCGCTCCGCGATCCGCGCGCGCAGCGGTACGACGCCCTCCTCCTCGAGTTCGTAGATCGTCCGGAGGTACATCTCGGTCGTGTCGATGAGCTCATTCACGCGCCCAGCCCCTTCGTCAATACCCCATCTTATCGGGGCAGTGGCTCGTCGAGGTGCGCCAACCCCGACAGAATCGGCCAGGTGGCCACCCTGTTGCCACCATTGGTCGCCTCGTCCGACCTGCCACCCGCATCCCCACGCCCGCCTGGCGGCCACCGAGGCAAGCGCCCTGAGGCGCGCGGGGCCTGCTGATCCCTTACGGTCGCGCCATGACTCCGCGAGCCGCGGTCGTGTGGACGCCCGAGTTCCTGCGCTATGACCTCGGCGGCGAGCATCCGCTCGACCCGGTCCGTCTCGACCTGACGATGCGTCTCGCCACCGGGCTCGGCGTTCTGGAGGGCGTCGAGCCGCTGGTTCCCGAACAGGCGCCGGACGAGGAGATCCAGCGGGTCCACGTGCCCCCGTACCTTGCGGCGGTGAAGTCGGCTCCCGACGCCCCGTTCGAGGTCGGCCACGGGCTCGGCACCGAGGACAACCCGGTCTTCTTCGGCATGCACGAGGCCAGCGCGCTGGTGTGCGGCGGCTCGCTGCTCGCGGCCCGGGAGATCGCCGAGGGCCGGGCCGACCGCGCCGTCAACATCGCCGGCGGGCTCCACCACGCGATGGCCGACCACGCGTCCGGGTTCTGCGTCTACAACGACTGCGCCGTCGCGATCTCCTGGCTGCTCGACCACGGGTTCGACCGGATCGCCTACATCGACGTCGACGTCCACCACGGCGACGGCGTGCAGGCCGCGTTCTACAGCGACCCGAGGGTCCTCACCATCTCCTTGCACCAGCACCCGATGACGCTGTGGCCGGGCACCGGGTGGCCGGGTGAGTACGGCGAGGGCAAGGGGGCCGGATACGCGGTCAACCTGCCGTTGCCGCCCGGCACGGCCGACGGAGCGTGGCTGCGTGCGTTCCACGCGGTGGTGCCGTCGCTGATCACCGCGTTCCGCCCACAGATCCTCGTCACCCAGTGCGGGGTGGACACCCACGTCGAGGACCCTCTGGCCAACCTCGGGCTGTCCGTGGACGGCCACCGGGCCATCTACCGGGAGCTACGTCAGCTGGCCGAGCACGCCGCGGGCGGGAAATGGCTGGCCCTCGGGGGCGGCGGGTACGGGCTGTTCCGCGTGGTACCGCGGTCCTGGACGCACCTCGTCTCCACGGTGCTCGATCGCGACGTCGAGCCGCATCGGCCGCTGCCGGCCGGGTGGGTGGCCCACGCCGCGGCGCTCACCGGGCAGCGGCTGCCCACCGAGATGACCGACGGCCGCGAGATCGGTTACGAGCCCTGGACCGAGGGTTCCGACCGCGTCGACACCGCCGTGCTCGAAACCAGGCGAGCGGTCTTCCCCTTACACGGCCTCGACCCCGACGACCCCCGTGACTGAGGTCGACCCCGCGCCGGGCGCTGAAGCGCAGCCGGGCTACCCCCGCCACTGGGAGGCCGACGTCGTGGCCTCCGACGGTGGCATCGTGCATCTGCGCCCGATCCTGCCCAGCGACGCCGACGCGCTCGTGCGGTTCCACGCGAG
This sequence comes from Pseudonocardia yunnanensis, assembly GCF_039534065.1. Taxonomy (NCBI): domain Bacteria; kingdom Bacillati; phylum Actinomycetota; class Actinomycetes; order Pseudonocardiales; family Pseudonocardiaceae; genus Pseudonocardia; species Pseudonocardia yunnanensis. The sequence goes on along the minus strand of NZ_BAAAUS010000001.1, from coordinate 239,407 downwards.
CCTGTCGGAACGCACCCGTTACCTGCGGTTCTTCGGGCACTATCCGCGGATCTCGCCGCGCGACCTCGAGCGGTTCACCCGCGTCGACCACCACACGCGCGTGGCGTTCATCTGCCTGCTGGGCGACGAGATCATCGCGGTCGGGCGCTACGAGGGCCTTCCCGGGGAGGGCGGGCCCGGTGGCACCTCGGGCACGGAGGGCTCGGACTCGGCGGAGGTCGCGTTCGTCGTCCGCGACTCGCACCAGGGCCGCGGTCTCGGCTCGATCCTGCTGGAACACCTGGCCGCCGCCGCCCGGGAGAACGGGCTTCGCCGGTTCGAGGCCGAGGTGCTCATCGAGAACCACCAGATGGTCCGGGTCTTCCGGGATGCCGGCTACCAGGTGAGCCGGAAGTTCGACGAGGGCGTCCTGCACCTCGAGTTCGACGTCGATCCCACCGAGCGCTCGCTCGCCGTCCGCGACTCCCGCGAGCAGCGGGCCGAGGCGCGCAGCGTGCACAACCTGCTGCACCCCACCTCCGTCGCGGTGATCGGCGCGTCCACCGACCCCGCCAAGATCGGCCATGCCGCCCTGTCCAACCTGCTGCGGGCCAACTTCAGCGGGCCGGTCTACCCGGTCAACCCCGAGGCCCGCTCGGTCCGCGGCGTGCGTGCCTACGGCTCGGTCACGGACATCCCGGACGCCGTCGACCTCGCGGTGGTCGCCGTGCCCGCCGCGGGGATCGACACGGTGATGGACTCCTGCCTGGCCAAGGGCGTGAAGGCGCTGGTTCTGATGAGCGCGGGGTTCGCCGATGCGGGGGAGGGAGGCCTGGTCGCGGAACGGCGGCTCGTCGCGGAGGCGCGGGCCCACGGGATGCGGGTGGTCGGTCCGAACGCGCTCGGGGTCGCCAACACCGACTCCGAGGTCCGGCTGAACGCCACCCTCGCCCCTGACCTGCCCGGCCGCGGCCGGGTGGGGTTCTTCTCCCAGTCAGGGGCGCTCGGCATCGCGATCCTCGCCGCCGCCAAGGAACGGGGGCTCGGCCTGTCAACGTTCGTCTCCGCGGGCAACCGGGCGGACCTCTCGGGCAACGACCTGCTGCAGTACTGGCAGACCGACCCGGCCACCGACGTCGTGCTGCTCTACCTGGAGACGTTCGGCAACCCGCGCAAGTTCGCCCGGCTCGCGCGCCGCCTGGCGCGTACCAAGCCGATCGTGGCGGTGAAGAGCGGCCGCCACTCCGCCACCGTGCCGGCGTTCGCGGCGAGCGGTGTACCGATCGACGAGGCGAGCGTTCAGGCCCTGTTCGAGCAGGCAGGCGTGATCCGCGTCGAGACGCTGTCGCAGCTCTTCGACACCGCGCTCCTGCTGGCCTACCAACCGTTGCCGGCCGGGCCGCGGGTGGCCGTCGTGGGCAACTCCACCGCGCTGGGGCTGCTCGTCGGTGATGCGCTGCTCGACGAGGGAATGGAGCTTGCCGGGCCCCCGGTCGACGTCGGTGCGAGCGCTCCACCCGAGGAGCTCGCCGCCGCCGTCGCCTGGGCCATCGGCGACGCCGGGGCGCCGGGCGAGGCCAGCGGGCAGGCCGACGCACTCGTCGTGGTGTTCGTGCCCCCCATCGCCGTCCCGGGTGCGGCCTACGCACGGGCGCTGCGTGAGGCCGTCGCGAGAGCGGACAAGCCCGTGGTCGCGGTCTTCCTCGCGGCGGAGGGGGTGCCGGCCGAGCTGGCGGTTCCCCGCGAGGACGGCGGGCCGGGGCCGGGATCGGTGCCCAGCTACCCGAGCCCGGAGCGGGCGGCGGCGGCGCTCGCTCGGGTCAGCCGGTACGCCCGGTGGCGCTCGCGGCCCGTCGGGCAGTTCGTCTGCCCGCCGGGGCTCGACACGGAGCGGGCCCGGGAGCTGGTGGAGCGGTTCGGCGGTGGGCAACGCACCGAGCTCAGCGACGAGCAGGCGGTCGACCTGCTTGCCTGCTTCGGCATCACGGTCGTCGACTTCCGCCGCGTCTGCGGAGCCGATGCCGCCGTCGCCGCCGCCGAGGAGCTCGGCTACCCGGTGGTGCTGAAGGCGGTCGGTGACCGCTGGCGACACCGCACCGATCTCGTCGGAGTGCACCTCGACGTCGGCACGAGCGGCGGGGTGCGCCGCGCTCACGCGGACATCGCCCGGCTGACCGGCAGCGGCGAGGTCTACGTGCAGCGGATGGCGCCGAAGGGGGTGTCGTGCGTCCTGGAGGTCGTCGACGACCCGTCGTTCGGTTCGCTGCTGTCGTTCGGGCTCTCGGGGATGGCCACCGAGCTGCTCGGGGACCGTGCGTTCCGGGTGGTGCCGGTGTCGGACCAGGACGCGGCCGCACTGGTCCGCGCACCGCGGGCGGCCCCGCTGCTCGCCGGCTACCGCGGCACCGAGCCGGTCCGGCTGGACGCACTGGAGGACCTGGTGCTGCGCGTCGGCCGGATCGCCGAGGACCTGCCGGAGGTGCGCTCGCTCGCCCTCGACCCGGTGCTCGCCTCGGCCGAGGGCGTGTTCGTCACCGGAGCGCGGATCGTGCTGGGGCCGCCGCCCACGCGGCAGGAAAGCGGCCCCCGCCGCATCTGAGAGACGACCCCCGACCGCTACGCGGTGCGGGCGCTCACCGCCGGAACGACACCTGCAACGTCGGTTGGCTGACCCCGGCGAAGAAGTCGTTGCCCTTGTCGTCCACCACGACGAACGCCGGGAAGTCCTCCACCTCGATCTTCCACACCGCTTCCATGCCGAGCTCCGGGTACTCCAGGACGTCGACCTTGCGGATGCAGTCCTGGGCGAGCCGGGCGGCCGGGCCGCCGATCGAGCCGAGGTAGAACCCGCCGTAGGTGGCGCAGGAGGTGGTGACCTGCTTCGACCGGTTGCCCTTCGCCAGCATCACCAGCGAGCCGCCTGCGGCCTGGAACTGCTCGACGTAGGAGTCCATGCGGCCCGCCGTGGTGGGCCCGAACGAGCCGGAGGCGTAGCCCTCAGGCGTCTTGGCAGGCCCGGCGTAGTAAACGGGGTGGTTGCGCAGGTACTCGGGCATGGGCTCGCCTGCCTCCAGCCGTTCCGCGATCTTCGCGTGCGCGATGTCGCGCGCCACGACGAGCGGGCCGGTGAGCGAGACGCGTGTCTTCACCGGCAGCGACGAGAGCTGTGCGCGGATCTCGTCCATCGGCCGGTTCAGGTCGACATGCACTACCTCTTCGGAGAGGTCCTCGGAGCTGGTCTCGGGCAGGTAGCGCGCGGGGTCGCGCTCGAGCTGCTCCAGGAACACACCCTCCGGCGTGATCTTGGCCTTTGCCTGCCGGTCGGCGGAGCACGACACCGCGATGCCGACCGGGAGCGACGCGCCGTGGCGGGGCAACCGGATGACGCGCACGTCGTGGCAGAAGTACTTGCCGCCGAACTGGGCGCCGATGCCGAACTCGCGGGTGAGCTCGAGGACCTGCTGCTCGAGGTCGCGGTCGCGGAACGCGTGGCCGATGTCGGAACCGGCGTCGGGGAGCGTGTCGAGGTAGCGCGCGGAGGCGAGCTTGGCGACCTTGAGCGTGTACTCGGCGGACATCCCGCCGACGACGATCGCGAGGTGGTAGGGCGGGCAGGCCGAGGTGCCGAGCGAGCGCAGCTTCTCGTCGAGGAACCCGGCGAGCTTCTTCGGGTTCAGCAGCGCCTTGGTCTCCTGGTAGAGGAACGTCTTGTTGGCCGAGCCGCCGCCCTTGGCCATCACCAGGAACTCGTACTTCGGCGCCTGACCCGGTGCGCTGTAGAGCTCGACCTGCGCCGGGAGGTTGGTGCCGGTGTTCTTCTCGTCCCAGAACGACGTGGGTGCCATCTGCGAGTAGCGCAGGTTGAGCTCGTCGTAGGCCTCGAAGATGCCGCGTGAGACGGCCTCCTCGTCGTTGCCGCCGGTCAGTACCGTCTCGGTGCGCTTGCCGATGACGATCGCGGTGCCCGTGTCCTGGCACATCGGGAGCACGCCTCCCGCCGAGACGCACGCGTTGCGCAGCAGGTCGGTGGCCACGAACCGGTCGTTCGGCGAGGCCTCCGGGTCGTCGACGATGGCGCGCAGCTGCGCGAGGTGCGACGGGCGCAGCATGTGCTGGATGTCGTGCACGGCCTCGCGCACGAGTGCGGTGATCGTGGTGGGGTCGATGTTCAGGAAGGTGCGACCCGCGGCCTCGATCACCTGTCCCGGCGGCAGGTCGAGACGGCGGTACTCCGTGTCGTCGGGGCCGAGGGGAAGCACGTCTGTGTGGCGGAACTCGGGCACGCACCGAAAGTAACAGCGCGCTGGTGATGGAGTGAGGGGGGCGTGGGTCGGGAGGCCGGACCGGCCCCCGACCAGTCCGACCCCCCGGGGACGCGCGAGCGGACGGGCCGACCGCGCAAGCACGCCCTGAGACCTTCTCCCGTGGAGCCCGGAACGTCAACTTGTGGGCATGGCTAATCAGATATCCGTAGGGTCAGCGCCATGGCTGGATCGATTCTCGGCACCTCCGTCCGCCGAGTGGAAGACCTTCAACTGATCACCGGTGAGAGCACCTATGTCGGGAATCTCGCCCTCGATGGCGTCCTGCACGCCGCTTTCGTCCGTTCCCCGCTGGCCCACGCCAAGATCCTCGGGATCGACACCACCGAGGCGAAGGCCTCTCCCGGGGTCGTCGCGGTCTTCACCGCGGCGGATCTCGGCCTCCCCGCCCACCACGGGCTGATGGTCGTCAACCCCGACCTCCCGCGCCCGCCGCTCGCCACCGACCGCGTGCGCTTCGTCGGCGAGGCGGTGGCGGTCGTGATCGGCGAGACGAAGGCCGCCGCCGTCGACGCGGTCGAGCTCGTGGAGGTCGACTACGACCCACTGCCCGCCGTCGTCGACATGGAGGCGGCACTGGATCCTGCTTCCGAGCCGCAGTTCCCGGAACTGGGAAGCAACATCGCGGCAGGCGCCCGCTCCGACAACGACCCGCTCGACGACGCCGAGGTGGTCGTCCGGGCGCGGATGGTCAACCAGCGGCTCGCGGTGATGCCCATGGAGGGCAACGCGATCGCCGCGCTCCCGGGCCCGTGGGGCGAGGAGGGCGCGAACGACGAGCTGACGATCTGGGTGTCCACCCAGATGCCGCACGGCTTCCGCAACCAGGCGGCCACCGTCCTCGGCCTCGACGCCGACCGCGTGCGGGTGATCACCCCGCACGTGGGCGGTGGGTTCGGTGGCAAGGCCGGTCTTCTCGCCGAGCACACCGTCGTGATCGGGTCGGCTCGCGCGCTCGGCCGCCCGGTCACGTGGGTGGAGACCCGCTCGGAGAACCTCGTGTCGATGCCGCACGGCCGGGCACAGGTGGGGTACTACGAGCTCGGGCTCACCCGCGAGGGCGTCATCACCGGCCTGCGGGCCCGGGTCGTGGCCGACGCCGGTGCCTACGCCGGGTTCAACGGGGGGCTGGTGATGGGCCCGACGTTCCTGATGAGCCAAGGCGTCTACCGCATCCCGAAGATCGGGTTCGACGCGGCGGCGGCGCTCACCAACACCACCCCGGTCGGCGCCTTCCGCGGAGCCGGACGTCCGGAGGCCACGGCCTATCTCGAGCGGATGATGGATCTCGCCGCCGACGAGCTCGGCCTGGACCCGGTGGAGATCCGCAGGCGCAACTTCATCCAGCCGACCGACTTCCCGTACAAGACGATCCCGGGCGCGCACTACGACATCGGCGACTACGACCTCCCGCTGCGGGAGGCGCTACGCCTCGTCGACTACGACAAGGTCCGGGAGGAGCAGGCCACCCGCCGGGAGGCCGGCGACCCGGTGATGCTCGGTGTCGGGGTGAGCGTGTACGTCGAGATCACCGCGGGTGGCGGCGGCACCGAGTTCGGTTCGGTCACCGTGCACGCCGACGGCTCGGCCACGATCTCGGCCGGTACGTCCGGCCACGGCCAGGGCCACCCCACGGCGTTCGCCATGCTCGCCAGCGACCGCCTCGGCATCCCGATGGAGAAGATCCGCTTCGTGCAGTCCGACACCGCGGCCGTGCCGCGCGGTGGCGGAACGGGCGGCTCGCGGTCGCTGCAGATGGGCGGCAACGCCGTCCGTGCCGCGGCCGAGGACGTGCTGGAGCAGGCCCGGCGGCGCGCCGCGGCGATGCTCGAGGCGTCGGTCGACGACGTGCAGCTCACCGAGGACGGCGAGTTCGGTGTGGCTGGTGTGCCGTCGGTGACGCTGACGTGGGCGCAGGTGGCGGGCGCGGCGGAGAGCGACGGGGCAGAGCTCGCGGCCGCGCTCGACTTCCGCCAGGAGGGCGCGACGTTCCCGTTCGGGGCCCACGTGGCCGTCGTCGAGGTCGACACCGAGACCGGCCGGGTGACGCCGCTGCGACACGTCGCGGTGGACGACTGCGGGCGCATCCTCAACCCGCTGCTCGTCAACGGGCAGCAGCACGGCGGGCTCGCGCAGGGCATCGCGCAGGCGCTGTACGAGGAGGTCGTGTTCGACTCCGAGGGGCAGCCGCTCACCGCCACACTGGCCGACTACCGGATGCCGAGCGCGGCCGACCTCTTCACGTTCGAGACCGCCAACACCGAGACGCCCACTCCGATGAACCCGCTGGGCGCCAAGGGGATCGGCGAGTCCGCCACGGTCGGTTCGACGCCCGCCGTGCAGAACGCGGTGGTGGACGCGCTGCGTCCGCTCGGGGTGCGGCACGTCGACCTCCCGTGCACCCCGGAGCGGGTGTGGCGGGCCGTTCAGGACGCCCGCAGCGGAAACCCGGCCGACTTCTGGCGCGAGCCGCCCGCCGCGTTCGCCACGCTGCCCCTGCGTCACGGTGAGGTCGTGGAGGGCGGGGAGATCTGAGCCTCCCCGGTTTCCTCCCCGTCCGGATAGGGCGCGGTGCGCTCGCGCGTGACCGCGTCGGCTGATCGCTCCACAGTGTGACCGGAGTGACACACGTCCGGACGGGGAGGAGCTGCCGGTGAGCTCGACCATCGATGCCTCGGCGATCGACGCGGTGCTGCGTGACGCGGTCGAGAGCGGGGCGGTCCCCAATGCGGTGGCGATCGCTGCCGACCGCGACGGTGTGATCTACGAAGGGGCGGCCGGCCCCCGGGTGGCAGGCGGCGCCGATCAGGCGTCGCCCGACACCCATTTCCGGATCATGTCGATGACCAAGATGGTGGCCACGGTGGCCGCGCTGCAGTTGGTGGAGCAGGGCGCACTGGACCTGGACGCGCCGGTGGAGGCTTATCGCCCGGAGTTCGCCGAGGTGCAGGTGCTGGAGGGTTTCGACGGGGACACCCCCCGGCTGCGGGCGCCGGCGAGCCGGGCCACGGTACGGCACCTCGTCACGCACACCAGCGGGTTGAGCTACTGGTTCTGGAACGCCGACATCGCCCGCTGGCAGGAGCTGACCGGCACTCCGACCGTCACCTCCGGCAAGGACATCGTGTTCACCGCGCCGCTCGTGGCCGACCCGGGCAGCCGCTACGAGTACGGGATCAACACCGACTGGCTGGGGCGGGTCATCGAGGCGGCGTCCGGGATGACCCTGGACGTGGCGATCGCGCAGGGCATCACCGGCCCGCTCGGGATGCGTGAGACCTCGTTCGCGCCCACCGACGCGCAGCGCGCGAACACCGCCGCGGTACACGTCAAGGGCGAGGACGGCCGGTGGACCGACATCGGAGAGATCCTCTCGGCCACACCGGACTTCTGGGCGGGCGGGCACGGGCTCTACTCCACCCCGCGCGACTACCTGAGGTTCCAACGGGCCCTGCTGGGCGGGGGCACCTTCGAGGACGCCACGATCCTGAAGCCGGCCACGGTGGAGGCCGCGTTCACCAACCAGATCGGGGACCTGGACTTCCCCGCCTCGATCGACACCGCGGACCCTCGTTCGTCTCACGGATTCCATCCGGGTCCTGGCTACAAGTGGGGCTACGGTCTGCTGCTCAACACCGCTGACGTGCCAGGGATGCGCCGAGCCGGCAGCGGCGCCTGGGCCGGGCTGATGAACACCCACTTCTGGGTAGACCGCACCACGGGGATCACAGGTGCGATCTACAGCCAGTCACTGCCGTTCGTCCCGGAGGAGGCTCTCGTGGTGTACAACGCCTTCGAGAGTGCGCTCTACGCGAACCTCTGAAGCCGGATTCGGGTACGCCGCGTCGATGCAGCCCCCCGAAAGTGTGGTCGCAGCGGCGCTCGGCGAGACTCGCACCGTGACGACAGGTGAGGAGACGCGATGAGGCTGGCGACGATCCGCACGGCGACCGGGAACCGCGCGGTCCGGGTGGATGCCAATGCAGCCGTCGAGACGGGCGAGGCCGATGTGCGGGCGCTGCTGGAGCGCCCCGACTGGGCTGCGCATGCGGCCAACGCGGCCGGTCCGTCGCACCCTCTGGAGGGCCTGGACTACGCGCCGCTGGTGCCGTCCCCCGAGAAGATCATCTGCGTCGGGCTGAACTACCGCGACCACGTGCGGGAGATGGGCCACGAGATGCCCGACTACCCCACCCTGTTCGCGAAGTACGCCACGTCGCTGGTCGGTGCCTACGACGACATCGTGCTGCCGAGGGTGTCGGAGAAGATCGACTGGGAGGTCGAGTTCACCGTCGTGATCGGCCGTCCGGTGCGGCACGCGACGCCTGAGCAGGCCGTCGAGGCGATCGCGGGCTACACGGTGCTCAACGACGTGAGCGTGCGCGACTACCAGAGCCGCACCTCGCAGTTCCTGCAGGGCAAGACCTTCGAGAAGACCACGCCGCTGGGCCCCTGGCTGGTCACGCCCGACGAGGTGCCGGACGGCGGCCTGGAGGTCACCACCGTCGTCGACGGGGAGACGCTGCAGAGCTCCAGCACCGCCGAGCTCGTGTTCAACCCGGTGGACCTCGTGGTCTACCTGTCCACGATCATGACGCTGAACCCCGGCGACGTGATCGCCACCGGCACGCCCGGCGGCGTCGGCCACGCCCGCAAGCCTCCGCGCTACCTGACCGACGGTGCGAAGGTCGTCACCACGGTGGCCGGGGTCGGCGAGTGCCGCAACACGTGCCGCCTCGAGCCGGTGCCATGACCAGCCCGGCCAACATCGGCACGAGCCCGCGGTCGCTGACCAACAGCCTCGCGTGGGCGGCCGACGGCGCAGCGCACCTACGTGGGCTGATGACGCGGATGGGCGACGACGCCTTCGCGGCGCCGTCGGCCCTGCCGGGTTGGAGCCGGGCACACGTGCTGACGCACCTCGCCCGCAGCGCCGACGGCATGGTCAACCTGCTCACCTGGGCCCGCACCGGCGTGCGCACACCTGCCTACGCCAGCCTGGAGCAGCGCAGCGCCGACATCGAGGCCGGAGCAGCCCGCAAGCCCGCCGAGATCCGTGACGACGTCGTCACGTCGTCGGACCGGCTGGCCCAGGTCGTGCGGAAGATGCCGCGCGAGGCGTGGTCGGCGCGGGTCACGAACGTGCAGGGCCGGGAGATCCCGGCGTCCGACATCCCGTGGATGCGGGCGCGCGAGATGTGGATCCATGCCGTCGACCTCGACGTCGGGGCGTCGTTCGCCGACCTTCCGGCGCCGATGCTCGCGGAGCTGCTCACCGAGGTGGCGTCGATGATGGGCGAGAAGACCGACTGCCCGGGCCTGCGTCTGGTCGCCCCTGAGCGTTCCTGGAACACCCGCGACGTGCCCGACCCCGTGACCGTCACCGGGCCGGCTCCCGAACTGGTGGCGTGGCTGCTGGGGCGCAGCACGGGCCGGCCGCTGCGCTGCATCGACGGCGGGAAGCTCCCGGCACTGCCGCGCTGGCTCTGACAGGGCGAGACCGTCACGGTCGCGGGGAGGATCCGGATCCTCCCCGCGACCGGTCGATGGATCTCTGCCGGGAGCTCAGCCGAGCCAGGTGATGGGCGGCTCGGCTGCCGCACGTGGCGCGGGCTCGGCACCCGTAGGTGTGCCGAGGTAGACCCAGCCCATCACTTCTTCGCCGTCGTCGAGCCCGAGGTGGGCACGCACCTTCGGCGCGTCGCCGTACCACCCGGTTCGCCACATCGCGCCGACACCGCGGACGTGGGCGGCGAGCACGACGCCGTACGCCACGCAGGCCGCTGACGCGCGCTGCTCCCAGAACGGGACCTTCGGGTGCTGCCGCGGCGCCGACACGACCACGACGATCAGCGGGGCGCGCAGCGCCTTCACCCGGGTGCGGCTCAGATCGGTGGGACCGGCGTTCGGATCGCGCTCGGCGTGGGCCGCGGCGAAGGCATCGCCGAGAGCCTCCCGTGCCGTCTCCTCGACCACGATGAACCGCCACGGGCGAAGACGCGCGTGGTCGGGCGCGGAGCATGCGGCGACCAAGATCTCTTGTAGCGTCTCGCGGGGTGGGGCGGGCGAGGCCAGCGCAGCCCTTGATCGTCGATCCCGCAGTACTGACAGCGGATCCGCACCGCTCACCGACACCTCCGACCGTGAGAGTTGCTGTAAGGCTAGCCTTATTTCTTCCGCATGTGGACCACCAAGATCCTGGAGGCCGAACGGTGCAGTTCCGCTACGGAATCGAGCACGAGTGCGCGCTGCTCCACCCCGACGGCAGCTTCGCCGACTACACCGACACCCCGTTCGACGAGCTGCAGGCCGTCGTCGACGCACTACCGGAGGACCCCTCCGACTACCCCGACCTGCGCATCGGCGACCAGGGGATCAAGCGCAAGCGTTGGTACGTGGAGGGCTACGAGCGGTTCGACACCGACGGGCAGCTGGTGCGCTGCGACCCCAAGGGCATCGAGATCCGCACCCGGATCCACCCCTCCATCGACGCCACGGTCAGCGCTGTCCAGAAGGACGTGGCCCGGCTCGACGACGCGCTCGCCACCTCGCAACTGCGCAGCACGGTGATCGCGTTCAACCCCGTGCGCTCGGAGTACGTGATCGAGCCGCCGCTCAACGAGTGGGAGCGCCGCCACCGGCTCGGCTCGCCGGAGGAGCGCACCGCCCACCTGCACATGTCGACCTACGGGCCCGACCTGAACCTCTCCTGCGACGCACTCGACACCACCGCACTGGTCGATGTCGCCCGCAAGCTGACGTACTACAGCCCGTGGCTCGTGCCGCTGTCGTTCTCGTCGCCGTTCCGCGACGGGGGGCCCTGGGGTGGCCTCTCGGCACGCACGGCGATCCGCACCGGGGTGCGACCGGCGGTGCTGGTGTTCCTCGGCGACGGCGACGAGCAGGTGGAGGCCGACCCGTCGCTCACACAGCGAGCGCGGCTCGCGGCCGAGGTGGGGCGCATCGAGTTCAAGGCGTTCGACGCCTGCCCCGACCTCGAGCTCTACGGGGAGCTGCTCAGCTTGCTCACCGGACTCGTGCTGGACGAGACGCTGCCCGGGCGCCGCACCACGCCGGACGCCCAGCTCCACCGGCACGTCGCGGTGGCCGGGCTGGGCGACGACGACGTGCACGCCGGCACGGGAGCGCTTCTCGACGCAGCAGCAGCGGCGCTCGCCGGCCGCGACGACGACCTGGCCCGGCTCGAGCGGTTGCGCGAGCGCTGGGCGGGCAGGGAAAGCCCCGCCGCCGAGATGCTCGCCCGGTACGAGGCCGGCGAGCGCGTCGCAGGCCTGCGCCGTCCCGGCGCGTGAACGACCCCACCTGACCGGCGAGCCGCCCGAAGCTCGCGAGTCGCCCGGAACCTGGGCGCGAGTCGCCCGAAATTTCTGCTTGCGCCACTCGTTCGGGCGACTCGCGCAGGGGTACGGACGCCGCGGATCACCCCTCCGAGACTCGCGAACCATCCTGGGTACGTGGATTCAGACTCGCTACGGCCCCGGAACTCATCGGTCGCGCGTTCGTCCACGTCACCACGGATGGCTCACCGCACGGGCGCGGCCGCGGGGCCCCGCGCCCGTGCGGGAGGTCTCAGCTGTACGAGTGCGCAGCGTCGGGGTACTCCCCGCCGCGCACGTCGTCACCGAACCGCCTCGCGGCGTCCAGCAGGACTCCGCCGAGGTCGGCGTACTGCTTGACGAACCGCGGCTTGCGCCCGCGGTTCATCCCGGCCATGTCCGACCACACGAGCACCTGGGCGTCGGTGTCCGGGCCGGCGCCGATCCCGACCGTCGGGATCACGAGCTCGGCCGTCACTCGCTTGGCGACGTCCGCGGGCACCATCTCCAGCACCACCGAGAACGCCCCTGCCGCCTGCAGCGCCAGCGCGTCCTCCACCAGCCGCTCACCCGCGTCGCCACGACCCTGGATCCGGTACCCGCCGAGCGCGTGCTCGCTCTGCGGCGTGAACCCCAGGTGGGCCATCACCGGGATGCCGGCGCCCACCAGCGCCTCGACCTGCGGGGCGAACCGGGCCCCGCCCTCGAGCTTGACGGCGTGCGCGCCGCCCTCCTTGAGGAAGCGGAAGCCGGTGGAGAGCGCCTGCTCCGGGCCGATCTGGTAGCTGCCGAACGGCAGGTCGGCCACCACGAGCGCGGACCTGGCGCCACGCACCACCGCCCGGACGAGCGGGATCAGCTCGTCGACGGTGACGGGGAGGGTGCTGTCGTAGCCGTAGACGTTGTTGGCGGCCGAGTCGCCGACCAGCAGGACAGGGATGCCGGCCTCGTCGAAGATCTCGGCGGAGTACATGTCGTAGGCGGTGAGCATCGGCCAGCGCTCGCCGCGCTCCTTCATCTCGCGCAGGTGGTGGACGCGGGTCCGCTTCGGCCTGCCCGTTGTGGGGGCCGGTTGCGAGCGGTAAGGCGGCTGTACCTCGCCAGATGTGGCGGCGGTCGGTATCGGCGTGGTGGGCTGCTGCGACATCATCGTCCGTCCTCCCTCGAGGCCCGTGCAGGGTCCCCGGGTCGTCACGTGCTGGTGAACAAAGCGTGACATTGCGAAGCCCCGCCGCAGCGGCTCTGGGATGGAGTTCACACGCGGGTGGCGTGAGGCCGGGTGAGGCTCGGGCGGGGGGAGATACAGGACGATCCGGCGCTGGCATGCTGACCCGGTGTCAGACCGCATCAGATCGACCACATTCGTCGCAGCATTGTGTTGCGCCGCTCTGCTGTTGGTGGCGTGCACCCAGTCGACGACCGGCACGGCCGGTCCGGGCGGCACCGACCAGAAGGCACAGCTGGCCCGCTTCTACGAGCAGCAGCTCTCCTGGGGACCATGCGCGGACTTCGCTGTGTCGGCGACTGACCAGGAGGCCTTCGCCGACCCGAAGTTCGCGTGCGCGCGCCTGGAGGTGCCGCTCGACTACGCCGATCCGGGCGGCCGGACGGCGCAGATCGCGGTCCTGCGGCAGAAGGCGACCGGGGAGCGGATCGGGTCGCTGGTGATCAACCCCGGCGGCCCTGGCGCGTCGGGGACGAGCGCAGCCGCGTCGCTGTCCAGCCGGGTCGCCCAGAGCCCGCTGAACCAGCGCTTCGACCTCGTCGGGTTCGACCCGCGCGGCGTGGGCGCGAGCCGGCCTGCCCTCGACTGCCTGAACGACGCCGAGTGGGAGGCCGAACGGGCCGACCTGGACGTCGACCCGTCGCCCGCGGGGATCGACCAGACCGAGGCCGAGAACCGGCAGTACGCGGAGCGGTGCAGCGAGCGGTCCGGCGGACCTGAGGTGCTGTCGAACGTCGGCACTCGTGACGTCGTCAAGGACCTCGACATCCTGCGCGCGGCACTCGGCGACGAGAAGCTCACCTACCTCGGCTTCTCCTACGGCACGCGCATCGGCTCCGCCTACGCGGAGGCGTTCCCGCAGAACGTGCGTGCGCTCGTGCTCGACGGCGCGCTGGACCCGACCGAGACCACGGTGGATCGCACCGTGAAGCAGAACGCGGGGTTCCAGCAGGCGTTCGACGCCTTCGCCGCCGACTGCGCGCGTCAGCCGAACTGCCCGCTCGGCACCGATCCCGCCAAGGCGACCACGGCGTTCCAGACGCTGACCCGTCCGCTGATCGACAAACCCGTGCAGGCCGAGAACGGCGCCCGCACGCTGTCCTACCCGGACGCGGTGACGGGCACGATCCAGGCGCTCTACCTCTCCCAGCTGTGGCCGGCGCTCTCGCGCGGCCTGTCCCTGCTGGCGTCGGGCGACGGCACGATCCTGCTGCGGCTGGCCGACATCTACAACGGCCGCGACCCCGACGGCCGCTACGCCAACGACATCGAGGCGTTCATCTCCATCAGCTGCGTGGACGAGGAGCGGATCACCGACCGGGCCCAGCAGGCGGAGCTGATCCGGCGGGCGAACGAGGCCGCTCCCTTCCGCAACGACGGGCGCGGCATCGTGCCGGCACTCGACCCCTGCGCGTTCTGGCCGAGCCCGCCCACGAGCCAGCCACACGTGCCGCAGGTGCAGGGCCTCCCGGCCACGCTCGTGATCTCGACGACGGGGGATCCGGCCACGCCGTACCAGGCAGGGGTGGACCTGGCGAAGGCGTTGCACGGGAACCTGCTCACCTACCAGGGCACGCAGCACACGGTGGCCCTGCAGGGCGTGCCCTGCGTGGACGACGCCGTCTCGAAATACCTGATCGACGGTGCGTTGCCACCGGCGGACACGGTGTGCAGCGCCGGCTGACCGGGGGCGGTGGCGGGCGCTCCGGCGCCTGTCCACCTGCGTGCGGAACGGTGATTGACAACCCCCCACGACTGGCAATCACCGATCCGCCGCACCCGTGCGCCGTTCGTGGCGGACGCGGCTGACCGACCGTGACAGTCCTCGTCATCACCGTGTCCCTGCGCCGTCCTTCTAGCGGAATTCGGCGCAAACGGTGGTCAATCGGCTACTACCGGTAGCATCCACTGCGCTGGACGTGCGGGGGGAAGCATGGCGTTGCAGTTCCGCGTGCTCGGGACACTCGAGGTCACCAACGACGGGGACAGAGTGGCGCTGCCGAGTACCAGGCATCAGCGGGTGGTGGCGGCCTTGCTGCTGACGCCCAACTCGGTGGTGCCGCTGTCGAAGCTGGTCGAGGCGGTCTGGGACGACGAGCCGCCGGCAACCGCGGTCAAGCAGGTGCAGAACTGCGTGTCGGTGCTGCGGGAGCGCCTGGGTGGCAGCGGTAGGAGTGGCGGTCACGTCATCGTCACCGAGGGGCCCGGATACCGGATGGCGGTCACCGAGGAGCAGTTGGACCTGCTGCGGTTCACCCGCGGTCTCTCCGACGCCCGGCAGCTCGCCGCGGAGTGCCGGCTCCCGGACGCCGTTCGGGAGGCCCGCGCGGCACTGGGGCTCTGGGGCGGCGCCGTACTCGACGGCCTGTGCGTCTCCGTGCTGGCGAACCGCGTCACGTTGCTGAACGAGCAACGGCTCGGCGCCATCGAGCAGTGCGTCGAGTGGCAACTCGCGCTGGGGCAGCACCACGACGTCTCCGCCGAACTGATGGAGCTGGTCGCGGAGCACCCGCTGCGCGAGAAGCTGCACGCGCAGCTCATGCTCGCGTTGCACCGCGGCGGACGGCAGGCCGACGCGCTGAACGTCTTCCATCAGCTGCGCACGCGCCTCGTCGACGAGCTCGGCATCGATCCCGGCAGCGAGGTGCTCCAGCTGCACGAACGCATCCTCGCCGGTGAGCCGCAGCCGCCCCGGAGCGAGCCGGGGCCACCGGCGGCCGAGGCGGGTGGCGCCCCGAAGAAGCCCTTCGCGGGCCCGCGCGACGACCGTCTCGACAGGGCGGTCGGCGAACTGGCGTCGGCGATCTCCCGCCAGTGGACGGTCGAGGTCGAGATGCGGTCGCTCAACCGGCCCGAACCGGTTCCGGTGAGGTGGTCGGGCACGGGACGACAGGTGGCGGCGGTCGCATCCGCCGTGCTGGGTGACGGGCCGGACGGCGCCCGGCCCGATCGCCTGACCCTGTGCGGCGGCCTCGGTGATGTGGTCGCGCAGTTCCGGCAGATCCCCGCGCGACAGATGGTGGTGTTGGGGGAGCCCGGCGCCGGCAAGTCGGTGCTCGCCATCCTGTTCACCCTGGGGCTGCTCGCCGATCCGCTGCCCGGCGAGCCGATCCCGGTGCTGCTGCCCCTGGCGTCGTGGAACCCCCACCGCGAGCATCTGCACCGATGGCTCGCCCGCAGGCTCGTCGAGGAGTACCCGGCTCTGGCGAACCGGTCCGCCTACGGTCCGGACGCCGCCACGCGGCTCGTTCTCGAGGGCCGGATCATCCCGGTGCTCGACGGCCTCGACGAGACGCCTCCCGCGTTGCACGCCGCGGCGATCGACGCACTCGACCGGGCGGTGGCGGGCGGGCGACCACTCGTGGTGACGTGTCGCAGCACCGATTACGAGTTCGCCGTGAACCAGGCGGGATCGATGCTGGCCAGCGCGGCCGTCGTCGAGATCGAACCGGTGGTCGTCGAGGACGCCATCGCGTTCCTCACCGCGCGCAGGAGGCTCGGTGAGACCCGCTGGCAGCCCCTCGTGGACCACCTGCGCCAGCACCCGGACGGTCCGCCGGCACAGGCACTCCGCACCCCATTGATGGTCGACCTGGCGAGAACCGCCTACGCGCATCCCGGTTCGAACCCGGCCGATCTCTGCGACCCCACCCGGTTCCCCGACAGAGGCGCGATCGAAGGCCACCTCCTGGACGCCTACCTGCCGGCCGTCTACCGGCAAGCGCCTGCCCCGCCCGCGCAGCACCGCAGCCCGGCGTCCGGGCGCAGCTACGACCCGCGGCAGGCCGAGCGGTGGCTCACGTTCCTCGCCCAGCACGTGCACCGGCTGCCTGCCCGCAACCTCGCATGGTGGCGGCTCGACCGGTCGGTTCCGCGCTTGGTCAGCAGCCTGTACCTCGGTCTGCCGCCTGCCGTGCTGTTCGCTCTCAGCGGCTGGCTCGCCGGCGGCCCCCTGGTCGGGACGATCTACGGCCTGTCGTTCGTACTGGCCGGCTGCCTGGCGCACGCCGTCGGACGACGGCCCGGGCCGATGCACGTCGAGTTCCGGATGCGGGGCACCGGCGGCAGATTTCTGCGCAGGTTCGTGATCGGCGTCGTGATCGCGGTGTGCCTGGGGCTCGGCTGGTCGTTGTCGCCCGGGGTGATCGGCCTACTCGCTGTGGTCTTCGGGCTGTCCATCGGGGTGCACGTCTGGCTGGGTACCCCGGTCGACGTGCGGGGGGTGTCGAGCCCGGCCAGCGTGTTGCGGAACGACCGGGCGGCCGCCGCGTGGTTCGCGCTGTCCTTGACGGTGTCGCTCGGCCTCTTCTACGCGATGGCCTTCGCCTTCTCCCGTGAGACCCGGTTTCTCGGGGTACTGGACGGCCGCTTCGACCTCGCACTCGTGCTCGCCGGTGGGGTGGCGGCCGCGCTGCTCGGCCACTTCCTGATGAGGATGGTCGGGAGCGTGATCTACGGACTCGCGGGTGCCGCGATCGGCGGTCTGGTCTTTCGGTCCGCGCCGGACCCGGCCACGGCCTTCGCGGTCGGCCTCGTCTTCGGTCTGGCGGTCGGTCTCACGGTGTGCCTCGCCCGGGCCTGGGGTGCCTCTGTCGTCACGCGCGCCTGGCTGGCTGCACGGGGCAGCACCCCGTTGCGGCTCATGCGCTTCCTTGACGACGCCCACCGCCGCGGTGTGTTGCGACAGGTGGGAGCCGTGTACCAGTTCCGCCACGCCCGTCTGGAGGAACGTCTTGCTGCACGCGCGCCGCAGAGTTCCGGGAGGGGCGCCTCGCCCTCACGGCCACGACGAGTGCGACGGCGGGCGCAGGCCACTGATCGGGTACTGGAAGTAGCAGGTCCTGAGCAGCGAGGAAACATGCCTGTAACGCGACGTTCCTAGGCTCGACGCCCATGGACCGCCAGCAGGAGTTCGTGCTCCGCACACTCGAGGAACGCGACATCCGCTTCGTGCGCCTCTGGTTCACCGACGTGCTCGGCTATCTCAAGTCGGTGGCCGTGGCTCCGGCGGAGCTCGAGGGGGCGTTCGCGGAGGGCATCGGCTTCGACGGGTCCGCCATCGAGGGCTTCGCACGGGTGTACGAGTCGGACATGGTCGCGCGACCCGACCCCTCCACGTTCCAGGTGCTGCCGTGGGAGAGCCAGTCCGGCGAGCACTACTCGGCCCGGATGTTCTGCGACATCGCGATGCCCGATGGCTCCCCGTCGTGGGCCGACCCGCGGCACGTGCTGCGACGGGCCCTGAGCAAGGCGGGCGAGGCCGGCTTCACCTGCTACGTCCACCCCGAGATCGAGTTCTACCTGTTGCGTGACCTGCCCGACGACGGGTCGCCGCCTCAGCCCGCCGACTCCGGCGGGTACTTCGACCAGGCCAGCCACGACATCGCCCCGCACTTCCGGCGCAACGCCATCGAGACGCTGGAGTCGATGGGCATCTCCGTGGAGTTCAGCCACCACGAGGGTGGCCCCGGGCAGCAGGAGATCGACCTCCGCTACGCCGACGCGCTCACGATGGCCGACAACATCATGACGTTCCGGTACGTCGTGAAGGAGGTCGCGATCATGCAGGGCGTGCGGGCGTCCTTCATGCCCAAGCCCTTCTCCGCGCACGCCGGCTCGGCGATGCACACGCACTTCTCGCTCTTCGAGGGCGACCGCAACGCCTTCCACGACCCGAACAACCCGTTCGAGCTCTCCGAGACGGGCAAGGCGTTCGTGGCGGGTGTGCTCCGGCACGCCCGGGAGATGAGCGCTGTCACCAACCAGTGGGTCAACTCCTACAAGCGCCTGATCACCGGCGGCGAGGCGCCCACGGCGGTGTCGTGGGGCCATGCCAACCGCTCCGCGCTGGTGCGGGTGCCGATGTACTCCCCGGGCAAGGCGTCCACGCGCCGCGTGGAGATCCGCACGCTCGACAGCGCCTGCAACCCCTACCTGTCGTTCGCGGTGATCCTCGGCGCCGGGCTCACCGGCGTGCAGAAGGGTTACGAGCTCCCGCCGCCCACCGAGGACGACGTCTGGTCGCTCACCGAGACCGAGCGTCGGGCGATGGGCTATGAGTCGCTGCCGCAGAACCTCACCGAGGCGCTCGTGGCCATGGAGCACTCGGAGTTGGTCGCGGAGATCCTCGGCGAGCACGTGTTCGACTTCTTCCTGCGCAACAAGCGGGCGGAGTGGGACGGCTACCGGCGCCAGGTCACCCCCTACGAGCTGCGTACCTACCTGCCCGTCCTCTGACCGCAAACCAGTCGCCGGACTGGCCGGAGGCAAGGCAGGGTCTGCGCGCATGGATCTTGTTGTCCACAACGACGTGCAGGCGTTCGCCCGCCCGGCCCTTCCGCTGCTCTGGTCCGACCCGGTCCGGCACACAACCGAGATCAGCGTGCTCGACGCGCTGTGCCGCGGTCAGGAGCGTGCGGCGGCGCTGCTGACGGTGCACGACGCCGGTGAGGTCGTGGGGGCGGCGCTGCGCACCCCCGGCCGGCCCGTTCTCGTCTCGGCGCTGCAGCCCGGGCACGCGGCGGCCGTCGACGATGCGTTGGCCGCCGACCCGGATCTGCCCGGGGTGAGCGGGCCCACCGGCGTGGCCGAGGCGTTCGCTGTTGCGCACGTCGCTCGCACGGGGGCGAGGGTGCTGGTGGAGCAGCGCACGCGGCTGTTCACCCTCGACGAGCTCGTGCCCCCGACAGGAGTGCCCGGCGCGGCCCGGCGTGCGAACGCGGGTGACCTCGACCTGCTCGCAGACTGGCGCTTCGCCTTCCACGAGGCCGACCGGGGCGCGTGGACGAGCGCGCTCTCGCCCCGGGAACTCGCGGCCCGCTCGCTGCGGCTGGGCACGGGCGAACTGCTCTGGGAGGTCGACGGCATCCCCGTCGCGCAGGCGTCGGCGCGCGCGGTCACGGCGGGGATGTCGCGGATCGGGCCCGTGTACACCCCGCCCGAGCGCCGCGGCCGCGGATATGCCGCGGCGGTGACGGCCGCAGCGTCCCGGTGGGCGCTTCACGAGGGCGCCGAACACGTGCTGCTGTTCACCGACCTCGCCAACCCGACGACGAACCGGCTCTACCCACGCATCGGCTATCGCCCACTGCACGACGCACTGGAGCTTCGCTTCGAGCGATGATCGGGACGGCCCGGCAGCGCCACCGAACCGATGGCGAACTCGACCTCCACTGCGGCCTCCCGCTACGGCAGGATCGTGCTCCGTGACGCGTACCGGTACCTCGCTCGCCCGGCTCGGGCTGACCGAGTCGTGGGCGGAGGCCACGCTCGACGAGCTCGGCTGGTGGGTCGGCGACAGGCCGGCCGACGGCGCCGAGGAGGTCATGTGGGCGCTCGCCCGCAGCCCCGACCCCGACCTGGCTCTGCGCGCCGTGGAGCGGCTCGCGCACGCCGCGTCCGACCGGAACGAGTTCGACGCGGCACTGCGCTCCGACCCCGGCCTGCGCGGGAGGCTGTTCGCGCTCCTCGGCAGCTCCTCCGCCCTCGGCGACCACCTCGTCACCCACCCCGACCGTTGGCACCGGCTGGTCACCGACGCGCCCGACCACGACGACGACGCGCGTGGTGCGATCCTCCGCGCCGTCGGGGCCGACCCGGCCGCCCCACCCGCGGGCTCGCCGGGCGGGTCGGCCGCAACGCTCACCGGGTCGGAGGCGATCGCCGCCCTGCGCGTCGCTTACCGCGACGAGCTGCTCCTCCTGGCCGCCGCTGATCTCGCGGCCGTCGGGGAGCCCGATCTCCCGGTGCTCGCCCTGGAGGACGTCGCGGCACGGCTCGCCGACCTCGCTGCCGCCGCGCTGCAGGCCGCGCTGGCCGTCGCCGTCGCGGAGGCGGGGGACGAGCCGGGCCGGCTGGCGATCATCGCGATGGGGAAGACCGGCGGCCACGAGCTGAACTACGTCAGCGACGTCGACGTGGTGTTCGTGGCGGAGCCCGCCGACCAGACGCAGACCAGGCTCGCGAGCCGGGTGATGCGGATCGCGGGGGAGGCCTGCTTCCAGGTCGACGCGAACCTGCGTCCCGAGGGCCGCCAGGGTGCGCTCGTCCGGACCCTCGACGGGCATGTGTCGTACTACAAACGATGGGCCAAGACCTGGGAGTTCCAGGCGCTGCTGAAGGCGCGGCCCGTCGCGGGTGACCCCGAGCTGGGAGCGGCGTACGCCGAGGCGGTGGCGCCGATGGTGTGGAACGCCGCAGGCCGCGACGACTTCGTCGCCGATGTGCAGGCCATGCGCCGCCGCGTGGAGGAGCACATCCGTCCCGACCACGCGGAACGTGAGCTCAAGTTGGGTCCCGGCGGCCTGCGCGACGTCGAGTTCGCCGTGCAGCTGCTGCAGCTCGTGCACGGGCGCACCGACGAGGCGCTGCGTTCCCCGTCCACCCTGGAGGCTCTGGCCGCCCTCGCCGACGGCGGATACGTCGGGCGCGACGACGGCGCGAACCTGGCGGCGTCCTACCGGTTCCTCCGCCTGCTCGAACACCGGCTGCAGCTGCAGCGGATGCGCCGCACCCACCTGCTCCCGTCCCAGAACGACACCCACGGGCTGCGCTGGCTTGCCCGCGCTGCGCGGCTGCGTCCCGACGGGCGCCACGACGTCGTCGGCGTGCTCGTGGCGGAGTGGACGCGCAACTCGCGGCGCGTCCGCAGGCTCCACGAGAAGCTGTTCTACCGGCCGCTGCTGACCGCGGTCTCCCGGCTGTCGCCCGACTCCGCGCGGTTGTCGGAGGAGGCGGCGGCGGCCCGGCTCGGCGCGCTGGGCTGGGCCTCGCCGGAGGGCGCGCTAGGCCACCTGCGGGCGCTGACCTCGGGTGTGTCGCGTGCTGCGTCCATCCAGCAGACTCTGCTGCCGGTGCTGCTCGACGAGCTCGCGCGCAGCCCCGACCCCGACCGCGGCCTCCTGGCCTACCGCCGGGTGTCCGAGGCGCTCGCGACCACGCCGTGGTACCTGCGGCTCCTGCGCGACGAGGGGCTCGTGGCGGAACGGCTGATGCGGCTGCTCGGCACGTCCGCGCTGGTCCCGGACCTGCTGGTGCGTGCGCCGGAGGTCCTGCGCCTCCTCGCCGCGCCAACGGCAGGACATGCCGACGAACTGGCCCGCGACCCGGCCGAGGTAGCCGGATCACTGCGCGCCACCGTCGCACGGCAGCAGGATCCGGACAGCGCCGCGGCCACGGCGCGCTCGATGCGGCGGCACGAGATACTGCGCGTGGCATGCGGTGACCTGCTCGGCGTGCTCGATGTCGAGCAGGTGTGCACGGCGCTCACCTCGGTGTGGGTGGCCGTGCTGCAGGCCACGCTGGAGTCCGTGGAGCGGGCGATCGGCCACGAGGCGCCGCCCGCCCGGCTCGCGGTGATCGGGATGGGCCGGCTCGGCGGCGCGGAACTGGGCTACGCGAGCGACGCCGACGTGATGTTCGTGTGCGAGCCCGTCGGCGAGGCGTCGGACCACGAGGCGGTGCGCTACTCCACCACCGTGGCCGAGACGGTCCGCAGGCGCCTCGCCGCTCCGAGCCCCGACCCCGCACTCGTGGTCGACGCCGACCTGCGCCCGGAGGGGCGCTCCGGCCCGCTCGTGCGGACCATCGGGTCCTTCCGTGAGTACTACTCCCGCTGGTCGCAGGCCTGGGAGGCGCAGGCCTTGCTCCGGGCCACCGTCGTTGCAGGCGATGCCGACCTGGGCAGGCGGTTCCTGCACATGATCGACCCGATCCGGTACCCCGCCGTCGGGATCGACGCGGCCACCGTCACCGAGATCCGCCGGATCAAGGCACGCGTCGACGACGAGCGGCTCCCCCGCGGGGCCGACCGCAGCACGCACACGAAGCTCGGCCACGGCGGTCTCGCCGACGTCGAGTGGACCGTGCAGCTGCTGCAGATGCAGCACGCGGGCGACATCCCGGAACTGCGGACGACCTCCACCCTGGAGGGCCTGCGGGAGGCGCGTGAGGCGGGGCTGCTCACGGCCGAGGACGCAGCGGAGCTCACCGCGGGCTGGACGATGGCGACCCGGGCACGCAACGCCGTGATGCTGGTGAAGGGCAAGCCGGGCGACCAACTGCCCCGGTCGGGGCGGGAGCTGGCGGCCGTGGCCGCTGCCATGGGCTATCCGCCGGACGGCGACCCCGGTGTCTTCCTCGACGACTACCGCCGCACCACCCGGCGGGCCCGTGCCGTCGTGGAGCGCGTGTTCTACGGCTGGTAGCCCGTCGAGGCGACTGAGCGGATGAGGACGAGCGATCCGTCGCGGCAGGCTGCGCGCAGCGGTGCTCGTGGCCCATCAGCCCTCTGTGCCGAGCTCGGTGGTGGTGGCGACGGCCTCGGGGGCCTGGTAGACGTTCGCGCCCGAGCGGGCTTGATAGACGGTGCGGATGTCGGTGAACGCGTAGACGCTCCAGATCCCGTTCGCAGAGCCCAGCCCGCTGGACTTCACGCCCTGGAACGGAGCCGTCGAACCGATCGGGCCGTGGGTGTTGACCCAGACGGTGCCGGCCTCGAGCTGGGTGGCGACGGCCGCGGCGCGCAGAGGGTCGTTCGACCAGACCGACGCGCCGAGCCCGAAGTTCGTCGCGTTGGCCTTCCGTACGGCCTCCGCGACGTCGCTGTAGGGCAGCACCGGCAGCGCCGGGCCGAACTGTTCCTCCTCGATGATCCGAGCGTCGTCGGCGAGGTCGGTGAGCACGGTGGGCTCGAAGAACAGACCTGGGCCGTCCGGTGCGGTGCCCCCGGCGGCGACCGTGGCGCCCCCGTCGACCGCCTCGGCGACGAGCTCGCGGACCCGCTCGTACTGCGGCCGGTTGTTGATCGGACCCATCTCGACCGACGGCTCGGTGCCTCGCCCGACGCGGACGGCTCGCGCCCGCTCGGCGAGTGCCTCGACGATCTCCTCGTGCATCGACTCGGGGACGTAGAGCCGCTTGATGGCTTTGCAGATCTGCCCGGCGTTGCTGAACGTCGGCCAGAACAGCGACTCGGCCACGGTCGCCGGGTCGACATCGTCGAGCACGATCGCGGGGTCGTTGCCGCCCAGTTCCAGCAGAACGCGCTTGAGGTCGGCGGCGGCGGCGATGTTGACGCTGCGCCCGGCCGCTACGGACCCGGTGAACGAGATCGCCCGCGGGACGGGGTGCGAGGTCATGGCGCGGCCGAGGTCGTCACCGCCCGAGACGACGGTCAGGACACCGGGCGGCAGGTGGTCGCGAAGGATCTCGCCGAGGCGCAGGGTCGCCAGCGGGGTGAAGGGTGACGGCTTGACCACGACGGGGCAACCGGCCCGGAAGGCCGGCGCGATGGTGCCGATCGCCATGCCCAGCGGGAAGTTCCAGGGCTTGATCGCGGCCACGACACCGACGGGCCGCCGCTCGATCCGCACGAGCGCGCTCTCGTCGTTCTGGACGGTCTCGGTGGGCAGCTCGAGCGCAGCGTAGCGGCGGAAGCTGGAGGCGGCGCCACGCGCGGAGGCCACGGCCACGGTGAGCGGCATGCCCTGCTCGCGCGTGGTGAGCTCGCCGAGCTCCTCGGCGGCATGGTCGAGGGCGACTGCGCACGCCTCCATGGCTGCGCGGCGTTGTTCGAGGTCGGCGGCCCAGGCGGGGAATGCGTTCTGGGCCGCGGTCATTGCGTCGTCGAGCTGCTCGGGGGTGCAGTCCGGCACACGTCCGACGGGTTCTTCGGTGGCCGGGTCGACGACGGTCGACCAGGTGGTGGAGGTGGCGGCCGCACCGTTGATGGTCATCGTGAGGTCGAGCATGGCGGGCACCCCTCGGCGTTCGACTGCGGTGGACGTGCGTTCGGTGTGCGGGCACTCGTCCACCGGACGAACACGACGAAGCTAGCCAGCGGATCATGCTTGCGTCAACGGCGCCGGGTCCGTGTCTACGGTTTCACTGCGCTTCTACCACCGCATCTGCGGAACTAGGGGATCCCGTGACCGCCTCTCGGCTCGCACACCGCGGGGAGCCGCGGGGTGTTCCGACGAGGACGGGTCGAAACATGGTGATCGAGAGGGTGTATCCGAGTTAGCGTGCGGCCGTGCCTTCCGTGGAGACCCTCATCACCTTCGCGCTCGCCGGAATCGTGCTGGTGGTGATCCCCGGCCCCAGCGTGCTCTTCATCGTCGGCCGCGCGCTCGCCCACGGTCGGCGGGCCGCGTTCACCAGCGTCGCGGGCAACACGGTCGGAGCCTCGCTCGTGGTCGTCGCGGTGGCTCTCGGGTTCGGGGCGCTCGCCACGGAGTCTGCCGAGGTGTTCACCGTGCTCAAGCTGATGGGCGCGATCTATCTCGTGTACCTCGGCGTCCAGACGATCCGTTCGCGTGGATCCCTCGCGGCGGCCCTCGAGGGCACTGCGGGCCCGGCCGACCGGCGGCTGTTCTGGCAGGGCGTCGTGGTCGGCGTGACGAACCCGAAGGTGCTGATCTTCTTCGCCGCCGTCCTGCCGCAGTTCGTCGATTCCGGCGCCGGCAGTCCGACCTCGCAGATGCTGGTACTCGGCCTGCTGTTCGCATGCATCGCCGCCACGCTCGACAGCATGTGGGGGCTGGCCGCCGGTACGGCCCGCGCCTGGTTCGCCACCTCACCCGCCCGCCTGCGCCGCGTCGGCGGCGTCGGTGGCCTCATGATGATCGTGATGGGCGCCGGACTGGCTCTGACAGGCCGCAAGGACTGACCCCCGCGAGTCGCCGACGTTCCGGGAGACAGGCGACTCGCGGGGGTGGGTGCGTCACGGGTGGGCGCGGAGGGCGTCGATCAGCCACTCGAACGCGGGCACCGCCGGTGGCCTGGGCTCCCAGCCGTTGAGCGTTCCGAGCAGCCCCCAGTAGCGCTCCACCCGCCGGTCGGTGAAGGTGGCGGTCTTGTCGGCGAGATCGTCCCGGCCCGCCGCGTCGAGCTCCGGCGAGACGAGCCGGTGCAGGACGGCCTGGCCTTCCGCCGATCCCGGTGCGATGCCGGCCGCGACCGCCGCGCCTGCGTGCTCGATGACCGCCGCCGGATCGACCAGCGGATCGGCGGCACCCGGTTCGGATCCCGCGGTGGCCATCTCCCGTACCCGCGCGCGGAACGACGGGTCCGTGACGAGCTCGGCGAGCTCCACCCATGCCTCCACCTGCTCGGTGGTCGGCTCGTCGGGTAGCTGCGCAGGCATGATGCGCATGGCACCGGCGATGCCCGCGCCCGGGGCTTCGGGGTCGGTGCCGGCGAACGCGCTGTCGACGAACTCGTCGATCAGCTGCTGGCGTTCGGCGGCGGACAGTCGGGCGAGGTCGTTCATGAGAGTCACCTTTCTTTCGGAGGAGTCCCCGCGGGCGAGCAGCGTGCAGACGGCGCGTTGCGTCCGCAGGGTTCGGATCTGGCTGTCGATGGCCTGGACGTGCGCCGCGGCCACCTCCTCGACGCTGCGTCTGCGCTCGAGCACGAGCCGGACGTCGTCGAGACCGAGGCCGAGCTCGCGCAGCGTTCGCACGAGGTCCAGCCGCGCGACGGCACGGGCGTCGTAGCGGCGGTAGTTGCCGGTCGAGCGGTCCGTCTCGGGTAACACGCCCTCGTCCGACCAGAACCGGATGGTGCGGACCGGTACGCCCGAACGGCGGGCGAGCTGTCCGATCGTCAGCAGCGTCGTCTCGGTCATGCGGGCCATCGTCGGGTCTCCACTGGCTGGAAGGTCAACGTCTTTAACGGGCCGTCGCGGCGCCCGGTCCGTCACCGCTGCCAGACTCGAGGTGTGGGGGACAACGCGACCTCGGCGGTACAGACCGTCATCGACACCGTCAGCACACTCGTCACCGACCGGCCCGGAGTGCTGCTGGCGGCCGTTCTGGCGCTCGTCGCGGTCTCCTGGTCAGTGCTCTGGCGGTTGACGCGCACCGTGGTCACCATCGCCCACGAGGGTGGACACGCGCTCACGGCCGTCGTCGCCGGACGCGGCCTGACCGGCATCCGGCTGCATCCCGACACCTCCGGCCTGACGGTCTCCACGGGCGCCCGGCGGGGCCCCGGCCTGGTGTTCACGTTCCTCGGCGGTTACCCCGCGCCGTCGCTACTGGGCGTCGGTGGCGCCGTGCTGGTGGCCGCCGACCAGGCCTCGCTGATGCTGTGGATCGCGCTCGGCCTGCTCGCTGCCACCCTGATCCATATCCGGAACCTCTACGGTGCGGTCGCCGTGCTCGCCACGGGCGCCCTGGTCGCCGTGGTGGCCGGGTGGGGCGAGCCCCGCCTGCAGGACGGGTTCGCGGCCGCGCTGTGCTGGTTCCTGGTGTTCGGTGGGCTCCGTGCGGTGCGGGAGCTGCAGCGGGGCAGGCGCCGCGGATTGCACGGAAGTTCCGACGCCGACATGCTTGCCCGCTTGACGCCCTTTCCGGGTGGAATGTGGGCCGGTTTGTTCTGGTTGCTCGCAGGTGGGGCCGTGGTCGCCGCGGTCTGGGTACTGCTCTTCTGAGCACGCTGCGAGGAGACACGTTGAGGGACTGGAACAGCTGGAATCAGGGCATCATCGACGAGTTCCGGGCGAACGAGGGCCGTGTGGGCGGCCCGTTCGACGGCGCGCCGATGATCCTCATCCATCACATCGGCGCGAAGTCGGGCACGGAGCGGGTGGCGCCGCTGGTCTACTTCCCGCAGGACGACGGAACCCTGGTGATCATCGCGTCCAAGGGTGGGTCGCCGACCAACCCCGACTGGTACCACAACGTGAAGGCCAAC
This sequence comes from Pseudonocardia yunnanensis, assembly GCF_039534065.1. NCBI lineage: Bacteria > Bacillati > Actinomycetota > Actinomycetes > Pseudonocardiales > Pseudonocardiaceae > Pseudonocardia > Pseudonocardia yunnanensis. The sequence goes on along the minus strand of NZ_BAAAUS010000001.1, from coordinate 211,847 downwards.
CCGAAGTTCACCGTGGAGGTGGGAACCGAGACGTTCCCGGTGCATGCCGAGGAGGTCTCCGGGCCCGAGCGCGACGAGATCTGGTCGCGGGTGGTTGCCGAGCGCGCAGGCTTCGGGGAGTACCAGGCGAAGACGACGCGGCTGATCCCCGTCCTCCGGCTGACCAGGGCGTCCTGAGGCAAGATCAGGCCTGACCGTCGTCGACCCGGAGGATGCAGTGACCATCTCGCTCGAGCAGGCCCAGACCATCGTGCGCGCCGCGCTGGAGCACGGCACGGAACAGGGGTTCCAGCCGCTCACGGTGGCCGTTCTCGACACCGGGGGCGCGCTCGTCGCCCTCGGTCGCCAGGACGGTTCCGGATACCTTCGGCCGGACCTCGCCACCGCGAAGGCCTGGGGCATCCTCGGCATGGGGATCAACAACCGTGCGCTCGCCGCGCGCGCCGCGGACTCCCCGGACATCTACACCTCGCTCGTCGCGTTGTCGGGCGGCAAGATCGTCTCGGTGCCCGGCGGTGTCTTCATCCGTGACGCACAGGGCACGCTGCTCGGTGCCGTGGGTGTCAGCGGCGACGCGTCGCTCAACGACGAGGCCGCTGCCCTCGCGGGTATCGCGGCGGCCGGCCTCGTGTCCGAGACCGGAGCGGAGGGCTGAGCACCGGTCTTGCCGTCGGCCGAAGTCACGCGGGGGCGGGTCTCGCTCTCGCGCTGGTATCGGCGGTCACATTCGGTCTCTCGGGGCCGTTCGCCAAGGCGCTGACGGATGCGGGGTGGTCAGCCACCGGGGCGGCCTTCGTCCGGCTCGCCGGGGCGGCCGTCATCCTGCTCGTGATCCTCGCGGTCGTGCGGCCCGGCGTGATGGCCGCGGTGCGGGCCGACGGCGGCGCGCTCGTGCTGTACGGGCTGCTGGCCATGGCCGGTGTGCAGGTCGCGTTCTTCAACGCGTTGCTGTACCTGCCCGTGACGGTCGCGCTGCTGCTGGAGTACACCGGTCCGGTCTTCGTGATCCTGTGGGTGTGGCTGGTCCGCGGGCAGCCGCCGGGCCCGCGCACGGTGCTGGGCGCGGCCGTTGCCCTGCTCGGACTGACCCTGGTGGTGCAGGTCTGGAGCGGGATCGGACTTCGCTGGGAGGGGCTCGCCTGGGGTTTCGCTGCGGCGCTGTGCCAGGCGGCCTACTTCCTGTTGGCCGACCGCGCAGGCAACGAGACCCCGCCGCTGGTGCTCGCCGGGGTCGGGATGACCGTGGGTGCCGTCGTGGTGGGACTGCTCGGGCTCCTCGGGGTGCTGCCCGTGGTGGTCGACATCGGGGCCACCGGCGTGCTGCTGGCAGGCGTCGACGTCGGGTGGCCGGTCGCGGCCGGGCTCCTCGTCGTCGTCTCCTCCGTGATCGCCTACCTCACCGGGGTGGCCGCGATCGCCCGGATCGGTGCTTCCCGCGGTGCGCTGGTGGCGTTGCTGGAGGTGGTGGCGTCGGCTGTCGCGTCCTGGTTGCTGCTCGGCCAGGTGCCGACCGTCGTGCAGGCGTTGGGCGGCGTGCTGATCCTCACGGGGGTGGCGTTCACGAACACGGCCCGGCCCGTCGCGCTGGTCGAGCCGGAACCCGGCCTGCCGTAGGGATCAGCGCCGGCGGAGCAGCCGCTGCCACCACGGTGCCGGCCGTGGAGGACGAGCCGGAGCCACAGGATCGGCGGGACGAGCGCGGACGGGACGTACGGCGTGCCATTGGCGCACAGCCTCGTCCGCGTTCACCCGGCCGATCCGCACCCTGGGTCCCGACGGGGCGCGGAGGAACTCGACGATGCGCAGATTGAGCTCCGCAACCGCATCCCGTACCTCCTGCTCGGACGCCAAAGCGCGAAGCGTCTCCGGCAGCCGGTCGAGCTCCTTGCTCAGCTGGATCGACGGCGGCAGCAGCATCTCGCTCGTCAGCCCCTCCCGCTTCAGGTAGCCCTTCACCCACCACAGTTCGTCGTGCGGATCACCGATACCGGCCAGCGGCTTGCCCTTCCCCGGCAGGTTGTCGAAGTCGCCCCGCTCCTGAGCGAGCCGGATCTGCTTGTCCACCACCGACTCGTGACAGTGCGCTCCGGGATCCACCACAGCGCCACCTCCTCGAACAGCTCGTCGCCGCCCCGACCGTACCGCGGGAGATCGGCCTGCGACGCGGGTGAACCGCACTGTCGGGACTGGTCAGCGGCCCGCTTCTCGCGCGGCCGGAGTTTTCGTTTCTGACGAGTCGAGCTGAAGGCGCCACGACTGCGATCAGTCGCAGTAATCGAGCGCTCCTGGCCCGTTCCGAAGTCGTGCTGTCCGGATTCCGGGCCATATTTGGCGAGGCACTTGTGTTGCTGTTGAAATCCGGCTCATGAGCAGCGAATACCGTGCGGCCATTCGGATTTTCCGATCCGTACATCCTCGTGTTCCTGGGGCGCAGCCAACCCCGACGAAGATCGTCTCATTGCGCAGTCGCTGCGTCACCGTGGGCAAGGGGAATTAAGTGCGAACAGGACGCTCCGGACAGGAAAGCGTCACCGCAGCGAATCAGGATCAATCGGTGCGGAGGGTGGAAGCTCCACGGGAAGTCGGAGCGGTTCCGGAGTCGGTTCCGGAGTCGGTTCTGAGGCTGCAGAGGCTGGCGGGAAATGCCGCCGTCGCCCGGGTATTGGCTGGTGAGCAGCGAACGGCGAGCTCCGATCAAGAGGCCACCACGAGCGAGCAGGACGTACCCGCTCCTGTGCAGCGTTCCGCTGTGCTCGATGTGCTGGCCACGCCGGGTCGGCCGCTGGATGCGGAGCAGCGCCAGGAGTTCGAGGGACCGTTGGGCGCCGATCTCTCGAGCGTCCGGGTGCACAGCGGCGATCCTGCGAGCACTTCGGCGGCGGCCGCAGTCGACGCGGAGGCCTTCACTTCGGGTGATCACGTGGTGTTCCGTGGTCCGGTCGACCGGCGCACCTTGGCGCATGAGCTCACCCACGTCGTTCAGCAGCGGCAGGGACCGGTGGCCGGTACCGACAGCGGCGACGGGTTGCGGGTGAGTGATCCGGGTGATCGGTTCGAGCGGGAGGCGGATGCCACCGCGGACGCCCTCGTGTCGCAGGCGTCGCCGGTCCAGCGGGTCGCCGGTGGTGGTCCTCCGGAGGAGACGGGCTCCGCGGGCGGTGTCGCGGTGCAACGTGCAGCCTCTTCCGTCGATACCGCACGTGGGTCGGTCGAGGAGGCCGACATCACCGAGGCGGGGGCGGAGACCGAAGGGGAGCGGCGGGCGAGGATCTCGGCGTGGCGCAACAACGTTGCTCCGCGTGACTGGCTCGGTCAGCGACGTGGCACCGAACAGGAGATCGAGAACCAGCGTCAGCGACTCGGCTGGCGGCAGCAGCAGCCTCTCCCTCCCGTCGGAGCGCCGGTCCCGGGCGGAGAGACAGCGGAAACGCAGGCCGTCGCGCCGGAGCCTCCCTCGCCCGGGGTGGCATCGGAGTCGGGGCGCTCTTCGATCGACACCGTGCGCGGGTCGATCGAGGAGGCCGATGCCGAGGCGGAAGCGGAGCTGCTGGCGAGCATCTCGGTGTGGCGCGACCAGGTCGAGCCGCGCGACCCGCTCGGTCGGACGCTGCAGGAGGCCGAGGATCAGCGCAGGCGACTCGGCTGGCGGCGGCAGCTTCTCCCTCCCGTCGAGACGTCGGCCTCGGGTGGTCCGGCGGAGCCGCCCTCGCCCGGGGCGACGACGGAGTCGGGGCGCTCCTCGATCGAGGCCGTACGGGGGTCGGTCGACGAGGCCGATATCACCGAGGCAGCAGCAGGGTCCTCCTCGATCGAGGACGATGCCGCGCGACAGGCGAGGATCTCGTCCTGGAGCTCCGAGGTCGGGCCGCGTGACCCGCTCGGTCGAACGGCGCAGGAGGTCGAGGAGCAGCGTCGACGACTCGGCAGGCGTCGGTACCTTTTCCCGCCCGGTGCGGCGCCGGCCTCGGGCGGTGCGGGCGCAGACACGGCCGCGGGTGACACTGCGCGCGTCGAGAGTGCGGCACCGACCATCGAGAGTGCGGCATCCAGCGTTGACAGCGCGGTGCCGAACGAGGCCGGCGGAGGCGGCCGGCCCCGGCCGCTCCCGCCCACCCCGGAGTCTTTGTCGTCGGATGCCGAGAGCATCCGGTCGAGCGAACACGACGGAGAGGGCTCGGACGGAGGTGTCGCGCCGGAGCTTGCGAGCCCCGAGATCCGCGAGGTGCCGCGCTCGCGGCCGGGATCGGTGGCGCCGGAGCCTGCGAGCCCCGAGATCCGTGAGGTGCCGCGTTCGCGGCAGGGATCGGTGGCGCCGGAGCCTGCGAGCCCCGAGATCCGTGAGGTGCCGCGTTCGCGGCCGGGATCCATGGCGACGAAGGTGGCGACAGAGCCGAAAGCGGCGGTGAAGGACCAGGAGGTCCCGGCGCAGGCAGGTAACGCACCGGCCCAGCCTCCGGCCCCGAGTCTGCCCGGGCGCATCCTTGAGGGCTGGTTGAGCGGTGGCGACCGGGTCATCACCATTCAAGGTGGTGAGGATGTGGTCGTCGATCGCCTCGTCAGCGCTCTGCCTTTCACGTTGAGCGCAGGCGACAGGCAGGAAGCCAGGGCGCAATGGGCCGACACCCTGAGCCTCGCTGCGCTGCAGCCGAGGCTTTCCGCGATGACGCGAGGCGACTCGGTGACCGTACCGATGGACGTCGGCGGCTGGTCCGGTCCGATCACGGTGTCCGCCCGCGTCATGAAAGTCAAGACGCTCGATCCGAAGACGGTCGAGTTCGAGGCGGGTGGTGACCGGTTCAGCTCGACCAGCGAGCTCTCGGAGTCGCGGGAGAGGCTCCAAGGCCAATTCGGCGGCACCATTCCGATTATCGAGGGCGGGCCCACCCTGGGGGTGACCCCCACCGGGCGAGTGTTGCAGGACAAATTCTCGAGTGGCGCGACGGCGCGTACCGGTCGGGCTTTCGCCCGTACGAAGACCAAGGAAAAGGCCACAATTCTGGACAGCCGGATCCAGCTGAAGTTCGACTTCTCCGAGCTTCAGGGTCCGCGTTCGTTCTATGTGGTGGGCCCTCGACAGCGGGTGGAGAGCGGCAAAGAACGGTATGAGTCGAGGACGATCGACGCAATTTCCGCGGACGTGGCCACCCCGGTCTCCGATGGTGCAGGCCCTGCGATGCGCTTGCTCCCGCCGCGGCGGGTGCAGCAGACCCTCGCGCTGGGGGGCATGGACGTCGTCAACGACGTGCACGCGCTCACCGATAGGGGGACGTTCAGCAGCGCGGGGGTGTCCGGGTTGCTGCGCTCCATCGAGGACACCGGCCGCGCAGTGTTCGGAACAGACTGGCCGGCGGTTCAGAAGGGCATCCTGTCGTACGTCAGCATCACGTCGCTGCAGCGGGATCTGAAAGCGATGATGGTCGGGGACGGTCTTGCGTTCCCGCTGCCGCAGGAGTTCGGCAGCATCCGGATCGGCGCCGAGATCGTCTCGATGTCACACCACCACACCACGAAGGAGACGGAGTTCAACGTCGGGACGGACACCAGTGGCTCGATGTCGTCGAGCGAGGGCAGCAATGAGCGTGGGGAGGTCACTGCTCCCATCGGACTGTCCGGTCTGGGTGGCGGCGCGGCGACCGGATCCTTGACCGTCACTCCTTTCACCGAGTACGGCCGGGACGGCAGGGAGAGCGCGCAGGGCGCCGCGCGTTCCGGCGTCGGAATGAAGATGAAGGTTCCCGGCGCGGTCTTCGACGGTGTGGCGAAGCTGTCGTTCAAGGTGCGCAGGCCCGGGCAGCCCGGACAGCCGAACCTGGGAGAGGCAAGGATCGGTTTCCAAGCGATCGTCGATGCCGCGGAGGCGATCGATCCGGGAAGCAAAGACCCGCAGGAGTTCGTGGCGAAGGGGATCCGGAAAAGCTTGACCGCGCCGCCGTTCACACCGGGAGAGAAGATCCGGCGGGCGAGCACGGGGATCCTGGGCGGGGGCGGGGGCGGGGGCGGGCCGAGGAACGGAGGAGGGCTGCCTTCCACCGCGGTCATCCTGGACGTCCTTGCCGGAGAGGGCGGCGCACACAATCCCGTGGCCGACACAGCCGGCCAGTTCGGGGAGGAGCAACTCGGCCGTTCGTGGGCGGGCCTCGAGGCGACCGTTCTCGGCACGTTCAGTCGCGAGCGTCTGGCGTCGTCGATCGCGGCGATGTCGCGGGGGGTGCCGCTGCAGAGCCCCCCGCTGATTCTGCCGATTCCTCAAGTGCCCACACCCCGGCAGCTGAACCCCCTGAAGCCCCCCTACGGGGAAGCATGGGTGTCGGCCACCGCGACGCTGCAGGATCTGGAGTACGTACGGGAGCTCAGCCCGAAGGCCGAGCTCAACGTGCTCAATGACGTCAGTACGAGCTCGGGCAGCCGGCACAACTCCTACAAGGGTGTGGGGGCGGAGGTCGGAGGCGCCGCCACGATTCGGACGCCGACGCCGAACGTCACTGTGGACGCTCCGGCACCCACCGTCGGCGCCCGGAGGCGGTGGCAACGAGGAACCCGCGCGACGCAGGCCTTCGGCAGCATCGCCAGCGGCAAGTTCGCGAGGCCCCAGGCTCCGATGCACGTGTTCCTCGGCACGGCATCGGTGACGCTCATGCTCATCCACAGTGAACAGGCGCCGGTCGCCCGTCCGCCGACCCAGCTCCAGTTCCTGGTGGCCCTGCCCCACGCGCACACCGAGGAGCACGTGGTCGGTGCGGACAGCACTGCCGGGCGGTCCGAAGAGCCCGCGCCCTCGGCAACCGAGGTCGCCGCGGCGCCGCCGGCCGCCCCGGCCGCCGGAGGTGGCTTGGGACCGATGAGGGTGCGATCCAGTCACCAGATCGGGTTCTCGGACGTGGTGGTCCAGCTCGGAAACGACATGGCCGTGATCAACGCGGTCCGCGGAGCGATCGGCGACAGGTTCGGTGACCGTTGGGAGGTGGCCCAGGCGAAACTGCTCCCGGTGTTCGACCGGGCCGTCATCCAGCCGCTCATCCCGGCGCTCACCCACGGACGGCGGTGGGGCTCGTCGGTGCGCGTACCTGCGATGGCGGCCGGGGCGCGCGACGTCACGGCGGATGTCGCCATCGTGGGCGCGCAGGCCACCATGACCAAGCACACGGACTCCGTTCCGAAGTTCGAGTTCGAGGTCGGCTCGGACTCGACGACCGGCGGAGGAACCCAGTCGGTGCGCCGAAACCGGTACATCGGTCAGAACCAGACGCTGAGCGTGGCCGCTCAACCCCAGGGCGCCGCCCTGACAGCCAACCCCGTCGGCTTCACCGTGAACATGGACGACACCTCCGGCAGCACCCAGGATGTCACCGGTGGCACGGTGAACAGGGCGAAGATCGTCGAACCGGCCCAGTTGTTCGAGGGCAGCGTCACCTTCACGATCGAGATAGAGGTGGGCGGGTCTGCGGAGCCCATCGAGGCGCAGGCCGTGATGACGGGCGAGTTCGCCTTCCCGGCACGCGACATGCCCCAGGAGGCCGGGCAAGGAGGGGCGTCGAAGCTCTTCAGCGTGCCCGACCGGATCAAGGACTCGCTTCGCCTCGGCGAGTCCGACGTCGTCCTGAACCTTCTGCCGCCGAACGAGCGGCAACCCGTCGGAGCGTCAGCGCCGCAGACCGAAGCAGGAGCCGCGACGCAGACCGCAGGAGCGTCGGCTGCGCGGGCAGAACCGCCCGCGCAGCTCTCAGCGGCGGCCATTCTGAGCCAGTTGGACGAACGCGCCGAGCGGATATTCGGGTCCGCCGAGAAGTGGAACGCCGCACGGCCCGCCCTGGAGGCGCAGCTCAACATCGACGAGCTCAAACAGAGGTTCCGGTCGATGATGGCGGGCCGGGGCTGGGAGATCCCGCTGGGCGAACACGGCGACGTGACCATCACGGCCAGCGTGGAAGAGATGGCGCACGCCACCCACATCGGGGAGCCGGTGGAGTTCAACACCGGGATCGCCGGCGGTCTCGTCCTCAGCGGTGGTGCGGACGGGCCCCTGGACGAGGACAGGCGCGTGTTCTACCGCGAGGCTTCCCAGCTGACCCGCACCGTGACCCAGCCAGACGCCGGAACCGCCGTCACGCCTGGCCAGACCTACACCTACGAGCGCGGGACGGACTCCGGCAGCGGGCAAACCCGCATTCGTCAGACGGGTGTCGGTACCAAGTCGAAGGACCCGGGCAGCGTCTACGACGGCGTGGCGCTACTCCACTTCGAGTTCGACCTGCCGAGTGGGAGCGGTGCGGCCACTCCTACGGGGCGCGGGCCCTCCTCCGAGTACCTCAAGAACCGGAAGGAACGGTGGGACGAAATCGGCAAGGAAGTCCGTGCGCTGGACGACAAATTGGCCGCCCCCGGAATCTCCGACGACGAGAAGAGGCGCGCTGAAGCGGACCGTACCGAGAAAGTCGGGGAGTTGAAAGATCTGGTGGCGGAGCAGAACTGGTCCGAGCAACGCAGGGCCGAGGCCCAGCAGAGTGCCGCGGGTGCGTCCCGTACTCCAGAGGCGAGGGTGCGCTTCACCGCAATGGTCGAGACCGCGGATGCTCACGAGGTCGAGAACGCTGAGGACGCCCGCTTCTCTCGGCACGACGACAAGCGTGCCGGGAGGGCCGGCGCGGAGAATGCCGGCCGGAGGCCCGCCAAGGGGACGCTCGAGCACGATCACATAAGCACGATGCCCGACTTCGGTTCCGTGGAGAAGATGCTCGACGTCTACGGCAACATGATCTACGGGGGTGCGTGGAGCAAGTATCGTTCCACGATCCTGAGCGAACTGAGTGCGGAACAGATCATGGTGAACCTGCCGGCGATGACCCAAGGTGTGCCGCTGGAGACCACAGAGATCAACGGCCTCAGGCCCGGGCGGATCACGCTCACCGCTCAGGTGAAGGACAACGACCGCTGGCTTCTCGACTTCCTCCGCGAGTCCAAGGCCGACGTCGCGCTCGTGGCCGAGAGTACGGATCGACTCCGAGGCCGGGAGCGCAGCTCGAACCTGCACGAGTCGAACAGCCAGCTCGGTATCGGTCCCGTGACGTTTTCCGGTGGCGGCTCGTGGCGCAACCGAAAAGGCGTGGAGGTGCAGATCGGTGGCCGGCTCGTCTCCAACTCCAAGGTGACCCAGCAGCAGGCACGCTTCCAGGGCCACGCCATATTCGCCATGACCTTCTATCCCGGGCTTCAGCCTCCCGGCAGTTTCTTTCGGGAGTCGTCCTCGACGATGAGCTTCGCCCTCCCGGTCACGGTCTCCATGTCCGCGCAGGAAACTTATCTCCCCAAGTAGTGCCGCCACCGTTCCAGGGTCCACGCTCGCCCGACTGGACAGCCGTCGCGTGGTGTCGCCGGGCGTTCGCATAGCGCTGGTGGTGGCTGGGCTCACGCCGGCATCCCGCAAGAGTTTCATTCCCCATGGGTCGTGCCCAAGGGTGCGGCGACTACGAGTAGTCGTGGCACTCGCTGCACGCCGCGGTCAGCAGCCACGATGTCCAGATCATCCCCGTTTTCGGGAGGTTCTGGTGAAAGGCTGTTCAAATCCTGCTCCAGGAGGAGCGAGTGGCGTGCGGCCATGCGGATTTTTCGACCCGTACATCTTTGCGTTCCTGCGTCGCTGCCGGCTGCAACAAAGATCATGCCATTACGCAGTCGCTGCGTCACCGTGAGCAAGGGGAATATCAGTGCAAGCAGGCCGCACCGGGCGTAAAAGCACCACTGCGGCACATCGTGACGAATCGCCGGTGCAGCGTGTGGAAGGCCCCCGGGACATCGGAGGGGCTCCGGGATCGGTTCTGACGCTGCAGAGTCTGGCCGGGAATGCCGCCGTCACCCGTGCACTGGCCGACGTGAGCTCCGATCGGACGGCCGGCACGAGCGGGCAGGACGTATCTGCTCCTGTGCAGCGTTCCGCTGTGCACGATGTGCTGGCCGCGCCGGGTCGGCCGCTCGACGCCGAGGAGCGCCGGGAGTTCGAGGGGCCGCTGGGTGCGGATCTCTCGGAGGTTCGGGTACACACCGGCGGTGCCGCGAGTAGCTCGGCCACTGCGATCGGTGCGCGTGCGTACACCTCCGGGAATGACGTGGTGTTCGGTGGTCCGGTCGACCGGCACACCCTGGCGCATGAGTTGACCCATGTCGTTCAGCAGCGGCAGGGGCCGGTGGCCGGTACCGACAACGGTGACGGGTTGCGGGTGAGTGATCCGGGTGACCGTTTCGAGCGGGAGGCGGAGGCCACCGCTGAGGCGCTGACGTCCCCGACGTCGCCGATCCAGCGGGCTCCCGGCGGTGACCCCCCGGCCGAGACGGGCCCGGCAGGCACCGGCGTGGTGGTACAGCGCGCGCAGACAGCGGCCGAAGTAGAGGCGCGGCGTAAGCGATTGGGCTGGCGTCCGCGTCCCGAGGCGGACATCACCGACCAGATCCTCGGGTGGCGCAGGGATCGCCCCTCCGTACCGGCTGCACCGGCCGCGTCCCGGCCGAGTGAGACCGATGTGGCCACGGAGGAGGAGACCGACATCGCCGACGAGCGGATCGGATGGGGGCCGCCCGCCACGTTCTTCCCGGCCGGTTCGAGTTCCGCGGACGAACGGGAGGACGAGCCTGTCGCAGGCGCGGCGACCCGGCCGCAGTCCGAGGTCTCCGAAAGAGCCGGTTTCTCGCCGCTGGAGTGGCTGCGGCCTGTTCGTACGCGGCCAGGGCTGCCGGCCGGGCCCCGGCCGCGCCCGGGTCGTGTCGGTGGGGTCTCGCCGCCGGAGTGGCTGCGGCCTGTTCGCACGCGGCCGGGTGTGCCGGTTGGTCCGCGGCCGCGGCCGCGTCCGGGTCGTGTCGGCGGAGGGCCGGAGGGACTAGAGGTTTCGCCGGGACCGGCGGAGCCGCGTCCGGTCCGTACGCGTCCGGGTCTGCCGGCTGGGCCGCGCCCGCGTCCTGACCGTCCTGGTCCTGCGAGGGTGGCTGCCCCGCAGATCGAGGAAGTCCTCAGAGAGGATCCTCAGCCCCCCGCCGTGCCGGAAAAGGACTTTCTCCAGCCCCCCGCCGTGCCGGAAAAAGACGATCCCCAGCCTCCCGACGTGCCGGAAAAAGATGCGAAGACCGTCGCGGACCGGTTCATGCTGGGCGGCGACGATCAGATTCTCAAGATCGGCGAGCCGCGCGACCCGAGTAAGGGCGACGCGGGCGTGGCCTTCGACGACAACATCGTCATCGACTTTCTGTCGAATTCTCTGAAGAACGTCTTGAGCCCGCGTGATCTGCAGATCGCCGAGCAGAGGTGGGCTGCCACCCTGAGCGCTGCCGCCCTGCAGCCGATGCTGTCATCGATGACCCGCGGCGACGTCCTGTTGGTGCCGCTGAACGTCGGCGGCTGGACGGGTCGGATCAAGGTGTCGGCCCGGGTCGTGCAACAAGCGAAGACGCAGGGCACCGCCACGGTCGAGTTCGAGGCCGGTGGCGACAGGTTCACCTCGGGCGTCGGCCTGTCGGAGAATCGGGACCGGCGTGAGGGGCAGGTCGTCGGCACCGTTTCACCGACGGGCGTGAGTGTCGGCCTCGGTGTGAGAGTGCTGCGGGACGACGTCACCGGTGAGACGGTCTCGAGTGGTGGCCGGAGCTTCGCCCGTACCAAGTCGAAAGAACAGGCGCCGCTCTTCTATACAGAGATTCAGATGCAGTTCGACTTCTCCGACGTCAAGGGGCCGCGTCGGCTGGGGGTGGGACCACGACGTCAGGTCCCGGAGACCGGATCGAAACCCATCGGGGCGACGGTGGCCCGGCCACCGGCAGGGGAAGCGGCGGCGGCCGGCTTCTGGCCGCCTGCTCGGGTGCAGGAAACGCGTGCGCTGGGCGGCATGGACGTCGTCACGGATGTCCGTGCCCTCGACAAGAGCCTGAGGCCGAGCGCATCCGGCGTGTCGGCGCTGCTGGGTACGAAGGACGATCGGACGTCGCTGGAAGCCTGGGGCTCCGGACTCCCGGACTGGCCCACCGTCCGAAAGGACATCCTGGCGCACCTCACCATGTCGTCCCTGCAGCGGGATCTGAAGGCGATGATGGTGGGGAAGGGCATCGAGGTTCCTCTCTCGAAGAACCTCGGGAGTGTCTGGATCGGCGCCGAGGCCAACTGGATGTCATATCGGCGCACCACCAAGGAGACGGAGTTCAACGTCGGATCCGACAGCAGTCGGGCTCGAGCCTCGTCCGAGGGCCGCAACACGCGGGGCGAAGCAACCGTTCCCATCGGGATTTCACCGTTGGGGGAAACCGCGGTCACCGGGAGTCTCACCGTCACCCCCGTCGGCGAGTACGGCCGCGAGAACCGGGAGGGCGACCAGGCATCCGCCCGAACCGGCACCGCGCTCAAGATGAAGGTCCCCGGCGCGGTCTTCGACGGCAGGGCGATGCTGACGTTCAGCCACTCCGGAGTCGGCTCCCAGGCGAACGCCATGATCAGTTTCCGGGCCATCATCGATGCCGCGGAGTTGGAATCCAAGGGTGCCGACGCCCCGGGAGCGTGGAGTGCGGGCGGAGGACCGCGTAAGCACAGCATGGCTGCGCCGGTGTTCGCACCGAACACGAAGATCAGAGCAGCGGCAGACGGCTTGCTGGGTGGCGCCGAGCCGGGCGGGGGGACAGGACTGCCGGCCGACGTCGTCATTCTCGACGTCCTCGCCGGAGAGAAGGGCGAACACAACCCCGTCGCCGACGAGGTCGCCGACTGGGGGAAGGGATACTTCGGCGCTTCCTGGGCGGACCTCCGGCCGGTCATCCTCGGAACCTTCAGCCGCGAGCGGCTGGCGGCATCGATCCCGGCGATGACACGGAAGGTGCCGTTGCAGAGCCCTCCGCTGATCCGCGCCGAGCACGACCCCGCATGGGTGTCGGGTACGGCCAAACTCGAAGATCTGTCTTTCGTGCGGGAGCTGAGTTCCAAGGCCGAGCTCAACGTGCTCAATGACGTGGCCACGAGTTCGAACGCGCAAAAGGGCTCCTACTACGGAGGCGGAGGACAGATCCAGGGCGGCCCTCGGGTACCGCTCCCAGCGGAGACGACCTTTTCGCCCTCCTTCCTCGTCGGTGCGCGACAGCGGCAGCGCACCGGAATGCGCCAGGCGGTTGCCATCGCGAACACCGCAAACGGCAAGTTCGAGAAGCCGATGGTCGTGTTCATCGGTGAGGCCACTGTGGACCTTCGTCTCACCGAGAGCGGGCAAACGCCTGGCCGCATCATGAAGGCCCCGGTCCGGTTCGTCGTCGCCCTGCCTAAGGCCTACACCAAGGAGTCGCTCGCCCCGGGGTCTGCGGATGCAGGGCAGGAGCCGGCCGAGGAAGGGGCCGCCGGGAACAACGGCGCCGCCGCCCCCGCTCCGGCGCGCGCACCCCTTGCGGTCGGTCCCCCTCTGCGGGTCACGAAGAACGGTCAGATCGGTGCGTCGGACGTGATCGTCCGGCTCGACAACGACTTGGCCGTGGTCAACGCGCTGAAGGCGGAACTCCAGAAGGACCTCGGTGTCAACTGGCACACGTTCGAGGCGAAGGTGCTTCCGGTATTCGACCGGGCCGCAATCCAGCCGCTCGTTCCGGCGCTCACCCACGGACAGCGGCTGGGGACGTCGGTGTCCACGAAGACGGCTAACGGGACCGACGTGGCGGCAGTGGTCAGCATCATCGCGGCCCGGGCGAGCATGACCGAGCATGTGCAGACCGTCAAGAAGTTCGAGTTCGAGGTCGGATCGGATTCGGCGGTCAGTACCGGAACGTCGAGCGGGAGTCGAACGCGCTTCACCGGCCGAACTCAGCTTGCGGCGTCCGCGGGGGCCGGGCACGTGACGTCCACTGGTGCCGGCGGCGCAACCGTCGATATCTTCTCCGAAGGTAGCGTCAACTCTGCCGGCGGCCTCGTGACGCGCACGAAGATGGTCGAGGAGGCTGAGCTCTACAAGGGTGAAATTCGGTTTCTGATCGAACTGAACCTGGGCGGTCAGGTCAAGACCGTCGCGGCCTCCATGCCGGGTCAGTTCGCATTCCCGGCGCGTGACACGTCGAAGCCCCCGGCGCCCGAGAAGAAGAAGGACGAGCCTGCAAAGAACGACCCGGAGGCGAGCGCGAAGAAGGATTCGGGGGCTGCGAAGAAGCCGGCGGATTCGAGGGACCAGTCGGTCTACCGTCAGCCTGCCCGGATCACCAGCTCACGCAGGCTCGGCTCGACCGATGTCGTGCTGGAACTCTTCCCCCAGAAGGCCGGGGCGGCGGCTTCGAGGTTGTCGCCCGTTCGGCGAGCCGAGCCTTCAGCGGCTCTGATCGTGGAGCAGTTGGCGCACGAGGGGAGCCAGATCTTCGGTTCGCCCGAGAACTGGGCCGCCGTGCGGCCCGTCCTGGTCGACGAGCTCAACCCCATCACGCTCAAGCCGAGGCTCAAGTCGATGATGACGGGGCAGGGCTTGCGCATCGACCTGGGGAAGCACGGCCGCGTGACCGTCACGGCCAGCGTCGAGGGCGAGATGTCGCACGTCGAGAACACGCGCGACCCCGCCGAGTTCAACAGTGGAGCCACCAGCGGTCTCGTCCTCGGCGGCACCGCCGACGGACGTCCCAGCGCTGAGACGCGCATCGCCTACCAGGCGATCGGCGGGATGACCGGCAACTCGTCCCCGTCGGCGCTGGAGGCGTCCATCACGCCGGGCTTCACCACCACGTACGAGCGTGGGAAGGATCTGACGGCCGACTATCTCACCTCGCGCCAGAGAGGCATCGGGACGAAGTCGAAGGTGCCGGGCAGCATCTTCAAAGGCGTTGCCCTCCTTCATTTCCGGTTCGATCAGCCCCGCAGCCTGGCGAGCACGATAAATCCGGAGTTCTCCACCCGGTCCAAGCGGCGGGATCAGCGGATCGCCGACCTCACGAAGGCGCAGTCCCGCGGCGGACTCTCGCGGGCTGATCAGGAGGAACTGCGCGCACTGCTGATGGAGCAGAGCGAGAACATCCGTCTTCGCATCGGGATGAGGCAGAACCCCGCGGCCTACGCCGGCGAACAGTTCGCGCCGAAGAACATCGACAAGTCGATTCAGGGTGCCGAGAAGGCGCACGAACGTCTCCGTGGCACTCCCGGAGCCGACGAGGCCGAGGTCGGGCAGGCCCGGACGCAACTGGCGGAACTCGCGGCGGCGAAGGACATGATGCTGCAGGATCGCGCGCGGATCACCGGATCTCGGATGGGACTTGCGCGGGTGCCCTTCACCGTGCTGATCGAGACCAAGGACGCGCTGAAGGTCGAGAACGAGCAGGTCGACGCAGTCGAACCTGCCGCTCTTCGGCTGCCTGACGTGGAGAAGGGCCTCAGGCCCGATCACATCGTTCGTGACCTGCCCGATGTCCACTCTCTCTACGATCTGCTCGACGCCGTGGGGCCGCAGATCTACGGGTCGGCGTGGAAGACCCACGGCCCGATGGTCCACAAGGATTTCAGTCTGGAGAAGCTGAGGGCCGGCCTGGCCGGCATGACCATCGGCAGGCCGCTGACGAGCCACCAGTTCTCGGTCCGCCTCCGGCCCGCACGGATCGAGGCCACCGCCGAGGTGGTCGCGCAGGGCTTCGAGCGCGTGGAACCGAAAGCCGACGTCGCGTGGGTGGGCGAGAACACCAGCCGATTCCGTGAGCGGGAGCGGGTGTCCAAGCTCAGCCAGTTCATCGGCCAGATCGGTGCGAGCCTGGGCCTCGGCGGCGTGCGGTTCGCCGGCGGCAGTTCCCACCGCACACGGGTCGGCACGGAAGCGCAGACGGGTGGGCGGCTCATCACCAACGCGAAGGTGACGCAGTCGCAGACCCATCTGAGCGGGCACGTCAAGTTCAACTTCACCTTCTATCCCGGCCCTCTCGGAAAGTCATCGATCACGCACTCCGGCGTCGTGCCGTTCACGATTTCCGTGCCGACCGCGGACACCAAGGAAGTTGCGAAGACCCAGCTGCCGGAGAAGGCCGAGGTGGAGTGGGACGGCCCGACTCCGAGGTATCCGGAGGCGGCGGATGCGCTCGCCGGGATCGAGAACGACCTGGACCGCGGCCCCGAGGGAGCCGCTTGCATCGTGCAGGTCAGGCGCCCGGGGCAGAACGAGGCCCGCCAGTACCGGGTCGTGAAAGAGGTCGTGAACAAGCGAAGCCGGATCACGTGGTACGAGACCCGGTCGAATGCTCCGACCTCCGCGCCATGGAATGCGCGAACGATCAAGGCGTACTTTCTGCCGCCACCGCCCCCTCCGAAGGACCGTGTCTGACCCGCCGGGACGGCGACGTCGCCGGTGTTTTCACCGCTTGTTGTCCGAATCGCGGGTGACCTGCTGTGCGCGCAGTGCCCGGCTGCAGGCACAGTGGGGTGTCGCCACACTCGGGAGGTCGCATGAGCCCGTCCACCGCCACGGTCAAGTGCCCGCACTGCGGGAAGACCAACCGTGTGCCGTCCGCCGCAAGTGGACTGCCCCACTGCGGCAACTGCCACCGCTCGCTGCCCTGGATCACCGCTGCCGGCGACGACGACTTCGCCGAGGTCGTCGAGCGTGCCGCACTGCCCGTGTTGGTCGACATGTGGGCCACGTGGTGCGGGCCCTGCCGGATGGTGAGTCCTGCGCTGGAGCAGTTGGCCACCGAGCGCGCGGGCAGCGTCAAGCTCGTCAAGGTCGATGTCGACGCGGCTCCGCGGCTGGCGCAGCGATTCCGGGTGCAGGCGGTGCCGACGCTGATGGTGGTGCGTGACGGCGAGGTGGTGGCCCGCCAGGCGGGAGCCCTCCCACTGCCGGCCCTGCGCCAGTGGCTGGACGCCAGTGTCGGCAGCGGCAAGGAGGGCTGACCCGCCCGGCGGTCAGCCGTTGCTCTGGGTTCCGAGGAACTCGATCTCGGCGATGGCCACCTGTTTGTTGTCAGGGCCCGGCGACCGGTAGGCGCTGCGCAGGGTGAGGGTGACCTGGCGGACGTTGTCCACCGGTGTCGAGATCTGCTGGACGACGTCGTCCATCAGGTGCAGGTGGAACACCGTGTTCTTGCCCTGGGCGTCGCGAACCGTCATGTCGATCTGTTCGGGCCGGTACTGGTTGTAGTGGTCCTGGGGGCGCGGGGAGACGCCGGGAGTGATGCGAACCGCCCGCAGGTTGATGCTCCGGTTGTAGTTCGCCTGCAGGTACTGGCCCGCGGAGTCGCCGTTCTGACCGGTTCCCCACCAGCTGTTCTGGTTTCCGTCGAACGCCGATGTCGGGGGGTGGCTGGTGTCCGCTGCCGACGCGGCCACCGTCGCGGGCGGGAGCAGGGTCTCGGAGTTGAGCAGGCGCTGGGCCAGCAGGAAAGCGGGGTAGGCGAGGATCGCGAGCGCGAGGAGCGCAACGAGACCGATCAGCTGTGCCCGGGTGAGCCGGGCGAACCACAGCCGGATGCGCTGCCAGAAGGAGCGTTTCCGGGGAGCCGCGGGAGGCGGGCCCGCGCTGAGGTCGACACCGCAGTTGCGGCAGAACTTGCGGTCAGCGCGGTTGCCGACACCGCAGTTCCAGCAGACGATGCCGCTTTCCTCGTTGGCCACGACGGGCCGCACCTCGGGCCGAGGCGGCTCGGGGCGCCCCGGCAGCACCGGCACCACCTCGTCCTCCTCCCGGCCCGAGAGCGGGACGAGGAGCCGGCGTGCACGTCGCCGCAGGTCCGACTTCTTCGACTCCGACTCGGCAGGGGTGTCGTCGAAGGAAGCCGTGGTCGGCACCGGTGGCGGCGTTGCTGCCGCGGCCGGAGCGGGTGCCGGTGCGGGTGCGGGTGCCGGTGAAGGCGCCGGCGGCTCGGGCGCGGGCGCGGGCTTGGGCTGGCGGGCAGCGCGCTCGGCACGGCTGACCTCGTCCCAGTCGACGAAGTCGCCGCACACCTCACAGAACGATTTCCCGCTCCTGGGCCCCTCGTTCCCACAGTTCGGGCAGCGGGGCGCGGGGTTGTTCTCGTCGCTCATACAGGCAACACGTCATTTCCGCCGGTGCCGATCACGTCGATGGCATACGGCATGTGTGCGGGGCTGGCCGCCGCGACCACGGCGTCCAGCCGGACGCGGTTGATGGTGCTCGGGTCCGGTACCCGGACGATGACCCGTAGGTCGGGTTCTCGGTTGCCGGGGAACGGGCCGAGTGGGCGGGCCGACCATGCCGATCCGCCGCTCTCGATGATCTCCGGGGTCACCCCGATCGCCAGCCGCACCGCGGTGGCGAGACCGAACGCGGTGCCACGCCTGCGGTGCATGGTCACGGCGCTGGCGATGGCCTCCCGGCGGATCTCCAACGGCTCGTCTCCGTCGAGTTCCGCACCGATCCACTGGCCCAGCCAGTCGAGGAAGTCCTCCGGCGCGAGCCAGGGGGAGAAGTAGGCGTCGAGGCAGTCCAGCACGATCATCAGCGGCCCGAGCACCACGTCGAAGCCGCTCGCGAAGCGCAGTCCGAACGAGTCCTCCTGGTAGACCGCGGGGAGCTGGTCCGCCAGGGGGTTCGGGCTGCGAGGGTCGTTGACGTTCGCTCTCATCGGTCCCCGATCACCCGCACCCGAAGGTCGTACGGGAAAAGCAGCGCCACGGGCGCGAGATCGATCCGGTCGGTCTGATCGGCGCGCCGTCCCGTCAGGGGGTCGGACGGGAACAGCAGCACCTCGTCCACGAGCTCGACGCCCGGCACCCGTTGCAGTGCCGCGAAGAGCTCACCGGCCGCGAGCGGACGCCCGAACGGCCAGCCGTTGCCCTGGGGACCACCGGTCAGCGGATCCAGGTACTCGTACAAGGCGTCCAACGCGCCGGCCCGCACCATCTGTGAGGAGACCCCGCGGTAGGAGTGCATCGTCGCCTGCACGGATACGCCCTGGTAGAAGGGCGGTCCCACGGAGAGCCGCACGCCGAGCGGGCGCCGGTCCTCGAGATAGCGGGTGATACGTGCCAGCAGCTCGTCGCCGGGGACGAGCTGCTCGAAGCGGAGCCGCCCGCCCACGTCCGGCACGGCCTGGGGGACCACCAGCACCCGCACCGCGTTCTCGTTGCCCGGCTCGCGCACGGTGGGACAGGCGATCCGGGCGACCTCCGGCGCAGCGCGTTGCGTGAGCTCCTCGTAGTCCCGGGGGGTCACCGCCCGGTCCTGTGCGCGCAGGGTGATCGGTGCGCGGACCTTGGCCTCGTCGATCGTCTCGCCGTCGAGCCCGCCGCGGGCGCCCTCGCGGTTCTCCACGCGGGCGATCGAGGGGATGGAGCTGCTGAGAACCCGGACGGTGCCGCGCGAGACGTTGCCGTCCCGGCCACCACCGGACCGGTAACGAGTGGCGCGCACGACCGAGCCCTTGGGCGGCACCGCCCCGTACTGGCGCATGCTGCCGTCGGGCTCACGGACCGCCGGGCCGAACATGATCTCGCCGGTGGTCGCGTCGAGGCGCACGTGGGGCGAGCGGGAATTCGAGGCGGCGAAGTTGTCGACCACCTCCCAGCGCTGCCACCCCTCGTCGGCGGACACGTCCAGCACCAGGGACGGTTCGCCGATCACCACCGGGGGGTTCGCCAGCTGCATGCGCTGGCCCGGTACACCCTCGGACTCGCCGAGGATCTCGTTGTTGACGTCCTCGGCATGCACCGCTGGTGTCGTGCCGCCGATGGTGAACGCCACGGCGGAGCGCACGGTGGGCGACACCGAGTAGAACGGCTGTCCGACCTTCGGTTCGGTGACCTGACAGCGCAGCCACCCGGCCTCGTCCTGCCCCAGCCGGGAGCGGGTGTGCCCGTCCGGGACGTGCAGGATGACCCGGCCGTAGCGGTTCAGACCGCCGGTCTCGTCCTCGGCCACCTCACACGGCCGCCAGCCGCGCGAGGTGAGTGCCTCCCAGCGGAGGGGAGGCTGGCGCGGGTCGACGCCGACGCCGTCGACCCGGCTGTCCAGCTCGAGTGCCACCGCGCAGTTCGGGACCCCGACGGACAGTCCGAACAGCAGCATGTCGCCAGGGCGGGGCTCGGCAGAGAACGCGCTCACGTCACGCTCGCCCAGCACCTCCTGCGTGCGGTCTTCCGGAGCGCCGCCGGAGACCTGGCGCACCACTCGCTGCAGCTCGCACGGTGGGATGGGCAGCGCCTGCTCGGTGACGAAACCGATCGCAGCGTCGTTGTCGGAGCGGTCCGTGCTGACCTCGGTGCCCGGGGGGATCACCACGGTCTCCGGCTGCGGGGCCGACAGCCAGAACGTCACGTCGACGCGCGCCGCTGCGGGCGCGAAGAGGGTGATTCCCAGCAGGTCGAGGAAGGCCAGGTAGTTCTTGTCCGGTACGCGGTTGAGGCGGTACACGAGCTGGTCTGCCATGTAGGCGACGGCCTCGATCAGGGTCACCCCGGGGTCGGACACGTTGTGGTCGGACCATTCGGGGCAGCGCTGCTGGATGTAGCGCTTGGCGTCGTCCACGAACTGCTGGAAACGGCGGTCGTCGAGGTTCGGCGCGGGCAGGGGCATTAAAGGTCGCTCTCGTTGGGAGGTATGACGTAGTACGGGAAGACCAGGTTGCGGGGGTTGTTCGTGCCGCGGATCTCGTACTGGATCTCGATGAGCAGCGTCGCCGTGTCCTCCTCGTCGGCGGTGACGACGACGTCGAGCACCTCGATGCGCGGCTCCCAGCGGTCGAGTGCGGTCATGACCTCGAACCGCACGCGGCCGGCGGTGGTCGGATTCATCGGGTCGAAGGCCAGGTCGTGCACACCGCAGCCGAACTCCGGCCGCATGGGTCGCTCTCCCGGCGCGGTGGAGAGGATCAGCCTGATCGCTTCCTCGATCTCGCGCTCGCCGGTGGCGAGGGAGATCCCACCGGAGGCCTTCGTGTGCATCGGGAACGCCCAGCCCGCACCGATGAAGGCCTGGCTGGTCATGCCGGCCCCGCCGCTGCCGCGTGTGCACCGCTCATATGACCGGCACCCCGTTCGCCAGGACGACGCCCTCCATGGTGATCGTGGTGGCGATCTCGTTGATGTTGGCCGTTGTCTCCATGGTGATCTCCGCCCCCGCGGTCATGGCGATCAGACCGCCGGCCGTGACGGTGGCGGCACCGCCGACCTGCAGCCCGAGCTCCCCGCCCGCCTTGAGGTTCAACGCCCCGCCGGCTTCGACGTTCACCGCGCCGCCGGCGGACAGGCTGAGCTCCCCGCCGGCTTTGACGTCCACGTTCCGCGCTCCGGTGATGCTCACCCCGCCCTTGCTGTCCACGGTGATCGTGGTCGTCGTCTGGTCGAGGTACATCGTGAGGAGGCCGTCGCCGGTGCGCATCCGGATGCCCATCTTGCCTCTCGTACGAGCGTCGAGAAGCTCGATCATGTGTTTTTCGCGGGAGGCAATGCTGCGCCAGTTCACCTTGCCGACCGTGTCCACCGGATCCATCCGATCGGGATCATCGGTGGGCTTGTCCTTGCCGTTGTAGAGGCCGGCGATCACGTAGGGGTGCTCCAGTGAGCCGCGATCGAACCCGACCAGCACTTCGTCGTCGGCCGCAGGCGTCATCAAACCTCCGCCTCCCACACCGCCGAGCTGGGCCACCCGGCACCAGTCGCTCTCGTACTTGTCCGACAGCCAGGGGAATTTCAGCTTGACCCGTCCTTTTTTGTCCGGGTCCTGCGTGTTGGTCACGGTCGCGTTGGCCACTCCGGGGATCACCGGCGTGGTCGACGCCGCTCCCGAGGCGAGCCCGTAGAGGCTGCGGATCTGACGGCCGCTCACCTCCACCCATGTCAGGTACTGCTGACCGGTCTCGAAGACGTGCCGGGCCGCGGTGACGGTGTACTGGCCCTCGAAGGGTTCACCTGCGCCTTTGAGGGCCACGGGGACGCCGGGGCCGAGCTCCGGGGTGCCGGTGACCGCCACCTCCATCTCGGCGAAAGAGCTGGAGACGTCGTCGGCGAGCCCCTTGGACGCGGTGTTGACCTCGGCCTGCGTGGTGTAGGGGATGTCGGATCCGGTGAGCGAGGCCTGGCCGAACTTCTGGATGACCTTGCCCGGCGTCACGCCGATCTTTGCGCCGTCGGTCGTCGTCGCGGGCGACTGCTTGGTGAGCGCGCGCTTGTTCTTCTCGTCCCAGCCGCGGACTTCAGCCGTGTTCACCTGGCCGGCCGACGTCACCCCGACGCGGCAGCGCAACGCGTTGGCCCCGAACTCCAGCACGAAGGGGCTTTTCTCCGACGAGGTGGTGTCCGATGGTGCGCCGGACGCCGGCAGCCGCTTGGTGAACTGGAGACTGCCGTCGCGGTCCACGTACACGTAGACGTCGTTCTCCATGGCCAACCTGGTCATGAAGTCCCAGTCGGTGATGTTGGGCTGGGTCGCCTGCTCGTATTGGGTGGTGGTCGGGTCGATCTTGCCGGTTTTCACTTTGTTGGTCTTCGCGATCTTCTGGACGATCGCCGACGCCGTCATCTTCTTGTAGCTCTCGACCCGGCGGTTTCGCTGCAGCCGGTGGGCCGCGTCGTAGCCGCGGACCCGAAGCGTTCGGCCGGCCCGGTCCGCGTCCACCTCCATCGCGGTGATGTCACCGGTGATCAGCGGCTTCTTCGAAGTTGTGCCATCCGCGATGACCGACATCTCGACGGTCGTCCCGATGGTCAGTTGCGGGAAGTTCTTGGTCACGTCGCTGTACGGGTCGGAGAAGGTGAGCTCGAACGCCGAGGGCAGGTTCATGCTGCTGTCCGTCCAGCCGGACGTCATCAGCTGCGCCAGCTGATCCGGCATCTTCGCGCCGTTCAGCTTCACCTGGAGAATGTTGGTGTAGATCTTCTGGCTCATTCGCCCACCTCCTCGGCGGCGGGCAGCAGGAGTTCCCGTCCCGGTTTCAGCCGCATGGGATCGTCGATGTTGTTCGCCCGCGCGATCGCCCGCCACACCGTTGGATCGCCGTACTCGTTCCAGGCCAGCGACGCCAGTGAGTCCCCGACCACTACTGAATGCACCCGGTTTGCGCTGAGCGCCCCGGATGTCGGGTTCTGGCCCTTGGTCGGCTGGGGAACCTCCTGGAGCGCCAGCTGGCACCGTGCACGGTTGGGCGTGCCGTCGGGGCTGAACCTCGTATAGGTCACGTTGACGCTCATCATGATCGCCGTGAACTGGGCCGCCTTGAGCGATCCCCAGGACAGCTTGACCCACGGCGGTGACGGACGCTTGCTGGTCACACTCTGCGGGTCCACCTCGCAGCAGGACATCAGCAGGTCGACGTTCTTCGCGACGTCGCCGCCGGTGATCGTGCCGAAGGTGCCTCCGTCGAGGATGACCTCGAGGTTCATCGTGGCGGGCTGGGCGCCGTGGAACTCAGGCGTGGGGCCGCGGTCGAAGGACACCGCCGTCTGTGCGCTCCACGAGGCGGACCGGGACATCTGAACCTGGCCCGGGTTGTACTCGAAATCGACATCGGCGATTTTCGATCCGAGAGCGCCACCGGCCGCTGCCGGCGGCCGGAAGATCGACAGTGAGGCGTGTGAGACCGCGAAGCTGCCGAGGCCCGGCACCGACCCCGCGACGTTCTGTGCGGCGCTCTTGAGCTTTCCAAAGCCACTGGTCATGGGTCAGAACGGCCCGGTGAAGCCGTGGTAGGCGAGTTCCAGGGTCTCGGTCGCCACCCCGGGACTGGACGAGTCGAAGTGCGGCCCCTCCCAGCTCACGGGCGTGACCTGGTTGAGTCCCCACGAGCAGACCTCGGATCCGTCGGGGCGCAGCGCGGTGATCTCCGCGGTCGGCCTCAGGAATCCAACAGCCACCGAGGCCTCCATCCACTGGTTGGCCTTGTTCGAGTCCTCGTTGATCGGCCGTGACAACCGGATGTTGCTGTAGTTGAGGCGCGTGGAGAAATGCCAGGTGAAGGAGTTGTTTCCGCCTTCTTCGTGCTGTTCTGCCGGTGCCTGCACGGAGAACCCCTCGCACGTGTTGAACAGCCCGAGGTCCAGCCCGTCGATCGACAGTCGGTAGAAGACGGTCGAGCCCGGATCCTTAGGTGAAGCCATTCGTCCTTCTCCTGGTACTAGTGGTCACGCAACCGGCCGTTGCGTTCACGGTCCATCCGCAGCTCTGCCTTCAGCAGACGGGAGAGCGGGCCGATGAGCAGGCGAGCCAGCTCGTCCAACTCCTGGCGACTCGAGCCGGTGGACGGCAGAGCGCGACCCGTCGGAGCCGCGCCCGGTTGCCCCTGCTCGGTCGGGGGCGGTGGCGCTGTGCCCGGCAGAGCACGGCGCTGAACGGCCGCGTTCGAACTGCTCGTCGACGCGGTGGCGGGCAGTGCCGCCGAGCGGGTGGCCGGGAAACTCCCCACGGCGCTCCGCTGCACCGTGGCGGCCTCATCTCGTTTCCGGCTCGGGACCGGAACAGGCAGTGGGGCCGGGTAGGTCCGCGGTGTCAGGGCCACCGCTGCGGATGCTGTGGTCGAGGCTCCCGACGCCGGGGACCGCTGCACGGCGGCGGCGGGCGCCACACCGCCGGGCTCGGCAGTACCGGGCCCGGCGGCGCTCCCCTGGGGAGCGGTGGAACCGGGCAGCACGCCGGGCGGGAAGGGCAGGCCCGGCAGTGGGAGTCCGCCTGCCGCCGATCCCGTGAGCGGCGCGTCTGTGCCTGTGCCCGTGCTCGTGCCCGACGGCGTGGCTGATGGCCCTACGGCCGGAGTGGAACCGCCGTTGCTGGATCCGGTGGGGGTCGACGTGCCGCGGCGCCGGAGTTGCACCGCCGGCGGCGAGGCCTGTGGTGCGGGCGATGCCACGGTGCCCGGCGTCGGCCTCGATGCAGGGTCCGGAGCTGTGCTCATCGAGGGTTCGGCCAGGCCCAGCACCGAGATGCCACGCAGCGGAGCCAGCTCCGTCCGGGACGATGGCGCAGCCGGCGACGAGCCTTCGGGTATCTCGGAGGTGGCCGAGTTCTCCATCGCCCGTTGAATCGCGGTCGACGCTGACGGTCCCGTCGCCGCCGCCCCGAGGCGCGACATCGACGCTCCGCTCGCCGAGGTCAGCGGCGTGACAGCGCTCGAGGCGTGTCCCATCCCGTCGGACCGGGCCGACGAGGAGCGTGTCGCTCTGCTGCCCGATGCTGCTGATCGGACAGGGCGTGCCACGGCCGCGCTCGTGCTGCGTTGGACGGCCGTGCCGGCTGGCGTGCTCGATGACGACGTCGGGGTGTTTGCTGTGCTGCGTTGCACGGTGGAGGCGCCCGGTGTGGCGGGCGAGGCGGTAGTGGCGCCCGGTGTGGTGCGGCGCACGGTGGCGCCGCCGCCCGTGCCGGGTGCCACGGACGTGGATGCCGAGGCCGCGGTGGCAGTCGTGGCGGTTCCTGCGTCCTCACCGGGCGTCGCGACGGCGGATTGCCTGACGGTCCCGCCGAGAGCGGTGACCGGGAGGCCCGACGTGCCCGAGTCGGCCAGGCGTTGCACATTCGTGCCGGACGACGACGCGAGCGGAGCGCCCTGAGCGGACGCCGAGGTTCCGGGCTGTGGCACCTCGCGGTTGGCTCCCGGGGACTGCGGCGTGAGCGGTGTTGCGGAGGCGATCGGTCTGGTACCCGTCGTCGCCGCGCCGGCGGTGGGCGACGACGAGCGTGCGGTGCTGGACGGCCTGTTGGCATCCGCGGCACCCACCGCGGCCGGTCCCGCTGCGGATGGGCCCGCACCCGGTGCTGCCGAGCGGGTCGACGGCGGTGTCGTGGCTGTCGCAGGTGCGGCGGATGCGCGTTGGACAGCTGTCCCCGACCCGGACCCCGGCGACGCACCCGCGGACGTCGGGGCGGTCGATGGCGACGGTGGTGCGGTCCGTCGGCCCTCCGTGGTGCTGCTGGTTCCGGCGGGCGGGGCCGGCCGGGAGATGGCCGGCGGGGTAGGGGCCGACGACGTTGTTGCCGGCGGATTGGTAGCCGCCGGATTGGTAGCCGTCGGATTGGTAGCCGTCGGATTGGGGGGTGCTGGGGTAGTGGCCGCCCTGGTTGTGGCGGTCAGGGGTGGTGCCGCGGAGGTGAGGGGTCGGCGCTGCACCGCGGCGGGTCCACCCGACGGCGATATGGCCGACGTGCTGGTGGTCGATGTGCTGGTGGTCGATGTGGACGATCCGCCGGAGGAGGTCGACGTGCTCGACCTCGTCGATTCGCTCGACGCGCCGGACGTGCTCGACGTGCTGCCGGTGGTCGTGCTGCCGGACGTCGTCGGCCCGCCGGACGTGCTCGCCGGGGTCGACGAGCCTGCCGGGCGCGACGTTGCCGAGCTGCGGCTCGGCGTCGCGCTCGGCGTGGTGTGACCGTCAGGGGAGGTGGGCGGCTGCTGCGGCGAGTGACCGGGTGCCGCCGACCGGTCCGGCCGTGATGTGGTCGGGGTCGCGGCGCCGGCGCCCGTGCGTTGCACGGTGGTGCCGGTTGCAGGTCCCGGTGACCCGGTCGCCGGGGTCGAGGTCGCCGCGGGGGTGCCTGCGGGTGCGGCGGTCCGCCGGCCGTCGTGGGTGGTCCCGGTCGCGGATGACGGCGTGGTCGCTGGCGGGGTCGTGGTGGTCAGGGGTGGTGCCGCCGAGGTCAGGGGTCGGCGCTGCACCGCTGCCGGTTCGCCGGAAGGCGATGCGCTCGACGCAGTCGACGGGGTCGACGTCGCGGACGGGCCGGACGTGGCCGACGGGCTGGACGAGGCCGACCGGCTCGGCGCCGACGTACCCGATGAGGCCGACGTACCCGAGGTCGACGTGCCCGACGAGGTCGACGTGGACGGTGGGCTCGACGACGTCGCCGCGGCCGAAGGCGACCCCGGCCGGGACGCGGTCGACGGCGACGTGGCCGCCGGGGATGTGGTCGTCCGGGGTGTGGTCGACGTCGGCGAGCTCGTCGGGGACGGGCGGGTCGTACTGGGTGCGGCCGGGTCGGGCCGTGACGAGTCGCTCGGCGCGGCCGAACGGCTCGAGGGTCTCGAGGGTGACGTCGTGGGAGTCCCGACCGCGCGTTGCACGGTGGTGCCCGGCAAGGACGCGGGTGACTCCGCCGCAGCCCCGGACGCCGAGGTCGAGGTCGGGAAGGTCTGTCGCCCCTCGGTCGTGCTGCCGGATGCCGCGGGTGGGGTGGAGGCCGGCGGCGCGGTGGTCGACAGGGGTGGTGCCGCGGAGGTCAGGGGTCGGCGCTGCACCGTTGCGGGGTCGCCCGAGCGCGACGAGGTCGGTGCGCCGGACGGGGATGCGGCGGAGGCGGACGTGGCCGAGGGGGAGCTTGCGGATGTGGCCGATGCGCCGGATCCGGAGGTGCTGGATCCGGATGTGCTGGTGGATGTGGCTGATCGGGAGCCGGCCGGGGTGGTGCCGGTGGATGTGGCCGATGAGGATGCGCCAGATCCGGATGTGCCCGATGTGGTCGTAGCCGATCGGGAGCCGGTCGAGGGGGAGCTTGCGGATGTGGCCGATGGGGACGCGCCAGATCCGGATGTGCCCGATGTGGTCGTAGCCGATCGGGAGCCGGCCGGGGTGGTGCCGGTGGATGTGGCCGATGGGGACGCGCCAGATCCGGATGTGCCCGATGTGGTCGTAGCCGATCGGGAGCCGGTCGAGGGGGAGCTTGCGGATGTGGCCGATGGGGACGCGCCAGATCTGGATGTGCCCGATGTGGACGTAGCCGATCGGGAGGCAGCCGACGGGGAACTGGCAGATGCGGGCGACGTGGCAGCCCCGGACGTGCCCGATGGGGAGGCGGCCGGCGGAGAGCTCGGGGAGGCGGATGTGCCCGACCGAGATGTGGCCGACGGGGAGGCGACCGACCGGGAAATGACTGCCGGGAGCCGGGGGGCCGGCGGCGTGGTGTCCGACGGGGCGGCCGGCGACGCGGTCGGAGTTGTCGGGGATGTCGTGGTCCGGCGCGAGGCCGACGTGGGTGTGGTCGTCGACCCCTGGCTCGGTGTGGTCTGACCCGCGGGGGAGGTGAGCGGCCGGCCGGGAGCCGCCAACCGGGTCTCGGATGGCGCCGGAGACGCGAGGGAAATAGCGGCCTCGCGGTGCACGGTCGTCTCGGCCGTCCCTGGCGTCGGGGTCGCCGGGGTGCTGGCCGTCAGGGGAGGTGCCGCGGAGGTGAGGGGCCGGCGCTGCACCGCGACCGGGTCACCGGAGCTCGACCTGGGCGCGGACGTGCCACCGGGCCCTCGAGCGTCATCGGCCGGCGGGGGCACCTGGCTCGCAGCGGACGAGGCGGTACTGCTTGCCGGGCCCGGCGACCGGGGTTCCTTCGCCGTTGCCGTGGACGCCTCATGGACCGGTTGTGCTGCGGGCGCGCGCTGCACCGTGGACGAACCCGATGCGGTGGCGGGGGACGTCTGGCTTCCCCCGTCACTGGACGTTGTGCGCGGCCCGCGGCCTAGTTCGGTGGACGCCGGTGTCCGGGAGTTGGTGTCCGGCGGTGTGACGGGTACGGCGGGCACCTGTGACGCGCCGGCTGGGGAGCGGAACGTCTGCGTCGGAGGTGTCGGAGCCGAGGCCCCGGTGGCAGTGCGCTGCACGTGAGTGTCGGTCGGGGTGGGCGCCGGGCCGCCTGCTGCCGTCGACGAGATGGGCGGGCCGATCCGGGACCGGCGCCGGACCGTCCGGAGCGGCTGGGCGTCCGGATGGTTCTCGCTCCGCGATGCGGGCGGGGCAGGGGTCGGCGTCGCTTCCCCTCCTGGAGCCTCGGTCGTTCTGGTGAGCGGTGCGCCGAGCCCGATCGGTCGCCGTCCGGACGGGGTGGACGTGCGCTGGACCGTTGTGTCGCCGCTGTAGGACGGCTCCGAAGCGGTTGGGGTGACAGCTGCCGGTGTCGAGGACACGTCCGGCACGGGCTGGGAGGAGAGAACCCCGGGAGTGGCTCGTCGCTGCAGGACCGGAGCCTGTCCATCGATCGACGCGTGCGGCGGGGAGGGGGTGCTCGGCGTCGAGCGGCTCGGCTGATCCGGCGGCGAGTTCGCAGGACCACCGACCGGACGCGGTGGCGGGGTTGCCGCCGCCTCGGGGGAGGCCGCTGTCGGGTCCGAATGTGCAGGTCGGGGGGTCGGTGCAATCGCCGTCAGCCGTCGGACGGGGGCCAGGGGAGCGGCGGAGGTCATCCGACCCGGTGTCGTCGCGCGTTGCACCCTCACCACGGGGTGCTCGGGCTCCGGTGCCGGCTCGGCCGCCCGGGATTCGACCGGCAGCGGCGGCATGTCCAGATCGAGCGGTTGTGGCTGCCCGATCCGTGTGGAGAGCAAGCCGTGCATCACCCCGCCCGGCGCGTCCGCGCTCACGTTGTGACCAAGGTCGCCGCTGGTCATCCGCGGATCCGCGAAGGTCGCGGGACCCCTCACGCCGGAGTCGCTGACGCGCTGCGGAGCGGCCACGACCCGTTGGATGGGCCCGACGTTCTTCCATTCGGACGGGGGAGCGACCGGTGGCGCGGCCGGCGTCGCCGGCCGCGCCGAGGCCGGCCGTAGCCGACGGAAGCGTGGAAATAGGTTCATCGATTACTGGCTTTCCTCGATCCGGCGCACGAGAGCGCTCGCCTCGGCCACGTACCGACGGCGGTCGTGGTGCTCGAGATCCAAGACGTCCTCCAGGCGCCAGTGAAAGTAAAAGGCCAGGTACGCAATCTCCTCATGAATACGAGGAGTTGCGTACGTCACGATTCCCCCAGGCGGCTCCCACCGAGCTCCACGTCGAAGGGCTGTTCACAGTGCGGGCAGACCACTGATGCGCGCGTGTGGCCCTCCGCGTTGACCTGCCGGTAGAAGTCCTGCAGGAATGCCAGATCGGCGGCGAACATCTTCTCGACGATCTGGTCGTTCGCGGGCCCGAGTGTGCCCAGTTCGGTGATCACCCGCCCGAGAAGCACCACCGAGAGGTATGCCGGGTTCTCCTTGACCCGCATGTCCCGCAACGGCAGCAGCTCATCGCGAGCCGTGGCCAACCGCATCTTTCCTCGACGATGCAGGTTGCCCGACTCGTCGATGTAGCCCCGGGGCAGTTCGAACTCGAACTCGGTGCGCAGGGCCTCTCGCTGCGGCGGTGCATCGAGAGGCCCTGCCTCCGGCACCAGGGGTGAGGGCTCCAGCGCAGTAGGAGCAGAATGGATTCGCTGGCCGCCTCGACGCATATCAGCTGTTCTGGATGTTCATTGTTTCCCAGTTGATCTCGATGTCCTGGGTGAACGGTGACGTGCTGCCGGCTTCCCCGCCCGTGGTCGTGACGCTGCTGACCCAGGCGTTGGTCAGGTTGAACCGCATCTTTTCCGCCCCCGTGTAGTCGTTCACCACGAGGGAAACGTTCTTGCGGGCCGTGTCCATGTTGCCGGCCATTGCGTCGTCGACCCACTGGCTGAACTGGCTGGAATTGTCGTCGAGACCGCGCGTCACGGTCACTGTGCCGCCGTCCGGAGCGCCGGGCATCTTCTTGCGGAGCGGCTTCCCCTGCTGGTCGACCTGCTGGTACTCGACGACGCCCAGCGAGTACTTCATCTCCCCGATCTTGTTGATCGGCTCCTGGATGCCGTCGATGTCGACGGCGAACTGATGAGCAACATACGCGTCGCCCGGCTGGAGAGTCATGAGCGGCTCCTTGGAGATCTAACTGTGAGAACTGGGTGAGCGAGGGGTGATCGGGCTGCTCTCACTCGGTGAGCTCGCCGCCGCCCTCGGAGTACTGGGAGAGCCGGAAGACCACGAACTCGGCGGGCTTCACGGGCGCGACTCCGATTTCGCACACCACTCGGCCCTGGTCGACCGATTCGACGGGGTTGGTCTCCTCGTCGCACTTGACGTAGAACGCGTTCTGCGGCTGGTTGCCGAACAGCGCTCCGCTCCGCCACTCCTGGAGCAGGAACGCAGTGACGTTGCGCCGGATCCGCGCCCACAGCGATCGGTCGTTCGGCTCGAAGACGACCCACTGGGTGCCGTCGAGGATCGACTCCTCGAGGTAGTTGAAGTAGCGGCGCACGTTGAGGTAGCGCCAGGCCGGGTCCGAGGAGAGGGTGCGGGCACCCCAGACACGGACACCGCGGCCGGGGAAGACCCGGATGCAGTTGATGCCGACCGGGTTGAGCAGGCCCTGCTCACCACGGGTGATCTGCGTGCCGAGGTCGATGGCGCCGCGCACCACCTCGTTGGCCGGAGCCTTGTGGACGCCGCGCGTGGCGTCGGTGCGTGCCCACACACCCGCCATGTGACCGCTCGGCGGGACCAGCCTCGGCTGTCCGCTGGCCGGGTCGAACACCCTGATCCAGGGGTAGTAGAGCGCGGAGTGAGCGGAGTCGTAGGCGGCGGTCACCTGGCGCCAGTCGAGGATGTCCTTCGCCTTCATCGCCGGCGGCGGGTCGAGGATGGCCATCCGATCGCCCATCTGCTCGCAGTGCGAGATCATGGCGAGCTGGATGGCCTTGAGCCCGTCCATGTCCAGGGCGCCGCGCTCGTAGGCCGCCATCGCGTCGGGAACGGCCACCATGGTGATCTCGTCGATCTCCTCGAGCCCGCCCAGGCCGGTGCGGTCATCCGTGTCGCCCATGAAGTGACCGGAGTTGAACTTGACGGGAGCGTCCGCGTCGCCACCTCGGGTGGAGACGACTGTGGACGGGGAGCTGATGGTGACCGTCTGGTTGGCGGGCCGGCTCAGCTGCCCGGCCGGGATCGCCTCCTCCACGGTGACCAGCTTCGAGTTCTGCCGCACCTGGTTGACGACGTAGTTGCGGTTCCCCTTGCGCGCCGAGACGTCGAACGACTCGAGCGTGTTGTCGCCATCCTTGATGGTCAGCGTGAAGCGGTCCTCCGGGACGTCCCCGGCGCTGTCGGTGACCTCTGCCGTGAGCTGGCCTCCGCCATTGCGGGGCAGCGCGGCGATCCGGAACGGGCCGAGCGCGGCGGGCTCGGCCGCGGGCACAGCGGCTGCGGCGCGCGACCGGGGCTCGCTCCCGTTCTCCCCGTCGTCGGGTCCACTGCCGACGCGGACGACGTAACAGATCGAGCCGCCGTTGTTGAGGTACCCGTACACGGCGTGGGCGAGGTAGCAGCCCTCCGCGAACTCACCGAACTGGGCGACGTATGACGACCAGTTCGGGATCAGTACCGGCGTGTTGAGCGGGCCAGTGGGGGCAAAACCGACAAAGGCGGCCACCGACGTGCCCACACCCTGAATGGGGCGTGAGCCGCTGGGAACCTCCTCGACGTAGACGCCGGGCGACAGGTAAGTAGGCATACAGGAGATTCCCTCGTACCGGAGATGGGCTGACCGAACAGACTTTTATTCGAATCCTGGGCTGCCTGCTCACGGCAGTGAAGGTCCGCTCGACTCGGGGAACGGGCATCAGTCTGACCGATGGCTTGCCATGAGTACATGGCCGTTCGGGCGGAGAATCTGCCCTCGCCGTTGCCCTTTTGACCCAAGATCTGGCCCAGGGTGCTTCCTAGACTTGTTCAGTGAGTGTATGGACTTCCCTGGAGCCGACATCCGGCACTGTCGCTCCAGGAGCAGCCGCGGCGACGTTCACGCTTCGGGTGCGCAATGGCGGCGATACCGTGGAGGAGTACCAGCTCAGCCTGGTCGGGTCGTTGAATCGCTGGAGCCAGATCTCCCCGGAGAAGCTGCGGCTCTTCCCGGCCGACGAGGGCAGCGTGACCATCACGATCAAGGTGCCCCGTACTCCGGAGGCCCTCGCCGGCCCGACTCCTTTCGGTGTCCGGGTGGTGCCCCGTGAGCACCCTGAGCTGTCCGACGTCGCCGAAGGCACCATCACCGTCACGCCCTTCGGGGAACTGCGTGCCGAGATGAACCCCGTGACGGTACGCGGACGTCTCTCCGCGTTGCTGCGCTTCACCGTCAACAACCGGGGCAATGCGCCGCTCGAGATCCGGCTGGTCGGCAAGGATGACGAGGGAAAACTCGTCTTCGACGGGCGGGAGCCGTCGACGCAGGTGCCGGCCGGAGTTGTCGGCACACCGGTGCTGAGGATCCGTCCTCGTCGGCGACGGCTCACCGGGAAACCGCAGCGCTACCCGTTCGCGGTGACCGTGACGCCGCCCGAGACGGCGGTGGCGACCGGGGCGAAACCGGCATTGCTGCGGGGTACGTACATCCAGCAGGGGCTGGTGCCCAAATGGTTGTTGTTCCTCATCCCGCTGCTCCTGCTCGCCGGGCTCCTCGCAGGTCTGTTGTACCTGCCGTTTACGAACCTGCAGTCCCGGTTGTTCCCGGCGTTGAACCTCCCGTCCCTGCAGCTGCCGTCCGTGTCGGTACCTCAGCTGCCGGGCGGCGGTGTTCAGGCCACCTTCCAGCAGCAGCCCCCGCCCCCACCGCAGCAGCAACAACAGCAACAGCAGCAGCAACGAGGGCAGCAGCAACAACAAGGACAGCAGCAGCGAGGATCGGGGACCGGTCTGGGTGAGGGGACCAACGTGCTGATCACCCACTCCCAGCTGGGGCTGACGGTGCTCGGCAATCAGGGTGGTGGTCCGCCGCTGGCTGTGTCGAGCTCGCTGAACCCGCCGCAGCAGAACCAGAACCAGCAGAACCAGAACCAGCAGAATCAGGGCCAGAACAACCAGAACCAGATCAACCAGAACCAGAACCAGAACCAGAACCAACAGCAGCAACTGCAACAGCTGCGCCGCCTGCAGACATGGACCCTGGTTCGCCTTCAGGACGGCTCCATGGCGATCCTCCCGGCGGCGGCGAACAACTTCGTGCTCCAGCAGCCCAACAGCAACAACAACTCGCAGCTCAGCCTGCAGGACATCAGTGGTGGGCAACAGCTGTTGAAGAACCAGGCGTGGATCCTTCGTCCCGCAGGCAGCAACGACGTCGTGACCATCGTCAACTCGCAGACCGGGGCCTGTATGACCGATATGGGCAACGGACAGCCGGTACAGGCGTCGACCTGTCAGAGCCAGCTCGCCCCGGCACAGGAGTGGCAGCTCACTGCCGCGTCCTGACCAGGGGTCCGTCCGGACCGAGTAGGGAGAGTCCACATGCGTGCGGAAGCGAACGGTGCGGCGGAGCGCGAATCCCGTGACGCCGCCCGCGTCAGGTCCACGGCGCGTTCCCCGAGGGCGGAGCCGGGTGGAAACCTCGTCTCCTCCCGGATGCTCGCGCTGCAGCGGCTGGCGGGCAACGCGGCGGTCACACAGTGGCTCGCTGCCGGCGGGGCGCGCGACGACGAGGCCGGCGTGGCGGGGTCCGCGGCTGAGCACTCGGCGGAGCAGCAGCCGGTGCAGCGGTCGTCGGTGCGCGACGTGCTGGCCTCGCCGGGCCGTCCACTCGATCCGGGGGTGCGGGCCAACATGGAGTCCGCATTCGGGACGAGCTTCGGAGATGTCCGGCTGCTCAGCGACCGAGCCGCGCAGAAATCGGCGCGGGAGATGAGTTCGATCGCCTACACCTCGGGCAACAAGATCGTGTCGGCCGGAAAACTCGACGACCACACCCTTGCCCACGAGTTGGCCCATGTCGTCCAGCAACGACAGGGTCCGGTGGCCGGCACCGACAACGGCGACGGACTGCGGGTGAGCCACCCCGACGACCGGTTCGAGCGAGAGGCCGAAGCGACCGCACGGTCGATCATGTCCAATCGTCACCGGCACGGATGACGGCGATGCCGGGCGGGGAGCGCCTCGCCCGGCACTGGCTCACCAGACGACCCGGCCCATCTTCTGGTACTCGCGTTGGGCCCCGAGCAGCGCGTCGGCGTCGGAGATGGGCTCCCCGCGACCTGCGGCGATGTAGGCAGCCGTGACTGCAGCGCTGCGGATTCCACCGCCGGACAGCTCATACCGTGCCCCGAGTGCCTCCAGGTCCAGATCCGGCATGCACGGTGCGTGCGCCAGGCACTGACGCCACAGTTCCGTACGCAACGCCGCATCCGGGAACGGGAAGTCCACGACGAGGTCGAGTCGGCGCGTGAATGCTTCGTCGATGTTGGCCCGGAGGTTCGTGGTGAGCACGGCGACGCCGTCGAACGACTCCAGCCGCTGGAGGAGGAAGGCGCTCTCCAGGTTGGCGTAGCGGTCGTGGGAGTCCTTCACCTCCGAGCGTTTGCCGAAGATGGCGTCGGCCTCGTCGAACAGCAGCACCGAGTCGGTGCGGTCGGCCTCGGCGAAGATGCGTTCGAGGTTCTTCTCGGTCTCGCCGATGTACTTGTCGACCACAGAGGACAGATCCACCATGTAGAGCACGACGCCCAGCTCACCGGCCACCACCTCGGCCGACAGCGTCTTTCCGGTGCCCGAGTCGCCGGCGAAGAGGGCCGCCACGCCTCGCCCGCGCCCGCCGCCGGGACGCAGTCGCCAGTCGCGTAGCACCCGGTCGCGCTGTCTGGCCCGCAGCAGCAGTTCGTGCAACTGCTGCAGCGGCTCCTCGGGGAGCACCAGGTCCGTCCAGCCGACCTCGGGATTCACCTGACGGGCATGCTGGCTGAGCAACGGCGCCGACTGCTGGCGCGCGCCGTGCTGGATGTGGACGGTGCTCACCGGCGCGGTGTCGAGTGCCGCCAGTGCACGAGCGGACCGGACGGCCCGGCGCACATGGTCGCGGCCGAGGCGGAACGGCGCGACGGTGGCGGCGAGATCGGGCACGTCGGCGTCCTCGCCCAACTCGTCGGCCCAGTGCTGCACCGATGCCAGGTCACCGTGCGGGACATCGAGCGACAGCGCGACAGCGGCCGTCGCCCATTGTGGATCGAACGGCCTGGCGTCGACCAGAACCACCGGAACCCCGATGTCCTCCAGCGCGCGCAGTACGCGGTTCGGGTGTTCCGGCAGTGGGCTGATGACGAGCGCCGCACCCCGCAACCGGGCTTCCCGCACCAGAACCGGGATCACGTCGGAGGCCTGTGTGGCGTCCGTGGCGGGCGGCAGGTCGCAGCGCAGGACGGTGTGTCCGAAATGCTGCAGCGCGTCGACCGCCACGGCCGCGCCGGTGGCCGGCCGGCGTTCGCGGAGGTGCACGACGACCGGGGCCGCGGTGAGCAGCCGGCCCAGCCGGACTTCGAACGAGTCCGGCGCCGGTTCGAGCCCCGCCGCGGGCGGCGGTGGTTGGGTCACGGTGCTGAGCAGCCCTTCGTCCAGCACGTCGTCGCCGAGCAGGTGAGCGACGACCCGCTCGGGAACGCGAAGCGCCCGGCCGGGCAGTGGCCGCTCCCGGTCGTCTTCCACGGTCAGCAGGCCGCCCCGCACGAGCGGCGCGGCAGGGTGGACGCGGGCGCGCGCGAACCTGTGGTGCGGGCCCAGCCCGACGAGCTCCAGAGCAACGGAGACGGTTGCCCGGCGCCGCGAGACGTCGTCGTTGAGGAAGGCGTAGAGGGGCTCGAACCGACGGTCGACGTCCGGGGCGATCGCGGTCAGAAGGATGTGCAGGTCCAGCACGGACAGGGCGAACCGCGAGATCAGCGCACTCAACCGGTCTTCAGGCGCGTCAGTCGGTTCCATGGCGGCGTCGTACCCGTCGTCGTGGTCGCCGTCCGCGACCTCGCTGCCGGGTGGGGGCCGGTGCGCCCACTGCAGCGCAACCTCCGGGGAGAGGTACAGCCCGCGTAGCGGGTCGTTGGTGGCGGCCTCGCCCGCGCTGCGCTGCCGGACGAGACCCGTGGCCCGGGCGTGCAGCAGGTCCACTCGATGCAACAGCGGGACGGCCGGGTCGGCGGTGGTCATGGCGTGTGATCTCGATAGCTGCGGGTAGCCGAATCGACGATCGCGCCGGTGGGTTCGCGCACCTCGATGGTCTCTTCGACAATCGGCGGTCCGACCCGGTACTCGGGAGAGGCGGTGAACGGTGCGACCACGACGACGTCGAGCGAGGGTTTCAGCTCGCCCCCGAGGGCGGACCACAGGTCGGCGAGCGAGCGCGACTCGGGGGGCGGCACCGCGACCGTCATCGGAATCGACAGGTTGAGCTCCCTCAGCGCTCCGGTCAGGTCCTCGGGCGGGAGGATCTCGTGTTGCAGCAGCAGGATGAGCAGTGCCGACAGCAGGCGATGCTCGTCCTCCGGCCGCGTCGTCCACGCCGTGACGAGGTAGGAGAGCCGGAACCAGCGTGGCGGCTGCCGCCTGCCCACGACCCGGCCCTCCTCGTTGCGGACCGGGACCGGGCCCCGCTCGCGTCGGCCGACCTCCTCGCGAATGTCGTAGAGGTAGACGTTCACGGTCGGTGAGTTCCGCCGGGCCGCCCAGTTCCTGGTCGGCGCTGCGAACTCGATGTCGGTGATCACGCCCGGCAGGGCACGCGTTCCGATCAGGGACCGGAGCGCGCCGTCGATCTCGTGGATCACTGCCCGGTCTCCTGAAGCGTGTCAGGTGCTCGTAGTCGTGACGTCTCGGTGGCGTGGTGCATCAGATGTAGCCCTCGCGGAGGGCATAGGCCACGGCGTGTGCCCGGTTGCGCAACTGCAGACGGGACATCACGCCGTAGAGAACGTTCTTGATGGTGCGCTCCGAGTAGGCGAGCTTCTCCGCGATCTGGTGGGTGTCCAGGCCATCGGCGACGAGCCTGAGCACGTCGACCTCTCGTGGTGCCAGACCCACCGGCGGTGCCGTCGACGGCGAGTGGGGCGCGGTCCGCTGCGATCGTCCGACATGGGCGATCAGCTGTCCGAGCAGATCGGGAGGCAGCTTGGAGTCGCCACGCGCGGCCGAGCGGACCGCTCCGATCAGCCGGCTCTGGGTGGCCTCGGCGCGCCACACGATGGTGCGCACCCCGCACTCCAACACGGCCATCAGCTCTGGTTCCCGCAATTGATCGGTGACCAGCACCACGCGTCGGCCTGATTCCCGGGTCAGTCGGCGCAGTTCGACGACGGCGGGTTCGTCGACCCGGTGGGTCAGCACGAGGGCCACTGAGTCGCCGTTGGGCGGGGTCGACGGATCGACCACTTCCAAAGCGGGCTGATGCCGGAGATGGCTGACTGCGCCGGCTTGTGCCAATGGATCGGCGGAATGCACGGTCACCGTGATGTGAGGGGCCATGTTTTTTCCCGATGCCTACTGTTTCAGCTACCGGCCTTCGAGCCGTTGGGGGCGGCAGCGAACCAGGTGCCGCCCACTCCCTGTCCTGTCGCCTGGCCGGGAACCTGGTCCTGGCTGTAGCGGTAGAGCGGCCATCCGCCGAGGGTCACCTGCTGTGTGCCATCCGGGCGCTGAATGGCGCCGAGTGCATTGGCGTTCAGATTCCGGAAGCTGATCGTGTTCTTCGTCAGTACCGGGGGCCAGGTAACAGCGCACTGACCCGAGCAATTCGACCTGGACGGGTTGGCGGTGTCCTTGTCGAATCGGTAGAGCGTGAAACCCTGGCCGTCGACCACCACGTTGCCCAGGCTGCCGTTCTGGCCCACCTGGAGCGTCGTGGGCCAGTAGCCCCCCTCTGAGCTGCGCTGTCCGAGCGATGTCGAACCCTGGGAAGTGCCCCCGGACGTGTCCGAGCCCTGGCCGGACTGGATCGGTGCGGGAGCCTGCGCCACGGGCGGAGCCGGTGCCAATGCCGGCGCCGCCGGCGTGGTCTGGATCAGGCCACAGGACGTCAGCGCAACGGCACTCAACGTGACCAATCCCAGTTTGATGCGCAGGCTTGTGTGCACTCGACTTGCCTTTCGGACGGATTCGGTGAGGTCGGCTGGATGGGATGGTCGACGGTTGTCCGGGCCGGTGTGTGGCACCAACAGTTAACGTGCCCGTTAACATGAATTCGGTTTTCGTCGGATTTTCGAAACGACTGCACGAGTGTTGGCGAAGGGGGAGCGTAGGCAAGGTGTGACAACTCGTCAAGGATAACACCTTGCTTCTCCCGCTTGATTTGATTTCGTTCGCGACGAAGATCCGTTGCGTACGTTGGATCCGAAAAGCCCGGACCCCCGTCATTGGTGTCCTTCGGGGATACCGCCCGGCGCAACACGGCGCGACAACTGAACCGTCGGAGAGCGTAGTACGTGTAGGTACCCTTCCTGACGGTCTCGATGCCGAGCAGGACGGAGCACTACATGGCGGCCGATTCCACCGTCCCACCACAACGGAAGCTCGTCGACGAGATGCGGCGTCTTGTGGCCGCGCTCGCGATCGAGGACCGTGTGCGGCTGCTGACCGGCGCCACCGCGTGGACCCTGCACGAGCTGCCGTCGATCGGACTGCGCAGCCTGGCGGTCTCCGACGGCCCCATCGGGGTGCGAGGAACCGGCGACTCGCTGCCGTCGGCGCAGATGCCCGCCCCCAGCGCCATGGCCGCCACGTGGGACGAGGAGGTGCTCGGGGCGCTAGGAGTGCTGATGGCGAGTGAGGCGCGGCGCAAGCAGGTGGATGTCGTGCTCGCCCCGGTGGTGAACCTCCAGCGCACACCGGTGGGAGGCCGCCATTTCGAGTGTTTCTCCGAGGACCCGCTGCTCACCGGTCTCATGGCCGTCGCCTTCGTGCGGGCCGTCCAGGCCGCAGGCGTCGGCGCCTGCGTGAAGCACTACCTCGGCAACGAGTCGGAGACCGACCGCACCTCCTACATCGCGCGGATCGACCGGCGCACGATGCGGGAGGTCTACCTCGCCCCCTTCGAGCGGGTGGTGCTCGACGCGGGGGTCTGGACCGTGATGGCCGCCTACAACGGTCTCGACGACGGCACCGAGTCGGGTCCCGCAACGGAACATCACGGCCTGCTCACCTCGATCCTCAAGCAGGAGTGGGGCTTCGAGGGGCTGGTGATGAGCGACTGGCAGGCGACGAAGACGACCGAGGAGTCGGCGCTCGCCGGGCTGGACCTCGTCATGCCCGGACCGGGCGGGCCCTGGGGTGAGGCCCTGCTCGCCGCCGTGCGGTCCGGCCGCGTGCCCGAGTCCGTTGTGGACGACAAGGTCGCCCGGGTGCTCGCGGTGGCACAGCGGGCAGGTGCGCTCTCCGGGCGTCCTGGTCAGATCGAGCCCTACCGCGTTCCCGGCGGTCTCCCGGAGCCGGACGCCCCCGAGGTGCGCGGGCTGCTGCGGTCCGTGGCCGCCCGGTCCACCGTCGTCCTGCGCAACGAGGACGCGCTGCTCCCGGTCGTGGCCGAAGGGCTCCGCACGATCGCCCTGATCGGCGACAACGCGCTCGATCCGTTCGTACAGGGCGGCGGTAGCGCGCACGTCGTCGCGCCGCACCAGCCCGACCTGCCGGCAGCGCTGCGCGAGGCGTTCCCCACGGCGGAGGTCACCGCGCATCCCGGGGGAGCGACCCGGCGCCACCTCCCCCTCGCGCTGCACGACGTGGTGCCCGGCGGCTTCACCGTGCGGGCACTGGACGCCGCAGGTGGGGTGCTGGAGGAACGCCACCACGACGCACCGTGGGACGGCTGGCTGCGCGCGTTGCCGACCGGCACGGCGGAGGTCACCGTCGGCGCCGATCTACGGCTGGCGGAACCGGGACGCCACGTCGTCGAACTCTGCGTCGTCGGGGCCCACCGCGCGTCCGTCGGCCAGGCCCTTGTCAGCGCGAGCGATCACCGCGCGGGCAGCGAGGTCGTGCTCGACGGTTCCGCGGGCCACCCGGCCGGGACAAGCCACCCCGTGGACGTGGCCTCCCCGGCCACGGTGCCGGTGACCGCGACACTGCAGGTGGTCGACGCCGCGGGCTTCGGCCGGTTCGCCCGGCTCGAGGTGCGGCACCGGGCTCCGTCGACGGCTCCGACCGGTGACGAGCTGACGGCCGCAGTGCAGGCAGCGCGGGCCGCTGACCTGGCGGTCGTCGTGGTGGGGACCAATCCGGAGGTCGAGTCCGAGGGTTGGGACCGGCGCGACCTCGCGCTCCCGGGAGCACAGGACGAGTTCGTCCGCCGGGTCGCGGCCGCCAACCCGCGCACTGTCGTCGTGGTGAACGCGGGAGCCCCGGTGCTCTTGCCGTGGCTGGACGAGGTGCCGGCCGTGCTGTGGTGGTGGCTGCCCGGACAGGAGGGCGCCGGTGCTCTGGCCGACGTGCTCGCCGGCGCCGTCGAGCCCGGCGGCCGGCTCCCGTGGACCCTGCCCGCGAGCGCCGAGGACGTTCCGGTGCCCGACGCCGTGCCGGTCGACGGCGTCGTGCGCTACGCGGAGGGGACGGACGTCGGGCACCGGGCGTGGGACCGGCTGGGGCGGAGCCCGGCTCGTGAGTTCGGCTTCGGCCTCGGATACGGCGCTTGGGAGTACGGCGAAATGACGGCCGGAGCGTGGTCGGACAGCGCCGGTGTGATCGTCACCGTCGAGATCGCCAACGTCGCGGACCGGCCGTCCCGCGAGGTCGTCCAGGTGTATCTGGAGCCCCCGGCGGCCGATCCGCGGCGGCCAGTGCGGTGGCTGGGCGGGTTCACCGGAGCCGAGGTGGCTCCCGGCGAGCGGGCATCGGTGCAGGTCGCCGTGCCGCCGCGGGCGTTCCAAGTCTGGGACGAGGACGGGCCCGGCTGGCGCACGCCGGCCGGCCGCTACCGGTTGCGTGCCGGGCGCTCCAGCCGGGACCTACGCGCGACGACCGTCGTCGACGTACCGCTTACGTGAAGGCGTGCTGTTTGCGCCCGACGAGGAACCACAGCACCGGGCCCAGGAACGGCGCGCAGAAGGCGAAGATGATCCAGACCAGTTTCATCCCGCCGCTCTGGCGGCTCCCCAGGATGCTGACGAGCGCGGCGAGGAAGAAGATGACGTACGCGAGCATGGCGATCACCAGCACGGCGGCGACCACAGGTCCCCAGATCTGCTGGTGGTCCTGAACGGCGGCGGCGGTGGCTGCAGCGGTGATCGTGTTGTAGATGGTCATCGGAACATCTCCTTCTCGGTGGACGTGAACACGGCCGGGGTTTCGGCCGCAGCTTGGGTGCGTGAGTCGACGACGAGCAGTCCGGACGCCAGCCCGGACAGACCGCGATGTGAGCGGCTGCGCCAGGCGACCAGGAGGCAGGCCACGAGCAGGAAGCCGGACAAGGTGCTCGCGGCGGGCGCGATGGCGCCGAGTCCGGACAGGAGGAAGTAGCCGAAGCCGCCGCACAGCAGCGCGGGAACGACCTGCCTGCCCGGTCGGCTACCGTCCGCGCGGATCCGGCGCAGCCGTACCGCGCGCTGGCCCAGCGTGGCGCCGCCCTCACCGAACGACGGAACGGCCAGCAGGAGCACGGCCGGCAGCCACGCCCTGAGGGCGGAGTTCACGATCGGGCCCCACGGCTGCTCGTCCACCTGGACGTCGAAGCCGTACTCGGCCACCACGGTCAGGGCGGTGACGAGGGATGCGCCCAGCAGGAAGACCGAGACGGCATCCACCAGCATGCCCAGCAGGCGGCGCCGGGTCGTGACCGGACGGGCGACATCGGCCGCCGCGATGGCGTCCGGCCTGTGCAGCAGGCCCAGGAGCGGGGCGAACAGAAGGCCGGACGCCGTCCCGAGGGTGTTGGCGAGCAGGTCGTCCACATCGAACAGCCGGTAGGGGCACGGGACCAGGAACCAGTTCCCGGTGAGCTGGGTGCACTCGATCAGCAGCGACACCCCGAACCCGGTCAGCACGACAGCGGCAGCGCGGTGGCGCACCAGGCGATGCGGGAGGTAATGGCGGAGGTAGGCGCCGAGCGGAACGAACAGCGCCACGTTGAACAGCACCTGCTGCACTGCCGGGTTCGCGACGAGCCCGCCCACGCCCGGTGCCCGCTGCTCCTTCGCGATGTCGCCGAGGAAGCGCAGCGGATCCCACTGCGGATCGGCCGACGCCGGGTGCGCGACACACCAGGCGTCGTCGATCTGAGGGACGGGAAAGAGCGTGTAGGCGACGAGCGCGAGCCCGTAGACGAGGAAGGCCAGGGCAAGGAGTGCCGCGCCGATGCCCAGTTCGCCCCGCCGTCGGTAGCTGCGGAAGACGAAGGGCACGAGCAGGACGACGGCGAGCAGTACGCCACCGAACACTGCCAGCAATCCGGGCAGCAGCCTGGAGGACATCGGTACCTTCAACCTCGCTTCACCGCTCTGAACAGGCCGGATGCCTGTTCGTCGTGATCAGTCTGGTGGCGGGGGAGCCGGCTCGGATCGGCCCAACGGCCTGTCGCGACGGCGACGGCTAGTACTTCCGGCTGATCATGGGCCCGTCGTGCCGGCTCCGGGCTCTTCAAGATCATTTTCTCGGACGCTCGTCCGTCAGTCGGACGTTCGTGTCTCCGAAGCGGCGCATGTCCACCTGCCGAAGGCGGTTACCCTGGCGCGACGCCACGTCGAGCTGGGGGTCACGCCATGGCGCGGACCGGCACCGGACCGGACTTCATCGAGGCGCTGGCCCGTGGGCTCGACGTGATCGCCGCGTTCCGGCCGGGGCGACCCGCGATGTCGCTCACGGAGGTCGCCACGGCCACGGGGCTGGCCCGGCCGACTGCTCGGCG
Organism: Pseudonocardia yunnanensis; assembly: GCF_039534065.1. Lineage (NCBI taxonomy): Bacteria > Bacillati > Actinomycetota > Actinomycetes > Pseudonocardiales > Pseudonocardiaceae > Pseudonocardia > Pseudonocardia yunnanensis. Next base: position 168,544 of record NZ_BAAAUS010000001.1, on the reverse strand, counting down.
CATCCTGCTGACGCTGGAAGAGCTGGGTTATGTCCGCATCCGGCATGCCGGCTTCGAGCTGACTCCGCGTGTGCTGGAGCTCGGCGTCGCGTACGTCCGTTCCCTCGGCTTGTGGCAGACCGCCCGGCCGCACATGGAACGGCTGGTGGCGGGCACGAACGAGTCGTGCTCGATCGCGCAGCTCGACGGCTCGGACATCGTGTACGTGGCGCGGGTGGCGGTGCCGAAGATCGTGGCGTTGTCGGTGCAGATCGGCACGAGGTTCCCGGCGCTGCCGACCTCGCTCGGCAAGGTCCTGCTCGCGGCCCTGCCCGTCGACGAGCTGGATCGGGTCCTTGCGGAGCCCACGCGATCCGGGCTGGTGGCGCGCTGGCAGCCAGACCGGGCGGAGCGGGATGCGGAGCTTCGCGAGGTGCGCGCCCGCGGATGGGCGCTCACCGACGAACAGCTCGCCCCCGGCATCAGGTCGGTCGCCGCCCCGCTGCGGGACGGCTCGGGCACGGTCGTTGCCAGCATCAACGTCAACACTCAAGCGGCGGAGACGTCGGTGGATCGCCTGCTCGATGCGCATCTGCCGCTCCTGCTGCGGGCCGCGGCGGACATCAGCGCCGACTACGCGCACCTCTCGAGTGCCCCGCAGAAGGTTCCGTCGGCCGCCTCCTGAAGGCCACCCCGATCGGATCCCGGCACCCGTCGATCCGGATTTGTCACGGTTTGACCGTTTCCGGCGAGTAGTCAGCGATCCTTGACATTGGTTCGAGCCGTCGGGCATCGTCCGGATCGTGTCCGCGAGGCGGACAAGTGTCCACTGAAAAGCCCTGTGGGTGACAGCGCTGCCCCGGAAGGACGGACCTCGCAACATGACGACGACCGCTGCCCCGACGTACGGAGCGGACATCTACGAGGACCAGGTACTCCTCGAGCCGTACGAGCACTACCGGGCGCTGCGGGAGCTGGGTCCGGCGGTCTGGCTCGAGAAGCACGGCGCGTTCGCGGTGGCACGGTACGCCGAGGCGCGGGCCGTCCTCATGGACAGCGACACGTTCCGGTCGGCCAACGGGATCGCGCTCAACGAGCCGGCGAACCAGGCGATCCTGGGCTGCACGCTCGCCAGCGACGGGGACCTGCACGCCCAGCTGCGCAAGGTGGTGGCGCACCGGCTGACGCCCCGGGCCCTGCGCCCGATGCGCGAGCTCGTCACGGAGCGGGCCGACGAACTGGTGGCCGGCCTGGTGCAGCGTGGGTCGTTCGACGCCGTGTCCGACCTTGCCCGCGCGCTGCCGCTCTCGATCGTGCCCGACTTCATCGGCTGGCCCCAGGAGGGCCGCGAGCACCTGCTGGAGTGGGCAGGGGCCAACTTCGACTCGTTCGGGCCGATGAACGCGCGGGCGGAGCGAGCGATGCCCAAGTGCGGCGAGATGGCCGCCTACGGCGCGGAGATCGTCCGCACGGGCAACGTCCTGCCCGGCAGCCTCGGCGCAGGTGTGCTCGAGGCCCGCGACCAGGGCGAGGTCACCACCGAGCAGTGCATGATGCTGATGCTCGACTACCTCGCGCCCTCGCTCGACACCACCATCAGCGCGGTCGGCAGCGCGGTGTGGCTGTTCGCGCAGCACCCCGACCAGTGGGACCTCGTCCGTTCCGATCCCGGTCTGATCCCGAACGCGGTCAACGAGGTGGTCCGCTTCGAGTCGCCGATCCGCGCGTTCGGCCGGCTGGCCGAGAGCGACACGGAGATCGGCGGCGTCCCGATTCCGGCCGGGTCGCGTGTCCTGGTGATCTACGCGTCGGCCAACCGCGACGAGCGCAAGTTCGAGCGGCCCGACGAGTTCGACGTCACCCGCAAGGACGCGGTCCACCAGCTGGGTTTCGGGATCGGCGAACACGGCTGCGCCGGACAGGGCCTCGCCCGGATGGAGACAGAGTCGCTCCTCGCCGCGCTCGCCCGGTCCGTCACCCGGTTCCACGTCGGCACGCCCGAGCGCGCCCTCAACAACCTGATCCGCGCCTTCGGAGCCCTCCCGGTGACGGTCGAGACGGGCGCCTGACGTGCGGATCGTCGTCGACCACGACCGCTGTGAGGGCCACGGCCTGTGCGCGGGCCAGGCCTCGGAGGTCTTCGAACTCGACGAGGCCGGCGACCTGATCTACCGCTTCGACGGTCAGGACGTACCGGAGGAGCTCACGTCAGCCGCGGCACACGGGGCGTCCGTCTGCCCGGTGGCCGCGCTGCGGGTCGTGCACTGACCGACGGCCCGAGGACGGCCAGTGGCGCCCGGCGCGCCGTCGCCCGCTGTTCCCGCACACGAGAAGAGGAGCAATCAATGACGACAGCACCCTCGGTGCTCGGCCGTGCCGACGGCGCCGACCGGCCCACCGATCTGGTGGCCGCCGCCCGTGAGCTCCAGCCACTGGTGCGTGAGAACAGCGCCGCCGGCGAGGCCGCGGGGCAGCTCACCGACGTGGTGGTCGATGCCCTGCACGACAAGGGCCTGTTCGGCATGTGGGTGCCGGCACCGCTCGGCGGCGTCGAGCTCGATCCCGTCTCCTCGCTGGAGGTCGTGCAGGCCCTCAGCGAGGCCGACCCGTCCACCGGCTGGGTCGTCATGGCCGCCTCGCTCGCCACGGGTACCGGCGGTGCCTACCTGGGCGACGCGGCAGTGGCCGAGATGTTCCAGGGGCCGCGCTTCCCCGTGGTGGCGGGCCAGGGCACCCGGCCGGGCACGGCGGTGCGGGACGGCGACGGCTACCGCCTGTCGGGGTCCTGGAGCTTCGCCTCCGGCATCAAGCACGCGCAGTGGATCCACACGCTCGGGATCGTGGAAGAGACCGGCGAGCCGCTGATCTTCGTGCTCCCGGTCGACAAGGCCGAGCTGATCGACAACTGGGACGTGCTGGGTCTCAAGGCCACCGGCAGCATCGACTACACGATCGAGGACGTCTACGTTCCGGCTGCCTTCACCCACTCCGGCCCCACCGAGACACCGGTGCGGGGTGGCCCGCTGTTCACCCTCGGGATCATGCACTTCGCGCTGATCGGGCACTCGGCGTGGGCGCTCGGTCTCTCGCGGCGGATGCTCGACGAGCTGTCGGGGCTGGTCCGGTCCAAGGCCGGCCGGCCCGGCACCATGGCCGACAGCCTGGCCTTCCAGGCCGCATACGGCGAGGCGGAGGCCCGCTGGCACGCAGCCCGCTCCTTCGTCTACGAGACGTGGCGCGGTGCGAGCGAGACGATCAACTCCGGCGCCACCCTCAGCGTCGAACAGAAAACGTTGCTGCGGCTTGCCCTGTACAACGCGACGTGGGCGGCCGAGGCGATCAGCGTCGCCGTCTACCGGGCAGGGGGCACCACCGCGCTGCGCGCGGGCGTGATGCAGCGCTACTTCCGCGACATGCACGCCGGGACGCAGCACATCACCTCGGCCCCGGGCGTGATCGAGGGATGCGGGCGCTATCTGGGCGGCCTCGCCCCTGCGCATGACTGGCTGTACATGAACCTGGTGCCGAAGGCGAGCTGACCGAGCCGACGACGGCCGGGCCGAGACCCACGGGCCGGCCGTCGTCGTCGGGATCGGTCGGAAGGCGATCCTCAGCGGGCGGTGCCGCCGAGGAAGCCGATCACCAGGTCGGCGACATAGCCGGGACGCTCCTGGTAGAGGGCGTGACCGCACTGGGCGGCCACGCGCAGTTCGGCTCCCGCGATCGCGGCCGCGTAGGCATCGCTGTGTGCCCGCGGGATGATCGAATCCACCTCCGCGGCCAGCACGAGCGTCGGCGCGGTGATCCGCGGCAGGCGCCCGGGCAGCTCGGGGTCGTGCAGGAACGGGTCGCGCGCGAACCGTTCGAATGCCTTCGCGTCGCGTGCGGCCTGTTCGGCGGCCTCGGGCGTCGGGGGCACGGACAGTGCGGCGTCGGCGATCGCGCTGTCGTAGAACAGCGCCCGCACGATCTGCGGGGGCGACATCGTGAACAGGTCGGCCGGGGGAGCGTCCGGCACGTGCAGCCCGGCCGGGGCCATGAGGACGAGGTGCTCGATCCGCTCCGGCACGCTGCCGGCGAGCTCCGCGGCCACCCAGCCGCCGAAGGACGCGCCCACGAGGTCGAACCGGTCGACGTCCAGCTTCTCCAGCAGGTCCAGGTAGTGCGGCACGAGCTGCGGTACCGAGCCGATCTCGGGCAGCTCGTCGGACAGCCCGAAGCCGGGGTGGTCGGGCGCGATCACGTCGAAGTGCTCCGAGAGCCGCTCCAGGTACGGGTTCCAGGCCCCGGCACCGCCTGCCGCGTGGAGGACCACGACGGTGCGGCCCGATCCCTTCCGGAACAGGTTGATGGCGCCCGAGCCCATCGGGACCTTCGTCGGTGCCGGGCCGGTGGAGGAAACGGTCACTCTCGACTCCTCTGCGACGACTACAGCGGACATTTGTCCGTTCTGCAGACCGTCATCCATCACGCGGTGGCGTGTCAACGTCGGTCATCGCACTCGCGTGCGCGTGAGACAGGAGTCTCGGTCGGCATTGCCGACGCGGACAGGTGTACGGCAGGCGGTTGACATTCGTTCTTGCGCGAGTCAGGGTTCCGCCGATATCCGCGTCAGGCCTCGCGACCTGCGTCGAATCACCCGTGCTCTGCGCCCCCGACGACGAGGACGACACCATGGCTCATCCCGTGATCCGATCACCGCGGCTTCGACGGTGGCTCGCCGTTCCGGCCGCCGCGATCGCGCTTGTCGTGGCGGCCTGCGCACCCGCCGCGAACGACGCGGCCTCGTCCGAGCCGGGCACGGCGGTCTCCGCCGAGACCATCGCCCAGCTGAAGACGGAGATCGCCGCGGGTCAGGAGCAGCCGCAGTGGGCGGCCCAGGGCCCCGCGTTCTCGGTGGCCGGGCTGGCGGGCAAGAAGATCCTCTCGATGCCCGTGAGCAGCCAGCTCGCCGGCTGCGACAGCATGGCGCGCGACGTCGTGGAGATCGCCAAGAGCGTCGGCATGACCGAGAGCACCTACTTCCAGAACGACGGCGGCCCCGCCGCCTGGGTGCAGGGCATGAACCTCGCGATCAACCAGGGCTTCGACGGCGTCGCGCTGGTCTGTGGCATCGACCCCGCCGCGCTCGCCCCGCAGATGGAGGCGGCGAAGCAGGCCGGCATGAAGGTCGTGGACATGCACCTGGCCGACGTCTCGGAGGCGGCGTCGCCGCTGATCGCGGGCCAGACCAACGGCCAGTTCAACGACGCGATGCGGAAGGGGGTGGCGGCTGCCCTCGTCGACGCCAACGGCAACGCCATCGACGCACTCGTCATCACGTCGAACGAGAACCCGCCGTCCATCGGCATGGAGCAGACGGTCAAGGACGAGTTCGCCCGCCTCTGCAAGGAGTGCGGCGTCGAGTCGATCAACGTGCCGATCCCGTCCTACGCGACCGACCTGTCCGGTGCGGTCCGCTCCGCGCTCGTCCGCAACCCCGACATCCGGGCGATCTTCACGGTCTACGACGCGCAGACGCCGTTCGTCCTCCCGGCGATCAAGGCCTCCCGCGTCCCGGCCAAGACCTACGCCTTCGGCGGCGACGAGCAGTTCGTGAAGCTGATGGCCGACGCGTCGAACCCGATGGGCACGGACATGGGCCCGAACTTCTCGTGGATGGCCTACACCGGCGCCGACCAGCTGTTCCGCGTGGTTGCCGGGCAGCCGCCGATCCCAGCGGCCCAGGCCTACTCCCCGTACCGCCTGTGGACCCCCGCCAACGTCGGCGAGTTCACCCCACCGAACTTCGGCTTCGGCGACTCGTTCGTCGACGGCTACCGCAGCCTCTGGCTCGACGTCCCCGGGGCCTGACTCCCGATGGGGACCACGGCTTTGGAGATGCGGGGTGTCTCGAAGCAGTTCGGCGCGACCCGCGCACTGTCCGATGTGGACCTGACCGTGGAGCACGGCGAGGTTCTCGCACTGCTGGGGGAGAACGGCTGCGGGAAGTCGACGCTGGTGAAGGTCATGGCCGGTGTCTACGAACCGGAGCCGGGCGCGCGGATGAGCGTGGACGGGGTGGACGTGGCGCTGCCGATGCTGCCGGGTACGTACCGGGAGATCGGCCTGAGCTTCGTGCACCAGGACCTCGGGCTCGCCCGGCCGCTGACGGTGCTGGAGAACCTGCTCGGGGGCACGGTCGACGGGACGGCCTCCTCGCGCTGGCGGATCCGCTGGCGCCACGAGGCCCGCAGGGCCACCGAAATGCTCCGTTCGTACGGGGTGCAGGTGGACCCGTGGACGGTCGTCGACCACCTCGCGCCGGTCGACCAGGCCCTGGTGGCCATCGCCCGCGCGGCCGAGGAGCTCAAGCAGCATCGCGAGCGGTCGGGCGCCTCGTCGTCGGTTCTGGTCCTGGACGAGCCGACGGTCTTCCTCCCCGAGGAGGAGGTGAGCTTCCTCTTCGACCTGATCCGATCGGTGGTCGCGTCAGGGTCGAGCGTCGTCTTCATCTCCCACGACCTGCCGGCCGTCCGCGAGATCGCCGACCGGGTGACGGTCCTGCGGGACGGCCGCGTAGCAGCGAGTGCCCGGATGAGCGACGTGACCGACGAAGAGATCGTCGAGCTCATCGTGGGGCCTGCGGCCTCGGCCAAGGACACGTTCGGGCACGGCGAGGCGCGGTCGGCGACCGGGCGGGAGTTCGACCGGTCACCCGATACCGGCCTGCACGTCACCGGACTGTCCGGCGGCCGGGTGCGCGATCTCCACCTGGACGTCGCGCCCGGAGAGGTCGTCGGCCTCGCCGGTCTCATCGGCTCGGGCGCCGAGGACGTCCCGTACCTCCTGTTCGGCGCCCGCCCCGCCACCGGCGGCGAGCTCACGCTGAACGGCCGGACCACTCCGCTCACCCGGCAGAACCCCAGCGCGGCCGTGTCGTCGGGCATCGCGCTGATCCCGGCCGAGCGACGCCGCGACGCCATCGCGCCGGAGGTGTCGGTGGCGGAGAACATGATGCTGCTCGTCGTCTCCCGGTTCCGGAAGCGCGGGCGCCTGCGCCCCGGGCAGCTCCGGGCCACCGCCGACGAGCGGGCCGAGATGCTCGACCTGCGGCCCCGTCGCACGACCATGCCCGTGGGCACCCTCAGCGGGGGCAACGCCCAGAAGGTCGTGCTGGCGAAGTGGCTGGAGATCCGCCCACAGCTGCTCCTGCTGCACGAGCCGACACAGGGCGTCGACGTCGCTGCCCGCGCCGAGATCTACCGGATCATCCAGCGCGCTGCCGAAGGCGGCATGTCCGTCGTCTGGGTATCCAGCGACTTCGACGAGCTGGCCGCCGTCAGCGACCGGGTCGTCATCGTCAGCGGGGGCGTGGCGACGACCGCGATCGAACTCTCCGACATCTCGCCCGAGGCCATCACGACCGGTGTCTACGGCGCGGCCGCCGCGACGGGCGAGTCCTCCATCTCGACAGTGGGACGGGCGTGACGATGAGCAGCAGCACTGAGGTGGTGAAGCGTCAGGGCGGCCCGGATGCCCGGGGGCCTGCCGGGAACGGGAGCGGCGGCGTCACATGGCTCGGCCGCTGGGCGGAACGCGCGGCGCTCCCGGTGGCATGGCTGGTGCTGTTCGTGGTGTTCGCGGTGCTGTCGCCGGACCGGTTCCTCTCGATGGGGAACGTCTCGAACATCCTGGGATCGCAGTCGATCCTGTTCATGCTCGCGCTGGCGGCGCTCCTGCCGTCGATGGTGGGCGACATCGATCTGTCGCTCGGGGGTGTGGGCGGGCTCGCCGCCATCGCCATCGCGGTGCTCAACGTCAACCACGGGGTACCGATCACGCTCGCCTGCCTCGTGGCCGTGGGCATCGGGGCCGTGTGCGGTGCGCTCAACGCGCTGTTCGTGGTGCGGTTCAACACCGGCCCGTTCATCATGACGCTCGGCACGGGCACGTTCTTCACCGGCTTGATCTTCTGGGTCGCCAACTCGACGACGATCGTCGGCGTCGCGCCGGAGCTCTCGGAGTGGACCTACCTGCGCAGCCTGCTCGGCGTGCCGGTGCAGTTCTTCTACTGCCTGCTGATCATGCTCGCGATCTGGTACGTCGCCACCTACACGCCGCTGGGCGTGCGGGCGCTGTTCGTCGGGCAGTCCCGGGAGGTCGCCGTGCTCAGCGGCATCAAGGCCGACCGCATCCGGTGGGGCGCCTTCGTCCTCGCCGGCGTGATCGCCGCCCTCGCAGGCGTGCTCTACGTCGGCACCACCGGGTCGGCGGGCCCGACCTCGGTCGACACGTTCCTGCTCCCGGCCTACGCGGCGATCTTCCTCGGTGCCACCTCGATCCAGCCCGGCCGGTTCAACGCGCTGGGTACGGGCATCGCCGTCCTCTTCCTCGCGACCGGCGTCGCCGGCCTGCAGCTGCTCGGCGCGCAGGACTACGCGCAGCAGCTCTTCTACGGAGCGGCCCTCGTGCTGGCCGTGACGATCTCGCGCTACCTGCGCCGCACCTAGGGGGTATCCATGGCGGATCTCGGTTTCGGCCAGCCACGCGACGGCGTGATGCAGATGGCCTACATCGTGGAGGACATCCGGGCGTCGATCGCGTACTGGACCGAGGAGCTGCACGTCGGGCCGTGGTTCCTGCTCGACTCGTTCACCGGTCGCGATCCGGTCTACCGCGGCGAGCCGAGCCGGGCCGAGGTGTCGATCGCGATGGCCTTCGCGGGCCACATGAACATCGAGCTCATCCAGCCGAAGGACGACCATCCGTCGGTCTACCGGGAGACGCTGGAGCAGCGCGGTTACGGCTTCCACCACTTCGGCCTGTGCACCGACGACATCGACACGGCCATCGCCGACCTCGAGGCGAAGGGGCTCACGCTCGCGTTCCGCGCGGGTGTGGGGAGCGGCGGGGACGTGGCCTACATGGACGGCGGTCCCGGCAAGCCCGGGATGACCGAGCTGATCGAGTACACGCCCGGGATGGACGCCGGTTTCACGGCCATGTGGCGGGCGAGCCGGGACTGGGACGGCACCGACCCCGTCCGGCCCTTCGGCGCGCGGCCCGCAGCGGGCGACGCCGGATGACCTGCCTCGCTACGGGGTCCTGCCCTGCTCCACGGCGGCGATCTGGTCGAGCCGCCGCTGGTGCACGCCGCCTTTGAAGGGCGTCTCCAGCCACGTCTCGACGATCTGCACGGCGAGCTCGGGTACGACGACCTTGGCGCCGATCACGAGCACGTTGGAGTTGTTGTTGCCGCGGGAGATCCGGGTGCTGAAGAGGTCCTGGCAGAGGCCGGCGCGGATGCCGAGGATCTTGTTGCAGGTGATGGCCTCGCCTTGGCCGCTGCCGCCGAGGACGATGGCCCGGTCGGCGGGCCCGTCGATGACCTGCCGGCAGACGTCCACGCACAGCGGCGGGTAGTCCACGATTTCGTCGCCGACGTGTGAGGCCCTGTCGTCGACGTCGTGCCCGCGGTCGGCGAGCCAGCTGACGAGCCGCCCCTTCAGGTCGACGCCGTTGTGGTCGGACGTGATCGCGATGCGCACGTGCCCTGCCTTCCTCATGCGGTCAGATCGAGCGTGGCCTGCGCGAAGACCTCCTCGATCGCGGGCGGGCGATCCAGGATCTTCTGGTCGACGGCACTGCGCAGCAGCTCGTCCAGCGTCTTCCGGTTGGGCTCGATCCCGTAGGGGAGCGGGTCGGCACCCGTCGACTCCATCACGCGCGCGTACATCCGGTCGGTCGCCGTCGGGTTCGTGATCGCGCCGCTGCGCAGCCGCTCCACGTAGAGCTGTTTCGCGCGGGCGAACGCGTCGAAGACCTCCGCGGCGACCTCCGGCCGTGCCCGGAGTACCTCGTCCTTGATCACGACGAGGTGGTTGATCGGGTAGAGGCCGCGCTGCTGCATCGCCCGGAAGCCCGCTTCCAGCGGGTCGGGGATCAACGGAGTGACGTCGGGGCCCTCGATTCCCGCGCCGATCACCGCCGCGAGCTCGCCGCGCGCGAGCATCTCGTCCAGTGTCGTTCCCGCGTCGACCGGCACCACATTGCCCGGCGGCTGGTACTGCGCGACGTGTTCGTCGCCCGACAGCACCCACGTCACCGTGCGGAGGTCGACGCCGTACTCGTCCTGGAGGACCGACCGCGCCCACACGCCCGTCGTGACCGTGTAACCCCGACTCACCCCGACCTTGCGTCCTTCGAGGTCCTTGGGCGTACGGATGTCCGACGTCGTGATGCGGTGGATCGCACCGTGATGGAAGCCCCGCACCAGGAACACGGGCACCGCGGTGAACGCCACTCCGTGCGCCTTGGCGACGAGGTAGGTCGTCAGTGCCATCTCGCACACGTCGAACTCCAGGCCGCGGACCATCCGCCGGAACGCGTGGACGAGGACGGGCACCTCCTCGAACGCGAACTGGAATCCGTGTGGCGTCACCGCGCCGGTCTTGAGGGCTTCGTTGTTGCCCTGGGTGCGGGTCACCGTCAGCAGCTGCTGGCTCACGCGGCCGCCCCCGTGCCGGAGCCGAGCAGACTCTTCAGCGGGGTGGCGACGTCGGCCGCCTTGTCGGCGTCGATGCTGGTGCCCCGGTCGAGCGCCTTGCGCACCACCATGTAGTCGACGGGGCTGTTGACGGCGTCGACCGCCAGCAGCCGGTCGTCCTCGTAGTAGAGGACGGAGAAGCGCTCGCTGTCCGGGTCGCCGCGCACCACGACGGTGTCGTAGCCGAAGGAGAGCCCCGCGATCTGCAGACGCAGATCGCCCTGGTTCGACCAGAACCACGGCACGCTCCGCGGATCCTCGACGCTCCCCAGCAGCGTGGCCGCCGCGACAGCGGCCTGGGCCTGCGCGTTCTGGACGGACTCCAGCCGCACCCGGCCCTCGCCCGTGAGGGGATGCGGACGGGCGGTGCAGTCGCCCGCCGCGACGACGAAGGGCGCGCTGGTGCGCGCGTGGGCGTCGACGACGATGCCCCCGTCGCACTCGAGGCCGATCCGCTCGGCAAGCTCCGTGCGCGGGACCACCCCGATGCCGACCACGACGACGTCCGCCTGCAGCTCGGTGCCGTCGGCGAGCACCACGCCGCGGACCCGGCCCCCCTCGCCGGTGAAGGCCGTGACTTTGGCTGAGAGCTGCACGTGCGTGCCGCGGCGCTCGTGCGCCTGCCGGTAGAACTCCGAGACGACCGGCGCGACGTTTCGCCACATCAGGCGCTCGGCCGCCTCCACCACGGTGACGGTCTTGCCCTGGCTCCGGGCCGCCGCGGCGGCTTCGAGGCCGATGAAGCCCCCGCCGACGACGACCACCCGCGACGCGTCGGCCAGTTGGGACCGCAGGCGGGTCGCGTCGTCGAGGTCGCGCAGGTAGCAGATGCCGTCGAGGTCCGCGCCCGGCACGTCGAGGCGCCGCGGGCCGGCTCCGACGGTGAGCGCGAGCCGGTCGAAGGTCAGCTGGCGCCCGGCCGCGGTGATCGCCGCCCCGCCGGGGTGGGAACCGGGGGAGAGGGCCAGGTCGGTGACCTGCTCGCCGCTGATGAGCGTGATGCCGGCCTCCGCGTACCAGGCCGGTGTCCGCAGTGCCACGGAGCCGTGGTCCGCGTCGCCTGCCAGGTACTCCTTCGAGAGCGGTGGCCGCTGGTAGGGCGCGTGCGGCTCGTTGCCGACGAGCGTGATGGGCGCGGTGTCACCCCGCCCGCGGAGCGTGACGGCCAGCTGGAGGCCCGCCTGGCTGGCACCGATGATGAGGGTGCCGGCGTTCACCGTGGACCTCGGACGAAACACCGCAGGCGCGTGCACGGCATTGAGCTCCCCTCTCGGTATTGGCCATACCATTATACCATCGGATGGCGAGGTGCCCCTACGTGATCTCGCGCAGCGCCGTCTGGAAGGCGGCGTCGGAGTGCAGCAACGAGTCCACCGCGCGTGCGGTGGCGTCCCCGGGCATGAACTCGATCGGCCTGCGCTGTTTCGTGGACTTCGCCACGAGCTCGGGGTCGGTGAGCGCGCAGGCGAACGCGTCGCGCAGGAACTGCAGCCGGGCCGGCTCCACGTCCGGTGTCGTGGCGACCGTCCGACTGGCCGCGGCCAGATCGAGCAACGAGGAGAGGATCTGTGTCTGTTCCGGGGTCCGCAGCGGGAGGTCGGCCGCGCTGGGTGTGTCGGTGAACAGCTCGTCGTCGGTCTCGCCGATCGTGAGCAGGGGGCGGATCTCGCCGGCGCGGATCGCGCTCGACACGCTGGCGACCGGGAGGACCTGGGCGTCGGCGTCGCCGCGGAGGTAGGCGGTGCGCGCCTCGCCCGAGCCCGAGAAGCCGGTGATGACGTCCACCGGGAAGTCGAAGATCCGGGACAGCAGGGGCGGGTTGACGTAGTCGTTGGACCCCGGCCCCGTCGAGACGAACTTGACCGGCTCGGCCGAGCGGCGCATGTCGTCGAACGTGCGGAACCTGCTGTCGGCCGCGACCACGACGACGTTCGCCTCGGACGAGACCCTGGCCAGCCAGGAGAGCTCCGACAGGTGGAAGTTCAAGCCTTCGGCCTGGCCGAGCTCGGCGCTCACCGCGCCCACCGTGTTGATGATCTGGACGCGCAGCCCGTCCGGGTCCGCGACCGCGGTCTGGGACGTCGCGAGCAGCCCGCCCGCACCCGGCTCGTTGATCACGGTGACGTCGCTGCCCGTGCACCGCGAGAGGTAGGGCGCGATGTCGCGCGCGTACAGGTCGTAGCCGCCGCCGGGCTCGTACGGCACGACGAACTCGATGGTCTCCCCGGCGAAGAACTCCGCCGGAGGCGCTCCCGCGCCGCTGCCCCCGCACCCGGCGGCCGCGAGCAGGCAGGTGACCGCCGCGCCTGCGAGGACGACACGCACTCCGGCCCTCATGCGAACACTCCTTCCGGGATCTGGATGGCGAGCAGTTCGACGAACACGAGCCACAGCAGCAGCCCCATCGCCGCGGCGTAGATGGCGCAGAATCGCCAGCCTGCCCGGACGCTCAACCGCAGGTAGGCGGCGGTGAACACCACCGTCGTGACGATCAGGCCGACGACATAGACCGCCGCGAAGAAGCCCGCGACCCAGAGCAGGGAGCTCCGCCAGTTCGCAGCCCCCGCCGTGGCGAACACATGCGCGGGGTCGTGGTCCGCCTCGTCGTCGGCTGATGTGGGCACCGGCGCCGCGACGTGGGTCCGTCCCGTGAGCACCAGAACCAGGTGGAGTGCGCTCAGTCCGACGCCGACACTCGCAACCAGGGTCGGGACCAGCGAAGCGCGGAACCCCCACTGCCGGGCCAGCAGCAGCGCTCCGGCGAAGACCACCAGCAGGACGATGGTGAACACGAGGTCCGGCGTGCGCCGCGAGCCTTCCGACAGTGGGTTCATCGCCGCTCTCCTGTCTCTTCGAGCTGCGCCGACGCAGCCGAGCGCCTTCGTCGCCACAGCGGGCGGGCGAGCGTGACCACGATGATCGCCGCCACGATCAGCACCAGCGGCCTCGTCAGCCATTCGAACCCGTAGAGGGAGTAGGACAGGAACAGGTACCGCTCCGCGATCGAGCCGAGCACCACCGCCAGCAGGAACGGGACGCGCGGCCAATCCCAGCGGACGCAGAGCACGCCGATCACCGCGGCCCCGAGCATCACGAGCACGTCGCCGAAGTTGTTGCTGGCCGTGAACGCGCCGATGGTCAGGAGCATCAGCAGAGCCGGGACGATGTACGTGCCGGGCATGGTCGTGAGCCGGGTGAGCTGCCGGACGAGCAGGAAGCCGACGGCAACCGCCACGATGTTGGCGAGGATGGTCACCCACGCCATCGACAGCGTCACGTCGAGGTCGGAGGTCAACATCTCGGGTCCGGGGTCCAGGCCGACCACCAGGAACGCGCTGAGCAGCACTGCTGTGGCGGCGCCGCCGGGAATCCCGAACGCCACGGTCGGGATCAACGCACCGCTGTCCTTGGCGTTGTTGGCCGAACCCGCGGCGATGACGCCTTCGATCGAGCCTTTGCCGAATTCCTCGGGGTGCTTGGAGGTCTGCTGGGCGTGGCCGTAGGCGAGGAACTGAGCCACCGACCCGCCGACGCCGGGCACCATGCCGACCCCCACACCGATCGCGCTCGAGCGCACCACGAGCCACCAGTGGGCGAAGGAGTCGCGCACGCCCCGTCCGAGCCCGGACAGGTCGCCCGACGCCGAGCTCGCACCGGCCGTGGCAGCCTCGGCTTCGGCGCGCGAGATGCTGCGCCTGCTGAGCATCAGCTGCAGGAGTTCGGTGCCCCCGAACAGCCCGACGACCAGCGGGACGAGCGGGATGCCTGCCCAGAGGTAGAGCTCGCCGAACGCGTAGCGCGGCACGCCCTCCTGCGCGTCGATCCCCACCATCGCCACCAGCACGCCGAACGTCGCCATCAGCAGGCCCTTCAGCATCTGCTTGCCCGACAGCGCCACGACGAACGTCAGCCCGAGAACGGTGAGGACGAAGAACTCGGCAGGCCCGAACGACAGCACCAGCGGGCGCACGATCGGGATGATCGCCACCAGCACGATCGCGCCGAAGGCCGCACCCAGCGCGGAGGCCGACAGCACAGCCCCCAACGCCCGGCCTGCCTGGCCACGCTTCGTCATGGGGTGCCCGTCGAGCACCGTCGCCGCGGACGTCGCCTCGCCCGGCACGCCGAACAGCACCGAGGTGATGTCGCCCGCCGTCGAGGTCACGGCGAGCATCCCGAGCAGGAACGCGAACGCCTGGACCGGCTCGAGGCCGACCGTGAACGGCAACATCAGCGCGAGCGTGACCGCACCACCGAGGCCGGGCAGGATCCCGACCGCGAACCCGAGCGCGATGCCCACCAGCATCAGCAACAGCGTCTGGAGCTGGAATACCTGGGCGAGACTGCCGACCAGCGCTTCTCCCATGGATCCTCCGTGATCTCGCGGCCGGCTACGTCGTCGTGCCGGTGGGATGGCTGTCGTGTGGGGTCGCTGCGTTCGTCAGGTTGCGCGCGACACCGGTGTAAAGGACATACCATTTGCCCGACTGATGTCCAGTGTCCAGTGGTGATCGAAGTGAGGGATGTCCTCGCCGGAGACTCCCGGGGACCGGGGTGACAGGCCCGCCCCGTGAAGATCACCAGGTTCGGGCGGAAGATCGTGGTGGCGACGGGCCGGCCTTGATCAGTGGTTTGGTGCACGCAGCGGCGCCCCACCCTGTTGTCGGTCCGGCCGCTGATCAGGCGGAGCATGCGCAGCCTCCGGCAGCGATGATCACCAGTTGGGTGCGCACAGCCGTGCCCTGCGCGGCTCCGGGTCCAGGCCGATGATCATGAACGGTGGATCCGGCGGAGCCGCGCTGGTCAGACCGGCTCCACCGGTTTTCGGGGCGCGATGATCATCGGTTCGGTACGCGCAGCGGTGCCCTGTGCGGCGCCGAGGCCCGGATCGTTGATCATGAGGGGTGGGCCTGGGTGCCGCCCGCGTCCGGCCGACTTTGCTGAGTCTCTGGGCGCGGTGATCACCGGTTCGGTACGTGCAGTGGCGACCTGCGCGGTTCCCGGGCCCAGACTGTCGATCATGAGCCTTGGGCCCGGGCATGGGGCCACCGTCGTGGGGCCGGCTTTGCCGGGTCTTCTGGCGATGATCATCGGTTGGGTACGTGCAGCCGTGCCTGGCGCGGTTCCCGGCACCAGATTGCTGATCATGAGCGGTAGACCCGGTCATGAAGCCGCCCTCTCCCCGCCCGCCCGGCTCCGGCGCCGTGATCGTCGGTCCGGGCGGCTGGTCTGGCGCGATGATCGCCGGCTTGGGCCGTCCAGCCGGGTCCAGCCCTGTTCCCGGGCCCAAAGCGCTGATCATGAACGGTGGCGGGCCCGGCAGCGCCCACGGCCGGTCACCGAGGCCGAGCCATCGGTCAATAGTGGTGGTCCGGTTTCGGAGCCGTCCTGCACCACGCCGCTACGAGGCTCGTTGCGTTGATCATCGGTTCGGGGTCTGTAGCGGGGTCCGGTGCGGTTCCCGGTCCCGAGCCGGTGATCATGAGCGGCGGGGCCGGGCAGCGCGCGCGGTTCGGTCCTCGTGCCCCAGCCATCGGTCATGAGTGTTGGGCCCGCCGGTTTGGAGCCCTCCCGGACCACGCTGCTGTGGGGCTTCGTTGCGTTGATCATCGGTTCGGGGTCTGTAGCAGGGTCCGGTGCGGTTCCCGGTCCCGAACTGCTGATCATGACCGACGAGGCCGGGCCGCGCGCGCGGTTCGGTCCCCGAGCCCGAGCCACCGGTCATGAGAGGTTGGCCGGGTATCGAGCCAGTTCCGCACCACCCCGCTTCGCGGGGCCTCCGGCGCGTTGATCATCGGTTGGGTACGTGCAGCCGTGCCCTGTGCGGTTCCCGGGTCCAGATCGCTGATCATGAGCGGTGGACGTGGTCATGGAGCCGCACCTGCCCTGCTCGCCCGCCACCTGCGCCGTGATCGTCGGTTCGGGACTTCCAGCCGGGTCCGGCGCGGCTAGCGGGACCAAAGTGCTGATCATGAGCGCCTGGACCAGCAACTGCCCACGCCGGACTGCAACGCGTGGCCCGTCGACGTGAAGCGCGTCATCGTCGGACTCGGAGCCACTTGTCATAAGCGGTGTCTCGCCCCGGGCGCCGGCAGCCATGATCGTCGGTTCGGGAGCCACAGCCGCGCCCAGAACGCTGATCATGAACACCCGCCGCGCCCGGGACCGCCGCTCGGCGAAGATCGTCGGCCCGGGCATGCGGCCGAGGCCGGCTCGGGCCCCGGGGCCCAACGTTGATCATGAGCACCGGCCGGGGACCGCATGCGCCGGGCAGGGGTGTGAGCCCGGCCCGGCGCTTCAGCGGGTCAGGCGCGCCCGGCCGTGGCCAGCTCCACCGTGTCGTACTCGGGGGAGTTCTCGAAGTAGTGCACGCGGTCGTAGCCGAGGTGCTTGAACACGCGGTTCTGGGAAGCGAGCAGCCGCAGCTCGGATCCGTCGGCAGCGAAGTGCTGGACCACGGTGTTCTGCGGGACGTAGAGCGTGTCGCCCTTCTTGATCTCGTGGCGGGTGGGCTTCTTCGCGATGCGGGCGTAGTACTGCTCCGCGATCTCCTCCTGCACCTCCCAGTGCAGGGAGTAGCCCTCGCCGGAGAGGACGTAGTCGACCTCGTCGGCCATCTTCCAGTGCTTGCCCGAGCGGCTCCCGGCCGGGATCGCGAGCTCGAAGATGTCGACGCCGAACTGGCGCAGGTCCGTGCGCTCCTTGTTGATCAGGTGCCGGACGTTGCCCAGTGGGGTGGTCTCCCAGTGCGTGTCCTCGGGCGAGACGACCTTCTTGCGGTCGAGCACGCCGTCGGTCCAGATGCTCGACCAGTCCTCACGAGGGCCGAACTCGTCCTCGCGCTCGATCGGTGCGCTGCGGCCCTGCTGGATCAGCCCCATGAACATCCACGTGCACTTCGCCTTGACGACGAGGGCGACGGCCTTCTCGTCGTACGGGTTGAAGTGCCGGTGCACCGAGTCGGTGTGGACGAAGACGAGGTCGTCCTTCTTCCAGTCGTAGCGCTTGTCGTCGTGGATCTCGTATCCGGCGCCCTCGAGGATGTAGAAGGCCGCCTCGTTCTGGTGCCCGTGTCCGTGGTTGGAGCTCTGCGGGGGCAGCTCCACGAAGTGGACCTGCAGGGTCTGGGTCAGGAACTCCTCGTCGCCCGGGCCGATCCGCCACCAGGTGCGTGACTTCTCCGAGTCGCCGGAGTGGCCGACCTTGGCGTCGTCGACCACCACGGAGTCGTCGCGCACCCGCTGCGCGGCGAGCTGTGCCTTGCGGAACTCGCCGAGCCCGTAGGTCTCCGACGTCAGCCCGCGGACGAAGACCCGTCCCTTCTTGCCCATCTGATCTCCTGTTCCCCCGGCCGTCGGCCGGCTCGGCGCGAGTCTCAGCGGTCCCGCACGGAACCGCCTGTGATCGGGCGTCACCGTAACAGGTAAATGACAAACGTTCATACCATTCGAGAGGACGCCGACGCGGCCTCGCGACGCAGCGCGCGGATCCGCGGGAACAGCGCCACCCCGGCGGCGAGCGCGGTCACGCCGGCGACGACGAACCCGGTCCGGGCTCCGAGCGCCTCGCAGATCCAGCCCAGCAGTGGGCCGCCGAACGGCGTGGAGCCGAGGAACACCAGCCCGTGCAGGGCTAGTACCCGCCCGTGCATGCCCGGATCGCTGCCCAGCAGCAGGACGGACCGTCCGAGCGTGTTGAAGACGATGTTCACGAAGCCCATGGCCACCATCGCGGCGTACGCGGCCACGAGCACGGGGGCCGCCGCGGTGACGAGGTTGACCGCGCCGAAGGCCAGGCACGACAGCAGCAGTCCCCAGGACGTCGCCGTCTCGCGCGCTGCGCTGAACAGTGCGCCGAGCACCGCGCCGAGCCCGAGTGCGGCGGTGAGGTAGCCGTACACCTCCGGTCCACTGTGGAAGGTGTCCTGCGCGAGCAGCGGCAGCACCACTCGGAAGTTCTGTCCGAACAACGCGACGATCCCGACGAGCAGGAGGGTCGCCCACAGATCCGGTGTGCGCCGGACGTAGCGCAGGCCTTCTCTGGCCTGGTGCTTGCCGCGGCCAGCGGGGGAGTTGCGGGGACGTAGTGCTGCCGGATCCATGCGCATCAGCCCGATGAGAACCGCGACGAAGGAGACCGCGTTCACGATGAACGCGACCGCCACTCCGGTCGTGGCGATGAGCAGGCCGGCGATCGCCGGGCCCACCAGTCGTCCGGCGTTGTGCACAGTGGAGCTGAGGGCCTGGGCGTTGACGTAGTTGGCCGGCCCGACCATCTCGCCGACGAGCGCCTGCCTCGCCGGGGTGTCCAGAACCGTCACGATGCCGAGCGCGAGCGCGAGGACGTAGACCATCCACAACTGGACGACGCCGGCGAGCGCGAGCGCGCCGAGTGCCGCCGCGAGCACCGCCTGTGCGGCCTGGGTCGCCATGAGGAGGCGCCTGCGGTCGGTGCGGTCGACGACGGTGCCGCCCCACATGCCGAGCAGGAGCACCGGTCCGAACTGCAGGACGGCGCTGATGCCGAGCGCGACGCCGCTGTCGGTCAAGGTCAGGACCAGCCAGTCCTGGGCGACCCGCTGCGCCCACGTGCCGACCACGGAGATGGCGTGGCCGACGAAGTACCTGCGGAAGTTCGGTTCCTGCAAGGAGCGGAACACCCGGCCGTACGCGCGTCGGGTTGCCCGGAAGAGCCGTCTCACGCGGCGGCGGCCTGCACTTCCCGCTCTCCCCTTCCGGCCAGGAAGGACCAATGGTAAGACCTACAAACCGAAAAGAGGAAGAGCCATGCTGCTGATCGACAACGAGGCGACGGCGACCGTCCTCGCGATGCCGGCCGTCGTGGCCGTGCTCGAACAGACCTACCGGGATCTCGCGGGCGGTCACGCGATCTGCCGGCCGCGGATCGACATGCGCTTCCCGGTGGGCGACGGCGACTCGGTCTACCAGTGGGGTTCGATGGAGGGTGGGTCGGCCGCCTCCGGGTACTACGCGATCCGGATGAAGTCCGACGTCCTGACCGAGGTGGAGTACGGCGGCACCCGCACGCAGGAGAAGTACTGCGTCTCGCCGGGCACCTTCTGCGGACTGGTCCTCCTGCTGTCCACCCGCACCGGCGAGCCGCTGGCCCTGCTCAACGACGGCGTGCTGCAGCACATGCGGGTGGGCGCCGACTCGGCGATCGGCACGAAGTACGCCGCGCGCGCCGACGCCCGCGTGCTCGGAATGCTCGGCTCCGGCGGCATGGCGCGAAGTCATCTCGAGGCCCTGCTCGCAGTCCGGCCGATCGAGCGCGTTCAGGTCTACAGCCCGACCACGGTCAATCGTGCGCGCTACGCCGCGGAGATGAGTGAGCGGCACGGGGTCGACGTGGTCGCCGTGTCCCATCCGCGCGACGCCTTCCGTGGCGCCGACATCGTCGCAGGCTGCACGGACGCGGCGGCGGATGTGATCGTCGGCGACTGGTTGGAGCCCGGCACGCACGTGACGTGCGTCGGTGGCCGGCCCGACGCCCGCACGTTCGAGGTGCTCGACGCGTGGCTGCGGCTGGGCACCGCGCCGGCACCGGTCAACGACCCGTCCTGGCGTCCGACCGACGAGTTCCTCGCGTATGTCGCCCGGCCGGAGGATCCGGTGTGGGCGCGGCACTCCCACGGCCGGGTGCGGCGTCCGCCCGAGGGGCCGGGCGCGCCCCGGGTCGTCACCTTCGACGACGTCGTGGCGGGCACGGCTCAGGTGCGCACCGGCGACGGAGACATCACGTACTCCGAGCGCGGGAACGTCCAGGGCGCCCAGTTCTTCGCCGTGGCCGGGCACGTCTACGAGCAGTGCCGGGAGCGTGGGCTCGGTCATGAGTTGCCGACGTCGTGGTTCCTCCAGGACATCAGGGACTGAGATGCGGCGTCCGGCTCGACGGGACACGGCGGTCGGGACGGGCCGAGTCGGACACGTGCGGTCACATTCCCGTCACGATCGTCGATCAGCGTGCTGAGTCCTGCCCGGGGGGCCGCTTACGATCTGGCGCGTCAGTCCGTGCAAAGGGTATGACCTCAGACCAATACGTGTTACTTTCGCCCACGAGGAACCAACCTCGCGCCCCGGCTTCAGCCGGCTCTTCCTCGCAGGAGACCCCAATGACGTGTTCTCTGGTATTTCGGGCGGCCGCCACCGCAGTGGCCGCCGCCCTCGTCCTCGCAGCGTGCGGCGGCTCTCCGACGGCGGGTACCGGCCCGGTGGTCGCGGAGAAGACCGCGGCGACCGAGACCTACCAGCGCATGAACGCCATGTCGGGAGGGCAGCGCACCGACGCGCTCGTGAAGTGCGCGGAGGAGGAGGGCAAGGTCTCCCTCTACACCTCGAACACCGATATCGATCCCCTGATCAAGGGGTTCTCCGACCTCTACGACATCGAGGTCTCCGTCTACCGCGGCAACTCGGAGTCGGTGCTGCAGCGCGTCCTCCAGGAGCAGTCGGCCGGCTACCACGGAAACGACGTGATCGAGACGAACGCGCTCGAGCTGAACGTGATGCACCGGGAAGCGCTGCTGTCGCCCTACGAGGGCGAGCTGCGCGAAGCCGTGCGCGAGGAAGGCAAGGCCGACGGGTGGACGGCCACACGGTTCAACGCCTTCGTGATCGGCTGGAACACCGACCTCGTGAAGTCGGGTGAGGAGCCGAAGAGCTTCGAGGAGCTCGCCGATCCGAAGTGGAAGGGCCGGATCTCCATGGAGATCGGCGATGTGGACTGGTTCACCGCGCTCTTCCGCCACCTGATCGAGCAGGGACGGAGCGAGCAGGAGGCCCTCGACCTGTTCAAGGCCGTCGCCGCGAACGCCCAGATCACCAAGGGCCACACCGTTCAGGGCGAGCTGCTCTCGGCCGGCCAGTTCGCCGTGGCCGTCTCGGTGTACAGCCACACCGTCGACAACGCCGCGGCCAAGGGCGCCCACGTCGCGTGGAAGCCGGCGCAGGGCGGAGCCGCACAGCCGGTCGTCGTGCGGCCGAACGGCATCGGGCTGATGAAGAACGCCGTCAACCCGTGCGCCGCGATGTTGTTCGTGGACTACGAGCTCAGCGCCGGCCAGGAGGCCGTTGCGGGGGCGAACCGGATCGGCGCCACCGCGGACGCGGCGAAGGCACTCGATGGCCTGGACGTGGTCGCCGTGCCGGAGCAGGAGCTGCTCGACAACCCGAAGAAGTGGGACGACCTCTACGCCGAGGTCACCCGTAGTGGGTCTGCATGATCACCCGCACCCACTCGCCGATCCCTGCACCGTCCAAGGAGGACTCCGTGCGCACGACCCGTCTCCGAATCGGCCTCACCGCAGCCCTGGCCGCACTCGCGCTCGTCGCGTGCGGGGGGTCCCCGACCGCGACGAACGGCGTGCCGGCCGCCGGAGGAGGTGCCGCGGCGGGCCAAGCTGAGGCCGTCTTCGCCGAGCTCACGGCGCTGAAGGGGCAGCAGCGGCGCGACGAGCTCGTCAAGCGTGCCAAGGAGGAGGGGCAGCTGGCCCTCTACACCTCCATGACCTCCGACGTCGCCGATGCCATCACCAAGGCCTTCACCGACCAGTTCGACATCCCGATCTCGGTGTACCGCGCCGGTTCCGAAACGGTGCTCCAGCGCGTTCTGCAAGAGCAGTCGGCGCACTTCGCCGGCAACGACGTCGTGGAGACCAACGCCACCGAGCTCGCGGCCCTCGAGCGCGAGGGATACCTCGCCGAGTACAAGGGCGAGCGCCGCGACCTCGTGCCCGAGGCCGGCCGGTTCCCCCGCTGGACCGCCACCCGTTTCAACCTGTTCTCGCCGGGCTGGAACACCGGCGTCATCGACTCGGTCGGCGGCCCGCCCAAGACCTGGGAGGACCTGGCCGACCCGCGGTTCGACGGCAAGCTGTCCATGGAGCTGTCCGACACCGACTGGTACCTCACGCTCTACGAGTACTGGAAGCAGCAGGGCAAGTCCGACGCCGAGGTCGACAAGCTCTTCGCCGACATGGCCCAGGGCGCGCAGATCACCAAGGGCCACACGGTGCAGGTCGAGCTGATGTCGGCCGGCCAGTTCGCCGTCGCCGCCTCCGCCTACACCTACATCGTCGAGCGGGGAAAGCAGGACGGTGCCCCGATCGAGTACGCGCCGACCGTCCAGCCCGTGATCGCACGGCCCAACGGTGTGGCACTGATGAAGAGCGCATCCCACCCGGCCGCCGCGATGCTCTTCAACGACTGGATCCTCGACGAGGGCCAGAAGGTGATCGCTGATCTGCATCTGACCCCGTCGATCATCGAGGGCAACGATCCCCTTGCGGGTGTCCAGATCATTCCCGTCGACGTCAACAAGGTCCTCGACGAGAACGCCGAGTGGAGCAAGAAGTACGAGGCCGTCGTCAGCGGTGGCTCGCCTGCCAGCAACTAGGACTCCCGGTCCGAATACGAAGGTGATGACATGACCACAGCGATGCCGACGGCGCCGTCCACCGCGCCGCCGCAGCAGTCTGCGGAGCCGGCTCCAGGCCTACTGGCGCGAGTTCGTTCGCTGCTCACGCTCAAGTTGCTCATCGTCGCCGGCGTGGCCGTAGTCATCGGCTACCTCGCGCTCGTCCCGCTGTACTACCTGCTGTACGGGACGTTCTTCGACGCGAACGGCTTCACGCTGGGGGCTTTCGCGCGGGCCTACACCGCCGACGGGATCGGCGAGCTCATCTCGAACTCGCTGCTCTTCGCCATCGGCGCGGCGATCCTGAGCCTTGTGGTCGGCACCGCGTTGGCATATCTCAACGTGCGGACGGACGTGCCGTTCAAGCCGCTGTTCTTCGCGGCGTCGATGATTCCGCTGATCATCCCGGGGATTCTCTACACGATCTCGTGGATCTTCCTGGCGAGCCCGGACATCGGACTGCTGAACGCGTTCCTCGAACCGCTCGTCGGTCCGGGCTTCTTCGACATCTTCACGATCTGGGGGATGATCTGGGTCGAGGGGCTGCACCTCTCACCCATCGTCTTCCTCCTGATGGTGGCGGCGTTCCGCTCGATGGACCCCTCACTGGAGGAGTCGGCGCTCATGAGCGGCGCCAGCCGCTGGACGACCTTCCTCAAGATCACGGTCCCGCTCGTCCGGCCGGCGATCGTCGCGAGCATCCTGGTGATGACCGTGCGCAGCCTCGAGAGCTTCGAGGTGCCGGCCCTGCTGGGCCTGCAGAACGGCATCTACGTCTTCACCAGCCAGATCTACTTCACCCTGCGCAGCTACCCGCCGGACCTGGCGGGCGCGGGAGCTCTCGCGGTCGGCCTGCTCGTGATCGCCGTTCTCGGCGTCATCCTGAGCAACCGGGTGGGCAGGAACAGCAAGGACTACCAGACCGTCACGGGCAAGGGGTTCCGGCCGCGTCCCATGGAGCTCGGCAAGTTCCGCTGGGTGGCAGGCGGGCTGATCATCGTGTACTTCGTCGCGACGGTGCTGGCTCCGCTCGCGGTGCTGCTCTACACGTCGTTGCTGAAGTTCTACGTCGCGCCGTCGGCGGAGGCGTTCCGCACGATGACCCTGGACAACTACCGGGAGCTCGCCGGATTGTCCTCGGCGGGCACGGCGCTGAAGAACAGCCTGATCCTCGGTCTCGGCTCGGCGACGGTCGTGATGCTGTTCATGTCCGTGGCCGCATGGATCGTCGTGCGCTCCAAGATCCGGTTCCGCGGCCTGCTCGACCAGCTGGCGTTCGTCCCCCTCGTCATTCCCGGTCTCGTTCTCGGCCTCGCCATCTCGTTCGTGTACCTGCGCAGCCCCATCCCCATCTACGGCACGATCTTCATCCTGCTGATCGCCTACTGCACCCGGTACATGCCCTACGGCATGCGCTACGCGGTCACGTCGATGCACCAGATCTCCGCCGAGCTCGAGGAGTCGGCACAGGTCAGCGGCGCGAGCTGGTGGCAGACGTTCCGGCGGGTGCTCCTGCCGTTGCTCAGCCCGGGGCTCGTGGCCGGGTTCATCTACATCCTGACGGTCTCGTTCCGTGAGCTGAGCAGCTCGATCCTGCTGTACAGCCCGGGCAACGAGGTGCTGTCGATCCTGATTTTCGAGCAGTTCGAGAACGGTTCGTTCACGATTCTCGCGGCCCTCGGCGTCGTGATGGTGCTGACGCTCGTGGTGCTCGTGACCGTCGCCTACAAGGTCGGGGCCAAGGTCGGCCTCCGGCAGGACTGACCCCCGCCACGCGTCCCGAAGGAGACAAACGTGCTGGCCATCGACAACCTCGTCAAGACGTTTGCGGCGGACAAGAAGTCGCGCAAGCAGTCCAAGGCGGCGAAGGCGAACGGCGACGAGACGGAGCCGACGCGCGTGTTCGCCGTCGACGACGTGAGCTTCGAGGTCGAGCAGGGCGAGATGTTCACCCTGCTCGGACCGTCCGGTTGTGGGAAGACCACGACGCTGCGCTCGATCGCCGGTCTGGAGAAGCCCGACTCCGGCAAGATCTCGGTCGACCGCCGTGTGCTGTTCGACGCGGCAACGGGCAAATCCACCGTCAACGTGCCGGCCAATGAGCGCGGCCTCGGAATGGTGTTCCAGTCCTACGCGATCTGGCCGCACATGACGGTCTTCGACAACGTGGGCTTCCCGCTACAGGTGCGTAAGCGCTCGCAACGACCAGCGAAGGCCGAGATCGCCGAGCGCGTCGAGCGCGTGCTCGACGTCATGGAGCTCGGTCATCTGGCCGGCCGACAGGCCACCAAGCTCTCCGGCGGACAGCAGCAGCGACTGGCGCTGGCGCGCGCCCTCGTCACCCAGCCACCGCTGCTGCTGCTCGACGAGCCGCTGTCCAACCTGGACGCCAAGCTGCGCGAGTCGCTGCGGTTCGAGCTCAAGCGCCTCCAGCGCGAGCTCGGCATCACCTCGATCTACGTCACTCACGACCAGGTCGAGGCGTTGGCGCTGTCCTCGCACATCGCCGTGATGCGAGCGGGCAAGGTGGTGCAGCTCGGCAAGCCCCGCGAGATCTACACCAACCCCAACTCACGGTTCGTCGCCGAGTTCATCGGAACCTCCAACTTCATCACCGGCACGGTCGCGGGCCACGACGGGGACTGCGTCACGGTCGACACGACCGAGGGCAGGCTGCGGGTGCGCTCCGCGATCGTCCTTCCGGTGGGCGACGAGGCGATCGTGTCGATCCGTCCGGAGGCGGTCGAGGTCAGCCTGGCCGGCTCCGGCGGCACCGCCCCGAACGAGTGGACGGGGGAGGTCGTGAACCGGGCCTTCCTGGGCGACTCGGTCGACCACGTCGTCAAGGTCGGGAAGGTCGAGGTCCGCAACCGCTCCAACCCGGACGTCTCCGTCGCGCCGGGAACGACCGTCCACCTGCGGATGGACCCCGACAAGCTCTCGCTGGTGCCGGTCGAATAGCCGCTCGACCTCGACGGAGGATTCGCAAGGTGGCAGTGCCCGCAGTGCTGCGGAATCGCGACTTCAACCTGTACTGGGCGGGCGTCGTCCTGTCGCAGATCGGGACCCGTGGCACGGTTGCCGCGAACTACTTCCAGGTCTATGCGCTCACGGGCTCGGTCCTGCAGACCGGGCTCGTGGGCGCCGGCCAGGCGGTTGCGCTGATCGTGCTCAGCCCGATCGGCGGCGCGTACGCCGACCGGCTCGACCGACGCAAGCTCCTGATGTGGGCGCAGGTGGTCAGCCTCGTCGTGGCCCTCGTCCTCGCCGTGCTGACACTCACGGGGCAGGCGCAGGCCTGGCACGTGATCCTGAGCGTCCTCTTCACCACGGCTGCTGCGACGTTCGACCAGCCGGCCCGCCAGGCGCTCATCCCGGCGATGGTGCCCAAGCATCAGCTCGCCCAGGCCATCGCACTCCTCAACCCGTCCCGCGAGGTGGCTGTCCTGGTCGGCCCCGCGCTCGCCGGCGTCTTCATCGCCGTCGGCGGTCCGGGGCTGATGTACGCGGTGGACGCGGTGACCTACGCCGTGCTCATCGGAGTTCTGGCGGTGCTCCGGGTGGCGCCGCTGGTCCAGGCCGGGCCTCCGCGATCGGTCTTCGGATCCGTCGCCGAGGGCGCCCGGTACGTGCTGAAGCGGCCGCTCGTCACGCGGCTCATGGCCTTGGACCTGGCCGCCACCGTGTTCGGCGCCTACCGGGTGCTGCTTCCCGCGCTGGCGCTCGACGTCCTCCACGTCGGCCCGACGGGCTACGGGTTGCTGTCGTCCGCCCCCTCGGCCGGTGCGCTGCTCGCCACGTACGTGATCTTCCGCGTCGTCGCGCGCAGCAACCGGCTGGGCCGGATCGTGCTGGCGTCCACGGCGTTGTACGGAATCGCCGCCATCTTCCTGGCGCAGTCGCGGTGGTTCCCGCTCGCCCTGGTGGCGGCCCTGTTGCTCGGCGCCCTCGACGCGATGGCCACCACCATCAGGCACGCCGCGGTGCAGGTCGACACGCCCGACGACATCCGCGGCCGCGTCACGGCCTTCTACCAGATGTCCTCGCGCGGGGGCCCGGCGATCGGGGACCTGCTCATGGGCGCATTCGCGGGGGTCGTGGGTCCGATCGCGGCCCTGACGATCGGCGGCCTCGGCCCGGTGCTCGTCGCGGCCGTGTTCCGGGCTCGCCCCAACGTCGTCCGCGAGTACACCAGCGCGTCGGTGCCGGAACCCGTCCCCGCGCCGCAGGAACCGGATGCCGGCGGGACGCGCACACAGGCGAACAGCTCGCGGACCACGGGTGACTCGTCGGCGTAGTCGATCCGGTGGCCGTACATTCAGCCGGACTTCCCGGTGGCGGGGCCCTTCCTGGTGCTGCCGCCGGTGGGCTTCTCGGCGACGGTGCCCTCCCGCTTTCCGCCGCCGGAGCGGCTCGTCCGCCGGGTGTCAGCGCGTTCCCCGGTTGCGACCAGCTTCGCGGTTCTCTGGAGGTGGGTTCTCATGAGCTCGATCGCCCGTGCCGCGTCTCGTTCGGCGATGGCGTCGACGAGTGCCCGATGTTCCCTGACGCCGCGCCTGCCGTGCAGCGGTGCCGCCTCCCGGGCGCGTTCGAGCGACATGACCAGCGGGTCGTGCAGCGACTCGACCAGCATCGCGATGGCGCCGTTGTGCGTCGCCCGTGCGTAACGCGTGTGCCACTCCGCAGACAGGGCGAGTGGATATTCGTCGCCTTCGAGTGCTGCTTTGCTGCGATCGCAGATCTCGTAGAGCGCGGCGATGTCCTCCTCGGTGGCCCTCTCGCAGACCAGCGGAATGATCCCGAGTTCGAGCACCATCCGCGTCTCGGTGACCTCTTGCGCCGACATCGTCGACAGGGTGATGAGATCGGCGATGCCTTCTCCGACGAGTCGGCTGCTCGGCGCCGTGACGAAGGCTCCACCTCGCGCCCCGACCCGGATCACGACCAGGCCGTTCGCCTCGAGGACCCGCAATGCCTCGCGGACGGTGACCCGGCTGACGCCGAACCGCTCGCACAACTCGCGCTCGGCGGGCAACCGGTCGCCCGGCGCCAGATCACCCTGGCGGATGAGTAATCGAATCTGGTCGACGATCATTTCCGAGATGCGTCCGACGCTCACCCGGGTGAGGAGGTCCCCCTTTCCTCCTTCAGCTGGTGTAGCGGCTGGGACGGTTCCCGGCGTGGTCATTTGTGCAGTGTACGGGCGTAGGTCCGATCGGTCTGATGGTTGTTACCAATCGGCGGAAGGCGGCTTCGCTGTCGCATTGGCGTCCTGATGCCACTTCTGCAGCCGTCTCCCGTGTCGTCGGCACCGCAGGCGGTGCCGGCCTCGTAGGGGCTCTGCGACGCATGAGTCGAAAGCCCGATTCTGGCCTCCCTGTCCTACTCCGTGGTCTAATGGATAGGCCAAATCTGTAGTGCGGGGAGAGGACTCGAGGGACTTTGACGAAGGTGATCTACGTCGACGGCGAGGGGCGGGAGTACGCCGTGGACGCCGTGATCGGTGAGTCGGTCATGGCCATGGCGGTCAAGAACGGGGTCCCCGGGATCATCGGGGAGTGCGGTGGGAACGCCTCCTGCGCCACCTGCCACGTCTGGGTGCGTGAGGAGTACGCGCGGCTCGTCGGCTCCCCGGGTGACCTGGAGGAGGACCTCCTCGACCTCGGCGTATCCGAGCGACGGCCCACGAGCCGGCTCTCCTGCCAGATCCCGGTCGCACCCGACCTCGACGGCCTGACGGTCGACATCCCGCCCGACCAGCCGTGAGGCCGCCCCGGCTGCCCGCTTGACAGCTAGCGGATATAGGTATGACATTAGTCCAAACTGGCGTGCTCGTCGGTTTCTCGGCGGCGCGTCGGTGGATCAGAGGAAGACGCTCGCGCTCAGACAAGAGATCAACGGCCTCTTGACGCAGACCGGGCCGGGCGCACCGATACCGAGCTGTTCCGCCAGTACTGGATGCCTGCGCTCCTCGCGGAAGAGCTCCCGGAGAATGACTGCCCCCCGGTCCGGGTCAAGCTCCTGTCCGAGCGGCTCATCGCGTTTCGCGACAGCCAGGGGCGATACGGCCTGATCGACGAGTTCTGTGCCCACCGCGGCGTCTCGCTCTGGTTCGGCCGGAACGAGGAGTCGGGCCTGCGCTGCTCATAAAACCGGCGCCGATCTCACCGAGCACCATGTCGTCGGGCACGACGACTCGGGCGCAGCGTATGTGCGCAGCCCGCGTACAGCAGCATCAATGTGCTGATCTCGAACTTGTTCTGCACCCTTGGGATCGAAATGGTCCAGTGGAACTCCTGGCGCACCCGCTACAAAGGGGAGAATGCGCTGTTCGCCTCCATCGGCGGCCGGTCCGGAACCGGCGATGCCGGGTTATAGTCACGACACCCGGGGGGAGGATCGCGATGAAAATCGTTGGAGCGTTGTTGTCTGCTGCCGTCGTGACGATGGCACTTGCGGTACCGGCGTGTGCTGCGCAGCCCTCGTTGACTGTGAGCGTGTTTCAGGGCATGCAGAACCTTCCGCTCTTCGCGGCGCAGCAGAAGGGCTTCTTCGCCGAACACGGCATATCGGTCGACGTCGAGGTCACGCCGTCGTCCGACGAGCAGCGCGCCGGCCTCGCCGAAGGAAAGTACCAGATCATTCACTGCGGGGTTGACAACGGCGTCGCCATGGCGGATGTTGCCAAGGTCGACATCGCGGCGGTGATCGGCGGCGACAACGGCTTCAACCGGCTGATCGTGCAGCCCGACATCCATGCGATCACCGACCTTCGCGGCAAGACCGTGATTGTCGACGCGCCCGACACCGCGTACGCGTTCCAGCTCTACGAAATGCTCAAGCGCGGCGGTCTCAACAAGGGCGACTACAGCATCAAACCGGTCGGCGCGACGTCCAAACGGCTCGTTGACATCCAGCAGAACAAGGACGACAAGGCGTCCATGCTCAACCCACCGTTCGCATTCACCGCTCAGAACGACGGTCTCAAGGACCAGGGTTCGGCGGTGTCGACAATCGGCCCCTATCAGGCCACTGCAGGTATCGTGCTGCGGCCCTGGGCCGAGGAACATTCCGACATTCTGGTGAAATACTTGCAGGCCTACATCGAAGGGCTGCGGTATGTGCTCGATCCGAAGAACAAGGATGAGGCGATAAAGATGCTGGCCGGCGGCCTGAAGCTGCCGCCCGACGTCGCGGCGGCCACCTACGCTGTCGCCACCGATCCGCTCGAAGGGCTGGCGAAGGACGGTCGGTTCGACGGCGCGGGCTTCGACAACGTGTTGCGGCTGCGCGCCGACTGGACCGGTCATGCGCCCCGCCCGGCCGCCACGTACGTCGATCTTTCCTATTACGACAAGGCGCTGGCCGGGCTCGGATGACGTCAGCTCGCCGTACGACCTCGGCGCCTGCGCCCTCCCGAGGAGTGGGGATCGTCAGAGGTCGAGCGTGACTCGGTAGTCGGTGCACCAGGCGTGGAGGTTCAGAATCTGCTCGAGCTGGAACCTGGCGCCCAGCCCCGAGCGGTGGCCGATGGGCTCGGCCAGCTGCTCCCGCAATGCGTCACGGTCGAGCAACGGCGCGACGGGTGAGTCGGGTCGATCGAGCAGCGCCGAGAGCTCCGCGCGGAGCCATCGCTCGTAGCTCGCGTCCTGCGGGGACGGGTACGGGCTCTTCACCCGCTGCGCCACCGACTCGGGCAGCAGGTCCGCGGTGGCGGCACGCAGCAGGCTCTTCTCCCGCCCGTCGAAGCTCTTGTGCGACCAAGGCGTGCCGAAGACGTACTCGACGAGGCGGTGGTCGCAGAACGGCACCCGTACCTCGAGTCCCACGGCCATGCTCACCCGGTCCTTGCGGTCGAGCAGGACGGGCAGGAAGTGCGTGAGGAAGAGGTGGCAGACCTCGCGCATCCGGCGTTCGTGGGGATCGGCAGCGGCCGGGCCGGTCAGCGCGGGCACTGCCGCGAGCGCCGTCCGGTACGTGTCGTTGACGTAGGAGGGCAGATCGAGCTGCTTGGTCAGGGACTGGTCGAGCAGGCCGGATCGGGTCATGTCGTGGTTGAACATCCGTCCGGCAAACCACGGGAACGTGTCGGCGGCGATGGTGTCGGCGTCGGAGAAGTCGCGGTAGCCGCCGAACACCTCGTCGGCCGACTCCCCGGACAGGGCCACGGTCGACTCCTGCCGGACCGCCTGGAACAGCAGGTAGAGCGACGCGTCCATATCACCGCCCGACCCGAGCACCGGGAGGTCACGCGCGTGCAGGACGGCGTCCCGTACTGCGGGGTCCATCAGCGCCTCGTTCGCGAGCGTGATGTCGCTGTGGTGGGTGCCGACGAATTCGGCCACGGCGTGGGCGTAGGGGGTGTCGGGGGTCGGGCGCACTTCGTCGGCGACGAAGTTCTCGGTGTAGCCGGCGAACTCGACCGCGAACGAGCGCACTCGCTCGGTGCTGTGCCGCGCGGCCAGCGCGGTCAACGCCGACGAGTCGAGCCCACCGGACAACAACGTGCACAACGGCACGTCGGCCACCAACTGACGTTGCGCGGTGTCCTCCAACAGCTCCCGCACGTGCCGCACCGTGGACGGCACATCATCGGTGTGCCCGGTGTCCTCCAGCTGCCAGTACCGCAGCTCCCGGATCCCCTCGCGGCTCACCCGAACCACGTGGCCCGGCGGTACCTCCCGCAACCCCCGGAACACCGCGTTCCCCGCATTGGCGATGTACACGAGCACCCGACGCAGCCCGTCCGCGTCCACCACCCGCTCCGCCAGCGCGTTCGCCAGTACCGCCTTGGGCTCCGAACCGAACAGCACGCCGTGCGCGGTCGGGTAGTAGTACAGCGGTTTGACGCCCAGCCGGTCCCGCACCAGCACCAGCTCCCGGGCCCGCGAGTCCCAGATCGCGTAGGCGAACATCCCGTTCAGCTCACGAACCGCGTTCCGTGGATCGCTGCGGCCCCACTCCTGATGCGCGCGCAGCACCACCTCGGTGTCACTGCTGGTCTCGAACCTGTGCCCTACCGAGGCGAGTCGCTCACGCAGCTCCCGGAAGTTGTAGGTCTCCCCGCTGTAGACCAACGCCAGCTCGGCATGCCCCTCGTCCTGCACGGTCATCGGCTGCCGGCCACCCGGCAGATCGATGATCGCCAACCGCCGGTGCCCCAACGCTGCCGGCCCGTCGACCCACGTGCCCTCGTCGTCCGGACCACGGCACGCCATCGTCGCTGTCATGTCGGCCAACTCGCGGCGAGCGGCCGGGTCCGCCAGGTCGCGCTCGTAGTCCACCCATCCGCAGATCCCGCACATAGTCATCCACCCCAACGCAGTATCGTTACAGTCATTGTTCGTAACGCTACTGCGCCCGCCGCTCTTGGTTGCACGGTGAACGCACCGTTCGCGCCGGAACACCCGGATCTCGCCTCGGTGACACTGCTCACCCGCGAGACCATCGGCTGAATCGAGCACGAGCTCACCGTGTTCCACGACCGGGCAGAGTCCGGCCTGGGCGGGGGGCCGACTGTCCCGTTCTCCGGGAACCGATCACGTCGGCGTGGCCTTCTCTCAGTCGCCGGTGAGGGAGGCCGTCCCGACCAGCCGGCGCCGGAGTAGCTCCTTGCGCACTTTGCCGTTGCCGTTGCGCGGCAGGCTCTCGACGTACTCCACCCGGGTCGGCAGGTACCACTCGGTCATGCCCTGGTCTGCGAGGTATTTGCGCAGCCCGTCCAGAGTGATCGGCGGCTCGGTCGCCGGGACGATCACCGCGCAGGCCAGCTCTCCGTCCCTCTCGTCCGGATAACCGACGAGGGCGGCGTCCGCGACGCCGGGGTTCTTCAGCAGTTCGGACTCCACGTCGCTGACCGGAATCATGAATACCCCGCCGATCCGGTCAGCGGCGCGGCCCATCAGCCGGATCCCACCGCGCCCGTCCGGCACGGCGAGGTCGCCGGTGTCGTACCAGCCGTCGTCGTGCTCGGCGATGACGGTCAGCGTCCCGGAGTCCCGGACCACCGTCGCCAGGCACACGCCACTGCCGCGGACGAACAGTCGGCCGGGCCGGTCCTTCCTGATCTCGGTGTCCGAGCGCAGGTCCAGCTCCATCCCCCTGACGGGGCGGCCGTCGCTGTGCGCAGCCCAGTCCGGCGGGTCATCGCTGCGAGTCATCGTGCCGGTGCCGATCTCGGTCATCCCCCATCCGACCAGCAGATGCGCCCCGAAGACGTCCGACACCTGTGAGACGAGCTGCTTCGGGACGGGCGCGCCGACGCAGCGCACCGTCCGGAGGGCAGGCAGATGAGGGGCCTCGCCCTGGATGGCGGCGATCATGTCGTGGACGAAGCTCGGCGCAGCCACGAAAGCGGTGGTGCCGCTGTCGGCCAGCACCTGCAGGCCCCGCTCACCCGACCAGGTGTCGAGCAGGACCATGGACGCGCCGGCCGACAAGACGCCGAGGGCATTGGTCTGCGCCACGATGTGCATCAGCGCGTGCGGGGTGAAGCGCACATCGTCAGCTCCGAAGTTGTGCACCTCGCCCACGCTGATCGCGGAGGCGTACATCGTGTTCTGGGTGTGCAGTGCGCCCTTCGGCTCTCCCGTGGTGCCGGACGTGAAGAGGACCAGGGCGACGCGGTCGGGATCTTCCTGCGCGTCGTCCAGTACCACGGGGTGGCGCTGTTCCCACGGGGTCTCCTCGAAGAAGGATCGGAAATCGATCTCACCGCAGGCCGGTGCGCCGATCACCACCCGGTGTCGCAGCTCGGGCAGCCGTGGAGCGATCTCTGCGAGCGCCGCGGAGTGGCCGAACCCGGCCCACTCATCCACAGTGACGTAGACGCTCGCGCCGAGCAGACGCAGCATGCGCTCCAGCTCGCGCGGACGGATCGTTGTCATGATCGGGGCCACCACCGCCTCCAGTCGGGCGGCGGCCAGCAGCAACGCCTGTGCCTGCCACCAGTTCGGCAGCTGGCACGCCACCACCTGACCCGGCCGAACCCCCAGCTCGTACAACGCACCCGCGAACCGCTCCACATGACGGGCGTATTCGGCGTAGCTGATCCGGACCGACCTCTCATCGACCCGGTAGGCCTTGATCGCCGGCGCGTCCGGTGTCGCGTCCCGCCACCGGCACAAGTCGGATATCGGGCCAGAATTTCGCCACAATCCGGCGGTGCGGAACATCTGCGCTGCAACGTCCGAGGATCGAATCGACTCGAAACGCAACCTGGGACTCCCTCAAATCGTGCCTACCGCGACGCCCGGACGGGCCCGCCGACGTGGCGATCGTGAAGACCCTGGTCCAGCTCGCCCACCGGCCGGGGCTGACGGTAACCGCGGAATGCGCGGAGACAGCCGGCCAGCCGGCCCGGCTGCGACACCGGGCAGGACTGGCTCCAGTGAAGAGCGGTGGTGCCGGACATGATCGACGAATTGGTCACGTCCGGCCCCGCTCGGTCGGCCAGTGCCTGATCAGGCGGCCGGCACCACGTTGTGGTTGAGCCGGAACATGTTGTCCGGGTCGTAGGTCTTCTTGATGGCCACCAGACGCTCGTAGCGCTCCGGGCCGTAGATCGCGGCGGCGTCGGTCGCCTCATCCGGCGCGAGGTTGTTCACCAGCCGCTGGTCGCCTCGCCAGGGCTCCATGCCGTCGAGCAGCGCGGCGACCGACTTCTTGAGCTGGTGCTCCTCCGCCAGTGGACCCGCCGCAACGCCCAACAGGCTGTAGGGCAGGCCCCTGGTCGCCACGGCGTTGGGCACCGCCGGCTCCCGGTCCCACGCCCCGCCCAGGGCCCGCAGTTCGGCGATCGCCAGAGTGGAGTCGGAGTCCGGGCCGACGAGCTCGACCAGCTTGTCCAGCGCTTCGGCGGGGAACTTCCGCAGCATGATGCCCCGTTCGTAGTAGGGCACCGGGTCGGTCGGCTCATTGTGGATCGACGCGACCTCGGTGTAGGGCATGTCCCGCACGGTGTCCAGGACCGCCGGAGCCACCGCCCGCAGCGGCGCAATCATCCGCTCGCCGTCCTCGGCCGTGCCGGTGTAGGCGAACCGCAACGACACCACGAACGCCCCGCGCAGCGGTTCGGGCACTTCGGGCACCGGTGGCTGGCGCATGACGGCGAACGAGGAGACCATGATCTCCGGTGTGCCCGGGAGCCAGGCGGTCCAGGCGCGCAGCACGTCGGCCATCCGTTCACCGGGGAAGTAGATGGCGCCGCCGTAGAGGCGGGGCACCGGGAACAAATCGAATTCCAGAGCCGTGACAACACCGAAGTTGCCCTTGCCACCGCGCAGCGCCCAGAACAGTTCGGGATCGGACGAAGCGTCGACGTGCCTCAGTTCGCCGTCCGCGGTCACCACCTCGAGCGAACGCACATGGTCGGCGGCGTAGCCCTGGGAACGGCCGAGGGTCGGGCTGAGGCCGCCGCCCAGGGTGTAGCCGGCCACTCCCACCGTGGGATTCGACCCGTTCAGCGGAGCCAGCCCGGCCTTCACCGCCTTCGGGATGACCTCGGACCACATCACTCCGGCGCCGACCCGGGCCGCGCGGCTGACCGCGTCGATGGTCACGTCATTCATCCGATGGGTCGAGATCACGACGGCGCCGTGCGCCTTGCCGACAATCTGGTGGCCGGTCGTCTTCACCAGGACAGGCCGGTGCTGCCCCGCCGCGAAAGTGACGGCGGCCTGGACATCGGCCACGCTCTCCGCCACCACGATCACCGCGGGCACCAACTCGTGATTCAGGTTGAAGACGGCGCGTTCGTCGTCGTATCCCGCGCCGCCCGGCAGCAGAACCGAACCTGCCACCGTGGCCGCGAGGGCCGCGGCATCCTCCGGAAGGACCGGCGGCAGGGACGAATCGTCGAAATTCATCAGACACTTCCTGTTGCTAGTGCGAATATTTCGGAGCCGAGACAACCGGCGGCACAACGCCCGGCGGATCCATCTCGGTATGTAACGGCAGGAATTAAAATCACTTTTGCGCCGGATTTAGCTGTCCGGCAACATCCTGAAATATGATCACGGTCGTCCGATCCCTCGGCTCTGCCGAGCACTTCCGGGCATCCCGTTGAATCAGTCGTTCAAAGGATCAATTGCCGATCGGTCGGTAGCGGACGACCGGCACGGCTCGCGGGCCGGCCCGGTTCGTCGAACGTGATCGCTGCCGCGTCGACGCTGACCAGCACCTCGCCTGAGTCCCGGGTGTGCGCCCGCACCGCCATCGTGCTTCCCATGGGAGATCGGCCCTCCTCATGTCGTTGGGTAGGACCACTCAGCATACGTTACACTCAAGCATTGTAACGTTAAGTCGGCGACGGGCGGACAGCTGACGCCACAGGTTCAGGCCGTCGGAAGAATCGGAAGAACTTGTACGACGTTCATCCGACCAGGGACTCGGAAGGCTCTCGATGTCCGTACGCACCCATCTGCTCGCCGCTGGTGCCTTCACCGTCGGCACGAGCGACTTCGTGGTGTCGGGCGTACTGCTCGACGTCAGTGGGAAGCTCGGCGTCTCGCTGACCGCCGCGGGCCAACTCGCCACGGCGTTCGCGATCGCCTACACCGTCGGTGCGCCGCTGCTCAGCACCCTCACCGGCCGGTGGGACCGCCGCACCTTGCTGATCGCCGCTCTCGCCGTGGCCGCCGTCGGCAACGGGTTGTCCGCGGTGGCCAACACGTACCCTCTTCTGATCGTCGGCCGGATCATCGCCGCGCTCGGCGCGGCGGCCTATCAGCCGGCTGCCACGCTCGTGGCCACCGCGATGCTTCCCGCCGCCCAGCGCGCCCGGGCCGTCGGCATCGTCGTCGGTGGGCTGACGCTGTCGCTCGCCATCGGCGTGCCTGCGGGAGATCTGCTCGGCAGCAGAATCGGTTACGGCGGCGTGTTCGGGGCGGTGGCCGTGGTCACCGTGCTGGTCGCAGCCGCCGTGCCGCTCTGCTTACCCCGCATACCGGCGCCCCCGGCGGTGACGATGCGCGAGCGCTTCGCCGTCGCCGCTGACCGGCGCGTGCTGACAGCTCTCGCGATGACCTTGGTCAACGTGCTCGCCGGCATGGTCGTCTTCATCTATGTGACGCCCTTGCTCAGCGCCACAGGCGGCATCCACGGCGCCATCGTCGCTCTTCTGCTGCTCGTCTACGGCGTCGGGGCGATGGCCGGCAACACGTGGAGCGGCCGCGCTGCCGACCGGTTCGGCGCCGTGCCCACGCTCTTCGCCCTACTCGCCGGCTCGGTCGTCACAGCCGCGGTGCTCTCTCCGGCCGCGAGCACCGTCGTGGGCGCCGCCGTGATCCTCGCCCTGTGGGCTGCCTTCAACTGGGCGTTCAACCCCCCGGCCCAGTCCCTCCTGCTAGAGCTGGCTCCCACCGGCGGCCTGGTGCTCTCGCTCAACTCATCTGCGATCTTCGTCGGCACCGCCGTGGGTGGAATGGTCGGCGGAATCGTGATCGGCGCTGGCGGCCTGATCGCGCTGCCCCTGGTCAGTGCGGGCTTCAGCCTCGTCGTGATCGCTCTACTGCTGACGGTTCAGCTCGGCCGCAGGCCCGTGGCGGCAGAGAACGCGGTCGCGTGAGACTGCTTGCAACGCACGGTGTGACGGGTCAGACGTTCCGGGACCGGCGCTTGATGGGGTGCTGCCGTGATCACCTCGCTTAGGCTGGAACTGATTCCTCGAGCCGAGCCTGGAGTTCGTTTGCCGCGTCGGGCCCGCCGCCGGACCGCCGCCGCGCTCGTGTTGGCGGTGTTGGCCCTGAGCGGTTGCTCCGGCGGAAACGCCGGCGCAACCTCGATGAACACCGCGCCGCCCGCGCAGACGACCACTTCCACGCCAGGGGCCGCCGCCGGCAGGGAGCCGGCCGGCGCTCCGGTGACCATCGCCTTCGGAGGCGATGTCCATTTCGAGGGCGCCATCGCCGGCCGCCTGGCCGCGGACCCGGCCACCACGTTCGGGCCGATCGCCGGCGTATTGCGCCGTGCCGACCTGGCCGTTGTGAATCTGGAGACCGCGATCACCGAGCGGGGCACCCCGGCGGCCAAGCAGTTCACCTTCCGCGCGCCCCCCTCGGCCTTCGTCGCACTGCACTCGGCCGGCGTCGACGTGGCCACCATGGCCAACAACCACGGGGAGGACTACGGCGTCGTGGGGATCCGCGACTCGCTGGCGGCGGCCAGGCAGGCCGGTGTCCCGGTGGTCGGGATCGGCAACGACGCCGCCGAGGCGTTCCGGCCCTACGTGGTCACCGTGGACGGCCAGCGCATCGCCGTCATAGGTGCCACCCAGGTGCTGGACTCCAGCCTTGCCACCGCCTGGAGCGCCGGTGACGGCAAGCCGGGCCTGGCGTCCGCCTACGACGAGACGCGGCTGCTCGCGGCTGTGCGGGCGGCCCGGGCTGAGGGCGACACCGTGGTGGTCGACCTGCACTGGGGCCGCGAGCTGGAGCGCTGCCCGACCGACCCGCAGCGCGCGCTGGCGCCCAAGCTGGTCGCGGCAGGAGCGGACGTGGTGGTCGGGTCCCACGCCCATGTCCTGCTCGGGGGCGGCTACCTGCACGGCGCCTACGTCGACTACGGGCTCGGCAACTTCGTCTTCTACGCGCGCGGAGGGGTCACGGCCCAGAGCGGCGTGCTGCTACTGACCCTCCGTGGACGGGCGGTCACCAGGGCCAAGTGGGTCCCGGCCGTGATCTCGGGCGGCATCCCGCACCAGCTCCGGAGCGCGGCCGCCGAGCGAGCGGTCGCCAACTGGCAGTCCCTCCGCAGCTGCACCGGCCTGGCGGCGACGCCGTAGCTCACGTGGAGGCGCCGCTGAGCCGGACCTCAACTGTCGAGCAGGCTGCGAGCGTCGTGCCGGTGCAGCCGAGGAATGCTGTGACCGCCGGCCCTCACTCGTCGCCGCCCTTTGAGGTAGGCAGCAGGTCCGAGCGTGATGGCGAGCACCTTGCGCATGGCGGGCGAACCCGGAACGCCGGCAACAGCCTCGCGCGAACGGATCCGCCAGAGCTGACGCACCGCTGCAGGAGCCCGACGTAGTGCCGCTGCTCGCCCGACCGGGTCCACCATGATCTTCGCGATGAATCCGCCGAGGCCCAGGGCGTAGCCGTGTAGCTGGTTGTTCAGCTCGGCGATCGTCGGCCGGTGGTGGTGCCAGACGTATGCCGACGGCTCGTAGGCGAGCACGTGTCCGGCGAGCACCAGGCGGATCATGAACTCGCAGTCCTCGCCGCCGCGGGCCGGTGTGCCAGGCCCGAGGGCGGGGTCGAACCCGCCCAGACCAAGCGCGACTTCGGCCTTCACTGCCATGTTCGCGCCTACGCCGAAAAGCCCGGGTGAGAACGGGAAGATGGCTGAGTCGGGCGGGGGTTCGGAGAGCGAGAATCGGCGCCGCGAGAAGCCCTTCCGCCAGCCGAGGGCCTCGTCGGCCATGACCTGCGCGGGCGTTGCCAGCTCAGCGGCCAGTACTGGCGCGCAGACACACGCCACACCGGGCTCGGAGAGCGCCGCAGCGACGCGACCAGCCCACGCCGGGTCCACCTCCACGTCGTCGTCGATGAAGGCGACGAACTGCGCCCCACGGGAGGCCGCCTCGATGAGCCCCCGGTTGCGTCCGGCCGACGTGCCCCGACAACCCTCGCGCACGTATGTCACGCGTTCGTCGCCGACGGCATCGACCAGCAGGGCGGTCCGGTCGTCGTCCGGATCGTTGTCCACGATCACAATTGCGAGCTCAGGGCGATCCGTCCGCAGCAGGCTACGGATGCAGCGGGCCACGCTTTCTGGTCGACCCCGCGTAGGGACGACCACCGTGATCGGTGTCGACACGTTGCGCAGCGGGGGAGCGGCGCGCTCGATCTCGCGCCCGAGTTCGGTCCAGGCGGCGGCGCGTACGGTCTCGGAGGGAGCGCGGCCGCCGGTCAGGGGCACGACGACCTGGCCGACGGCAACTCCGTTCGCCGTGACGAGGAGCGCGGCGGCGGTGTAGGCCGGGTCGACGGCGATGTCGTCGAGATGTCCATGGATCTCGATCTCCCCGACCCAGATCGGGACGTTCGATGTCAGCTCGGCCAGTCGTCCCGCCGAGTCGAGCGGTCGAACGAGTACAGCGTCGCTGCTCATGCCGCCACTGTGGGCGCAAGCTGCTGTGATGACGCTGAGTTGCTGAGATGTCGCTGAGTGGCACGCCGCCGAATGCCCAACCGCGCCACCCTGCGGGAGTTCGGCTGGTGAGCGAGGGCTCGTGTACACGAGCACGAGAAACGGCGGTTGACGCTGCGAACGTCAGAAGACGTCTTCGCAGGTCAACCGCCGTTTCCGGGGCTGCCTAGCAGGTCAGCGCAACGTCAGATCAGACGTCGTAGTAGAGCGCGAACTCGTAGGGGTGCGGGCGCAGCCGCAGCGGGTCGATCTCGTTGTCCCGCTTGTAGGAGATCCAGGTCTCGATGAGGTCGGGCGTGAAGACGCCACCCTCGAGCAGGTACTCGTGGTCCTCCTCGAGCCGGTCGATCACCGCGGCCAGGCTGCCCGGCACCTGGGCGATGTCCTTGGCCTCCTCGGGCGGCAGCTCGTAGAGGTCCTTGTCGATCGGCGCGGCCGGCTCGATCTTGTTCTTGATGCCGTCCATGCCGGCCATCATCATCGCGGAGAACGCCAGGTACGGGTTGCCCGACGAGTCGGGGCAGCGGAACTCCAGGCGCTTGGCCTTGGGGTTGTTGCCCGTGAGCGGGATCCGGATACAGGCGGAGCGGTTACGCGCCGAGTACACCAGGTTCACCGGCGCCTCGAAGCCGGGCACCAGGCGGTGGTAGGAGTTCACCGTGGGGTTGGTGAACGCCAGCAGGCTCGGGGCGTGGTGCAGCAGGCCGCCGATGTAGTAGCGGGCGGTGTCGGACAGCCCGCCGTAGCCGGACTCGTCGTGGAACAGCGGCTGGCCGTCCTTCCACAGCGACTGGTGGGCGTGCATGCCCGAGCCGTTGTCACCGAAGAGCGGCTTCGGCATGAAGGTGGCGGTCTTGCCGGCGTGCCAGGCGGTGTTCTTGACCAGGTACTTGAACAGCATCACGTCGTCGGCGGCGTGGAGCAGCGTGTTGAACCTGTAGTTGATCTCGGCCTGGCCGGCGGTACCCACCTCGTGGTGGCCGCGCTCGACCTCGAAACCGCTGGCCATCATGTTGGCGACGATGTCGTCGCGCAGGTCGGCGTAGTGGTCGACCGGCGGCACCGGGAAGTAGCCACCCTTGTAGGCGACCTTGTAGCCCTGGTTGCCTCCGGCCTCTTCACGACCGGTGTTCCACCAGCCCTCGACCGAGTCGATGTGGTGGTACTGCTGGTGCGGGTCGGACCCGAAGCGCACCGAGTCGAAGATGTAGAACTCCGCCTCCGCGCCGAAGTAGGCGGTGTCGGCCACACCAGAGGCTCGCAGGTACTCCTCCGCCTTGCGCGCGACGTTGCGAGGGTCGCGGCTGTAGGGCTCGCCCGTGATCGGGTCGTGCACGAAGAAGTTGATGTTGAGCGTCTTGTGCTTGCGGAACGGGTCGAGCCGCGCTGTGGCCGCATCCGGGAACAGCGCCATGTCGGACTCGTTGATGGCCTGGAAACCGCGGACCGACGAACCGTCGAACGCGATGCCCTCGTCCATCAGATCCTGGGTGAACGTCGAGGCGGGGACAGTGAGGTGCTGCATGACGCCTGGGAGGTCGCAGAACCTGATGTCGACGTACTCGACGTTCTCGTCCGAGATGTAGCTCAGAACCTCTTCGGAGTTGCTGAACACGCTCACTGACTCCTCTCAACGGCACGCTCAGGGGGTCGGTTGACCACTCTTGTCAGCGACGCTATGGCCGTGGTGTTGCCCGGCTGTCACTCGGCCGTTTCGCGGAGGTTAACGGACCGGGCGGCCCGCTCATCAGGACCTGTCGCCCTACGCTAGACGCCATGGCGCGCTGGATCGAGTCCTGGATGCCCGGATCGGGCACCGGTTCCATGGGGCGCGGTGGCGAGGGCCATCCGGGGCAGCGCTTTGGCCTGCCTGCCGAGGGCGTGAGCTCCGTCGCCGGTTTCGGGCGCCGGTTGGCCGCGCTGGTGGTCGACTGGCTGCTCGGCTACCTGATCGCGGTGCTGGTGCTGGGGTCGGACGAGATCGGCGGCCCGAACCTTCCGTGGGCGGTGCTCGGCATCTGGTTCCTGCTCACGGCCATACCGGTGGCCGTGTTCGGGGCGAGCGCGGGCATGACCCTGCTCGGCATCCGCGTGGCGTCGATCGACTCCGCCGCCGTGATCGGGGTGCCGCGGGCGCTGTTGCGCACGGCACTGATCGCCCTGATCGTGCCGCCGCTCGTGCGCGACTCCGACGGCCGGGGGTGGCACGACCGCGCGGTGCGCAGCATCGTCGTCCGCACCCGGGCTTGACCCTCCCCGTACGGGAGAGCGGAACGTCGACGGCATGGAAGCCGACACGATCTCCCCGGACCCGACGAACCCCGGACCCACGACCACGGACCCGGTCCTTGCCGACCTTCCGGCCCGGGACACCCTCGCCGTCGACGGCCGGGGAGCTCCGGAGCATCCGTCCTTCGGTGCCGCCGTCCGTGCGTTGTTCGCGGCGCGGTCGGCGCTCGGCGCCGGCGAGGACGTGCCGCTGGAGGGCACCTACAGCCAGGGCGGCAGCGTGGAGTCCGACGACGCACCGCCGTTCGATCTCACGAATCCCGACGGCTGGCACTGGCGGCTGCTCGTTCCCGCACCGCCGGGTGCCACCGACAGCGCCGTCGCCGCTGCGGCCGCTCGCTTCGGCGCACCGGTGCAGCGTCGCCGGCAGCCGGAGCGCCGCGTGGCCCGGCTGCTGCATCTCGGGCCCTATGCCGACGAGGAGCCCTCGCTCGCCGCGCTGTACGCGTTCATCGCCGGAAACGGGCTGGTGCCGGCGGCCCCACACACCGAGATCTACCTCACCGACCCCTCGTCGACGCCACCAGCGGAGCTGCGGACCGTTCTGCAGGTACCGGTGGTGCCACCCGGCAAGCAGGGCTGACGGCGCGTTGGCGAGGCCGGTCCGATGAGCCTGATGCCGATCGGGGTGTTCGCTCGCCTTGCCCGTCTCACGGTCAAGGCGGTGCGGCACTACGACGCCGAAGGGCTGCTGGTCCCGGCCTCGGTGGACCCCCATTCTGGATACCGCTACTACCGAGCCGACCAGGTGCGCACGGCCACCACGATCGCTCTGCTCCGCGGCCTCGACGTGCCGCTTCCGGTGGTACGCGAGGTGCTGGCCGCCCCCGACGAGAGGACCGTGGCCGCCGTGCTCGCCGCCCAGCGGGAGCGCCTGGCCGCTGAGCTGGCCCGGCGCGAGCAGGTGCTGCGGTCTCTCGACGCACTGCTGGTGGCGCCCGAGCGGGTGCGCTACGACGTCGCGATCGCCGAACGGGCTCCACTCGCACTGGTCGGGATGAGCGGGCCGGTGCGGGCGGACGCGATCGACGTGGACACGGCGGCGCTGTGCACCGCTGTGCTCCGGACCGGAGCGGGGCACGGCCGCGAGCCGCTGGTCGGGGTCTTCCCGCTGGACCTGACGGACGAGTTCACTGTGTCGGTCGGCGTGGCGGCAGCGGCCGGAGCGTCCGACGTGACAGTGACGCTTCCCGGCGGCCCGTGGGCGGCCACACTGCACGTCGGGCCGTACGAGGAGCTGCCGCTGGCCTACACCGCGGTGCTGGAGCACGTACGCGCGCTCGGGCACCAGGCCAAGGGGCCGGTGACGGAGACCTACCTGACGGACCCGAGCACCGCGACGCCCGACGAATTCGTCACGCGGGTGGCGATGCCACTCGAGGCGTAGGCGGTCAGCGGCGGCGGACCGTGCGCTGCACGCTGCGCATCTTCGCCCCGGCCGGCATCGGGCCCTTCGGCATCGCCGCGGCGCGCGAACCCAGCGCGGCGAGCCGCGCTTCGAGGGACTCCATCTCCTTCGGGCTGATGTTGCGCGGCAGCTTCATGATGTGGCGCTGCAACTGCTTCAGCGGCACCATGCCCTCTTCGTTGCCCACGATCATGTCGTAGATCGGGGTGCTGCCCGCGACCCGCGCGGTGCGCTTCTTCTCCTGCGCGAGCAGGCTCTTGACGCGGTGCGGGGCGCCCTCTGCCACGAGGATGACTCCCGGACGGCCGATCACCCGGTGCACGGCGTCGAGGTGGGTGGTACCCGCCACACCGGCGGTGACGCGCCACTGGCCGCGCATGTTGTCGAGCGCCCAGCCCGCAGCGCCCGGTTGCCCGTCGGCCTTGGTGTACACCGACCGCTGCACCCGCCTGCCGAAGATGCTGATCGCGGCGAGGATGCCGATCGCGAGCCCGATCGGCAGCAGGAGCCAGTGGAGATCGAAGATCAGCCCGATG
This sequence comes from Pseudonocardia yunnanensis, assembly GCF_039534065.1. NCBI lineage: Bacteria > Bacillati > Actinomycetota > Actinomycetes > Pseudonocardiales > Pseudonocardiaceae > Pseudonocardia > Pseudonocardia yunnanensis. The sequence goes on along the minus strand of NZ_BAAAUS010000001.1, from coordinate 124,224 downwards.
CCGAAGACGACGGCCACCGACACGACGATGGCGCCCACCATCAAGGGGATGAGCGCCTTGTCCTCCCGGCGCTGCATCTTGAACGCCTCGAAGATCTGCTTGCGGCGCGCCTTCGACGCCGCACGCTTTTCGCGCGCGGCTTCCTTCTTCGCTGCCTTGTCGGGCTTACCGGCCATACGGCTCAGGATACGGGTCGTCCAGCGACGATCGCGGGCAGATCCGCCCCGCTGACGGGGGGACTTTCCAGGACGACCTCGGAGGTCAGCGGGCCAGCAGCGAGCGTGCCTCCTGGGCTGCTGCGCCCTCGTCTGCCAGGTGGGCCAGATTCTCCGGGAGTTCCTCGCCCCGATGCGCCACGGTCTGGGCGTAGAGCCGGCCTGCGCGGTAGGACGAGCGCACCAGCGGGCCGGCCATCACCCCGGCGAACCCGATCTCCTGCGCCGCTGCGGAGTGCTCGACGAACTCCTCCGGCTTCACCCACCGCTCCACCGGGTGGTGGCGGAGCGAGGGGCGCAGGTACTGGGTGATTGTGATGATCTCGCACCCGGCGTCGTGCAGGTCGCGCAGCGCGGAGACGACCTCTTCCGGCGTCTCACCCATGCCGAGGATGAGGTTGGACTTGGTGACCAGGCCCGCTGCCCGGGCCTTGCTGATCACATCGAGGGAGCGCTCGTAGCGGAAAGCGGGACGGATCCGCTTGAAGATCCGCGGCACCGTCTCCAGGTTGTGTGCGAGCACCTCGGGCCGGGAGCCGAACACCTCGGCGAGCTGGTCGTCGATCGAGTTGAAGTCGGGAATCAGCAGCTCGACGCCGGTGCCGGGGTTGAGGCCGTGGATCTGCCGGACGGTCTCGGCGTAGAGCCACGCCCCGCCGTCCTCGAGGTCGTCGCGTGCCACACCCGTGACCGTGGAGTAGCGCAGGCCCATCGTGCGCACCGACTCGGCGACGCGGCGCGGCTCGTCGGTGTCGAGGTCGGCGGGTTTGCCCGTGTCGATCTGGCAGAAGTCGCACCGCCGCGTGCACTGTTCCCCGCCGATGAGGAACGTGGCCTCGCGGTCCTCCCAGCACTCGTAGATGTTGGGGCAGCCTGCCTCCTCGCACACCGTGTGCAGGCCGCCGGATCGAACCAGGCCCTTCAGCTCGGTGTACTGCGGTCCCGTGCGGGCGCGGGTGCGGATCCACGGCGGCTTGCGCTCGATCGGGGTCTCGCTGTTGCGGACCTCGAGGCGCAGGAGCTTGCGGCCCTCCGGTGCGATCGTCACGTACGTCAGGCTACGCCGAAGCCGAGCGGCGCGATCTCCTCCCATGTGACATGCGGCGCGCGACGGGCACGCACGGGATGGGGCCGTCCGGTCAGGGGTTAGCGTTCCCCAATGGACTTCAGGATCTTCACCGAGCCTCAGCAGGGGGCCTCCTACGACGACCTGCTGCGGGTGGCCAGGGCAACCGAGGACGCGGGCTACGACGCGTTCTTCCGGTCGGACCACTACCTGAAGATGGGCGAGGTGTCCGGCGAGCCGGGCCCGAGCGACGCCTGGATCACCCTCGCCGGGCTGGCGCGCGACACGTCGCGGGTCCGGCTGGGCACGCTCGTCAACTCGGCGACGTTCCGGCTCCCCGGGCCGCTGGCGATCGCCGTGGCGGGGGTCGACCAGATGTCCGGCGGCCGCGTGGAGCTGGGCCTGGGCGCGGGATGGTTCGAGGCCGAGCACGCCGCCTACGGCATCCCGTTCCCCGGGCTGGGGGAGCGGTTCGACCGTCTCGAGGAGCAGCTGGAGATCGTCACCGGCCTGTGGCGGACGCTGCCGGGCGAGCGCTACTCCTTCGCAGGCACCCACTACACGGTCACCGACTCGCCCGCGCTGCCGAAGCCGGTGCAGCAGCCGCAGCCGCCGCTGATCGTCGGCGGCCACGGCCCGAAGCGCACGCCCGCCCTCGCCGCGCGGTTCGCTACGGAGTTCAACGTCGCCTTCAGCTCGCCGGACGTCATCGCCACCCAGTTCGAGCGCGTCGCCGCGGCGTGCCGGGAGATCGGCCGTGACCCTGCCGAGCTGGTCCTCTCCGCCGCGCACACCATCGCCGTGGGCCGTGACGACGCCGAGGTGACCAACCGCTGCGTGACGATCGGCCGCAAGGTCGACGAGCTCCGGGCTGAGGGGCTGGCCGGCACGGTGGCCGAGATCGTCGACCGGCTGGGGCAGTGGCAGGAGAAGACCGGCATCACGCGGATCTACCTGCAGCTTCTCGACCTCGCCGACATCGACCAGATCGAGCTGATCGCGTCGGAGGTCGTTCCGCAGCTGCGCTGAGGCGGCCTCGGCCCTCTACCTGAGCTGCCCCGCGACGTCGGCGGCCGCGCTCAGCAGCACCAGCGCCGGCACCACGGCGCGGGGTGCGATCCGGTAGGACCCCCGGCCGTCCTGCTCCACGAGCCCGGAGTGGGTCAGGGAGCGCAGGTGGTGGTAGAGCTGGCCAGTCGAGGCCAGGTCGGCCGCCGCCTGCAGCGCGGCCGTGCTGTGCGCGCCGTCGGTGAGCAGGCTGCGGACGATGCGGGCCCGGGCCGGGTGCCCGAGCGCTGCGAGCACCGCTACCCGCGGGCCGTCGTCCAGGTTGAGAACAGCGCCGGCGTCGAGCGCGATCTCCCAGACGACGTCGCCGTGCAGGTGCACGTCACCCGAGTAGCGGACGGTGCCCGAGCCGTCCGCTACGGCCGGTGGTCCGGTGGGCGGTTCGCCGTGTTCCAGCGCCTCGATGCGGCGCTCGAGCTCGGCGAGCCGCTCCGGCAGGGATTGGTCGTGCACGCGATACCTCGGATATCCGGAATTACAGATTACGATAGCGCCATGAGCAAGCACCCGGACCGCACGAGTGGCACGGCGATGGGCACAGCGATCGCGGTGGGGATTGCGGTAGGAGCCGTCTTCGGCGTCCTCGCCGGCAACGTGGCGCTCGGCGTCGCGTTCGGTGCGGCACGACCCGTCGGACGCCGGGGGTCGTCCGACGACCGCTCCGGCCCGCCCGAGGGCACAGGCTGAGCTCGCTCAGCGCAACGAGGGATGCAGCTGGAGGTCGAGGCCGGCAGGGGCGGCCACCCGCGGCACGATGTGCTCGGCCACGGGCACGGTTCCGTCCAGTGCGGCCGTGACGGCCTCGGCGGCCGCTTCCCGTACGTCCGCCACGCCGACGGTCCTGCCCAGCTCCAGTGAGAGCGAGCTGGTTCCGGCGTCAGTGATGCCGCAGGGCACGATCCGGTCGTACTCGATGAGGTCGGGATCGCAGTTGAACGAGAATCCGTGCTGGGTGACCCCACCCTGTACGCGCACGCCGATCGCGCCGATCTTGCGCTCCGGGCGGATGTCGTCGGCGGGCAGCCAGACGCCGCTGCGGCCGTCGATCCGGCCCGCCGCGGTGAGCCCGAACTCGTGGGCCACGCGGATCAGCGCCTCCTCCAGCCGTCGCACGAAGTCGACGACGTCGAGCGGCTCGGTCAGCGCCACGATGGGGTAGCCGACGAGCTGGCCGGGGCCGTGCCAGGTGATGCGGCCGCCCCTGTCGACGTCGACGACGGGGGTGCCGTCGGTGGGGCGGTCCTCGGGCCGGGTGCGCTTACCCGCGGTGTAGACGGACGGGTGTTCCAGCAGCATCAGCACGTCCGGTCCGGTGCCTTCGCGCCGGGCGGCGGCGTTGGCACGCTGCATGTCCCAGGCGGACACGTAGTCGACGGTGCCCAGCCGGTCGATCCGGACGGGGTCGGTGGTGCGGCGGCAGGACCGGCCGGTGTGACGCATACCCATGATTCTTACGCTACGCCCGGGATCGCCTGGCCGGGGACGGCGCCATGTTGGTGGGGGCAATTGATCCACAGGATTCGGCGACTCGCGGGGTAGGGGACGGGTGGGTCAGCGGTCGAGGGCTGCGGCCAGCGCGTCGCGCACAGTGGTGTGGCGGAACTGGTAGCCGTGCTTCTGCAGCACGCCGGGCACGGCCATCGGCCCGGTGAGCACCAGTTCCTCGGCCATCTGGCCCAGGGCGGTTCGGAGGACGAATGCCGGCACGGTGAACGGGGCGGGCCGGCGCAGCACCTCGGACAGGGCCAGGGTGAACTCGGCGTTCGTGACCGGCTCGGGGCCTGCGAGGTTGACCGGCCCCGACACGTCGGGGTGTTCCAGCAGGAACCGCACGGCTCCGACCTCGTCGTCGAGGGAGATCCAGGGGAACGCCTGCTCTCCGGTGCCGATGCGGCCGCCGAGCATCAGCGAGAACAGTGGCCTCAGCCTGCCCAGGAGGCCGCCCCGCGGCGACAGCACCGCTGCCGATCGCAGGAGGACGACCCGTGCTCCCGCCAGGGCGGCCGGTGCGGTGGCGGCTTCCCAGTCGCGGCAGACCTCGGCGAGGAACCCCGCGCCGACCGGTGCCGTCTCGTCGACCACGTCGGACCCGGTGTCCCCGTAGTAGTTGATGCCCGAGGCGTTGAGCAGGGCCGGCACGCCGTGATCGGCGACGGCGCCTGCCAACACCTCGGTGGGCACATTGCGGCTGTCGCGCAGGAGTTGCTTGCGTGCGCCGCTCCACGGGCGGTCGCCGATCCCGGCCCCCGCCAGATTGACCACCGCGTCCACGCCGTCGAACGTGCCGTCGTCGATGCGGCCCGCCGGTGGGTCCCAGCTCCGCTCGTCTGGTGCGGCGGCGGGCCGCCGCACCAGACGCAGCACCTCGTGACCCGTGGCCCGGAGATGGGCCACGAGCGAGGTTCCGATCAGGCCGGATGAGCCGGCGACGACGATGCGCACGCGGTGATCCTCGCCGAACCCGACGGAGCGCGCGAGTCGGGCGCGCGCCCCGTGCGGGTGAGCGGGTCAGAGCCCGAGGTCGGCCTCGAACGCACCTTCCTCGAGGCGGGCCTTGATCGCGCTGACGAAGCGGCCTGCGTCGGCCCCGTCGACGAGGCGGTGGTCGTAGGTGAGTGGCAGATAACACACCGAGCGGATGGCGATGGAGTCCTCGCCGTCGGGCCCGGTGACCACCGTGGGCTGCTTCGTGATCTTGCCCGTGCCGAGGATGGCGACCTGCGGCTGGTTGATGATCGGGGTGTCGAAGAGCGCACCCGCGCTGCCGATGTTGGTGACCGTGAACGTGCCGCCCGACAGCTCGTCGGGGCCGATCTTGTTGGACCGGGTGCGCTCGGCCACGTCGGCGATCCGCCGGGCCAGACCGGCGAGGTTGAGGTCCTCCGCGTTCTTGATCACCGGGACGAGCAGCCCGCGGGGGGTGTCGACCGCGATCGCCATGTGCACGGCGCCGTGATAGACGACCTCCTTGGTCTCCTCGTTGATCGAGGCGTTGACCTGCGGGAAGGCCTTCAACGCCTCCACAGCCGCCTTGACGAAGAACGGCAGGAACGTCAGCTTCACGCCCTCGCGCCGCTCGAACTCGGCCTTGGCGCGAGCCCGGAGCCGGGCGATGTGGGTGACGTCCACTTCCTGCACGGTGGTGAGCTGGGCCGACACCCGCAGCGACTCGGTCATCCGCTGCGCGATCACCTGCCGCAGCCGGGGCATCTTCACGGTGGTGCCGGGCTGCGGACCGTCGGGGGAGGGCTTCGGCATCCGCGTGGGCGCGGCCGGGGCGCTCGCCGCGGGCGCGGCGGCAGCGGCGGGCGCGGGTGCACGCTCGGGCTCCGGAGCCGGCTTGCGCGACTCGGCAGCGGCCAGCACGTCCTGCTTGCGGATGCGGCCGCCCACACCGGTGCCGGTGATCACGGAGAGGTCGACGTCGTGCTCCGCGGCGAGCTTGCGCACCAGCGGCGTGACGTACGGGGCTCCGCGACCGGCGTCGCCGCTCTCGGGCCGCTCGGGCTCGTCGGCCACGAGCTCGTCGCGCTCGGCCTGCTCCTCGGCCTGCTCGACCGCCTGGGCGGAGACCTTGCCGTTGGTGGAGGGCTGCTCCGCCTCGGGCTCGGGAGCCGCCTGCTTCGCGGGCTCCGGCTTCTCCTGCGCAGCAGGCTTCTCCGGGGCAGGAGCGCTCTTCGCGGGGGCGGCGGACGCATCGCCGATCACGGCGAGCTGGCCTCCGACATCGACCGTCTCGTCCTCACCCGCGGTGATCTCGAGGAGCGTGCCGGCGATGGGGGAGGGAATCTCGGTGTCGACCTTGTCGGTGGAGACCTCGAGCAGCGGCTCGTCGACCGCGACCGAGTCGCCCACCTGCTTGAGCCAGCGGGTGACCGTGCCTTCGGTGACGCTCTCACCGAGCTCCGGCATCGTGATCGCGGTGCCCTTGCCGGTGGACGTGGTGTCGGCCCGCGGCGCGGCTTCGGGCTCGTCGGACGCCGCCTGTGCCTGCGCCGGCTCGGCTGCGGTCTCGTCCTCCGCGGGCGCCTCGGCGGCGGACTCCGCAGGGGACTGGCTGCCCTCGACGTCGCCTCCCGAGTCGGTTCCGGAGTTCGAGCCGTCGCCGATCACTGCGAGCTCGCCGCCGACCTCGACCGTCTCGTCCTCGGCGGCGACGATGCGCTGCAGCACGCCCGCGGCGGGCGAGGGGATCTCGGTGTCGACCTTGTCGGTGGAGACTTCGAGCAGCGGCTCGTCGACCTCGACACGGTCCCCCTCCTGCTTGAGCCACCGGGTGACGGTGCCCTCGGTGACGCTCTCACCGAGGGCGGGCATCTGGACGGAGAAGGCCATATCGGGTCGGAGCTCCTCTTCCTGCGGTTCGGGTTCGGGTGGCCGGAGCAGCGGTCGGCTGCGCCTGGTCACGAGTGGCTGTGCAGCGGCTTGCCGGCCAGCGCGAGGTGGGCCTCGCCGAACGCCTCGTTCTGGGTGGGGTGGGCGTGCACCAGCGCAGCGACGTCCTCGGCCTGTGCATCCCAGTTGTAGACCAGCTGGGCCTCGCCGATGAGCTCGCCGACGCGGGCGCCGACCATGTGGATGCCGATGACGGGGCCTGGTGTGCCCGTAGCCCCGGCTTTGATCAGCTTGATTGCGCCTTGTGTCTGCAGGATCTGGCTCTTGCCGTTGCCCGCGAGGTCGTAGGTCAGGGTCTGGATCTCGCCGTACTTGTCCTTGGCCTGCGCCTCGGTGAGCCCGACGGACGCGACCTCGGGCTCGCAGTAGGTGACGCGGGGGATGCCGGCCTCGTCGATCGGCGGCGGGTTGAGGCCCGCGATGTCCTCCGCGAGGAAGATGCCCTGGGCGAACCCGCGGTGGGCGAGCTGCAGCCCGGGCACGATGTCGCCGAGGGCGAAGACGTTGGGCAGGTTGGTGCGCAGTCGCTCGTCGGCGAGCACGAAACCGCGCTCCATCGCCACCCCGGCCTCCTCGAAACCGGCGTCGGCGGTGTTGGGACCGCGACCCACGGCGACCAGCAGCAGGTCGGCGTCGATCTCCTCGCCGGACTCGAGCGAGACGGTGACGGTGTCCTCGGTCTGCTTGGCACCGGTGAACCTGACGCCGGTCTTGAACGTGATCTTGCGGCGGCGGAAGGCCCGCTCGAGGAGCTTGGAGGCGAACTCGTCCTCGTTGGGGACGAGCCGCGGCAGCGCCTCGACGATGGTGACCTCCGAGCCGAAGCTGCGGAACACCGAGGCGAACTCGACGCCGATCACCCCGCCACCGAGGATCACGATCCGGTCCGGCACCTCGTCGAGGTGGATGGCCTCGCTGCTGGTGATGATGCGGCCCCCGATGTCGAGGCCGGGGAGCGTCCTCGAGTAGCTACCGGTGGCGAGCACCACGTTCTTGCCCACGTAGCGGTCCTCGCCGACCACGACGGTCCGCGGGCCCTCGAAGCGGCCGGTGCCCTCGACCAGGGTGATCTTGCGGGACTTCACCAGCCCCTGCAGTCCCTTGTAGAGCTTGGCGATGACGCCGTCCTTGTACGAGTTCACGCCGGCCATGTCGATGCCGGCCAGTGAGCTCTTGACGCCGATCCGGTCGCCCTCGCGGGCGTTGTCGGCCACCTCGGCGGCGTGCAGCAGCGCCTTGGTGGGGATGCAGCCGTAGTGCAGGCACGTGCCGCCGAGCTTGTCGCGCTCGACGAGCACCACGGACATTCCCAGCTCGGCCGCCCGCAGGGCGCAGGCGTAACCGCCCGATCCGCCCCCGAGGATGACCAGGTCCGCGTTGTGCTCGGGCACGTCAGAACTCCCTCACCGAATTGCCGGCAGTGCTTGTGACAGTGGCTGTAACGCCGCTTGACCCATCTTGTCATCCGCCGTGGTCGGGTGCGGCGGCTGGTCACACGGGAGAAAACCGGCGACCTCGGACGTTGGCGCAGTCAGGAGGTGGGGCGCGATGAGCGAATTGGCGAGCGAGGGCGGGACCTGGCCGTCGAGACAGTGCCCACGCGGCACGCAGGCCGGACACGGTGGAGACGAACGGTGAGCCTCCTGGGAAGGCTCGGCCGAGGTTTCAAGGGCGGACTCCGTGGAGCCGACTCCGGCGATGTCGCGTACCTGCGTAACTGGGCGGAGACGCACGAGGGGGTGGAGGCGTTCGTGGAGCCCCGCACCACCGTCACCGCCACGACGATGTTGCTGGTCGACCGCGACGGCGCGTGGACCCGGCGGCGCATCTCGTCGCCCGACGGCGCACGCAAGCTGGCGCGATCGCTGCGGATGCCGGTGTACGACGTGCAGCTGGTGGGCTATCCGCAACGGATGCGCGACCACGACGCCCGCCAGCGCATCCTGCGTGATCGCGAACGCCGCAGGGATCTGAACGGGTAGCAGGCGGGCGTCCGGATCAGCCGTTGGCCGCGATGTCGCTGAGCACGGCGACCAGCGTGCGAACGGGAACGCCCGTGCCGCCCTTGGTGGTGTAGCCGTACGGCGCGCCCGTGTGGAACGACGGGCCTGCGATGTCGATGTGCGCCCACGGCAGGTCGGCAGGCACGAACTCCCGCAGGAAAGTGCCCGCGACGAGCATTCCGCCCCAGCGGGTGCCTGTGACATTGGCGATGTCGGCGACGCGGGAGTCGAGCTCGCCGCGCAGGTGAGGCGGCAGCGGCATGGCCCACGCGTCCTCGCCGGTGGCGCGGCCGAGCGCGGCCACGCGGTCGCGGAACTCGTCGCTGCCCATCACGCCAGCGGTGCGCAGCCCCAGCGCCACCTGCTGGGCGCCGGTGAGCGTGGAGGTCTCGATCAGGTAGTCGGGGGCGTCCTCGGCGGCTCTGGCGATCGCGTCGGCCAGGATCAGCCGGCCCTCGGCGTCGGTGTTGAGCACCTCGACGGTGCGGCCGCCGTACATCCGCAGGACGTCGCCCGGACGGTATGCGGTGGCGCTGGGCATGTTCTCGGCCATCGGCACGGTCGCCGTGACCGCCACGGGTAGCTCCAGCCGGGCGGCCGCCACGGTGGCCGCGATCACGGCCGCCGCGCCGCCCATGTCGGAGGTCATGTGGTCCATGTTCGCGGCGGGCTTGATCGAGATGCCGCCGGTGTCGAACGTGATGCCCTTGCCGATCAGCGCGACCGTGGCCCGCGGTGCCGCTCCGCCCGAGTAGCGGAGCCGGACCAGCCGTGGCCCGCGCGACGAGCCCTGCCCGACGCCGAGCACGCCCCCGTATCCACCCTCGGCGAGCTCGTCGCCGGCCAGCACCTCGACCTCGATGCCCACCGCCTCGGCCAGCTCGCGCGCGCGGGCGGCGAAGGTCTCCGGGAACAGGTCGTTCGGAGGGGTGTTCACGAGGTCGCGAGCCGTGCGGACGGCCTGCGCGACGCCCGTGGCGGTGCGCAGGATCTCCGCTGCGTCCCCGTCGGCGCCGTCGGCGACCAGGCCCACGCGGCCCACCGGCGCCCGGCCCGCGCCGTTGCTGCGGTAGTCGGTGAACGTGTAGGCCCCGAGCAGGGCGCCCTCGGCCGCGGCGGCCAGGTTGATCCGGCCCAGCGTGCTGACAGCGCTCCCGGTGCCGGCCAGTGCGCGGGCGGCCGCGCCGGAGGCCCGCCGCACGGCCTCGGCGCCCGGTGTCCCGTTCGCCTCCGCGTCGCCGAGCCCGACCGCGACGAGCAGCGGTGCCGTGATCGCGCCGCGCGTGGGCAGCTTCACCACCTCGTCGGCCTTGCCGGACGCTCCCGCGATGGCGAGCAGGGCGGGCAGGTCGGCGTCGGCGTCGCGGAACGCCTCGCCCACGTCCTCGACGCCGGGCGCCAGGCGTGGCGCGGAGCCGTCACCGCTCGCGGGCAGCAGCCCGACGACCACGGCGTCGGTCTCGACGGTGGCGGGCGAACCGCCCTCCACATACAGATCGGTGGACACGCGCTGTCCTCTCGATGAACGGAGTCCGCTCGAGTCGGAGCGGTCGCCGGGTGTTCCCGGGGAGGCCGGACCGGACGCGGACCGGCGCAGACTAAGGCGAGATCGCTTCGAGATGGTAATGACACCGGTGTGCAGCCGGATCAGGCAGGTCCGGGTGCAAGGGTGGGGCACGTGTCCTGGAGCCTGCAACGTCGTCTCGGTACGGCCGATGCGGTGGTGCTCGGGCTATCGGCCATGCTCGGTACGGGTGTGTTCGCGGTCTGGGCCCCTGCCGCTGGCGCGGCGGGGTCGTGGTTGCTGCTCGCGGTCCTGCTCGCCGGGGTCGTCGCGATGTGCAACGCGGCCTCCACCGCCGACCTTGCCGTCGCCCATCCCGAGAGCGGCGGCGGGTTCGTCTACGGGCGCGAGCGGCTCTCGCACGGGGCCGGCAGGCTGGCGGGTGTCGCGTTCCTGGTGGGCAAGACGGCATCGGCCGCTGCGGCGGCCGGGGTGTTCGGTGCCTACGTCCTTCCGTCGCACCCCCTGCCGGCCGCGATCCTCGTGATCATCGCCGCCACGGTGCTGAACACGGCGGGCGTGCGGTGGACGGCGCGCGGGGCGTACGCGCTGGTCGGCGGCACGCTGGCCGTCCTGCTCGTCGTGGTCGTCGTCGGGCTGTTCGGCACACAGGTCGATCCCGTGGCCTCCGCCGTCACCCCGGACGTGGAGCCGGTGGCGATACGGGGCGGAGTCATCGGGGTGCTCACGGCGGCTGGGCTGGTGTTCTTCGCCTTCGCCGGCTACGCCCGCATCGCCACACTGGGGGCCGAGGTCCGCGACCCGGATCGCACGTTGCACCGCGCCATCCCCATCGCGCTGGGCATCGCCCTCGTCACGTACATGCTGGTGGCGATCGCGCTGCTGGTCGGCTTCGGGAGCGAACGGCTGGCCACCGAGCCCACGCCGCTGGTGGCACTGGTCGACGCCGGGGAGGCGAGCGCTCTCGGGGTGATCGTCCGGGTCGGGGCCGCCATGGCGGCCGCATCCGCGCTGCTGGCCGTGCTGGTGGGGGTGAGTCGCACGGAGCTGGCGATGGCTCAGCGTCGCGAGCTGCCGTCCGCGCTCGCGGTGGTCTGCTCGCGGGGCACCCCGTTCTGGGCCGACCTCGCGGGCGGCGTGGCGGCGATCGTGCTCGCCGTGTTCGCCGGCCCGATGGCGGCCATCGCACTGTCGGCGTGCTCCGTCCTCGTCTACTACGCCGTGATCAACCTGGCCGCCCTGCGGCTGCCTGCGTCGCAACGGCGCTGGCCCGTCTGGACGTCGGTGGTGGGGCTGCTGCTGTGCGTCTCGCTCTCGGTGATGCTGGCGCTGCAGCAGGTGCTCACCACGGCCGTGGCACTGGTCGTCGGCTGGGTTGTTTGCACGGTCTTCGCCCGCCGTCGATGATCACCTCATGGAGTTCCGGAGATCGGTGACGATCCAGGCGGATCGGGACCGCGTGTTCGCGGTGCTGACCGACGTCGAGCGCTGGCCGGAGTGGACCGCCTCGATGACCGCGGTGCGCCGGCTGGACGAGGGGCCGTTCGCGGTCGGCAGCCGTGCCGAGGTACGTCAGCCCCGCCTTCCCGTCGCGCAGTGGGAGGTCACGGAGATCGACCCGGCCAGGGGCTTCATCTGGGAGTCGACCAGTCCCGGGGTCCGGACCGTCGGTGAGCACCTCATCGAGACCGACGGCGCACCGGGTGCCACCGTCGTGCTGCTGCGGGTGGTCCAGCACGGTCCGGTGGGTGCGGTGTTCGGACTGATCGCGGGCGGTCTGACCCGCCGCTACCTCGCGATGGAGGCCGACGGCCTGAAACGGCGGTGCGAGCAGTAGCGTCCACGGTCGTGGACGACCTCCTGACGAGCCCGTTGCACGATCGGCACGTAGCGCTCGGGGCCACCCTCGGGGCGTTCGGCGGCTGGTCGATGCCGCTGTCCTACCCGGACGGCACGGTGGCCGAGCACACGGCGGTGCGCGAGGCCGTCGGTGTCTTCGATGTGAGCCATCTCGGCAAGCTCGCGATCACCGGCCCGGGTGCGGCGGAGTTCGTCAACCGCTGCTTCACCGCCGACCTGGGGAAGATCGGCCCGGGGCACGCGCAGTACACGCTCTGCTGCACGCCAGAGGGTGGTGTCGTCGACGACCTGATCGTCTACGTCGTCGGGCCGGACGAGGTGCTCGCCGTGCCCAACGCCGCCAACTCCGCCCAGGTCGCCGCACTCCTGAGGGCAGCGGCCCCGGCCGGCATCGAGATCCGCGACCGGCACCGGGACCTGGCCGTGATCGCCGTGCAGGGCCCCCGTTCGACCGAGCTGTTGACCACCGCGTTCGGCGGGCTCGGCGGAGTGACCGGCCTCGACTACATGGCGTTCACCGACGCCGGGGCGGTGCGGGTGTGCCGCACCGGCTACACCGGCGAGCGGGGCTATGAGCTCCTCGTGCCCGCCGACGAGGCGCCAGGCGTGTGGGACGCGCTGCTCGCGGGTGCCGGGCCACTGGGTGGGCGTCCGGCCGGCCTGGCTGCCCGCGACACCCTGCGCACCGAGATGGGCTACCCCCTGCACGGCCAGGACCTCTCGGTGGACATCTCCCCGGTTCAGGCAGGCAGCAGCTGGGCGGTCGGATGGTCGAAGCCCGAGTTCTGGGGCCGCGACGCCCTGATCGCCGAGAAGGAGGCCGGCCCCGCCCGCCGGCTGCGGGGGTTGCGGGCCACCGGACGCGGCGTCCCCCGCGCGGGGATGGCGGTGCTGCTCGGCGGCGAGCAGGTCGGGATCACCACGTCAGGCACGTTCTCGCCGACACTGAAGACGGGCATCGCGCTGGCTCTGGTCGATACCGCGGCCGGGGTGGGTGCGGACGCGGAGGTGACGGTCGACGTGCGCGGACGAGCTCTGGAGTGCACCGTGGTGAAGCCCCCGTTCGTCCCCTCGCACGTGCGGTGACGCACCACGGCCCACATAAGTAGGACGTCCGATTGTTGGGCTTGCTCGACCAGATAATGTGAAAACCATGGACCCGCAGTTCTCCCGGACGCTCAACCCTGCCCCGGCCACGAAGGCCCAGCGCGACGCCATTTTCGCCGACCCGGGGTTCGGCCGGCACTTCAGTGATCACATGGTCACGGTGAAGTGGTCTGCGGGAGCGGGTTGGCACGACCCTGCAGTCGTGCCCTTCGCGCCGCTGCAGCTCAGCCCGGCAGCGATGGCCCTGCACTACGGACAGACGATCTTCGAGGGCCTCAAGGCCTACCGGCAGCCCGACGGCTCGATCGCCACGTTCCGGCCCGACGCCAACGCGGCCCGCTTCCGCGGCTCCGCCGCCCGGATGGCGATGGCCGAGCTCCCCGACGAGCTGTTCCTGACGTCGCTGTCGGAGCTGCTGGCCGTCGACCACGAGTGGGTGCCGGCCGCGGGCGGGGACCACTCGTTCTACCTACGTCCGTTCATGCTGGCCACAGAGCCCGGGCTGGGAGTCAGGCCCGCGGCGGAGTACCTCTACATCCTGATCGGCGGCCCGGCCGGGGCCTATTTCCCCGGGGGCAGCATCGTGCCCGTCGACGTGTGGCTGACCACCGACTACACCAGGGCCGCGCTCGGCGGCACCGGCACGGCCAAGTGCGGCGGCAACTACGCGGCCTCGCTGCTGCCGCAGGCCCAGGCCGCGGAGCACGGTTGCGCGCAGGTGGCGTACCTCGACGCCGTGGAGCGCACGTGGATCGAGGAGATGGGGTCGAACAACATGTTCTTCGTGTTCGGCTCCGGTGACCAGGCGGAGGTCGTCACCCCCTCGCTGACCGGCACCATCCTGAGCGGCATCATCCGCGACTCCGTGCTCGTGCTGGCCAAGGAGCTGGGTTGCCAGGTCACCGAGCGCCGGGTGTCGGGCCAGGAGGTGCTCGATGGCGTGGCAGACGGCCGCATCACCGAGATCTTCGGCAGCGGCACGGCTGCCGTGGTCGCGCCGATCGGCGGGGTCAAGCACGCGGGTGGTGAGGTGCGGATCGCCGGCGGTGAGCCGGGCGAGGTCACGATGAAGCTGCGCAAGATGCTCACGAGCATCCAGTGCGGCACCGCGCCGGACACGCACTCCTGGATGCGCACGCTGCTGCCCGCCTGACGCCCTCGGACCGAGGCGAGTAGGCGTTCCGACTCGTCCCACAGCCGGTCGGCGGCAGCCACCCCCTCCGGGCCACTGTCTGTGCCCGGCTCGGCGTGAACGCGCGGTACCGGCGGCCGCCCGGCCGCCGGTACCGCGATCGGATCAGGCCCGGCGCTACGTCCGGTACCGGAACAGGATCCGGCCCCGGTTCAGGTCGTACGGGCTGAGCTCGACGAGTACCCGGTCGAGCAGCACGATCTTGATGTAGTGCTTCCGGATCTTCCCGCTGATGTGCGCGAGCACCTTGTGCCCGTTCTCGAGCTCCACCCTGAAGGTGGCGTTGGGCAGACAGTCGACGACGGTGCCCTCGACCTCGATGGCTCCTGCTGTCTTCGTCATACGCCACGCACCATTTCCACGGCGCTGCTCACGCGCTGCGCGCCGATGCCCTCGAACAGCGCCGTCGCCGCGCTGTTGCGCTCGTCCACCTCGGCCGACGCCGCCTCGACCCCGCCGCGGTGCAGCGCACCGAGCACCTCGGCCAGCATCGCCCGGGCGATGCCGCGGCGGCGCAGACCCTCGCGGACCGCGACCAACCCGATCCGCGCGTGCCGGCGGCGCGCCACCACCCGGACCAGCCCCACGTACCGATCGGCGGCCTCGGCCACCGCGTGCTTCGACGGGTCCATGGGAGCCCCGTCCGGCCGGTGGGGCACCTCGACCGGCATCGAGTCCCAGCCCACGCGGGCGTCGACCTCGGCGCGGACCGCCTCGTACACCTCGCTAAGCGCGGGCTCCCGCGCCGCACCGAGGCCGAGGATCGTCACGTCCGACGGCGCCGGCGCGGTGTCGAGCCCGGTGACCAGCGGGTCGGTGGCCACGAGGTACTCCCGTTCCCGGCGCCGAACGGTGAGGCCTGCCCGCTCCCAGCGGGCCGTGAGGTCGTGGTCGGCCTCGTCGACCATCGTGTGCAGCGGGATCGGCAGGTCCGCCACCATCGCGGTCGCGAGCCGGTCGAAGACCGCGCCGTGCCACGTGTCGATGCTGAGGAAGACCCGGCCGTCGGGTCGCCGGGAAGCCTCGCCGTGGCCGATCACCCGGTCGTCCTCCACGGCCCGCCACAGCAGGTCGTCGACCCGGGTGATCACCGCGTGCGTGCCGACGGTCGGAGGTGCGCCCGCGCTGAAATGCACAGAGTCCATAGGTTTGCCCTCTCAGAAGTGCCTGGTGAGAGGCGCTCCTGGCGACACCTACGTCAATCGCCCGATCGTGACGGAGAGGGGAGCACCCACGTGCGTACAACGAGCATGGGTCTCACCTCCAACGGCCGGGTCGCGATCGCCCGCACGGTATCAGTGCAGGCACCCTCGCCCGCCACCGATTTTCCGGGCCCGGCCCAAGGAGGGGTTTCGGGGGCAAGCGGACGCGGAGCGAGTTTTCGGGAGCGTCGGCGGTCTCTCGCCGATACCTGGCCCGGCGCTCACCAGCTCGTCGGTCCTCCCGTCGCGAGCAGCACCAGCGCCGCGGTGGTGGCCACCTCGCTCGCCGCGCCGAGCACGTCGCCGGTCATGCCGCCGAAGCGGCGGGCCGTGTGCCGCGACAGGACCACCACGAGGAGGGCACCGACGCCGATCGCCACCAGGCCCCGCCATCCCCACCCCAGGAAACCGGCGACGGCGAGCACGATCCACCAGGCCGGGGCCATCCACCACGGTTGAGAGCCGGCGACCGTGGACCCGAGTCCGCCGGGGCGGGCCGCGGGGACTCCGCGCCGGCACACCCAGGCGAACGCCGCCCGGCCCGCCGTGCACGCGAGCGCTACGGCGGCGAGGGCGGCGACACCGCGCGGCGCGAGGGCGGCCAGCGCCGAGGCCTGGGCGCCCAGGGCCACCAGCAGCGTGACCACCGCGAACGGCCCCGCACCGCCGTCGCGCATCACGGCGAGAGCGCGCTCGGGCGGGCCGAAGCAGCCCAGGCCGTCGGCGGTGTCGGCGAGCCCGTCCACGTGCATCCCACGCGTGGCCACGGCCAGGAACCCGACGCTGAGTAGCCCGGCGGCGAGGCCGGGCACCCCGAGCGCGGTCAGGCCCAGCAGGACCCCGCCGGCCACGGCACCGAGCAGCGCGCCGACGATCGGAGCCCACCGGATCGCTGCCGCGGCGACCGGCGCCGCCGGCGCGTCCGTCCGCACCGGCAGCACGGTGAGCCAGCTCAGCGCCAGCGCCAAGCCCTTCACGTCACGTCCTGGGCCCGGCGCACGCAAGCTCGGAACCCGGCGACTCGCGCTCGTGGAACGGGCGACTCGCGGCGGGCATGGTCACGTGAGGCCGAGATCCGCGGCCGTCGCGGTCTCGGCGAGCAGCCGTGCCGCCATCTGCAGCAGCGGGACGACGGTGGTGGCGCCCGTGCCGTCGCCCACCCGGATGCCCAGGTCGAGCACCGGCGTCAGGCCCATGTGCTCGACGGCGAGCGTCATCGCCGGTTCGGGCGAGCGCTGGGCCACCAGCCACCACTCGCGGGCGCCGGGCGCGAGCTCTTCCGCCAGCAGCGCACCCGTGCCCACCACGAGCCCGTCGAGCAGCACCGGCGTGCGGCGCAGGGAGGCTTGCAGGCAGAACCCGGTGAGCGCGGCGAGGTCGGAGCCGCCGCCGACGCGCAGCAGCGCCAGCGGGTCACGGGTGTGCTCCCGGGTGCGGCGCAGCGCGTCGCGGACGGCCGCGGCCTTGCGCATCCAGGCGTTGTCGTCGATGCCGCTACCGCGCCCGACGACGGCGACGGGCTCGGTACCGGTCAGGGCGGCCACCAGCACAGAGGCTGCGGTGGTGGCACCGACGCCGATCGAGGCGGGCAGGAGCAGGTCGGCCCCGGCGTCCACCTCCTCGTCGGCCAGCGCCCGCCCGATCCGGAAGGCACGGTCGGCCTCCTCGGCGGTGAGCGCGTCCTCGCGGTCGATGCGCCCGGAGCCGCGGCGCACCCGGTAGCGGTCGACGGTGTCGGCGTCGTGGTCGAGCCCGACGTCGACGACCCGCACCGAGACCCCGGCGACGGGGGCCAGCACGGCGACCGGGGCGGTGCTCTCGCGCACCGCGGCCACCTGCCGCACCGTGGCGTCGCCGGCATGGGCCGACACTCCCGCCGCGGCGATGCCGTGGTCGGCCGCGATGACGACGACCCGCGGCCGGGCGGGCGGGCGGGGCGGGCAGACGCCCTGCGCCGCGGCGAGCCACACACCCAGCTCGGCGAGGCGGCCGAGGGCGCCGTCGGCGACCGCGAGCTCGGCGTACCGGGCGACTGCTGCTCGGCGGGCGTCGACGTCCGGGGCGGTGACGGCAGGCAGGTCCACGTCCCCATCCAACAGCGCAGAACACCCGAAGCCCGCCGCGGGGCCTACTTGAGTCGCAGCGGCAGACCGGCCACCAGCAGCAGCACCTCGTCGCACACCGCGGCGAGCGCTGCGTTGGCGGCGCCCAGCTCGTCGCGGAACAGCCGCCCGGCCCGGGTCGGCGGTACGACACCCAGCCCGACCTCGGCGGAGACCAGCACGAGTCGGCCGGGACAGGCGGCCACGGCGTCCACCAGGTCGGCCACCTCGGCGCCGACGGCCGGCGGGACCTGCGCGGACTCCCACGCGCTGGAGTCGTCCAGCAGACCTGTCAGCCACGTCGCCATGTCGTCCACCAGCAGCGGACCGCCTCCCGCCCGCACCAGCCGGGGGAGGTCGGGATCCTCCACCGTGGTCCAGCCGTCGGGCCGGCGGGCGCGGTGCGCGTCGATCCGGGCCGACCACTCGGCGTCGTCCTCGCGGCGCCGCGCAGTGGCCACGTAGCGGACGGGGGCGTCGGCGGGTAGCAGGTCCTCGGCATAGCGCGACTTGCCCGACCGCGTGCCACCGAGCACGAGCGTGCGACGTCCGGTGACCACGCGCCACGCTAACCTGACCACCATGGCATTCCGGTGGCGGTACCTGAACGCGGCCGGCGACCAGGTCGACGGGCCGGACGAGCAGTTCGAGGATCAGCAGCAGGCCGAGGACTGGTTCTCGGCCGAATGGCAACTGCTGCGCGAGACGGGCGTCGACGCCGTCACGCTCCTGGACGACGACCACGAGGTCTACGGCCCGATGAGCCTGCACGAGGCCTGAACCGCCCCGCCGCGGGGTGCCGCCGCAGGCGGACCTAGTGCCGTGGAAACGAGGTCGTCTTACCCGCCTCCGGCGCCCAGGCGGCGCCTCGCGGCGTTGTCGTCGGCCCCGATACAACAGCGGTATCGGCGCCTCCTCCGCCTTGCGATGCATCCGCCTGGACACCGGATCCGGGCAAGGAACCCCGTTTCCACGACACTAGGGGTTGGCGCCCCGCTGCACGCGTGGCTTCGGCATCCGCAACTTGCGCAGCTGGCTCGCGCGTGTGAAGGCGTACCAGCCGACCGACAGCGGGCTGATCGTCTCGTTCGGGAACTTCGCGCGCGCCTTCCGGGTGACCGTGACGCCGAGGAAGATCCCCTCGACGACCATCACGGAGAGCGCGATCAGGCTGAACAGGCTGAGGTACTGCTGCGCCGCGGGGAACGGCACGAGCAGCGACAGCACCACGATCACCGCGAGCGGCATGAAGAGGCCCATGATGTGCGGGCGGGAGTCCACGACGTCGCGGACGTAGGCCTTCACCGGTCCGCGGTCCCGCGGCATGAGGTACCGCTCGTCGCCCGCGGCCATGCGCTCGCGCCGCTCGGCGGCGTCGCGGCGGCGCTGGTCCTTGTCGGGCCGGTTGGCCCGGGCCAACCGGGAGGCCTCGCGCTGGGTGCGGGGCGGGGGTGGGGCAGGGCCACGGCGCCGGGTCTCCGCCTCGCGGCGCTTCGGCGTGGGCCGGCCCTTGCCGGCGGTGCGGCCGTTTTCCCCGGGGCCCTGCGTGGCGTCGGTGTCGGGAGCGTCCGCGCTGACGGCGGACGGTGTTGAGCGGCGCAGGAACCTCACGGCTGTAACCATACGGGCGATACGGTGCCGGGCATGCGAGTGGTTGTGGCTCCCGACTCCTTCGGCGGAACCTTGAGCGCGACGGCCGCGGCCGACGCGATCGCGGCGGGTTGGCGGCGCAGCGCGCCGGACGACGATCTGCGGTTGCTCCCGCTGGCCGACGGCGGCACCGGTTTCGTCGAGGTGCTGTACACCGCCCTCGGCGGAGAGTGGCACGAGCTCGACGTCACCGGCCCGTTCGGTGACCCGGTGCACGCCCGCTGGCTACGGATCGGCTCCACCGCCTACCTGGAGTCGGCGGCGGCGTGCGGCCTGCACTTCGTGCCGCGCGACCGGCGCGTTCCCGAGACCGCCCGCACCGTCACCACGCGGGGCGTCGGGGAGCTCGTGGCGTCGGCCAGGGACGCCGGCGTCACCGAGGTGGTCATCGGGCTGGGCGGCTCGGCCACCACCGACGGCGGCGCAGGGATGCTGGCTGCCCTCGGCGCGGTGACCGTCGACGACGCTGGGAAGCCTCTCCCGCCCGGGGGCGCGGCGCTGGCCCGCAGCGCGCGCCTGGATGGCCGGCCCGAGCTCGGCGGGGTGCGGCTGGTCGCTGCGGCCGACGTCGACAACCCGCTGCTCGGTGAGCACGGCGCCGCCGCTGTCTTCGGGCCGCAGAAGGGGGCCGACGACGCCACCGTCGCCGAGCTCGACGCCGCACTGGCCCGTTTCGCCGACGTCTTGGCTGCCGGCCTCGGCACCGACGTGCGGGACGAGCCGGGAGCGGGCGCGGCGGGCGGCCTCGGGGCAGCGTTGCTGGCCTGCGGCGCAGGCCGCGTGTCCGGAGCCGGCCTGGTGCGCGAGCTCGTCGGTCTCGACGCGGAGCTCGACAAGGCCCAGCTCGCCATCACGGGGGAGGGGAGTTTCGACTGGCAGTCGCTGCGCGGGAAGCTCATCACCGCCGTGGCGAAGGGGGCGGCCGAGCGCGGGGTGCCCTGCATCGTGATGGCGGGCCAGGTGTCCGTCGGCCGTCGGGAGGCGGCGGCCGTGGGCGTCGAGTCGGCGTACTCGGTGGCCGAGGACGCCGGTGGTGTGGAGGAGTCGATGGCCGACCCCGCGGGCACGCTGGCCGCGCTCGCGGAGCGTGTCGCCGCCCAGTGGAGCCGCTGAAAGTGGCCGGGGTCACCCCGTTCGTGGCGGGGGGCCCACCACTGCGCAAGGGCCTACTATGAAGGTAGAAACCGGAACATCCCGGACCGGCATCGCCGGAACAGCACCGCCCCGATCGTTGTTGGGAGAGCCATGACCGTCGATAACACGACCGATGTCGTCACCGAGACGCACGGCGTCGAGCTGACCGACACCGCCGCCGCCAAGGCGAAGGCCCTGCTCGACCAGGAGGGCCGCGACGACATGCACCTGCGCATCGCCGTTCAGCCGGGTGGTTGCGCCGGCCTGCGCTACCAGCTGTTCTTCGACGACCGGTCGCTGGACGGCGACCTGTTCCGCGACTTCCACGGCCTCAAGGTCGGCGTCGACCGCATGAGCGCGCCCTACCTGCAGGGCGCCGTGATCGACTTCGTCGACAGCATCGAGAAGCAGGGCTTCACGATCGACAACCCCAACGCGGGCGGTTCGTGCGCCTGCGGCGACTCGTTCAACTGACGGTTTCGTCCGGCACGTTGTGCCGGACCACGAACCCCGGCTAGGAGCTTTTGGCTCCCCAGCCGGGGTTCGTTGCGTAGCGGGCCCGGTAGGGTTCCTGATCGTGCCTATTGCCGTCACCGGATCCATTGCCACCGACCAGCTCATGCACTTCCCGGGCTTGTTCGTCGATCAACTGGTCGCTGACCAGCTCGACCGGCTCTCCCTGAGCTTCCTGGTCGACGACATGGTGATCCGCCCGGGCGGGGTGGCGGGCAACATCGCCTACGCGCTCGGGGTGCTGGGCCAGTCGCCTCTGCTGGTGGGCGCCGTGGGCGCCGACTTCGGCGAGTACCGCGCCCGGCTCGAGGCCAACGGTGTGGATTGCTCCGCCGTGCTCGTCTGCGAGGACGTCAACACCGCCCGCTTCGTCTGCACCACCGACGACGACATGCGCCAGCTCGCGTCCTTCTACACCGGCGCCATGGCCCGTTCCCGCGAGATCTCCCTCGCCCCGCTCGTCGGCCGGGTGGAGCTCGTGCTCATCGGGGCCAACGACCCCGACGCCATGCTGCGCCACACCGACGAGTGCCGTGAGCTGGGGCTGCCCTTCGCGGCTGACCCGAGCCAGCAGCTGGCACGCATGGAGGGCCCGGAGATCCGCAGGCTCGTCGAGGGCGCCCGCTACCTGCTCACCAACGACTACGAGTGGGAGCTCCTGCTCAAGAAGACCGGCTGGACCGAGGCGCAGGTCGCGGAGAAGATCGACATCCGGGTCACCACGCACGGCGAGAAGGGCGTGGAGATCTACGGGCGGGAGACGCTCAAGGTCGGCGTCGTCCCGGAGACCAGCAAGGTCGACCCCACGGGCGTGGGCGACGCCTTCCGCGCCGGGTTCCTCGCCGCCGAGGCGGGCGGGCTGTCCATGGAGCGGGCCGCGCAGCTCGGCTCGCTCGTCGCCGTGCAGGTGCTCGAGACCGACGGCCCGCAGGAGTGGGTGTGGGACCGCGCGCACGCCCTGGAGCGGCTGCGCGATGCCTACGGCCCCGACGCCGCCACCGAGATCGAGCGGGTTCTGCCTGCCTGACCCCGACCCCGCCCCTGCTGCGGTGAACGTGGGCAGGGAGCAGCTCGCCGCAACCGGGTGAGCACGTTCACCCGCTGGATCGGCTTCGCCATGCGAACCCGAACCAGCCGCGCGCGCCCTGCCGTCGCCGTGCTCGCGGTACGCCTTGTCATCCGTGCCCGCCCTGAAAGCGTCGGAAATACTTGACGTGTCGGAAATTCCCGACGTAATCTTGGGACGTGTCCGACGACGCCGTGTTCCTCGCCTTGGCCAACCCGGTACGCCGGCGGCTGCTGGAACTTCTCGCCGACGGACCTCGCACCGCCGGTGACCTCGCTGGGCAGTTCGACCTGAGTCGACCTGCCGTCGCCGAGCACCTGCAGGTGCTGCGGCGTGCCGACCTCGTCCGTGACGAGCCGATCGGACGCCAACGGCACTACCACCTGACCCCGCAACCGCTCGAACAGCTCAGCGACTGGCTGCATCCGTTCGAACGGATCTGGCGTGAGCGTCTGCGCGCTCTCGCCGACATCATGGAGGACGAGGAAACGCCGTGACCGAGACCCGCAGCGCCGCCATCGAGGTCGACCAGTTCATCGCTGCACCCCCGGAGAAGGTCTGGCGCGGCCTGACCGACCCCGAACTGCTCGCCCGCTGGTGGGTGCCCAGCGACATCGCCGCCGTCGTCGGCCACCGATTCCACCTGCAGATGCCCGGCTACGGCCCGCAGCCCTGCGAGGTGCTGGAGGTCGAACCCCATGAGCGGCTCGTCTACACCTTCGCCAACTGGACTCTCACCTGGCGCCTGGTCGCCGAAGGCAACGGCACCCGCCTCCTGCTCGAACACTCCGGGTTCGACCTCGACGACGGGCGCGAACGTGTCGCCTTCGATCGCATGGGGCCAGGCTGGCGCGACGCCGTCCTGCCCCGACTCGCCGGCCTTGCCGCCGAGCTGAACCGACCGGCGTGACGTAGAGGTATGCGCAGGGCTACCCGCCCGAAGCGGCCGCTGCGGTGCCGGCCCGTGCGGCCACCAGTTCGAAGGATCGAGCCCGGTCCTCGATGTCGTACACGGGGGTGAGGAGCATCAGCTCGTCCGCCCCGGTCCGTTCGGCGAGATCGGTCAGCTTCCGGGTCACGGAGTCCGGATCACCCAGCACCTGATTCGTCCGGTAGCCGTCCACGAACTGCTGTTCCTCCGCCGTGAACGCGTACCCCGCGGCCTCCGCCCGCGGGAGCAGCGAGCCGGACTTCCCGGTGGCGAGACGGGCTCGCCACAGGTAGGCGGGCCGGGCCAGCTCGTCGGCCCTGCCGTCCGTGTCGGCGCAGATGGTGTGTACCGCCAGCAGCACATAGCTCCGGGACGCCCATCGCGACGGCCGGAAATTCTCCCGGTAGACGGCGATGGCGGCGTCGGTGTTGTCGGGGCGCAGGTGGTGGGCGAACGCCAACGGAAGGCCCAGCTCCGCGGCGAGGGCGGCACCGGCCGTGGACGAGGACAGCAGCCAGGGTGCGGTAGCGCTCTCGAACTCCGGGAGCACCGTGACGGCCGGCTCGGCGGTGTCCTGCGCGATGAACCCGAGCAGGTCGCGGACGTGCTGTTCGTAGTCGTCACCGTCGGTGTCCGGGTCGCCTCGCCGCAGTGAACGGATGGCTGCGGCGTTCCGCGTCCCCGGTCCACGGCCGATCCCCAGGTCGACCCGGCCGGGATGCAGGGCGTCGAGCGTGGCGAACTGCTCGGCGACGGCGAGGGGCGCGTGGTTGTTCAGCATCACACCGCCCGAGCCGACCCGGATTCCGGACGTGGCGGCGGTGATCTGCCCGATCAGGACGGCCGGGGCGGCACTGGCCGACGAGGCCGAGCTGTGGTGTTCGGCGACCCAGAACCGGCGATAGCCGAACTTCTCCACCCGGCGGGCCAGCTCGACGGTGCTGGTGAGGGCGTGGCGTGCCCCACGTCCCCGCTCCACCCACGACAGGTCCATCGCGGACAACGGCACGGAGAGCATGCCCTCGAACGTAACGAGATCCGAGCCGCCGCCCGGGTCCGTTCCGTCACACCGCTCAGAGGCGCACCGGGTAGGCCGGCTCCGGAACCTCCGGCCGGATGCGCTGCTCCACGAAGATGCCGTGCCAGAGCAGGAACACCAGCAGCGTCCAGATGCGGCGGCTGTGGTCGATCGGACCCTCGCGGTGGGCGTCGAGCATGCGTTGGACGGCGGCGAGGTCGACGAGGTGGTCGGCCTGCGAGTCGCGGATGATGTCGCGCGCCCAGAGGTACATCTCGTCGCGCAGCCACAGCCGGATCGGCACCGGGAAGCCGAGCTTGCGCCGGTGCAGCACGTGCGGGGGGACGATGCCCTGCAGTGCCCTGCGCAGCGCGTACTTGGTGGTGCCCTCGGCGAGCTTCTCCGACAGCGGCAGCCCGGACGCCACGGCGAAGACCTCGGGGTCGAGGAACGGCACCCGCAGCTCGAGCGAGTTGGCCATCGTCATCTTGTCGGCCTTGACGAGGATGTCGCCGCGCAGCCAGGTGAACAGGTCGACGTGCTGCATCCGGGACACCGGGTCCCACTCCTGCGAGTCGCGGTAGTGGGCAGCCGTGATGTCGGTGTGCGAGCGGCGCGGGTCGTACTGGCGCAGGACGCCGGCCAGCTGGTCGTCCCGGAAGATCCGGGCGTTGCCGTAGTAGCGCTGCTCCAGCGGGAGCGCACCGCGGCGCAGCAGGTCCTTGCCCCGCATGCCCTCGGGCAGTCGGGTGGATGCCCGGCCGAGCAGCCCGCGCACGGCACCGGGCACCTTCTCGAACGGGGCGAGCGACAGCGGCTCGCGGTAGATCGTGTAGCCGCCGAAGAGCTCGTCGGCGCCCTCCCCGGACAGCACGACCTTGACGTGCTGGCGCGCCTCCCGCGCGATGAACCAGAGCGGTACGAGCGCCGGGTCGGCCACCGGGTCGTCGAGGTACCAGACGATGAGCGGCAACGCGGCCATCATCTCGTCCGGTTTGACCGTGCGGACGACGTGCCGCACGCCGATCGCCGCAGCCGACTCGGCCGCCACGTCCACCTCGGAGTAGCCCTCGCGCTCGAAGCCCGTGGTGAAGGTGATCAGGTTCGGGTTGTGCTGTTTGGCCAGCGCGGCGATCGCGGTGGAGTCGATACCGCCGGACAGGAACGCGCCGACCGTGACGTCGGCGCGCATGTGCTTGGCGACGCTGTCGCTGAGCACGTCGGCGATCCGCGAGTGCAGGGCGGACGACCCGCCGGCGGCACCGGAGTGGAACGTCGGTGTGAAGTAGCGCTCCTGCTCCACCTCGCCGCCGGGCCGGACCGTGAAGTGGGTGCCGGACTCCACGCGCCGGATCGAGCGGTGCAGGGTGGCGGGCTCCGGCACGTACTGCATCAGCAGGTAGTGGTGCAGGGCCGCGGGGTCGAGGTCGGCGGCGGGGTTCCCGAGCCCGAGGGAGGGTGCGAGCTCCAGCAGGCTCTTCTTCTCGCTCCCGAACGCTACGCCCGCCGGCCCGGTGGCCATGAACAGCGGTTTGATGCCGAACGGGTCGCGCGCTCCGAACAGCACCCGCTGGTGGGCGTCCCAGATGAGGAACGCGAACATCCCGCGCAGCCTGCCGACGGCGGCCGGGCCCCAGTAGTGGTACGCCGCGACGATCGCCTCGGTGTCACCCTGAGTGGTGAACGTGACGCCGTACTGCTGCCGGAGCTCGTCGCGTAGTTCCAGGTAGTTGTAGATCTCGCCGTTGAAGACGATCGAGTACCGGGGGTTCGGCCCGTGGTCCGGACTCCAGTGCAACGGCTGGTGGGAGTGCTCGACGTCGATCACCGACAGCCGGTTGAATCCGAAGACCACTTCGGCGTCGTTCCAGGTACCGCTCTCATCGGGGCCGCGGTGGCGCGCACAGCGCAGCGCCCCGGCGATCGACCCGGTGCGCCCAGCGGCGTCGGCCCTGGCGGTCAGCAGTCCCAGCAGTCCACACACAGCGAGCAAGTATGCCGACGGCGCGCCGCACCGCCCGTGCCGACCCGACCCCCGGATGGAGGGTTTGCTCGGCTAGTCTCTACGCGAGGTCGAAGGCGTGAAGGCGCGCCCAGCCGGGGTACCCGGCGGCCGACGGAAGACGACGGGTTTGGAGGCGGCGCGCAGTGGGCCGAGCACAGCGCGGGAGAGAGCCCCGTTGGTCCGGGCTCCCGGGTCGCGGTCGGGTGGCGAAGCTGGTCGCTCTGGCCGCGCTGGTCATCCCGCTCACCACGGGTTGCTCGGTGGACGAGGTACTGCGCTTCGGCTGGCCGGTGGGCGTCACCCCGCAGGCGGAGGCGATGCGAAACCTGTGGACCTGGTCCGCGGTCGCCGCGCTCATCGTGGGCGTGATCACCTGGGGCGCGATGTTCTGGGCGATCATCTTCCACCGCAAGCGCAAGGGCGACGACGACACCCCGCCGCGGCAGACGCAGTACAACCTGCCGATCGAGATCGTCTTCACCGTCATCCCGACGATCATCGTCGCGGTGCTGTTCGGCTTCACCGTCAACGTGCAGAACTACGTCGACCGGGACCTGCCCAACCCCGACCTGCGGGTGGACGTCACGGCGTTCCAGTGGAACTGGCGCTTCGACTACCCCGACGACAAGGGCGCGAGCGGCCGGCCGATCAGCACGCAGGGCAGCTCCGAGGTGATTCCCCTGCTGGTGCTGCCCACCGACCGGCGCATCCAGTTCACGCAGCAGTCCACCGACGTGATCCACAGCTTCTTCGTGCCGGAGTTCCTGTTCAAGCGGGACGTCTTCCCGGACCCGAAGCAGAACGACCAGGACAACGTCTGGCAGATCGACAAGATCGACCGCACGGGTGCGTTCGTCGGGCGCTGCGCCGAGCTCTGTGGCGCGTACCACGCGATGATGAACTTCGAGGTCAGGGCCCTTCCTCCGGACCTGTTCGACCGGTGGGTCACGTTGCGTGAGCAGGTCAACCCGGCCACGGGCGCTCCGTACACGGCGGGCGAGGCGCTCGGCGCCCTCAACTGCGGGGAGCTGTGCGCGCCCCAGGCCACCACCACCTACCCGTTCACCACCGACCGCACGCAGCGTTCGGCGTCCGAGCCGCCCTCGGGGAGCTGAGAGACACGCCATGAAGGTCGAATCCCGCATCTTCGAGATCATCACGGTCTTCTTCTTCATCGCCGGCATCGTCTACACGGTGCTCACCCGTGAGGTCGTCGGCGTGGTCGGGCTGTTCCTCACCGGCGGCCTGTCGCTGATCATCGGCACGTACTTCCGGTTCGTCTCGCGGCGGCTGGAGGCGCGTCCGGAGGACAACCCGGACGCGGAGGTCTCCGACGGTGCGGGCGATGTCGGCTTCTTCTCCCCGGGGAGCTACTGGCCCATCACGGTGGCCGGGGCGGCCGCCATCCTCGGAGTCGGGCTCGCGTTCTTCTACGCGTGGCTGATCGTCATCGGTGTCATCGTGGTGCTGCTCGCTGCTGGTGGCCTGGTGTTCGAGTACCACATCAGGCCGTCCGAGCACTGACCCGCAAGCACTGACCTGTTCAGAGCCCTGGCCGGCCGTCGCCGACCAGGGCTCTGGCATGTCCGCGGGCGTGATCCCGATCACCGCCGCTCCCGCATAGCGCAATGATCGACCTACGGTGCGCGCGGAGAGCGAAGATGCCGGGAGGCGCCGTGGTGACGCAGGAGGACGGCAGCCCGTCGGCCGCCGTTCAGGACGCCAGGGCGAGCGTCCTGCGGGTGGAGGGCAACGGCATCAACGTCGTCGCCGACGAGGAACGCACGAGCAAGCCGCACCAGCTCTTCTGGCCGTGGTTCGGCGCCAACGTCTCCGTGCTCGCGCTGAGCTACGGGGCGTTCGCCTTCGGGTTCGGCATCTCGTTCGCCCAAGCGGTGGTCGCCGGCGTGCTCGGGATCGTCCTCTCGTTCCTGATCTGCGGCTTCATCGCACTCGCGGGCAAGCGCGGCTCCGCACCGACGATGGTGCTCAGCCGCGCTGCGTTCGGGGTGCGCGGCAACCGTCTGCCCGCCGCCATCTCCTGGCTGCTGATGGTCGGCTGGGAGACCGTGCTCACGGTCCTCGCCACCCTGGCCACCGCCACGGTGGTCCGCAGGCTCGGCTGGGGCGGTGGCACGTCGACGATGGTGATCGCACTGGTCGTGGTGGCGGCTCTGATCGTGCTGGCCGGCGTGCTCGGCTACCACTTGATCATCCGGCTGCAGACCGTCATCACGGTCGTCACAGCGGTGCTCACCGTCGTCTACATCGTGCTCGTCGCCGGGCACGTACAGCTGTCCACGGTCACGGCGCTGCCGGCCGGATCGGGGCAGAACGTGCTCGGAGCGGTGGTGCTCCTCATGACCGGCTTCGGCCTGGGCTGGACGAACGCCGCCGCGGACTACTCCCGGTACCTCCCGCGCAGCTCCTCGGGTCGCGGGGTCGTGGCCTGGACGACGTTCGGCGGCGCGCTCGCACCCGTCCTGCTGTTCGTGTTCGGCCTGCTGCTGGCCGGCTCGTCCACCGAGCTCAGCGAGGCCATCGCGGCCGACCCCATCGGGGCGCTGGCCGCCGCCCTGCCCACCTGGTTCCTCGTCCCCTTCGTTGTGGTGGCGGTGCTAGGTCTCGTCGGCGGCGCGGTGCTGGACATCTACTCGTCGGGGCTGGCGCTGCTCGCGGTCGGCCTGCGCGCGCCCCGCTACGTGGCCGCGCTGATCGACGGCGTGATCATGGTGATCGGCACCGTGTACGTCGTTTTCTTCGCGGGGGAGTTCCTCGGCGAGTTCACCGGCTTCCTCATCACCCTCGGAGTGCCGATCGCGGCGTGGTGCGGGGTGATGCTCGCCGACATCGCGCTGCGCCGCCGGGACTACGCCGAGGCCGACCTGTACTCGCCGTCCGGCCGCTACGGGGACGTCCGGCCGTTCCCGATCGCGGTGGTGCTCGTGGGCACCGTGCTCGGCTGGGGCCTGGTCACGAACAGCGCCGCGGGCTGGCTGGACTGGCAGGGATACCTGCTCGGTCCGCTGGGCCTCGGCGGACGGGACGGGGCGTGGGCGGGCGCCAACCTCGGCGTGCTGGTGGCGCTGGTGCTGTCCTTCGTGGCCGCGCTGATCGGCACCCGGTCCGCCGTGCGTGCCCAGGAGACCCGCACGTCGTGAAGGCCCATCTGGCGGTGATCGACATGCAGCGGGTGTTCGGTGACCCCGCAAGCGCGTGGGCCACGCCGCGGTTCGCCGAGATCGTGCCGCGGATCAGGGTGCTGGCTCAGGCGCTTGCACCGAAGGTGACGTTCACGCGGTTCGTGGCACCCGCAGAACCAGCCGGGGCGTGGAGCGAGTACTACGCGCGCTGGCCCTTCGCGCTGGTGCCGCCCGGTGCGCCGCTGTACGAGCTGGTGCCCGATTTCGCCGGCCCCGATCCGACCCTCGACGCCACGACATTTTCCAAGTGGGGTCCCGAACTGGCCTCCCGCGTCGGGCCGGACGTGCTCGTGCTCGCCGGGGTGTCCACCGACTGCTGCGTGCTGTCCACGGCGGTCGCCGCGGCGGATGCGGGCGTGCCGGTCCGGGTGGTGGCGGATGCCTGCGCCGGTGTCGACGACCGCAGCCACGCCGCGGCCCTGCACGTGCTCGGCCTCTACGCACCGCTCGTCGAGGTCGTGGACACCACGAGCGTGCTGGATTCGATCAGGGGACGCTGAACAAGATCGGTGGGCGTCGCTCGCCCGTGGCTTATGGACTGCCGCTATGCGAGAGTTCGGTCGATTCACGTGGGGGGTGTGCTGCCCGCAACACGCGGCCCGAAGCTTCTTCGATCGGTCCGTTGCGTGGTAATACCACCTTGTCCATGGGAGAGAGGATCGATCAATGCCGTTGACCGAGAGCGGCCGGCCGCCACGGATCGATCGTCGACAGTTCATCCTGCTGGTGGGTGTGGGCGCTGCGACCGCTGCGACCGGATGCCAGTCGGCTCCGGTTTCCGTCATGGCTGAGAGGTATCCGGAGCCGGAGCAGATCGTCAGCAAGAACGGTGTTCTGTCGGCGGCGGTGACGGTGACCCGCCAACCGGTCGACATCGGCGGCCAGCAGATTGTGGGCACCGTCTACAACGGCTCCTTCGTCGGCCCGACCCTGCGCCTGCGTCCTGGGGAGCGGCTCGAGCTTGCCGTTACCAACAACCTGCCTGAGATGACGAACATCCACTTCCACGGTATGCACGTCTCGCCGTCCGGCGTTTCCGACAACGTCTTCATCATGATCCATCAGGGGCAGACTCAGAACTACGTCGTCGAGGTTCCGCAGAACCATCCGTCGGGGACGTTCTGGTACCACACGCACGCGCACCCTTACACCGAGAAACAGGTGTTCGGTGGCCTGGCGGCCCTCCTCATCGTCGACGGACTGACGGACAAGCTGCCACCGGAGCTTCGCGGTATCGAGGAGCGGACGGTTGTTCTCAAGGACTTCCAGGCCGTCAACGGAGCCATCCTCACCGAGAACATCGACAGCAACGCGCCGACGACCAGGACGGTCAACGGCGCCATCAACCCGTCGCTCGAGATCGAAGCCGGCGAGACGCAACTGTGGCGGCTGGCCAACATCGGCGCGGACATCTATTACCAGGTGCAACTCGACGGGCACCCCTTCCATGTGCTGGCCGTCGACGGCAATCCGGTGTGGCGGGTGGACAGCAAGGACTCGATCGTGATGCCCCCAGGCACCCGATTCGATGTGCTCGTCCAGGGCGGCGAGCCCGGTGATCACATCTTGGGAACGCTCGCGTACGACCAGCAGGGCGACCAGTACCCCGAAGCCCCGCTGGCCACGCTCACTGTTGTGCCGTCGCCCCGAACGCCTGCCGCGATACCTGCGCAAGTGGTTGCGCCGTACGATCTCTCCACGACGAAGGTGGACAACTCCCGCACCATCACCTTCGCCAAGGACCAGGCCACCGGGCATTTCATGGTCGACGGCCGGATGTACGACGAGGCGCGCATCGACCAGCAGGTGAAGCTCGGCGCCGTCGAGGACTGGACCATCAAGAACCAGGACAAGCAGCAGCACCCGTTCCACATTCACGTCAACGATTTCCAGGTGATGTCGATCAACGGCGTGCCGTACGACGCTGTCAGTTTTCAGGACACCGTCAACGTGCCGGCTTTCGGGGAGACCGTGATTCGCATCCCGTTCCGGGATTTCACCGGGAAGTTCGTCTACCACTGCCACATTCTCAATCACGCCGACAAGGGGATGATGGCGAACGTCGAGGTCGTGTAGCGCGGGCGGGGCGGTCATCGCGTGGCGGACGCCGAGACGGTGCTTTCGTCAGAGTGAGATCCCCCCGGGCAGGGGCGGCGCCGCGCCAGGCGCTCGACGGCGTGCCGCAGTGCGTCGTGGGTGATCGTGAAGTGCACCCGCGCGATCGCTCCCGCCCGTTCCGGGTCGCCCTCGGCGATCGCGTCGACGAGCGCGCGGTGCTGGGGCGCCGCGCGTTTCCGGAGCTCCTCGGTGACCGGTTCGATCGCCAGGCCGACGTTCATTCGGGCCAACAGCTCGCGGGAGAGCCGCGCCAGGTGGCGGTTGCCGGCGGCGTCCAGCACCGCCTGGTGAAGGTCGTGGTCCGACCGCCGGGCGGTCACGGCGTCACGGGCGCCTTCGTGCTCGGCGAGCGCGGCCCGCATCACGGCGAGGTGGGCAGGTGTGCGGCGTTCGGCCGCCGTACGCGCGATCACCGACTCGACGAGGCAGCGTAGGTCGGACAGCTCCACGAGCTCGTCCCAGGCGGGCACGAGGGTGCGGCGCACCGCGTCGTCGCTCAGTCGTCCCCAGCCCTCCAGTACGACGGCGCCGCCGTTGCGGCCGCGGCGCGTCACGATGTAGCCGGCGTCGCGCAGGCGCGCGAGCGCATCGCGCAAGGTTGCGCGGCCCACCCCGAGAAGTGTGGCCAGCTCCCGTTCCGGCGGCAGGCGCTCACCCGGCGAGAAGTCGCCCACGGCGATGGCGGTGACCAGTCGGTCGGTGACGGCGTCGACGCTTCGTCCTGCCCGCAGCGGACCGAGCCAGGCGGATCCGCCTGCCGAATCGGGCGTCATGTCCGAATCATCCCACCTCGATATCTAAATGGTGCTTGTAGGAGTACCAATTGAGAGTCATGATCTCGCGGACTTCCGGAGGCGATTCATCGTGACTGCTCCCCGCGCCCTCGTTGCTGCCGACCGAGAGGGCATCGTCCCGTTCGGCGAGTACGAGACCTGGTACCGGATCACGGGCGAGCTCCGCCCGGACCGGACCCCACTCGTCACGCTGCACGGCGGCCCCGGCTGCACCCATGACTACCTGCTGACGATGGCGGATCTGGCCGAGCGCACCGGCCGGGCGGTGATCCACTACGACCAGCTGGGGAACGGCCGGTCCACCCACCTCCCGGAGGAGGGCGCCGACTTCTGGACCGTCGAGCTGTTCCTCGCCGAGCTCGACAACCTGCTGGAGTCGCTGGGGATCACGGACGACTACCACCTGCTCGGGCAGTCGTGGGGCGGCATGCTCGGCGCCGAGCACGCGGTTCGGCGCCCGGCCGGGCTACGCAGCCTGACGATCGCCGACTCGCCCGCGTCGATGGAGCTGTGGGTGGCCGAGGCCAACCGGCTGCGCGCCCTGCTGCCCCCCGAGGCGCAGGCCACGCTGCTCGCCCACGAGGCGGACGAGACCTATGACCACCCCGACTACCTGAAAGCGGTGCAGGTCTTCTACGACCGGCACGTGTGCCGGGTGGTGCCCAACCCGCCAGAGGTGACGGCCAGCTTCGCCGCCCTCGAGACCGACCCCACGGTCTACGGCACGATGAACGGGCCCAACGAGTTCCACGTCCTCGGGACGCTCCGGAGCTGGTCGATCATCGACCGGCTCGACCGGATCGCCGTGCCCACCCAGCTCATCTCCGGTGCGCACGACGAGGCGACCCCCGCATGCGTCCAGCCGTTCGCGGACGCCATTCCTGATGTCCGCTGGGACGTCCTCCCGGAGTCCAGCCACCTGCCCCACGTCGAGGAGCGAGACGACTTCATGACCCTGCTCGCGGGCTTCCTGGCCACCGTGGACGAGCGGGTGGCTCGATGACCACCGAGCGTCCCGTCAGCGAGGCCGCCGAGGACGGCGAGCTGCGCGAGTTCGGCTACCAGCAGGAGCTGCGGCGCAGCCTGACCCTGCGAGACCTGCTGGTCTACGGGCTGGTGTTCATGGTGCCGATCGCGCCGTTCGCGATCTTCGGTGTGGTGTTCAACGCGTCGCTGGGCATGGTGCCGCTGACCTATGTCATCGGTTTCGTTGCGATGATCTTCACGGCGTTGAGCTATCGGGAGATGTCGCGGGCGTTCCCGATCTCGGGTTCGGTGTACGCCTACGCCGGGCGCGGCCTGCATCCGGCGGCGGGGTTCCTGGCGGGCTGGGCGATCCTGCTGGACTACCTGCTGGTGCCCACCCTGCTGTATGTGACCGGCGCGGCGGCGCTGGGTTCGGTGCTACCCGCGGTGCCACAGGCGGTGTGGGTGATCCTGTTCGTGGTCATCAACACGGTGGTCAACCTGCGCGGGATCGAGACCACCGCGCGGACGAACAAGATCTTCCTGGTCGGCGAGCTGTTGGTGCTGGCGTTGTTCGTGGTGTTGGCGGTGGTGGCGATCTC
The DNA here is from genome assembly GCF_039534065.1 of Pseudonocardia yunnanensis. Taxonomy (NCBI): domain Bacteria; kingdom Bacillati; phylum Actinomycetota; class Actinomycetes; order Pseudonocardiales; family Pseudonocardiaceae; genus Pseudonocardia; species Pseudonocardia yunnanensis. Next base: position 90,489 of record NZ_BAAAUS010000001.1, on the reverse strand, counting down.
CCGCGGGGTGAACGGGGCGAGCTGGACGTTCACGCCGTTCTTCAACCCCGAGGTGTTCCAGCCCAGCCTGATCTTCGCGGCCTTGTCGGTGGCGGTGTTGTCGTTTCTCGGCTTCGACGCGATCAGCACGATGGCCGAGGAGACCAAGGGCGGAGCCCGCGTAGTCGGGCGAGCGACCGTGATCGCACTCGCGATGGTGGCCGCGTTGTTCATCGTGCAGACCTACCTCGCGGCGCTGCTGCTGCCGGGCCAGACCGAGTTCGCCGGTGAGACCGCCACCAACGAGGCGTTCTACACGGTGGCGGATCTGGTGGGCGGGGCGTGGTTCAAGGTGGTGGTCGCCATCGCCGTCGCGTTGGGGTCGGCGATCGCCAACGCGCTGGTGGCGCAGGCGGCCACATCGCGGTTGTTGTTCTCGATGGCCCGTGACCGGCAGTTGCCGCGGTTCCTCGCCCATGTGCACCCGACCCGGCGGGTGCCGGAGCGGGCGGTGTTGCTGGTCTCGGTGGTGAGTCTGGTGCTCGGGTTGTTCTTCGTGGGGCAGATCGGGTTGTTGTCGTCACTGGTGAACTTCGGTGCGTTGTTCTCGTTCCTGCTGCTGCACGTCTCGGTCGCGGCGTGGTATCTGATCAAGCAGCGGCAGCGGACCTACGGGTTGCATCTGATCGTGCCGCTGCTCGGCTTCGTGATCATCGGGTATGTGCTGGTGAACGCCGATGCCAACGCGAAGATCGGTGGGCTGGTGTGGCTGGCGGTCGGGGTGGTGGTGCTGGTCGTGCTGCGCATGACGGGCCGCACGACCGAACTGAAGGTCAGCTGAGCCGCCCGCCCCACCTCAGCCGCGGGCAGCCGCCCCGAGTGCCAGGCGGGCGATGATCACCTGCTGGATCTGCGAGGTGCCCTCGTAGATCCGGAACAGCCGGGCGTCGCGGTAGAAGCGCTCCACCGCGACGCCGCGGAGGTACCCGGCTCCGCCGTGCACCTGCACCGCGCGGTCGGCCACCCGGCCCACCATCTCGCTGGCGAAGTACTTCGCCGCCGAGGGGCCCTGGACCTTGTCGGTGCCGGCGTCGTAGGCGCGGGCGACGTCGAGCACGAGTGCGCGGCCCGCATAGTGGTCGGTGATCGAGTCGGCGATCAGGCCCTGGATCAGTTGGTAGGACGCGATGGGCCGGCCACCCTGCTGGCGGGTCTTCGCGAACTCCACCGACTCGTGCACCAGCCTCCCGGCCATCCCGACGCACAGCGCGGCGATGTGGGCGCGGCCGTGCGCCAGGCACTTCGTGGCGGTCCGGAACCCCTGGTCGAGTCCGGCCTCGCCGCCGACGAGCGCCTCGGCCGGGACGCGCACGTCGTCGAGGTGGACGTCGGCGGTCCACGCACCGAACTGGCCCATCTTGTGGTCCTTCGGGCCGATCGTGAGCCCGGGCGTGCCGGCCGGCACCAGGAACGTCGAGATCCCGCGGTTGCCTGCGGCGTCGGGGTTGGTGCGGGCGAACACCATGATCACGTCGGCGACCGGGGCGTTCGTGATGAAGCGCTTGGAGCCGTTGATCACCCAGCCGGTGCCGTCGCGCCGGGCCGCGGTGACGAGCCCGGACGGGTCGGAGCCCGCGTCGGCCTCGGTGAGACCGAACGACGCCGTCACCTCGCCCGACGCGAGCCGTGGCAGCCAGGTCTTCTTCTGCTCGTCGGTACCGCCCACGAGCAGCACCTGACCGGCGATGCCGTTGTTGGTGCCGAAGAGCGAGCGCAGCGCCGGGGTGGTCCAACCCAGCTCGAACGCGAGCTGTGCCTCCTCCACGAGCGTCATCCCGAGGCCGCCGTACTCCTGCGGGATCGCGAAGCCGTAGAGGCCCATCTCCTTGCAGGTCGCGATGATCCGCTCGGGGATGGCGTCCTCGGCGTCGATCTGTTCCTCCAGCGGCACGACCTCCTTGCGGATGAACGTGCGCACCGCGGACAGCACGTCGGCCAGGTCGGAAGGCTCCACGTCGATCTCCCGTCGTTCGTCGCCCAGGGCCACGCTAACGGCCCGCGACGACGGGGAGCGACGGTGGGACGGGATCTCCGGTCAGCCGGCGAGGTCGGCAGGCGGTGTGGCGCCAAGGGTGGTCAGCAGGGTGGCGACCTTGCGGTCCAACTCCCGCCCGACGGCCGAGATCTCTGCCCGTCCGAGGCTGTCGAACTGCGTGCTCGGCTGGTCGAAGACGCAGACCGCCTCACCCGACGGGTCGGCGTAGATCAGGAACCGCAGCGGGGCGTACATCATGGCCACCGGGTCGTAGCGGTACATCCGCTCCGCGATCACGTGGTTGCCCACGAGGTACTCGGCGCAGTCCCACGATGCCCGGCCGCCCACCATGAGCGACGGCGCGTCGAGCGCCCAGAAGCGCATGAGGCCGAGCGGCGCCGTACGGCCGGCGAGCCGCACGACGTCGTCCCAGTTCTCGAGCGCCGTGAACCGCTCGAGGTCGATGACCGGCAGCAAGTCCTCGAACCGGCTGATGGCCTCGGCGTAGGGCAGCCCGAGCGGCACCGAGAGCCTGCGCACGGCATGGGTCGCCGTCGCTGTGTCTGTCATGCGTTCTCACCTCGCAGTTTTGACATGCACAATGAAAGCTAGCCGGGTCGAGGGTAAGCGAACTGGCTGTCGTCATGCAAGTCAGAGGGCGAGTTAGTGCACCAGCGCGAGCAGGAAGCCGTCGTACCCCTTCGTGCCCACCGTCTGGATGACGGTGGCGCTCACCCGTTCCTCCCGTGCGACGGCCTCGGCGAGCAGGCGGGTGCCGACGACCGAAGGGTCATCGCTTCCGGCGTCGGCCACGCGGCCGTTGCGCACGACGTTGTCAACGATGATCATGGAGCCCGGTCGGGACAGCCGCAGGGCCTGCTCGAAGTACACGGCGTTGGATGCCTTGTCGGCGTCGATGAACGCGAGGTCGAAGGGGCCGTCCGCTGTGGGGTCCAGAGCGGCGAGAGTGTCGGCGGCGGGCCCGACCCGCACCTCAGCGACGCCGGCGAGTCCGGCCTCGGCCAGGTTCGACCGGGCGACCTCGGCGTGCTTGGGGTCGATCTCGCACGTGATCAGCCGCCCGTCCGGCGGGAGAGCACGGGCCAGCCAGATCGTCGAGTAGCCGCCCAGGGTGCCGACCTCGAGGATCCGCCGCGCGCCGATCGAGCGCGCCAGCAGGTGCAGCATCTTGCCCTGGTGCGGGGAGACGTCGATCGGTGGCAGGCCACCGGCTGTGTTGGCCTCCAGCGCGGAGTCGAGCACCGGATCGCGTCCGAGCAGCAACTGTCCGAAGTAGTCGTCCACCGTCGACCACACGTCCTCAACCATGTGACCGAGCCTAGGGCGCCGGAGATCGGTTCCGCGCCGGATCTCGGGCGCGCAGAATGTCGGGTTGGCCCTACCCTCCCTGCGGAGGTGCACCGGCTGGGGCCGGCGACCACGGGGGGCGAGGGTAGGCGCATGACCGGAGTGGAGTACGTCACGGCGCCGTCGCCCGCCACGGGGGCCGTAGGCATCAGCAGGTTCTGGCGGGGCATCGGCTATCTCCTCAGCGGGCTCCCGGTGGGCATCGTCGCGTTCGTCGTCGCAATCGCCGGGTTCTCGGTCGGCCTGGGGACCTTCGTCATCTGGATCGGACTACCCGTGCTGGTACTGACGCTGCGGGCAGCGCGCGGGCTCGCGGTGGTCGAACGGCGATCCACCGAGTGGGCCACCGGCCGGGCCCTGCCTCCGCATCACTACCGGGAGCCGCGGGGCCGGGGAATCGGACGGCTGTTCCGTGCGCTGCTCGAACCGCAGTCGTGGCGGGACATGCTGCACGCCGTGGTCGCCTTCCCGGTGCGGATTGCGACGTTCGTCATCACCGTCGCATGGACCGTGGGCGGGCTGGGCGGGCTGCTGTACGTCACCTGGCAGTGGTCCCTGCCCGATGACAGCGAGGGCGGCGGGCTGTACTGGCTGCTGACCGGTGACCAGGGCCGGACCGGGGAGATCGCGGTCAACACGGTGCTCGGCGCGGTGATGCTGGCGACCTCGCCGCTCGTGGTGCGTGGCCTCGTCGCCGCGCGTGCCGGTCTCGCCCGGGGCCTGCTCACCAACCAGACCGCCGCGCTGCGCGCTCGCGCCGCCCAACTGGAGACGAGCAGGCGCGCCGCCGTGCAGGCCGAGGCGCAGACGCTGCGGCGGCTGGAGCGCGACATCCACGACGGCCCGCAGCAGCGCCTGGTCCGGCTCAACATGGATCTCGAAGCGGTCGCCCGCCGCCTCGACGACGACCCGGACAAGGCACGCCCCCTCGTCGCCGAGGCACTGGAGCAGAGCCGGGAGGCACTGGGTGAGCTGCGCGCCCTCTCCCGCGGAATCGCCCCGCCGATCCTCGCCGACCGTGGGCTCGGGCCGGCGCTCGCTGCTGCTGCCGCCCGGTGCCCGGTGCAGGTCTCCCTCGACGTGGCGCTGCCGCAGCGCGAACGGCTCGCCCCTGCCGTCGAGAACACGGCCTACTTCGTGGTGACCGAGGCCCTCACGAACGTCGCGAAACACGCACAGGCCACGCTGTGCACCGTGCAGGTGAGTGCCGACGCCGAGCGGGTGCTCGTCCAGGTGCGTGACGACGGACGCGGCGGCGCCCACCTCGGCAAAGGCCACGGCCTCGCCGGGCTGGCCGACCGGCTCGCCACCGTCGAGGGCGCGCTGGACGTCGTGAGCCCGGCGGGCGGCCCCACGGTGCTCACCGCCGAGATCCCGCTCGCCGGCCTGGGGGAGCGAACATCGAGGGAGGGTCATTAGGTGCGTGTGGTGCTGGCGGAGGACTCGCTCCTGCTGAGGGAGGGGCTGGTCCGGCTCCTCGACGAGGCAGGGGCGTCCGTGGTGGCGGCGGTCGGGGACGGCACGGCGCTGGTCGAGGCCGTTCACGAGCATCGGCCCGACGTCGCCGTCGTCGACGTCCGGATGCCACCGACGTTCACCGACGAGGGGCTGCGTGCCTCCCTCGAGGTGCGCCGGACGGTGCCGGGCACGGCGATCCTCGTGCTGTCGCAGTACGTCGAGGAGTCCTACGCCTCCGACCTGCTCACCGCGGGCGGGGGCGTCGGCTATCTGCTCAAGGACCGGGTGGCGAAGCTCGCCGACCTGTCCGACGCGCTCGAGCGTGTGGTCGACGGCGGCACGGTGCTCGACCCCGAGGTCGTCTCGGCGTTGTTCGCGCACCGCCGCCGCCGCGACCCGCTCTCCACACTGTCCCCCCGCGAGCGCGAGGTGCTGGGACTCATGGCCGAGGGCCGCACGAACACCGCGATCGGCCGCACCCTCGTGATCACCCAGGGTGCCGTCGAGAAGCACATCTCCTCGATCTTCACCAAGCTCGGGCTGCCCCCGTCCGGCGACGATCACCGCCGCGTCATGGCCGTGCTCACCTGGCTCGGGGTGTGAGCGCGCCGATCGTCGGCGGCCTCGGACCTTTTGTTCCGTGAACCCCGATCGATCCGTTGGCCACGCATCGTTGTGCTCTTCTCAGATCTTATAGTTCACGTGTGAATATCTGTGTTTTCCTCTCCGGTGCAGATCTCGACGAGCGCTACACGCGGCCGGCCAGGGAGTTCGCCGAGCGCATCGGCAAGGGCGGCCACACCCTGGTGTGGGGCGGATCGGATACCGGGCTGATGAAGGTCGTCGCCGACGGAGTACGGGAGTCCGGAGGGCGGCTCGTCGGGATCTCGGTCAGCTTTCTCCGGGACTGGGCCAGGAAGGACGCCGACGAGATGGTGATCGCCAAGGATCTCGCAGAACGGAAGGCGCTGCTGCTGGCCGGATCGGACGCGGTCGTGGTGCTGGCAGGCGGTCTGGGCACGCTGGACGAGGCGACCGAGGTGCTCGAGCTGAAGAAGCACAAACTGCACAACAAGCCGGTTGTCCTACTGAACACGGCGGGCTTCTACGACGGGTTGACACTCCAGCTCCAGCGGATGGAGAAGGAGGGCTTCCTGCCGGTGCCCTTGGCCGAGTTGGTCTTCGTCGCCGACGAGGGCGCCGCCGCACTGGCTCACCTGGAGGAGTCCGTCGGAACGCGGTGACGGGCGGCGGCAAGCAGAATTGGCCCAGGAATCCGTCGTGGGAATGACCCAGATTCGAGCAGTACCGGGCACGTAGCGTCACGGACGTGACGACGAACAGCGCGCAGGACGACACGAACTACCTCCCAGAACACGCACAGCGCGTGGACTGGATCAAGCTTGCTCCCGACGTCTACAAGGCCATGATTCGTCTCGACACCGCCGTGCGGAACGGCGTCGAGACGACGTTGCTCAACCTGGTCAAGATCCGCGCGTCCCAGATCAACCACTGCGCCTTCTGCCTGGACATGCACAGCAAGGACGCACTGGCGGCCGGTGAATCGGCGGAGCGGATCATCCAGCTCAACGCGTGGACGGAGTCGAAGCACTTCTTCACGGCGAAGGAGATCGCGGCGATCGAACTGACCGAGGCGATCACCGTGCTCACCGAGGGATTCGTTCCGGACGAGGTGTACGCGAAGGCGGCGGCCGAGTTCGACGAGACCGAGCTGTCCCACCTCATCGCCGCGATCGCGACGATCAACGCGTTCAACCGCTTCGGGGTGTCCACCCGGATGGTCCCCGGTCACTACACACCGGGCGCATAGAGCACCGTGCCGAACTGCGCACGTATCTCGAGTCCGCACCATCACCCCCTCGCTTTCCTCGGGACAAAAAAATAATGACCGTCTCCATCTTCCGTGCCCTGCACCATGACCGCCCCGCCGGCGACCCGCTCGTCCTGCCGGGGCCGTGGGACGCTGCGAGCGCGCGGGTCTTCGCCGACGCCGGCTACCCCGCCCTCGCCACCCCGAGTGCCGGGGTCGCCGCCTCGCTCGGTTACCAGGACGGCTCGACCCCGCGCGACGAGATGTTCACCGCGGTGGCCAGGATCGTCCGGGCCGTCTCCGTGCCCGTATCCGCCGACGTCGAGTGGGGTTACGGCCTCGCACCCAGGGAGCTGGTCGGGCGGCTACTGGAGACGGGCGTCGTCGGCTGCAACCTGGAGGACTCCGAGCACCACACCACGATGAAGGAACCCAAGCGGCACGCGGATTGGCTGGCCGAGGTACGGGCCGAGGCCGGTGACGATCTCTTCATCAACGCGCGTGTCGACACCTTCCTGTTCGGGACGGGTGACCCGGCCGACGCCGTGGAACGCGCCCGTCTGTACGTGGCCGCCGGCGCCGACTGTGTGTACCCGCTCCTGGCCCCGCCCGAGGTGCTCCCGGCGCTGCGGGAGGGCATCGAGGGTCCCATCAACATGGCTGCCGGACCGGTAAAGAGGTCCGTGGCCGAGTTGGGACGGCTGGGCGCGACGCGCATCACCTTCGGCCCGGAGATGCAGCAGTACGCGATCGAGGCGATCGGCGAACTCGCGACAGGGCTGCTCGTCACCACCGACTGACCAGCCGGGCACACCTCGAACCCGGTATTCCCATTCCGTTGGCGAAAGCGTGCGACATGAATCGTCAACGGTCCGACCTCATCCTGTTCGGATGGTTGAAGGAACATGACTTCACATTTCCTGAAGGAAAGCCCGATGAGTACGGACTTTTCGGAATCAGTGGGCCGGTCGATGGATGACCGATCTTTCCTGGTTGCCCGCGCGGAGCGGCTCCGGCAGCTTCTGGCGGACAACGCCCAGCAGGGGGCCGCTGATCGACGGGTCACCGAAGCGAGCATCGCCGCCCTCGCGGGTGCGGGCCTGTTCAAGGTGATGCTGCCCAGGCGATACGGCGGATACGAGGCGGGCGTCCGCACGAGCCTCGATGTGATGGCGGCCGTCGCGTACGGCGACGGCGCCGCGGGCTGGGTGGTATCGCTGGTGAACCACTCAGCCTGGGACATCGGGCTGTGTCCGACCCGTGTGCAGGACGACGTCTTCGGCGCCGACCCGGATGCGCGGGTGTGTGGCTCGCTCGCGCCGGTGGGCACCGCTGTCGCTGTCGAGGGAGGTGTGCGGCTGTCCGGCCGTTGGGGTTACGTCTCGGGCTCGTTGCACGCCCAGTGGGCAATGCTCGGGTTCAACCTCGTCGACGAGACCGGGGCTGTGATCGAGGGCGCGCTCGCGCCCGTCCCGGCCGCCGACTACACGGTGACCGACACGTGGTTCACGGCCGGGATGCGGGGGTCGGGGAGCAACACGCTGAGCGCAGAGGACGTGTTCGTGCCGTGGCATCGCGTGGTGCCGCGGGCGCGCCTGGACGCGGGCGACTACCCGACCGAGCACAAGGACGAGATCACCTATCGCAGCGGCTTCTACCCGACTCACACGATGGGGCTCATCGGCCCGCTCCTGGGGCTGGGGCGGGCGGCGCTCGACCACGTGCTGGACGCGGCGGGCACGAAACGAGTGGCCGGCACCGTGTTCCGCCGGCAGGCTGACTCCGCCAGCCTCCAGATGCAGCTCGGCGACGCCGCGCTGCTGATCGACACTGCGCACCTGCACGCGTACCGGGCTGCCGACGATCTCGACGACCACGCCGCGCGAGGCGAGCCGCCGTCCTTCCCCGTGCGGGCCCGGGTGCGGGCGGACGCGAGCCGGGCTGCGGCACAGGTGGTGGAAGCGATCACCATCCTGCTCAACGTGCACGGTTCCGGGGGCTTCGTCGACTCCAGCCCGCTGCAGCGGATCTGGCAGGACGCGAACGTCGCGGCGCGGCATGTGACTCTGCTGCCCGGCATCAGCTCCGAGGTCTACGGAAAGGCTCTCCTGGGTCTCCCGAACGATGTCGTGCTGTCCCTGTAGTGGCCGCCCTCGAGACGCCGGCAAGCCACGAGGAAGATCGATGAGTCCACCCACTGCCCGGAAAACCCCCGGCGACGCACCAGGCGGAATCAGCACCAAGCTCGCGGTCATGCTGGCCATCGCTTCCGGGATGGCAGTCGCGAACATCTACTACGCCCAGCCTCTGCTGGAGCAGATCGGACGAGACCTCGGAGTCGGGCCGGCCGGACTCGGGCTGGTCACGACCGTGACCCAGGTCGGCTACCTGCTGGGCCTGATCCTGATCGTGCCACTGGGCGATCTGATCAACCGGCGGATGCTCATCGTCGCGGGGTGCGTGATCGCCGCGGCAGCCCTGGTCGCTGTGGCCGTGTCTCCCGGCTCACTGATGTTCCTCATCGCCAGCGCCATCGTCGGGGTGGTGTCGGTCGTGCAGCAGGTCATCAACGCCTACGCAGCGGCATTGAGCAGTGCCGAGTCGCGGGGCCGGATCCTCGGCATCGTGACCAGCGGCGTCGTCTTCGGCGTCCTGCTCGCCCGTACCGTGTCCGGTGTGCTCGCCGATGCCCTCGGCTGGCGCTCGATCTACGTCGTCTCGGCGCTGCTGATGCTCGGGCTCGCGCTCGTACTGGCCCGCAAGCTGCCACCGGAAACCACCAGGAGAGCAGTCTCCTACCGGCGGCTGATCACATCGGTCGTCACCCTGACGATTCACGAGCGCGCGTTCCGCGTCCGCAGCCTGATCACGCTGTTGGTGTTCGCGGGCTTCGGCGCCCTCTGGGGATCCGTCGCACTGCCGCTGACAGCGGCGCCGTGGCACCTGTCCACCACCGAGGTGGGCCTGTTCGGTCTCGCCGGCGTCGCGGGAGCCATCGGCGCCTCCCGCGCAGGCGCCTTGGCCGACCGCGGTCGGGCGCAGTGGGTGACCGGCGTCGCCCTCGTGCTGTTCGCCGTGTCCTGGGCGCCGATCGGCTGGCTACCGCAGTCCCTGATCCCGCTGATCATCGGAATCATCATCCTCAACTTTGCGGGGCAGGCCATCAGCGTCACCAACCAGCACGTGATCGTGGCGATCGATCCCGACGCCAGCAGCCGGCTCATCGGCAGCAACACGGTCTACTACGCCATCGGCACCGGCGGTGGCGCGATCGCGGCAACCACCGCCTACAGCGTCGCGGGCTGGAGCGCCGTCTGCGTTCTCGGCGCCGGCCTCACCACGCTGGCATTCCTGATCTGGGCCCTCGACAGAATCTCCTCGACCCGCGGCGAGTCGCAATCGGAAACATCGCGGACGGGCACCACTTCGGCTCCGGCCGGACGGGCAGAGAACCGGCCGACCACGTGAACCGGTGAACGAGATGCCCGCTCGCGACGCCGGCCGCCGCCCCGAACCTGCCTCGCACCACCGGCACACGGCACGTCGGCGAATACGCCACCGACCCGCCACACCTCGGCCTGCTCTACTGGCTCGGCGCATGCGCCCGGCCGCGCCGCGGCGTGCGACCATCCCGTTGGATCGTGATCATCGGGCGTCGCGTCCGCCGCACGCGATCCGGTACTCCCGGAAGGAGTCGCATGACCGAGCACCACCTCGGGCCCACCCCGGAGACGACGATCAACGTCCTCAGTCGCGAGACGGCGCCCGTCCTCACCGTCGAGCCGGGGGACACGCTGGTGGTGGGATCGCTGGACGCGAAGGGACATCTCGAGCGCCAGCAGAAGCCGGGCGAGGAGCGGCCGCTCATGTTCGCCGCCCGCGGGGGCCACTGCCTGACCGGTCCGATCGAGGTGCGCGGCGCGGAGCCGGGCATGGTGCTCGCGGTGCACCTGGTCTCGATGCGGCCCGGCGACTGGGGCTGGACCATCGCCGCGGCGAGGGACAAGTGGCTGGTGCGCCGGCTGGGCCTCGCGGACGGCCCGCCGTCCCACCTGCTCTGGGCGCTCGACGCCGAGCGCGGCGTCGGCGTCAACGACCGCGGCCACAGCGTGACGCTCGCCCCGTTCCTCGGGGTGATCGGACTGCCCCCGGCCGCGGCGGGGGAGCACTCCACGATCCCGCCCCGCGCCGAGGGCGGCGGGAACATCGACTGCCGTGAGCTCGTCGCCGGATCCACCCTCTACCTACCGGTCACGGTCCCGGGAGCGCTACTGCACCTCGGGGACGGCCACGCCGCGCAGGGCGATGGAGAGGTCGGTGGCACCGCGATCGAGTGCCCGATGACCACGACGGTCGCGCTCGACCTGGTCACCGATCCGGCCGTACCCGGCATCCACGCCGTCACCCCCGGCGGCCGCATCACGTTCGGCTTCCACGAGGACCTCAACGAGGCCATGGCCGAGGCCCTCGACGCCATGCTCGCGTGGATGCAGACCCTGATCGACTTCGACGGCGAGAACCCCAAGGCCGCGGCCCTCGCGCTCGCGAGCGCGACGGTCGACATGCGGATCACCCAGGTGGCCAACGACACCTGGGGTGTGCACGCCGTGCTGCCGAACGACGCGCTCCGGTGAGGGCTACGCCGACTGCTTGCTACGCAGCTGCTCCAGGGCCTGCTTGAGGTAACCGCGGAACACCCCGTAGTTCTCGCTCATGGGGAAGTGCCCGATCTCCTTCATCTCGATGAACGACGCGTTCTTGATCTGGGCTGCGGTGCGCCGACCGTCGTCCGGGGTGGTGAGGTAGTCGTACTCGCCGGTCAACATCACCACCGGGCACCGCTCGCCGTCGATCGCCCCGAGCTTGTCCCGCAGGTCGTGGTCGACCGAGTAGAAGTACAGGTCGCCCTTGAACGCCTCCGAACCCTGGCTGTAGTAGAACCAGGTCTTCCAGCGGTCGGCCACCGGCGACTGTGGTGCCATCAGGTCCCAGACGCCGCTCGCGCACACCTGCGCAGCGTTGGCGTGCGGGTGCTGCCACCAGTCGAGGTAGAAGCCGGGGGAGTAGTCCGCGCCTTCCACCGGGATCACGCCCGCGAACCGCTCCGGATACCGCAGGGCGAGCTGCAGTGCGATGTTGCCGCCGAACGAGGAGCCCATGAAGACCGGCTGCTCCAGCTCGAGGGCGTCGCAGAGAGCCACGATGAACTTCGCGTAGTGGTCGGCCGTGAGCTTGTACTCCTCGGTCCACCACTCGCTGTTCTCCGGCGGATCCGACTTGCCGTGCCGCGGCAGGTCGTAGGCGATCACCCGGTAGTTCGCGGTGATGTCCTCGTCCTCGAGCAGGCCGCGCCACTGGTGGTTGTGGCAGCCCGCCGTGTGCTGGCACACGAGCGGCGTGCCGGATCCGTTCTCCAGATAGAAGACCTTGTACGAAAGCCCGTCGACGTCCACGTCGACGTAGTGCCCCGTCACCGGGGAAATCCTCGCCATGATCGATTCCTCTCCGCTTTCGGGATGTCAGACGGGAACGCCGATGCCGCGCAGCAACTCGATCTGGCGCGTCAGACAGCGGAGGTTCTGCATCAGGACGAGGATGTCGCCCTCCAGCTTCATGTCCCGCTGAAAGGTGGCCGCCCAGATGCCGTGGTACATCGGCGGGGGCGTTGCCACGCCGAAGTTCCGCCACGTCTCGGCACTGGCCCGGATCGCGAACTGGTAGGGCACGTCGAGTGGGCCGGGATCCACGGCGACCTGGGCGACCTTCCCCGACACGATGCGCACCACGAAGGTGTGCTCCGCCATGTCGAGCAGGTAGGCGCACGTGAAGTACTTGCCGTGGGCCTGGATCTCCGGATCCTGGTCGTTGGCTTCGATGAAGGCCCGGGCCCAGTCGGCGGGCGCCGGGGCTTGGGTGGCGGTGGCCATCCTGGTACTCCTCTCTGAGCGGTTCGCCGTCAATCTGACTCCCCGCCGGATGCGCCGGTCCAATACCTGTCGTGCACCGACCGATAGTTCCCAGCAATTGGTAGGACCGCGGATCCGCGGCCTATCGTCGGTAGGGTGCACACGCCGTTGGAGCTGCGCCTCCTGCGCTACTTCGTCGCGGTGGCGGAGGAGTTGCACTTCGGTCGGGCAGCGGCCCGGCTGCACATCGCGCAACCCTCGCTGAGCGTGCAGATCCGCAAGCTCGAACACGGCATCGGCACCGCGTTGCTGCTGCGCACCAGCAGACACGTCGAGCTGACCGCCGCGGGCGAGGTGTTGCTCGGCGAGGCCCGGCGCCTGCTCGACGCCGCCGATCGCGCGGCGGAGCTGACCCGCGCCGCGGCGCACGGGGCGCGAGGCTCGCTCGTGGTGGGCTTCCAGGCCAACGCGGCGGCGGAGCTCACACCGAAGATCCTCTCCGCGTTCCAGGTCCGCCATCCGGGCATCCAGGTCGAGATGCGCTCGCACGACTTCTCCGACCCCTACGTCGGCCTGGCCACGGGCAGCTCGGACGTCGCCTTCGTGCGGCCGCCGCTGCTGATGCAGGACTGGCTGGCAGTCGAGACCCTGTTCGTCGAGCCGCGGTTGCTCGTGGTGTCGAGCGAGTGCTCGCTGGCGCAGTTCGACGAGGTCACCCTCGAACAGCTGGCCGATCAGCCCTTCGTCGCGCGCCGGGCACCGGATTACTGGCGCGACTTCTGGCTCGCCACCGACGCCCGTGACGGCCGGCCGGTGCAGCTGGGCGCGGAGGTGACCACGGTGGACGAGTGCTTCGAGGCCATCCTGGCCCGGCGCGGGATGGCCTTCACCCAGGCCTCGACTCAGCGCTTCTACGACCGACCGGGCCTTGCGTTCATCCCGGTGCGGGAGCTGTCCGCCTCCTCGTTGTCCATCGCGTGGCGCACGGACATGGACGTCCCGGTGGTCCACCGGTTCGTCGAGACGGCACGGGCGGCCGCTGCGTGGCCGTCCGTGCCGGGCGATCTGAACTCCTCGACCCTGCGTGCCCTCGGCAGCTGAGAACGCGCGAGCCCGGCTACCTCACCACGCGCAACCTGGTGCGGGCAGTGGCCTGCGCGGCGAGCGCGGCCAGCGTGCAGGGGAACCGCGCGCTCGGTGTGCCGCACCCACCCCGCGTGCACCCGCGGCACCTGCCGGTTCCGTCGTCGACGTGATCGGCGAGCAGCCGCGCCGCCACGTCCGGCATTGCTGCGACCGTGGCAACCAGGGCCGCCCACGAGACCTGCGGGTCACTCGCCACGTCGAGCCTCGCCGTTTCGCGGGCTGATCTCCCGCTCGTCCGGAGGAGCGTCAGCTCTGTACTCACCGGTCACGTCTCCCCCAGGGTCTCGCCCGCTCGGAACGTTCAGAATCGTACCGAACAAACCCGAGCTGTGACGAGTCGAGATACTTGCTCTGAGTTGAGATGTTCGCTGAGACTGTCCCGGAGCAGCTACATTGGCTCTGACCAGCGCCTAACGTTGAGAACGTGGAGGACCTGGTGAGCACCGGAGACCTCGCGAAGGCTCTGGGAGTCTCGCGGGGAGCTGTGATCCGCTGGGTGAACGCGGGGCTCATCACGCCCGATGTGACCACGCCGGGCGGACACCACCGCTGGGACGTCAAGCGCGTGCGAGAGCAGCTGCGTGGGCAGCGGAAGCGCGACGAGTAGGACGCGGCCTGCGCTCGTGCGGGCTCGAACGAACGATTGCAAACGCCATGCCGGGAAGCGCACACACCGCTGCTGATCAGCGCCTACTGTCCGCAGCGTGGAACTAGTGAGCACCGGGGCACTCGCGAAGGCACTCGGCGTCTCGCGCGCCGCCGTGAACAGGTGGGTGGGGATCGGCCTGCTCGTGCCGGACGTCACCACACCCGGAGGCCACCACCGGTGGGACGTCGACCGGGTGCGGGAGCAGCTCGGTGGGAGAGACGGCGTTCTGAGCGAAGCTCCGAGCAGTCGCTACGCCGTGGTGTGCGCCGTGGCGCACCACGCCTTGTCGACGCCGGCTGACGCTCCGCGCGATACGCAGGAATGAGCTGCCGGCGCGGGCGGGCGATCGGCGTCCGGTCACTCCGGCTCTTCCGTGCCGGCCGCCAGCACGGCATGCCGTGCCCTGCGAGCGAGCTGCGCCACGAGAAACTCCAGCGGCCCCTCCGCCAGGAACCGTCGCCACAGCACGGCGAACAGCAACGCACCGGCGAGCAGCACCGGGTACTGCTCAGCGGGGCTGCTTCCCAGCACACCGGTGGCAACCACCACCACGTACCCGCAGTAGAGCGTGAGCACCATCGTTCCGACGGCCGTGAACGGCCGCAGCAGACGTTCCGTCGCGCGAGTGCGCACCAGGAGCAGCGCGGCCACGACCACCACAACTGCTGAGCCGAGGCTGTTGATGCTGCGAATGAGATAGACCCAGCCGTGCGAACGCGATGCCGGAAAGGCAAGCCACCACACCCACGAAACGGCCACGACCGCGAGTCCGCCGATCAGCAGTCCGCGGGTGAGCTCCACCGACGACAGGTCCATGCGGCCGATGGCAAGACCCGCGCAGATGGAGGCGAGATAGACGAGCACGGGGTAGAGCCCCGTGACGAACACGTCGATGAGCAGCCCGGACGGATCGGCGACCACGGTCGAGAAGGTGGGATTCCCCTGGGGCTGCGGGACGCCGCTGTCGAGAGTGGAGGTCACCATGATCGGGGTGACGAGCAGCACCACGGCCGCGAAACGCGCCAGGAACCATGGCCTGCGCCCGAGGAACAGGGTGGCGAGCAGGAAGAGCACGCCGTAGTAGGGGAGGACGACCGGCACGGCGTCGCTGAACCCGAGCGCGAGACCGATCGCCGCGATCAGCACGGCCTGCACGGCGACGCCCGCGCGGGCGGAAGCGCGGTGCCGACGATCCGGGATCCGGCATCCCCCGGAGGTCAGCGCGAGGCTGACGCCCGCGACCAGTGCGAACGCCACTGCGGGACAGTCACCTGCGCTCATGGGGCCCAACGCCGACGGGCCGTTGCCGGGGGCGGCATGGAACACGCCGGCTGCCATCAGACCGAGTAGCGCGAGGCCTCTGGCCAGGTCGACACCGGTGCGGGGGCCTCGAACGGATGCGCAGGCCCCCGCTTCGGGCTCTCCGTCAGACACCCGCCGTCCCTACGGTCACCCGTCCGATCGGGCGGGTGAGGTCGATGCCGTGCTCGTGGCCGTCCCGGACCTCGACAGCCGGATTGCCGCCCCAGCGGGCGTCAGCGGGGATCTCCTCACCCTTCATGACATAGGCGTGCGGCTCGATGATGACGTCGTCGCCGACCGTCGTGCCGTAGTTCAGCCACGCGCCGCTGCCCACGGTGACGCGGGAGCCGAGCGTGATGTAGCCGGACTTGAAGATGCCGTCCTCCTGGGAGTGGCCCTGAAGTTCTGACGACTGATTAACTGTGCAGTCATCACCGATGGTGACGAGAGACCGCTCGGTGAGAAAGATGCCGTCGTCGAAGAAACGGCGCCCGACCCGCACACCGAGCATGCGCCACAGCAAACTCTTGAACGGGGTGCCGTTGAACAGCATGTAGTAGTCCTGCCAGTTGGCCTTCCAGTACCGTTCGTGCTTGCGGAAATATGGGTCGTAGATCGAGCAGTACTGCGGTCGCAACTTTCTGAATCGTGGAGTGACGAGGCGTTCGGTGAGTACCCAGACGACCATCAACCACACCGGGTAGGACACCCCGGACAATGCCACTGCCAGCAGGACGTTGCCCTCCTCGTAGACTGCCGAGAGGGTTCCGACGAGGACCAGTGTGGAGAGCAGGAAGGACCACCGCAGGAACAGGAAGAGCAATATGGTGACGATGTTGTGTCTGTTCTTGGCGCTGAGGCCCCGGCGTTCGTCGGACCGTCCCATGCGTTGCGCCTTGTCCCGTGCGACGGTCCGTGGGATCGGGAAGGCGGGAGCGCCCATGAGTCCGGTGTTCTCCAGGAGTGGACCGTCGATCGGGATCATGGTTTTCGACCCGATGAGGCAGTTGTCGCCCACTCTGCTCTGCGGGATGAAGTAGAGATTGTTTCCGACGAAGCTGTTCGCCCCGATCCTCGTCCGCGAAAGACGGAACGAGGTGCTCGAGAGTTCGGCGTTGAGCATTGCCAGCACGTCGGCCACCATCGTCCCGCTCCCGATCGTGACCAGGTAGGGGTTGTCGTGCCTGACTTTCGTGCCGAAGTTGGACCCGGTCTGCACCACCGCGGAGAGATCGTATCCGATCCAGCGAAGGTAGGGGACCACGTACGAGCTGTCGCCGAAGAGATTCAAGAGGAACTGACTGTTGGTCAGTCGCGCGATCGCTGTGTGAATCCCGTAGTGGAAGCCGAACAAGGGATACTCCGTATCCGGCTCGATCAAGCGGTTGAGTAGGCGGGGAATCGTGCCGACGGCCAGTAGTGCGAGCACGAGAGTGCCCACGACGACCACAGCGGAGACGGTGGCCAGGTCGAGATAGAAGGACCAGGTGGTGAGTGCCCCCGGCTCGGGGTCCAGGAGCCTGGTCAACTGCGGGATTCTGTCGACGGCCAGAGTCAGCAGGCCGGTTGTCAGTGGGACGGAGACGACGAATATGCCCAGCAGTTGCGAGATTCCGAAGGACATTGCCCTGCGCCGCGAACCCGGGATTTCCGTGACCATCCGGTAGTTCGAGTCCGTGCGCTCCGGCGGGCATCCGTGCCAGCTTTCGCCGGCCGGCACGTTCTGCCCCGCGTGGAGCGAGGAGACGTGTCCGAGTTGGGCGCCGTCGCCCATGGACGCTCCGATGTCGATCAACGACGCCTCGCCGACGAACACGTCCTTCCCGAGATGAACCGGGCCGATCTGGATCTTCCCGTCGTGCGCCCGGTAGCAGGAGATCAATGCTTCGTTCCGGATGACCGTCCCCGCACCGATCGTGAGCAGGTCGGTGCAGACCGGCAGGGTTCGGGTGTAGATCGCGACGCCGGGGCCGATCTTCGCGCCCAGTGCCCGCAGGTAGAAGTTGATGACCGGGGACGTCGCGGTGGTACGCGACCGGCCACCGACGAACAGCACGAGTGGGTTCGACCGCGTCAATGTCTTGACGAGCCAGAAGCGGACGTAGGCCAGGCTCCAGACCGGGAACTCCTGAGCCTTCCACCGCCCGATCAGCACCCACTTCGCGATGATCGGGAGGATGCACATCGCGAGAACGGCGACGTCGCCGTACACGGCCGCCCGCAGGAAGAGCTCGACCACGTTCGGGGCTGCGGAGATCCAGTCGTCGCCCACCTGGGCGGCCGCCTCGGTGAAGGCGAGGTACACGACGAACACCAGGAGCTGGATCACTCCGCAGAGCACGTACATCGGGGTACCGGCCCGTCGCCGCGCCGCGGGTTCCGCGGGCGCCTCCTCGGGGGCCGGCGCCGCCAGGGCGGCCGGCGATGTGCTCTCGACTGCCGCGGTCAGACTCCTGATCGTCGGGTTCGTGTAGACGTCCTTGATCGTCACCGTCGGAAGGTCGGGTCGTTTTCGGACGCGGGCGCAGAACCGGGCCATGACCATCGAGTCGGCGCCGAGGTCGTGGAAGAAGTCGCTGTCGACCGCCGCCTGCTCCACGCCTACGACGCCCTTGAGGATGTCCAGTAGTGCATGTTCCGTGCTGATCGGCGGGCCGGTCGTCGGGCTGCCCAGATCGGCGGAGACCCGGGGCCGTGGTGAGGGTTTCGGCACGGGAGGCACCGTTGCCACCGGAGCGGTAGGCAGTGTCTCCGCGAGTGCAGCCGCCAGACTTCTGATCGTCTGGTTCGTGTAGACGTCCTTGATCGTCGCCGTCGGAAGGTCGGGTCGTTTTCGGACGCGGGCGCAGAACCGGGCCATGACCATCGAGTCGGCGCCGAGGTCGTGGAAGAAGTTGCTCTCGACCGTCGCCCGCTCCGCGCGTGCGACGTCCGTCAGGATCTCCAGGAGCGCCTTTTCGGCGCCAGTTGCCGGACTGCCTCCGTCGACAATCATCCCGGCTGGGCGCACGAAAGGATCCGGCCGTGTTTCTCTTCCGATTTCAGACATGGTCCCTCATTGATGACGAAAATGATCGACGCCGACAGCGGTCATGGGGTGCTATTCCCGATAGCAGTACCTGGGTGTTCTCCGGTACCGGGGGTGTCAGCGTCGAATGCGCACCCGGGTCCGTGAAGAGGTGATCGTCGGCTGTCCTCGATGCTGGTCATCGGGTCGGAGTGCTCGAGTGGGAGCGGATGGCATCGGAATCCTCCCGCGGGAGGCCGCCTCAATTCTCCGTTTCGGACATCACGTCTCGCTCGGCGCGTACGTCTCGACCGCGCCGAAATGGCCATGCAAGCCCGTAGTGTGCCGGCGAGTCCTGATTTCCGCGCACTCTCGGTACTGGCATGGCACCAAGAATTCGGGTCGATCCATCCGAGGGCGAGACGCTACTTCTGCTAGTACTCGCGCTTATTTCAGTGAGACTAACCGGTGTCATGTCAATCGAACGGTGATTGATCGCAGAGTCATCACCTGGCTGAGTCCGAACATACACTCGCGCAGCGCATTACGTTACGAGTCGTACGTACCGGGAGCGGAATGGTCCGGATCCGCGCCCGCATTCCGTCGCGTCCGCCGAGGACACCCCGGCCGCGCGGCGTGAGGAGCACGCCGCCACACGGGGGTACCTGTTCTTCGCTACTCCCGCACCGCGCGCAGGTCCAGGACGAGCTCGTCGGGCGCGCCGTCCACGAGACGCACGGGGATGCCCCAGTCCTGCTGGTAGCGGTGGCACGCCGCGAACACCCCGTCGCCGTCGTCACAGGCCGCGGCCGCCACGCTGATCTGCAGCACGCCCTCGACCGGCCCGTCGGGAGCGAACCGCACCTCTCGCGCCAGCCCGGTAGCCGTGCCGGCGCCCGCGGTGAGCAACTCCGGCGGCGAGGCCGTGACGGTCAACGACGTCGGGTCACCGAAGCGTGTGTCGAGGTGCTGCCCGGTGGGCGGCATGAAGTCGATCCGGAGTGACAGTCCGCCGGGCGCGAGGTCGGTGCGGGCCCGCCGCACGCGGTGTGCGCCCCGGTCCACCCGGGAGCTCGCCGGCACCGGCACCCGCACGAGCCGGTGCGCCGCGGACTCCACCACCACCAGCGCGTCGCCGTCGACGAGGAGATCGCTCGGCTCCTGCAGGCCCCGCGCCAGCGTACCGACCGTGCGCGTGCTGGGGTCGTACCGACGGATCGCGCCGTTGTAGGTGTCGGCGATCGCCACCGACCCGTCGGGGAGCACTGCAACGCCGAGCGGGTGCTGCAACAGCGCGGGTTCGTCGCCGGTGTCGGCCGATCCGTCCCGGAACCCGAAGTCGAACAGGCCCAGCCCGACGGCCGTCGTCACCGCCGCTCCCGCCGCGGGCCGGTCGACCATCGCACGCAACGCGGACGTCTCCGCGTCCGCCACCCAGAGCGTCCCGTCCGCGGCGACCGCGAGCCCGGACGGCTGCGCGAAGAACGCTTCGTCCGGTGGCCCGTCGCGCAGGCCCTCATTGGTCGTGCCGGCAAGCACCGTGACCGCGCAGGAGACGGGATCGAACGACCACAGCTGATGGTTGCCCGCCATCGCGACGACGACCCGCTCCTCCCACCACGCGAGATCCCACGGCGTCGACAGCTCGGCCGCCGACGCACCGACATCGACCCGCTCGCGCAGTTGGGCGCCCGTTCCGGCCACCGTCGTCACGTGGCCGTCGTCGAGCCGCACCC
Organism: Pseudonocardia yunnanensis; assembly: GCF_039534065.1. NCBI lineage: Bacteria > Bacillati > Actinomycetota > Actinomycetes > Pseudonocardiales > Pseudonocardiaceae > Pseudonocardia > Pseudonocardia yunnanensis. Next base: position 70,072 of record NZ_BAAAUS010000001.1, on the reverse strand, counting down.
CGCGCAGGGCGTGGTTGGCGCTGTCGGCGACCACGATGTCGTAGCCGGTGGTCGCAGCCACCGCGTCGGGCAGCAGCACGAGACCGAGCGGTTCGGCGAACCGGGGCTCGTCCCCGTCGGCCAGGCCGCGTTCGCCGGTGCCGATGCGCCGACGCTCGGTGACGAGGTCGGCGTCCAGCTCGACGAGCTGGTGGTGCGCGGTGTCGGACACGAGGAGCGTGCCGCCGGGCAGCTTGATCGCCTTCCCGGGGAAACGCAGGGCCGTGGTCGGCTCCGGCGGCGCCACGTACGGCCCGTCGCCGCGGTGCAGCGTGCCGGCGGCCTCGTGCTCGGCCACCAGCTCCTCGATCAGCACGCCCAGCCCGTTCGCGTGCCCTTCACCGGACATCTGCGCCACGACGTACCCGGTCGGGTCGATGACGGCCAGGGTCGGCCAGGCCCGCGCGGCGTAGGCGTCCCACGTGGTGAGCTCGGGATCGTCGAGCACCGGATGGTGTACGCCGTAGCGCTCCACCGCGGCCTCGACGGCGTCCGGGTCGGCCTCGTGCACGAACTTCGGGGAGTGCACACCGATCGTCACCAGCACGTCGGCGAACCGCTCCTCCAACTCCCGCAGCTCGTCGATCACGTGCAAACAGTTGACGCAGCAAAAAGTCCAGAAGTCGAGCAAGACGATCTTGCCGCGCAGTGTCGCGAGGGAGAGCGGCTCACCACCCGTGTTCAACCAGCGACGTCCGGTGAGCTCCGGTGCCCGCACCCGTGATCGGCCCATGAGCGGGCCAACACGGCGAGGTGCGCGAGTGTTCCGCGCCACCGTCAGACTGGGGGAGTGCCGGAGCTGCCCGAGGTGGAGAGTGCGCGTCAGGCCCTCGAAAGCGCCCTGGACCGGGAGATCCAGGCCGTCGACGACAACGACGAGTGGGTCAGCCGCCCGCATCGTCCCGGTGACATCGCACGGGCGCTCGTCGGGGGTCGGCTCGTGGCGGCGCACCGCCGCGGCAAGACGATGTGGCTCGACACCGTCGGCCCCGACGGCGAGGCCGGTCCGCCGCTCGGCGTCCACCTCGGGATGGGCGGGCGGATCATCGTCACAGGCCCTGACGGCGAGCGGGGCGGGGGAGAGCCGGTGCGTCCCGACCGCACCCCGCGCAAGGCCGAGTGGGACCGCTTCACGATGACGTTCACCGACGGCGGGCAGCTGCGGCTGTTCGACAAGCGCCGCCTCGGGCGCGTCCGCCTCGACCCCGACCTTTCGGAGCTCGGCCCCGACGCCGAGACGATCACGCGCGAGGAGTTCCGCACCCGCGTCGGGCGAGGGCGCGCGCCGGTGAAGGCGCGCCTGCTCGACCAGTCGGTGCTCGCCGGCGTGGGCAACCTGCTCGCCGACGAGATCCTGTGGCAGGCCGCCGTGTCGCCATCGGCGCCTGCCGGTGATCTGGACGGCGACACCCTCGACCGGCTGTACGCGGCGATGCAGCGGGCGATCGCCGGGGCGATCGCGAACGGCGGTGCGCACACGGGTGAGGTGAACCCGTTCCGGCACGCCGACGCGTCGTGCCCGCGCTGCGGAGCACCGATGGTGCACGGCACGGTCGGGGGACGCACGACGTGGTGGTGCTCGGCGGAACAGTCCTGACGCGGGTGCGGGCGACCCCGGCTCGAACGAGCGGCGCGTTCGGGCTGATCTATCGGACCGGAGTGCCGTTCGTACGCGGCGACCGACTCTTCACGAAGTTCCACACCGCCACGCACAGCGCGAGCCAGGCCGCGCCGACGAGCCAGCCCGCCACCACGTCGCTGAACCAGTGCACACCCAGATAGACCCGGGTGGCCCCCACCGCACCCACCCACACCGCGGCGGCCACCACCATCACCACACGGGTCATGACGGACCGGCCTGCCCACGCCAGAACGACGATGGTGCCGATCACCACGATCGACATCGTCGCGTGCCCCGAGGGCAGCGACTCGTTCCCTGCGTCGACCAGCCGGTCCGCAATGGGCGGCCGCGGGCGGCCGAACGCGTCCTTCAACAGGTTGAACAGGGCTGCGGATCCGGCCATGGCGACGACGGCGAGCACCGCGTCCGCTCGGCGGCCCCGGTACCAGCACCAGCCGGCGACGACGACGGCCAGAACGGCCATCGACGTGGTGTTCCCGACGTTCGTGACGAACACAGCCAGCTGGGTGAGACCACCGGAGCGGACCTCGATCGACTCGCTCAGCAGCGCCGAATCCGCCAGCGCAGGTCCGCCACCGGTGAACGCGGCGTACAGGCCGGCCGCGGCGGCGAACGCCAGCAACGCCGTGACGAGCGCGCCGGTTCCCGGCTGCGGTGCGGGGACGAGCACACGCTCGCGAAGACCGGCGGGCGTTGCGTTCTCGAGTCCGTTGCCGGCGCCGACGGACGGGTAGTCGGCTACGTCGTCGATCCGCAGCGGTCGGCCGGACGGGGCGACGCGCGCGCCGCCCGGGGAACCGTCGGCCGGATCAGTGCGGGCCGGAACAGTGGCCCGGTGCGCATCGGTGGCGTCCGCGACCGTGTCGGCCGCGGCACCCTCGACCGGGCCCCCGTCCTCCTCCTGTACGTCAGTCATCGCTCCATAGTGCCCGCGCCGCCTCCGCCCGGCCCGATGACCAGGCCGGACTGTGGGCTGAAGGACTCACACGGAGCGGTGGCGCCACTCCCGGTAGCGGCGGATCCCCGCCGCCGTGGAGCTGTCGAGCCCGCTGGTGTCGGCCTGCGGCTCGGTGAGCACCGGGCCGAGCTGCCGGGCCAGCACCTTGCCCAGCTCCACACCCCACTGGTCGAACGAGTCGATGCCCCAGATCGTGCCTTCGACGAACGTCATGTGCTCGTAGAACGCGATGAGCTGCCCGAGCACCGACGGGGTGAGCTTGCGCGCCATGATCGTGGACGACGGCCGGTTTCCGGGCATCACCTTGTGGGGCACGATCTCCGCCGGGGTGCCCTCGGCCGCGATCTCCTGTGCGGTCTTGCCGAACGCCAGTGCCGAGGTCTGGGCGAACAGGTTCGACATGAAGAGGTCGTGCATGTCGCCGTTCGTTCCGCCGTCGGGGACCGGCACCACGTGCAGCGGCTCGGCGAACCCGATGAAGTCGGCGGGAACGAGCCGCCTGCCCTGGTGCAGCAACTGGTAGAAGGCGTGCTGCCCGTTGGTGCCCGGCTCACCCCAGAAGATCTCGCCGGTGACGGTGGTGACGGCCGAGCCGTCGCCACGCACCGACTTGCCGTTGCTCTCCATCGTGAGCTGCTGGAGATAGGCGGGCAGCCGGTGCAGGTACTGGCTGTAGGGCAGGACGGCGTGGGTCTGGGCGCCGAAGAAGTTCGAATACCAGACGTTGAGCAGCCCGGCGATGGCCGGCAGGTTCTGCTCGAGCGGGGATGTGCGGAAATGCTCGTCGATCGCGTGCATGCCGGCGAGGAACTCGTCGAACTGGTCCTTGCCGATGGCGACCATGAGCGAGAGCCCGATCGCGGAGTCGAGGGAGTAGCGCCCGCCGACCCAGTCCCAGAAGCCGAACATGTTCTCTTCGTCGATGCCGAAGGCGCTCACCTCCTTCGCGTTCGTCGAGACCGCGACGAAGTGCTTGGCCACGGCCGACTCGTCGCCGCCCAGGCCGTCCAGCAGCCACTTCCGCGCGACGTGCGCGTTGGTCAGCGTCTCGAGCGTGGTGAAGGTCTTGGAGGAGATGATGAACAGGGTGGTGGCGGGGTCGAGGTCGCGCGTGGCCTCGGAGATGTCGTTCGGGTCGATGTTGGAGACGAAGCGCATCGTCAGGTCACGGTCGGCGTAGGCCTTGAGCGCCTCGTAGGCCATCACCGGACCCAGGTCGGAGCCGCCGATGCCGATGTTGACGACGGCGCGGATCCGCTCGCCGGTGTGGCCCGTCCACTTCCCGGTGCGGATCGCGTCGGAGAAGGCGCCCATCCGGTCCAGCACCGTGTGCACGTCGGCCACCACATCCTGGCCGTCCACCACCAGGGACGCGTCCCGGGGCAGGCGCAGCGCGGTGTGCAGCACCGCCCGGTTCTCGCTGGTGTTGATGTGCTCGCCCGAGAACATCGCCTCGGTGCGCTCGGGCAGCCCCGCCGCGCGGGCGAGCGCGGCCAGCAGCGGCAGGGTGTCGCGGGTGATGCGGTTCTTGGAGTAGTCGAGGACGAGGTCGGCACCGGACGTCGTCATCGCGTTCGCGCGATCGGAGTCGGTGTCGAACAGCTCACGCAGGTGCAGGCCGGCCACGGCCTTGTGGTGCTCGGCCAGCGCGGACCACTCGGCGGTTGTCGTGATGTCGGTTGCAGGCACGCCTGTCATCCTGCCGCCAATCAGGTCTTGGCGGGTGTGGGGACACTCTCCTGGGCACCGAGGGTGCGTTCCCACAACGCGATGCCGCCGAGCAGGCCCGAGATGTTCGGCACCAGTGTGCGGTTAGGCCCTATATTGTCCTCGTCGAGCCGCTTGGCGTTGCCGCCGCCGATGTAGGTGTGGTCGGGCAGCACCATCGCCTCGAGCGCGTCGAGAGCGTTCATCACGCGCTTGCGCCAGTGCTCCTTGCCGACCTTGTGCCGCTGGTTGTCGCCGCAGGACACCTCGATGGACAGGCCTTCACCGAAGCGCCCGTGCGACAACTCCATGTGCGGCAGCAGCATGCCGTCGAAGAAGACCGCGCAGCCGACGCCGGTGCCGAGGGTGATCACGAGCTCCATGCCGTGGCCGCTGATCGCGGCGCTGCCCTGCACGTCGGCATCGTTGGCGACCCGTGTCGGCTTGCCGAAGCGCTTCTCGAGGGCGGTCTCGAGCTCGAAGCCGGTCCACTGCTCCACCAGCTCCGGATCCGGATCCTGGCCGGGCCCGCGTCGGGAGAACGCCGGCACCTCGCGGACCCTGCCCCGCCGGATCGCGCCGGGAAAGCCGACGGACACCCGGTCGTAGGTGGGCTGGGTGGCGGCGAGCTCGGCCAGCTCGTCGAGCAGGACCGGTGGTGTGCACGGATACGGCGTCTCACGGCGCTGACGGTCGGAGAGCATCTCGCCCTTCGGGGACAGCAAGGAGGCCTTGAGCCCCGAGCCTCCGACGTCGATCGCCAGGGTGAGCGGTCCGTCCATGGCTCAGTCCTCCTCGTGCCGTTACTCGTTCGCACGGTAGTAGGGCCCGGCGACAGCTGTCAGCGCGTGACTCCGTAGGAGGCCGGTGCAGACAGGGTTGGCCGCCAAACTCTCCGTAGCCGATCACGCGGCGGCAGGTACTCCTGCTGCGGCGAACGTGGCCATCGCGACTCGCCGTCACTGCGGTGGCGGCCGATCGGCGGCCGAAAGCCAGGCGAACGGCGGATCGAACGCGGCAACCGGTCGGGTGTCGAACAAATGCGCGACCGAGCCGTCGCGGCTACTGCTCATCGCGGATGACGGTACGGCCGCCGAGGCCTCCGGGTGACCTTGCGTGATCACTCGCCTACGTGGGGTTGACTGTCGTTACGCACCGAGTCAGGTTGATCACCCAGTGCTTCGGAGGACCCGATGAACCGAGCCCTGTCACCGCCCGCGCGCGACTGGGCGCTCCTGCTGGCGCGCGTCCTCATCGGCGTCGTCATGTTCGCCCACGGGTATCAGAAGCTGATCCTCAACGGCATCGGCCGCACGACAGAGGGATTCGAGACGCTGAGCATCCCGCTCGCGATCATCTCTGCGTCGTTCGTGACGGTGGTGGAGTTCGCCGGCAGCGTCATGCTCATCGCCGGAGCGCTCACGCCGGTGGTGTGCGCGTTGATGCTGGTGATCATGAGTGGGGCCGCGATCTTCGTCCACATCCCCAACGGCATCTTCGTCGCCAACGGTGGGTGGGAGCTGGTCGGCGTCATCGCCGCCGGGCTGATCGCCATCGCCGCCACGGGGCCGGGCCGCTACAGCGTCGACCACCTGGTGCGCGTGCGGCAGCAGCAGCACCGGCGTGACATGCAGCCGCCCACCCGGCGCGCCGCGGCGCACACGGAGTCCTCGATCTGGCGCAGCACCCCGGTCAAGGGCAGGTCGGAAGCCTGACCCCGCCGTCCCGAGCCGCGCTCCTCGCCGAGAGGCGGGCGAAGCGCGTGGATCACGCGTCGGCGCGCGGCTCCGCTGCGTGCCGGATGGCGGGCGGCNNNNGGCCGTCGCCACGGCAGGTGGTTGAACAGCAGGTTCAGCAGGAAGGCCACGATCACGCACGAGGTGATCGAGGAACCGACGATGATCTCGAAGGCGCCCGGCACCTTCGCGTAGAACGACGGCGCCACCACGGGCAGCATCCCGACGCCGATCGAGACGGCCACGATCATGAGGTTGTTCGTGCCCTCGAACCGCACCTTGTGCAGTGTGCGGATGCCGACGGCGGTGACGGTCGCGAACATGATCAGCCCGGCGCCCCCGACCACAGGGCCGGGCAGCGACGCCACCACCTCGCCGAACTTGGGCACGAGGCCCAGAATCAGCAGGATCGCGCCGGCCACGGCCGGGACGAACCGGCTCCGCACGCCGGTGAGCTGCACCAGGCCGACGTTCTGCGCGAAGATCGTGTCGGGGAACGAGTTGAGCACGCCCCCGAGCACGCCGGAGAACCCGTCGGCGGCCAGCCCGCGCGCGATCCGCCCGGGTGACAGCCGCTCACCTGTGGTCTCGCTGATCGCGAGCATGTCGGCCGTCGACTCGGCGAAGATCACCAGCATCACCACGCACATGGAGATCACGCCGGCGATCGGGAACTCCGGTGCCCCGAAGAGGAACGGCGGGGAGACCCCGAACCAGGGTGTTTCGGCGACGCCGGAGAAGTCCGCGATCCCCATCGGGATCGCCACCAACGCCCCGATGACGAGCCCGGTGAGCACCGCGATCTGGCTGACGAACCCCCGCACGAACCGCGTGATGAGGATGATGACCAGCACGATCCCTCCGGCGAGCGCCAGCCCGGAGAGGTTGCCGTAATCGGGGGCGGTCGGGTCGTTCCCGGCGATCAGCCCCGCCGCCGCCGAGATCAGCGAGAGTCCGATGATCGTGATGACGCTGCCGGTCACGACGGGCGGGAAGAAGCGGATGATCTTCGAGAACGGCACCGCGATCAGCATCCCGAAGATCCCCGAGACGATCATCGATCCGTAGACCCCGGGCAGGCCGAAGTTCTGTCCGATCAGGATCATCGGGGTGACCGCGGTGAACGTGGCGCCGGTCACGACCGGCAGCCGCACGCCGAGGATCTTCCCGATCCCGAGGGTCTGGATCAGCGTGATGATCCCCGCCACCACGAGATCGGCGTTCACCAGTAGCCCGATCGTGCGGGTGTCCAGCTGCAGCGCTGTGCCGACGATCAGCGGCACGGCGACACACCCCGCGTACATCACGAGGACGTGCTGCACGCCGAGCACCAGAAGGCGCCCCGTGGGTGGCACCTCATCGACCGGGCTCGTCGCGGCGATGGGTTGCGCGTCGGTCATCGGGACTCCAAACCGGCGGATACCCCTGCATTCAGGCTGGGGAGGAGCCGTTCTGTCCGTAGGGGTGAACCGCGCCTCACACGGCGAGGTCGTATTGTGTGAGCGTGACGGAGCGGGTGGTGAAGCGGGCGTTCAAGTACCGCTTCTACCCCTCCGACCGGCAGGAACAGGAGTTGTCGCGGACCTTTGGATGCGTCCGGCTGGTCTACAACCGGGCCCTCGAAGCCCGCACTGCAGCCTGGTTCGGGGAGCAGCGGCGCGTCTCCTATGTGCAGACGTCGGCCCTGCTCACCGGTTGGAAGCAGGATCCGGAGCTGGCGTTCCTTGGCGAGGTTTCGTCGGTCCCGCTTCAACAGAGCCTCCGGCACCTGCAGGCTGCGTTCACCAACTTCTGGGACAAGCGGGCCAAGTACCCGCGGTTCAAGTCCCGCAAGCGTGGAGGCCAGTCCGCCGAGTACACCAAGTCTGCGTTCCGGTGGCGCGACGGGCGCCTCACTCTGGCGAAGATGTCCGAGCCACTCGACATTCGTTGGTCCCGGCCCCTGCCTGAGGGCGCCGAACCGAGCACGGTCACGGTGTCCCGGGACGTGGCCGGCCGCTGGCATGTGTCGCTGCTGGTCGAAGCCACCGTGTCCGACGCAGCCCCGACCGCGGGTGTGGTGGGGATCGACGCGGGGATCACGTCGCTGGTCGCGTTGTCCACGGGCGAGAAGGTCACCAATCCGCGCCATGAGCGTCGGGACCGGAAGCGGCTCGCGCTGGCTCAGCGCAGGCTGGCGCGGAAGTCGAAGGGCTCCAACAACCGGGCGAAGGCCCGGGTCAAGGTCGCGCGTGTCCACGCCCGCATCGCCGACCGGCGCCGGGATCACCTGCACAAGCTCACCACTCGTCTCGTTCGTGAGAACCAAACGATCGTGATCGAGGACCTCGCAGTTCGGAACATGGTCGGCAACCATTCCCTCGCGCGCGCTATCTCTGATGCTGCTTGGTCGCAGATGCGGAGCATGCTCGGCTACAAGTGCGAGTGGTACGGCCGTGACCTCGTCGTCATCGACCGCTGGTATCCCTCGTCCAAGGTGTGCTCCGCGTGCGGTGCGCTCCGGGACAAGATGCCGCTGAACGTGCGGGAGTGGACGTGCCGTTGCGGCGCGCACCACGACCGCGACGTGAACGCGGCGCTGAACATACGAGCGGCCGGGCTGGCCGTGCTCGCCTGCGGAGACGGCGTAAGACCTGCACGCGCGCAAGCGCTTGCGGGCAGCGGTCGCTGAAACAGGAACTCTCCCAGGCGACTGGGAGAATCCCCGTCCTCCAGGGCGGGGAGCAGTCAAACGCCCGCCTCTCATCGTCGTCGTCGTGGTGCGATGACGGTAAGCGAGGTCGTCAAGTCCGTGTGACGGGGCCGGAAATGCCTGCGCGCCGCGGTGCGAGGATGGGCCCGTTGCGCGACCGGCCCGGAGCGGGCGCGACGCCCGGTCACTGTCCCGTCGAGCAGGGGGTGTGGATGCTGCGCCATGTCACGGCGATCCGCTACGTCACGCCGCTGCGTGAGGGCGGATCGCTGCCGGGGCTCATGGAGGCCGACGATCTCGGCACGTACGTCGTCAAGTTCTACGGCGCGGGACAGGGCAGCAAGGTCCTCGTCGCGGAGATCGTGTCCGGGGAGCTGGCACGCGGGCTGGGCCTGCCTGTTCCGGAGCTCGTGACGGTGGAGCTCGACCCGGCCCTGGGCGCCTCCGAGCCCGATCAGGAGGTGCAGGAGCTGCTGCGGGCGAGCCCGGGGCTCAACCTCGGCATCGACTTCCTGCCCGGCGCGCTCGACCTCGACCCCCGAGCGTTCCCCGTCGGTCCCGAACTCGCGGGCAGGGTGCTGTGGTTCGACGCGCTCGTCGGCAACGTCGACCGCTCGTGGCGCAACGCCAACATGCTGTTCTGGCACGGTGCGCCGTACCTGATCGACCACGGCGCCACGCTCACGTTCCAGCACGCCTGGTCCGCCGCGCAGGGCTGGGTGCACAGGCCGTTCGACGCCGCCGACCACGTGCTGCTCGGCTGCGCTCCCGACCTCGACGCAGCCGACGCCGCGCTCGCCCCGCGGATCACACCCGAACTGCTACAAGGCGCGGTCGACGCCGTGCCCGACCGATGGCTCGCCGACGAGCCGGGTTTCGCCGGCCCCGACGACGTCCGCGCGGCGATCGTGGCGCAGGTGCTCGCCCGCCGTGACGCACGCGAGGCATGGCTGCCGGGGGTGAAGGCGGCGGCCGCCGCCCGCGCGGACGGGCGCACCGAACCGCCACCCACGCGGGGACCGAAGCCCCCGTTCCGCGTCGCGCAGAGAGAGCACCGCGCATGAGCCGGCACGCCTTCGAGTACGCCCTGCTCCGGGTGGTCCCGAGGATCGAGCGCGGCGAGGCGATCAACGCCGGCGTACTGCTGTACTGCCGCCCCCTGGACTACCTCGGGGCGCGAGTGCACCTCGACAGCGGGCGCCTCTGCGCACTCGACCCCGCCGCCGACAGTGCGGTGATCGCCCGCGCCCTCGACGCCGTCGTGGCGGTGTGCGACGACGGAGGCGCGGAGGCCGCCCGCTACGCCGGGCCCGCGGGGGAGGAGGACCGCGGCCGCCGGTTCCGCCGCCTGACCGCTCCGCGCAGCACGATCGTGCAGGCAGGCCCTGTGCACACCGGGATCACCGCCGATCCGGAAGCCGAGCTGGACCGCCTCCTGCAAACCCTGGTCCTCCCTCTCCCCACCTGACCCTGCCGCCCGGCCCCCGGCGGGGGTCGGCTTGCGAGGGGTGGGGGGTGAGGGGATTGGATGGCGACATGAGCCGATCACCGGAGATCGATGCGGTGCCCGCCGGTCCGCTGACCGAGTGGCTCCGCGCCGAGGTGCCCCAGATGAAGGTGGGGGACGAGCCCGTCGACATCGAGCGGATCTCCGGGGGGCACTCCAACCTCACCTACCGCATCACCGACGCCACCGGTCGCCGCTGGGCGCTGCGCCGCCCGCCCACCGGCATGGTGCTCGCGACCGCTCACGACATGAACCGCGAATGGCGCTTCATCACGGCGGTGGCGCCCACCCCGGTGCCGGTGGCACCACCGGTCGCCTTCTGCGCCGACACCGACGTCATCGGTGCCGAGTTCTATCTGATGGAGTTCGTCGACGGCGACGTGCTCGGCGACGAGGCCTCCGGACACCGGCTCGAACCGGGGGCGCCCCGACGCACGGCGGGCCTCGACGCCGTCGACGTCATGGCCGCGCTGCACGCCGTGGACCCCGACGACGTCGGCCTGGGTGATCTGCGCCGCTCCGGCAGCTATCTGGAGCGGCAGCTCCGCCGGTGGCACCGGCAGGTGCACGAGTCGTCGGTACCGGATCTGTCCACCGTGGACGCCGTGCACGCCCGGCTCGTCGAGCAGGCCACGGCGCTCCCGGAGGCCGACGTGCGGATCGCGCACGGTGACTTCCGGCTGGGCAACCTCGCGGTCGGTCCGGACGGGCGGGTGCGCGCGGTGTTCGACTGGGAGCTCGCGACGCTCGGTGATCCGCTGGCCGACCTCGGCTGGCTGATCGCGTCCTGGGGCCGTCCCGGCGACGAGGTGCCACCCACGATCGCCGGGCCGAGCCTCGTGGAGGGCTACGCCGACCGCGCGGAGCTGGTGGACCGCTACGCCGAGCGCTCCGGCCGCGACGTCTCCCACCTGGACTTCTACGTGGCCTTCGCGCGCTGGCGATGGGCCTGCATCGGGGCTGGCGTGTACAGCCGTTATGCCGGGGGCGTCATGGGCGCCACCGACGAGGCCGAGGTCGGGGTGGCCCGGCTGGCGGCCATCCAGCGCCAGGCCGAGGCGGCGCTGGCCGCCCTCGGCGGCTGACGACTATCACCGCGGCTCAGGCGATCCATGCGGGCAGCACCGGCTCGCCGCCGCCGGGTACCGACGCGCGGGTACCGGCCGGAGCGGCCACGACCGCGGCGAACCCGGCTGTTGCGTCGGCGACCACCCGGCGTTGCGCCCCGACCGGCATCACCACGGTGTCGCCGGGCCGGATGCTGAGCGCCTCGCCGTCCAGCTCGACGGTGGCGCCGCCGTCCACCGCGGTCCACACCTGCTCGGTGTCGAACGAGTGCTGCGGGCCTGCCGCGCCTGCCGCCATCTCGACGCGCCAGACGGCGAGCGTGCTTCCGCCCTGCGTGGGCGAGGCGTGCGTGGTCATCACGGCGTTCGGGGTGGTGGTGCGGCGGCTGTCGGCGTGCCGGATGACAGGCATGAGGTCGAACTCCTAAGGTAGACAACGTGGTTGTCGAAATAGTGAACCTGGTTGTCGAACGTGTCAAGTGATCCACCCGGCTTCGAGCTGCCGCTGCGCCTGCTGCTCGGGTTCCGCGTGCTGATCGACCGGCTGCATGCCGAGCTCGCCCACCAGGGCCATCCCGACGTCCGGCCGGTGCACGGCTTCGTCCTGCAGGCGGTGGGCCGGGACGGCACCACCGCCGTCGAGCTCGGTCGTCGCCTGGGCGTGACGAAACAGGCCGCCGCCAAGCACGTCGACGCGCTGGAACGGCTCGGCTACCTGCGGCGCGCCACCGACCCGGACGACGCACGCCGCAAGTTGCTGCAGCTCACCGACCGTGGGGTCGACAGCCTCGCGCGCTCCGCCCGGATCTTCGACGAGCTGCGCGCCGAGTGGGCGCAGACGCTCGGCTCGGAGCGGCTGACCGCACTCGAGGCCGACCTGCGCACGATGACCGGAACCACCCCGTTCCGACTCGACGCACCGGGATGGTTCGGCGGCGGGTAGGTCAGGCGTCGACGGTGGCGGCGGTCAGCCGCACGGGCATCGCATCGAAACCGCGCAACACGCGAGTGGGGCGGCGGCGCGGCGGACCGTCGAGTGCGAGGTCGGGGAAGCGGTCGAACAGCGCGCGCAGGCCCACCTCGCCCTCCATCTTCGCGAGCGCAGCGCCGAGGCAGTAGTGGATGCCGCTGGAGAAGGCGAGATGCGCGTCCGCGTTCTCCCGGGTGACGTCGAAGCGGTGGGGATCGGTGAAGACCGCTGGGTCGCGGTTGGCGCCGCCGACCATCATCACGATGATCCGACCGGCCTGAACCTGCTCGCCGGCGATCTCGACGTCGGCCCCGGCGATCCGGGCGGTGCGCTGCACGGGGGAGTCGTAGCGCAGGATCTCCTCGACGGCATCGGCCCAGCGCTCGGGTTCGGCCCGGAGCAGGTCGAGCTGGTCGGGATGGGCGGTGAGCGCCGCCGCGCCGTTGCCGATGAGGTTGACCGTGGTCTCGAACCCCGCGGCGAGCAGCAGCCCCGCGATGCTGGTGAGCTCCGTCTCGGTGAGCCTCCCCTCCTCGCTGTGGGCGTGCACGAGCGCGGAGAAGATGTTGTCGCCGGGGTGGCGGCGGATGTGCTCGAAGTGGCCCAGCATCCAGTTCTGCAGGGCGTCGAGGTGGCGCTCGGAGAGCCGGAAGTCGCGGTAGGAGAGCCCCGCGTCGAGCGACGAAGCGCCGCCCGCGCCCCACTCCAGGAACTGCCGACGCATCTCGACGGGCGCGCCGAGCATCTCGGCGATCACGGTGGCCGGGAGCAGGCTCGCATAATCGTCGACGAGGTCGGCGGTGCGTCCCTTCGCTGCCATCTGGTCGAGCAGTTCGGCCGCCACCTCCTCCGTGCGGCTGCGCAGGGCGGCCACCGCACGGGCGCTGAACGCCCTGGTGACGAGCTTGCGGTAGCGGGTGTGGTCGGGCGGGTCGACCGCGAGCATCGACGGCGGTTCCACCGGCCCGACCGGTCCGGAGCCTGCCATGCGCTCTGCGATCCGCAACGCGACAGGGGCGCGGCCGCTCGGGCCGCCGACCACTCCGAAGTCGGGGCTGCGCAGCACGGCCGTGGCGAGATCATGGTGCGCGGTGTTGAGGACGATGCCGTTGTCGACCAGCCGCCCCTGCTCGCGCAGGACGTCGTAGAACGGGAACGGGTCGGCGACCACCTCGGCGTCGAACATGAGCCGCGCGCTCACGTCGCCCTCGCGCATCCTCCGCTCGAGCGTGCGCCGGATCAGCGCGTGTCGAAGCCCCCATCGAACCGTCTGACGTGCGCCCGCGATCACGGACATTTTCGACCCCCCGTCGCTTTCGTCCGACGTTACCGCGCGGGCCGACAGAGCTGTGCCGGTGTGATCAGCGAGGGGCGGCGCGCGGAGGTGCCTCGCGTCCGGTACGACTGAGTCTGTGACGATCCCCCGGCTGCTCGCCGTCAGCGACCTGCACGTCCACTACCCGGACAACCGCGACATCGTCGAGAGCTTGCAGCCGACCTCCGACGGAGACTGGCTCATCGTCGCGGGTGACGTCGCCGAGCAGGTCGGAGACGTCGAGTGGGCCCTGGGCCTGCTCCGGGAGCGGTTCGCCACGGTGATCTGGGTGCCGGGCAACCACGAGCTGTGGACCAAGAGCAAGGACCCGGTGCGGCTGCGCGGCGATGACCGCTATCGGTTGCTCGTCGAGAGGTGCCGCGCCCTCGATGTGCTCACGCCTGAGGACCCGTTCCCGATCTGGGACGGGGCGGGCGGTCCCGCCACCGTCGCTCCGCTGTTCACGCTCTACGACTACTCGTTCCTCCCGGAGGGCACTACGACCTCGGAGGAGGGGCTGGAGGCCGCGTACGCGGCGGGTGTGGTCTGCACCGACGAGCATCTGCTGCACGCCGACCCGTTTCCGAGCCGGGCCGCGTGGTCCGCCGCGCGGATCGACGAGTCGGAGCGCCGGCTCGCGGAGTGCGACCCGGACATCCCGACGGTGCTCGTCAACCACTGGCCACTCACCCGGCTCCCGACCCGCGTGCTGCGCTACCCGGAGTTCGCACTCTGGTGCGGCTCGGAACGCACGGCCGACTGGCACGTCCGATACCGCGCGACCACCGTCGTCTACGGGCACTTGCACATCCCGCGGGTCACCTGGGAGGACGGGGTGCGCTTCGTTGAGGCGTCGCTCGGCTACCCGCGCGAGTGGAAGGCCCGCGACGAACGCAACGGCACTGCGGTCGCCGACCTGCTCCCGCGCCAGGTCCTGCCGACGCCCTGACGGGTTCGTGCCCGGCTGTCGGGCGCGAACCCCATAGACGTCATCGCCGTCCGCGCTCGCCGTAGCGGCGGCGGAACTTCTCGACCGCGCCCGCCGAGTCGAGCACGCGCGCCGCGCCCGTCCAGAACGGGTGCGAGTAGGCCGTGATGTCCATGCGGACCAGCGGATACGTATTGCCGTCCGTCCACTCGATCGTCTCCCCGGACGTCTCGGTGGAGCGGGTGAGGAAGGCCTCACCCGTGGCCCTGTCCTGGTAGACGACGGGTCCGTAGGCGGGGTGGATGTCGGGGCGCATCGTGATCTCCCTCGGTCGTCGCTGATTGCTACAGTCACCGTAACGACAACGATTGTCATTTTGTTTCCGAGGGGGTGCGGGATGCGGAGCGCGTCCGGGGCGGGGTTCACCGTGGTGCTGTGCACGGCGCCGGCGTGTGGGGCCGGTGACGAGGGCACGGTCGCGGGCAAGCTGATCGACGCGCTGCGCGGCGTGGTGCGGGCGAGCCGGTACGGCGTGCTCGTCACCACCGGATGCCTGTTCGGTGAGACTGCGTGTGGGGTGCGGCCGAGGGCGCCGGTGGTGCTCGTGCAGGCCTGCGATCCGGATCGGCGGCCGACCGGCCTTGCCCTCCGCATCGGCCCGCTCCGGACAGGCGCCGACGTCGACGCGCTGGTCACCTGGTTGCGGACCGGCCACCTGGATCCGGCGGGGCTCCCGGCCCGGCTGCTCGCCCTGCACCGGAGGGCGGTCGCCGCGCCGCTCAACTGAGGGTCGGAGGACTGCATGTCCTTTTTGTCGGGCAGAACGGGCACGATGGCGTCGTGCGAACAACGGTGCTGGCTCCTGGGCTGACGGTCCCGGTTCAGGGGCTCGGCTGCATGCGGATGGTGCCCTCCCGCGAGCGCGATGCCCCGGCCGTCCTCAACCGGGCGCTGGACCTCGGCGTGACATTCCTCGACACCGCCGACCTCTACAGCGACGGGCGCAACGAGGAGCTCGTCGACGGGTTGTGCGGTCCAGACGGGACGAGGTCGTCCTGGGCACCAAGTTCGGCGCCCTCCGCCGCCCCGACGGCGAGATGTACTTCCGTGGCGACCCCGACCACGTGCGCGCGGCCTGCGAGGCGAGCCTGCGCCGGCTCGGCGTCGACGTCATCGACCTCTACTACCTGCACCACCGCGATCCCGCCGTCCCGATCGAGGACACCGTCGGGGCGATGGCGGAGCTGGTCGCGGCAGGCAAGGTCCGCCACCTCGGGCTCTGCGAGGTCACGGGTCACGAGCTGCGCGCTGCCCAGACGATCCATCCGATCGCCGCGCTCCAGTCCGAGTGGTCGTTGTGGAGCCGTCGCGTCGAAGCGGTGGTGGCGGTGTGCGTCGAGCTCGGTGTCGGTGTCGTGCCCTACTGCCCGCAGGGTGCGGGCCTGCTCACCGGATCCGCCGACGCCGGGCCGCCTCCCGCCGACGCCGTACCCCTTCTCGATCTGCTCCGGCAGGTGGCGCAACGCCACGGGGCGAAGCCCGGACAGATCGCTCTGGCCTGGGTGCAGCAACGAGCGGAGGTCTGGGGGATTCCGGTGGTGCCGATTCCCGGCACCGTCCGGCTCGCGCATCTGGAGGAGAACGTCGCCGCCGCCGACCTCACCCTCAGCGCCGACGAGCTCGCCGAGCTCGAGGCCCGCACGCCGGCGCCCGTGCCGTGAACACCCGATCGGTGCGAGCCCCTGATCGGCGCCGCGCTCCACGACCGCGTGTCCGCGCGCCCATGGTGCTTGCGTTGCTCGCCGCCGCGGCGTGCTCGGCGAGTCCGCCCGCCGCACGTCCCGAGCCTGCTCCGCCGCCGTCGCCCGCTGCTCCCATGGTCACCGACGGCTGCCCGGCGGTGCCGACGACGGGAACCGACATGGCGATGGTCGACTACGTGGACTTCATCGTCATCGGCACCACCACGTACCTGAGCAGTCGCGACGTGGTCGAGCGCTCCGACCTCGGGGAGGTGGTCATGAGGTCGCGCTGCTCCTTCCGTGAACTGAACGACCGCACGGGCCGGATGACGCCGCCGGCGCAGAACGGCGACACCGGCTTCCTTCCTCCCGGCACTCCCGTGTACGCCGTGCGCGGCTGGCCGATCGCCTGCCGTGTGGCGGCCGAGAACGACGGCCGGTTGCAGTTCTATCTCGCGCAGCAGAGCGGCGGCGACCGATCCCGGCCGGTGGACTGCGCCGTCGGCTGACCTGTGCGTCTCGGGTCTACCTGGCAAAGCACTGCGCACCGGCGAACGCGAAGCGGCCGGGGACACGGGCCAAGGGGTTGTTCAGATCCCGAGGAACCGCTTCAGCACGCGACGTGATGCCGGCAGCCGATGGCCGGCATCGAATTCCAGTACCGAGATCTCCCGGGTCATCGCTCCCAGCAACTGCGCCGCCTCTTCGGCGTCGTCCCAGCCCATGGCCTCCAGGTCGGCCACGCCCGCTGCCGCGAGGCGCTCGCGCCGCGCCTCCATCGAGCCCTGCACAGCCGGGTCCGAGCGGGCATCGAGCGACAGTGCCTTCACGCCCCTGTTCGCGAGCGAGAGGTCGAGGTATGCCTCGGAACCGCGGAAGAGTCGCTCGGCGCCGGGCGGCAGTCCCGCGATCGCCTCGCCGACAGCGGCCTCGACCCGGGCGTGGAAGCGTGCGTGCATGGCATCGACAAACGCCGCGCGGTCCTTGAAGTGGACGTAGAAGGTCCCCTTGGCGACCCCTGCGCGGGCGACCACCATGTTCACGCTGACACCGGCTAGGCCGTGCTCCTCCGCCAGTGCCGCGCCGGCGTCGAGCAGCGCCTCGCGTGTCTGCAGCGCGCTGGACGCCCTGGTTCCCCCTGTCATCGCCCGGAGCATATGCCTGCAGATACCGGGGAACAGAACTCGCTGACCGACCGGTCGGTCACCGAGCTAGGCTGAGCCCATGCCCACACTGTCGACATCCGCAGGCACGGTCGCGTACGACTCTCACGGCACCGGCGACCCAATCGTCCTGCTGCCCAGCGGTGGCCATGACCTCCGCGATTACGACGAGATCCGCAAGCTGCTCCCCGACGGGTTCCGCAGCATCGGCGTCGACTGGCCGGGTCACGGTCGGTCCCCGGCCGGTACGGCGCCGTCCACCGAACTGCGGCTGGCCCAGATCGTCGAGGAACTTCTGGAATCGCTCACACCCGACGGCGCCGTCTTGGTCGGCAACTCGGTCGGCGGCAACGTCGCCGCCCGGCTAGCGATCAGACGACCGGACCTGGTCAGGGGCCTGATGATCATCGACGGCGGCGGCTTCGAGGGCTCCACGCTCGCTGGCCGCGTGTTCTGCGCGCTGATGAGCCGGCCCTGGTTCGTCCGCCTGATCTATCCCCTGTTCTCCCAGGCATACATGCGCCCGCGCACCACGGCCGACCACCGGGCGCGGGCCAGCGCCATCGCGATCACGCGCACCACGCCGGGGGTGACGGCGGTTACCGAGATCTGGCACAGCTTCAGCCTCCCCGAGCACGACCTCCGGGCCGAGGCCGGGAGGATCACCGCCCCGGCCGTGCTGGTCTGGGGGCGACATGACCCCGTCCTTCCGTTCCGCGCCGCCGAGACGGCCAGGGACCTGATCCCCGGATCGAGGCTCGTGGTCATCGAAAGCGGCCACCTCCCGTACACGACCAACCCGGCCGCTGTCGCCGCCGAGCTCACAGACCTCGCGACCGTCGCGTTTGGCAGCGAAATATGGACAAACGACGCTCGGTGCCGCCCGTCCGCTACGAAGGAGCAGCAGCAACCATGAAGGCCGCAGTGATCGACACGCTCGGCACCACACCGCGCGTGATCGACTAGGCCGACCCATCGCCGGCCACCGGCAACCTCGTGCTCGTCAAGGTCGAGGCGGCGGCACTGAACGCGGTCGACTTGCACATCGCCTCGGGTATCACTGGATCTCCACACCCCGCGGACCGATGATCCGTCGCGAGTCCTGCGCGAGCTCGATGACGAGGACCCCGACGATGGCGCCGCGATTGTTTCTAGTTCCCCGGTGACGCGGGTGGTGCCTTTCTGGTGCCTTTTCGGGCCCACGGCGCTGGGGTCGAGCGACCTCGGACATGATGAAGGCCCCCCGACCGTGCTGGTCGGGGGGCCTTCATGGGATTGGTGGGCGATACTGGGATTGAACCAGTGACCTCTTCCGTGTCAAGGAAGCGCTCTCCCACTGAGCTAATCGCCCGAGGCGGAGGCGGGAATCGAACCCGCGTACAGGGCTTTGCAGGCCCTTGCCTAAGCCACTCGGCCACTCCGCCGAAATCCGCGGAGCTTCCGTGGAGTTCGATCCGTGGAGGTCTGACGGGACCCGAGGTTCCTCCGAGCGGACGACGGGATTCGAACCCGCGACCCTCACCTTGGCAAGGTGATGCGCTACCAGCTGCGCTACGTCCGCATGTGCAGCGTGTCCGCTGCGTTGATGGGAGAACCTTAGCGCAGCCGCTAGAGGGGCTTCAAACCACCCCCCACGTTCTGCGCCGAGGACCTCCGACCTGCGGTTTAGTCGCGCGCAGGGTCGTTCAGCAGGTCCGACAACGCCACGTCGAAGTCGAGCCACGAGTACTCGGTGTCGGCCGGCACGGCGACGTAGGTGCGGTGGAGGAAGTCGCCGAGCGTCTGCGCACACGTGGTGAAGACCGCGTGCCCGGACGGCGATGACAGCTCCAGCTGCACCTTGTGGGGCTCGAGTGGCATGGGCTGCACCCTGACGTCACCGGTGCCCGCCGGGCCGATCAGGCCGTCGTGCAGCAGATCCCTGGCGAATACCCAGTCAACGGCCGTACCGTTGCCGGTCCGGAACGACGCCTGCACCGCGTAGGGGTCCCGGCTGCTGTACGTCAGATCGACGTTGACGGGCACCACAGGGGCGTCCGGGGCGATCAGTTCGAACACCGCCGGTGAGCAGATGACCGTGGGCTCGTCGCGCATCCTGCGTCCTCTTTCATGGTCCCGCGTGGTTCGTCATCAGGAAAAACGACGGCGCCGCGAAGATGTGACGGGTGGAGAACCCAAGTCACATGTGTAGATCGGCAAACCTCACCCGTTTGGGCCAACCGACAAACGCCTGACCTGCGCTTTTGGGACAGCCGTGCTCGGGGCGCCTGGAGTCGATCCACCCGGTTGCCGTCCTCCGCTTCGGCGGTGAGGCCGTCCGGACGCCCTGGTGAGCTGCGCACAGTAGGATCCTGGGCCTGGATCGGACGGCCTCACCGGTCGACGTCGGATTGCAGAGGGCGGGTGGAGAACCTGAGCAGCGCCGAGGAGGACGAGCCGCGCCCCGGCTTCCGGGCCCGGCTCGAGGAGAAGCCAACCCTGCGACGCACCTACCGCATCGGTGTGGCGATCCTCGGCGGCCTCGTGCTCATCGCGGGCATCGTCGCCATCCCGTACCCCGGGCCTGGCTGGCTCATCGTGTTCGGCGGCCTCGCGATCCTCGCCACCGAGTTCATGTGGGCGAAGCGGGTGCTGCACTACGCCCGCGGCAAGTACGACGCCTGGACGGACTGGCTCGGACGACAGTCCCTCATCGTCCGAATCGCTGTCCTCCTGGCCACGGGCCTGGTCGTGCTGGCCACCCTCTACCTGCTCAACGCCCTCTACCTGGTGGCGGGTTGGGTGGGGCTCGATCGGTGGACCTGGTTGCAGAGCCCGTTGTTCGGGTGATGTAGGGTCTTCGACGGCAGGGGCGATTAGCTCAGGGGGAGAGCGCTTCGTTCACACCGAAGAGGTCACTGGTTCGATCCCAGTATCGCCCACCGCCGAACGGCCTGGTCAGAGGCTCTTTTAGAGCTTTCGGCCAGGCCGTTCGCCGTTGTATTGGCGTGAAAGGCATCACGCGGGCACTAGCGCACCGGCAGTCCCGTCGTCCGGGTCCTCGTCGTCGAGCGCCTGCAGGATCCGCGTCGAGTCCGCTGTGCGGCGGGTGTAGAGGTCGAGGGTCGTCGACGAGCGCTCGTGTCCCATCACCCGTTGCACCATGTTGGGCGGCACTCCATCGTCGACGAGCCACGTGGCGTATGAGTGCCGGAGGTCGTGGAATCGCAGCCCGCCGTCGTGTTCGTGCACGACGTGTTTCACGGCCGCCGGCTCGGTGCCGAAGCGCTCTCGGTGCCGCTGTCCGGTGGCGTCGACCCAGCGGCTGAGGTAGGCGTCGCCGTCCTGGATCACCGAGCCGAGAAGGCCGGCGCGGACGAGCGATGGCCGCCAAACGCGCGAGCGGAACAGGGTGCGGCGCAGTGCTCCACCGACCTCGTTGGCAAAGATCAGGTCACCCTCGCCAAGCGGATACTGGTCGAGGTGACCCCGCAGGATCGTGACGAGCCAGCCCGGCAGGGGAACCGTGCGGCGTCCGGCGGTCGACTTGGGATAGGGCTTGAACGAGGTGTGTCCTGCGACCTCGATCACTGTTCGGATCACGCGGAGCGTCCGGCGGTCGAGATCGAGCGCATCGATGCAGAGCCCCGCCGCTTCGCCCCACCGCAGCCCGCACCCGCCGGCTACGCCGACGATGCCGCGGTGCCGCTCTGGAACGGCGGGCAGCAGCCGTTGTCGGAACGCGGTGCGGTCGATGACCTGCTCGTCGGTGTCGCGGCGCCGACGCTTCTGCACCTTGATGTCCTCGCAAGGGTTGAAGGCGATCAGCCGGTTGCGTACCGCGGACCGGAGCACGGCGCTGGTCAGGCGTCGGCGCTCGGCGACTGTGGCCGGGGATAGACGCCTGCTCAGCTCCGTGATCCACGTCTGTACTGAGAGGTGGTCGATCTTGGCCAGTTGCCACGTTCCCCAGTGGGGGGAGCACGTGCGTGCGCATGATCGACCCATCACGGGCGTGAGTCGTCTTCTCGTTGTTCCACGATTCCATCCATTGCTGGGCATGGTCGCCGAACAGCACCCGGCCCGCATGTGGGGACACATAGCCCCCGGTGCTGGCGGCCGCCGAGATCTGTGCGAGGAACACCGTCGCCTCGCGCTTGGTGCTGAAGGTCTTGGATGTCTGGCGCCCGCTCGGCTCACGCCAGTACGCGCGCCAGTTGCCCGCGGGGGTCTTGCGGATCCCGCCTGCCATCACGCAGCCGCCTGCCCGTCGAGCCAGGCGTGGAACCGTTTGCGCGGTATCAGCCAGCGCCGGCCGACGCGCTCGGCCGGGATCACCCCGTCGCGGACGTGTTGGTAGGCGATGCCGCGCGAGATGTTGAGCAGGTACGCAACCTCGTGCCGGGAGCTTCACTGTTGCGCCGCTGGTTGGTAAGCCCAGTTGGCATCCACCACTCGACGCCGAGCGCGTCGACCCAACTCGCGGGCCTCTACAGGCCGCGCTGTCTCGGTCAACGCCAGCAGTTCGGGGCCCAAAGCGAGCCGACGAAGTGATGGATGGGCGGAGACGGTCGCGCTACCAGCCGGGAGCCATGGTCCCGGAACGCTAGACCCTTCACCGCCGACGATTGGCTCGTGGTTTGTCCGGGGAGTCCATGCTGTAAGCCGGTTTGCCTGGACTCGCGTTGCTCGTCCCGCACGCTTCGGCCTGGAGCTCCCATCGCGACAATGGACGCCTGGCTACTCAGGTCACGGCGGACCAACGCTGCTGAAGGTAGAAGCGGATATCGTCGGGTGCCGCAAGCCGCGTGAACACGCCAGGCCCGGTGCGGTAGACGCAGTCGATCCCGTAGCGGTGCAGTAACTCGATGCTGCTGCTGGCGGGCTGCGATGGGAACAGCGCAGTAAGGAGATCGGCAGGTTTCGGGCTGTGCGGGGCGTAGTCCAGTAGTTGGCTAAGCGTCTGGCGCACGAACTGCCGGTCGGCGCCCCGCTTGGCTTCGACGATCTCGATGCCTTCCTGTCCTTCGATGTAGAGGTCGGCGATGCCTCCTTCGGGCGTCTTGAACCGCTTCCCAGCGTCGAGGTTGAGCGACTCGATGTACTCCTTGACGAGCAGCGCCTCGGCCCGGTGGACGAGGACCGTCCCGCCAGTCTTGTCGTAGGACGTGTGGGTCGCGTTTAACGCCTCGGCAGGGATGACCGTGCCGCCGGCGAGGGCGGATTCGACCATCTGCTCCTGCTCGTTCGCGAGCCGCCCGGCCACAAAGGTGTCGATCGCCAGGCCGGCGAGGATTTCCTCGCCCTTGCTTTCGTCGAGGAAACGCAGCCCCATGAACATGTCACCGGGGTTGAAGCTTGGCAGGGCCCAGATCTCCTCGTACGGGATGTGCACGGGCTGGAAGGTCAACAGACTGTAGACGTTGTGGAAGCTTCCGTTGGTGGGGTGTGGATTCCACAGCGCGTTGGCTAACGGGGCATTGCGGAAGCTGTGCCCAACCTCGCCGACACCCCTGACGATCTGCTGCCCGATGAAGGGATAACGTCGCCGGGCCGAAGCGTGCTCATCCGCTTGTCATGGTTGGGCGTTGCTCCCCAAAACCGTGCGACGCCTTCCGGGTGCATCGCCATCAGGGCGGTGAGCTGCTCATCGGTCAACGCCTCTTGCAACTCACCATCGCTGAAAGTGATCTTCGCCTTGAGCGTGCGGTCCCAATGCTTGCGCGCATCCGTACTACCGTATGACGGTTGAATGACCACCTGAGCCACGTCGGCTACCGCTCCCAATCACCCGTCGGGGGATCATCCCCGAGATGGCGGTCGTGCCCCGGCAGGCTCGTGTACTTGACGGCGTTGCCGCGCGACAGCTCGACCGGGTACCTCGACTCGTTTCGGCCGATCTTCGCATAGGCCTCGGTAAAAAGGTCAATCCGACACACGTCGGCGAACCGGACGAGGTAGATCAGCACGTCCGCGACTTCGTCGGCCAGCCGTTGGCGGAGGCTGTCGTCGAACCGGTGTGGTTGCGCATCAGCCTCCGACAGCCACTGAAGCTCCGCGGCGAGTTCACCGACCTCGCCAGCCAGTGCCATGGCGAGGTTCTTGGGGGAGTGGAACGTCTCCCACTCCCGCTCGGCCGCGAAAGCCCGCAGGCGATCAGCCAAGTCCTCGAAGTCGCGCATTGCGGCACCGTACCGAGCAGTTCGCCGCGAGTACGGAGCACTCGGTGAGGTGGTGGCCGTCGTGAGGCACCACGAGGTGCCTCGGGGAGAACCGCATGATCATCTGTAGCCCCTGACGGGGCTGATTGTTTCTTCGGCGACGCGTTCCGCCCGGCCACTGCCGTCGAGCGGGAGTCGCTGAAGCGAGGGCGAAGTGCTCGTCGACCGGTCCTTCCTGGCGCTCCGCAGCGGTGAGCCGTACGCCGAGTGCGTGCGGTCTCCGACCGACGCGAATCTCCGCTGCTGTTACCAAGAGTTGAGGTACCAGCGCTGATCGAACGCGCCCCGTTCGGCGCGCTTCTGCTTGGTCACGTCGTCAACTTCCCCCATGCTGACCCCGTTAATTCGCGCGATCGCACGAAGGACCTCCAGCACGTCGGCGAGTTCTTCGACGACCTGGCTGTTCGACGCGTTGGCTAGCTCGGTGGCTTCTTCGAGGAGCTTGGCGTGCAACTCACGCACGTACTCCTGCTCGTCGAGCCTGCGCAGGTCAGGCTCCCGGCCACCAGCGCGGATGATGCCGGGGATCTTGTCGCGGACGAGCTTGCCCATCTGTGTCCGTGCTCCTTGGTCAGACTGGCTGCGTAGAGTTCTATCCTGCCGACCCGACTCCTCGCGCTCGTAGCGATTGGTCGTGCTAATAGGCAGACTTCTGCACCCGCAAGTGTGAGCGCCGACGAGCCTCCGGTGAAGCCGTGTCATCGCTGTCTGGACCCGTAACGCGCTGTGCTCCAACTGGGCGGCCACTAGCCCGCCGAATCTACGAGAGTCTGGTCGTCGTCGCTGCCACCCTGTCGTCCGCATCGGCCTGCGTCGCCATAGACTCGGTCGATGTACACCTACGCGGAACTGCTGGGCAAGATTGAGGTCGTCGTAGCTCTTCTTAATGCATGGCGGCCAATAGGGGACAATATTGTCAGTATCGATGCTAATACCGCCGATGAGGAATCGGATAGCGCCTGGGCTATATATGAAATCGACGCAACAACGTGGCTCGATATCAGTAGGGACGATGACAACTACGCAACACTCTGCCTCTTCTTGTACGATAAGGGGTGGCAAATTGACATGCATATGGGTGACGACTATGTGACACTTCCGCCGCAACCTCCTCTCCTGGTTAACGCACCTCCTGCGTCGGTGGCTAGTTATGTGGAGCTTGCCCTCATCTATGCTGAGCCGGCCCTGCGCCATTAAATGCAAGCTGCTCCCGCGTTGGGAAAGTCAGAGGTGGGTTCCTGCTTAGCTGCATTTCGGACGCTGGTTCGGCTCGATGATCATGATGCGAAAAGAATCCGACAGAATGTTCTTGGCGCCCCAGGCGTGCCCAGTGATCTTCTTAGGGTCCCTTTCGCATCATGAACGTAGCCGTAGGGATACGTCCCCAATCCCCACGCGAGAGATAGCGCGCATCGTCACCAGTTCCAGATTCGGTCGGACTTGCGGATCGAGAGTAGCGGCTCGCAGGGCACGAAGATCAACTCGGGCTCTCATGAATGACCGGGGGCTGATAGGTAGCCCCTCGCTGGGCGGGCAGATCAACAGGATGGTGCCCGCGCCGTCCTGCCGACCTCCGGAGGGCCATCACGGCGCGGGCCGCCTGGCAAGGATGGCATCGATCGTCGCAGCTGGCAGGGGAGTCGTCGATGATCTCCTGTCGTGGCTGGGGCTTCCGATGCACGCAGCCCGTGGGCGGCTGAGCGACTCACTGACTGGCTACCGACCCGTTCGTCGTCGCCGAGCAACCGCAACGCCCGTTGAGCACCGCCGGGGGTGCGCGAACGATTGCGGTCCCGACCTGCCGGAGGGCTATCACGCGCTCGCTAGCGGACAGAACTCGTGAACGGTCGCGCGCTGACACGGCGGTAGGCAGCCGACTGGCCGAGGTTCGGCCTCCGTAGGTTGTCGGCGTGGATCAGGCGTGGGCCGTTGAGCAACTGGAGCTTTTCATTGCAAAGATCGACAAATACAGGGAGCTCCATGAGCAGATCCGTGTCACCGGCGGTGGCAACGAACGCGTCTACGCCCAGCTGTCGAGCCAGGTGGACGAGGTCGATGGGGAGATCCGACGGCTGGAACCCGCCGTCGAGGTCATGATGGATGCGGTCGATCCTGAGCTCCGGAATTACGGCCGAGGCGATCCTGAAGACCAGTGGACGTCGGCATCTCTCTGGTGGGACCAAGCTAGGTGGGCTGCGCAGCGAGCACTCGGGCTCCACACCGTTGCAACTGAGGCCAAGCGGCGGATGCGTCCAGACAGCCCTGAATTGCTTGCAGACCAGCTCCACCCATGGGTTTGGGAGGCCGCTAGGCCCATGTGGGAAGCGGGGAGTCCGCAGGTCGCCGTCTTGCACGCGGCTCAGTCGGTCAACTCCCGGATCCAGCAGAAGCTCGGTCGGCTCGACGCGAGCGAGGCTGGACTTTGTCAGGAGGCGTTCAGCGCCGAAGATGCAAAGCCTGGTAGGCCAAGGCTCCGCTTCCCGGGCGACAGGAATACCGACACGTGGAAGGCATTACAGAACGGGGCGGGCCGCTTCGGCGCCGGCTGCTTCATCGCTATCCGCAACCCCGTCGCCCATCAGCACGACTACCCGTTGACGCAGCAAGAGGCTCTCGAGCAACTGGCAGCCCTGAGCGTGTTCGCTCGATGGGTCGACGTCTGCAGCGTTGAGGTGGCTGGGACATAGATCACGTGCCCTTAAAGCGGGCTGGTTCCCTCGTCGCGTACCGGGACCACTCACGGTTAGATGCCGGTGATGGCGATCAACGAGACACCGAAGAGGCTGAAGCCCAGGCCGGTGACCCTGCGCGAGCTGTTCCTCCTGTCCGGCAACCGATGTGCGTTCCCCGGCTGCGAGCACGCCGTGATCAACGAGGATGGCGCCTTCATCGCGGAGGTGTGCCACATCGAAGGCGCGCTGCCGGGCGGCGAGAGGTTCAACTCGGAGATGGACAACGAGGCGCGGCGAGCGGCGGCCAATCTGCTGCTGCTGTGTCACGAACATCACGTGGTGACGGACGACGAGAGCCTCTTTGACGTAGCTCGCATGCACGCCATCAAGCGGGACCACGAGGCACGGTTCATGGCAGGGGTCGCTGCTCTGGTTCGGAGCGTTCAGGACTGGACTGACAGCAGCGTCATCACGCCAGCAACGTCCCTCCGGGGTTTCCACCTTCACATGGGGTGGGGAGGCCCGTCCGATAGAGGCGAGCTTGACCGCAGCCTTCAGGCGTTGCAGGAGTTTGCTGACGTCCTTCGCACGCTGAGTCTCCCCGCCCGCGAGCTGCTCTATATCGCCGTAAAGCGGGGTCGGCTTGCGGGGGGCTTCATCGGTGTGCACGCCGCAGAACTCGAGGACGTTGCGCACGTGACACCATTCGAGCTCCGCGGGTTGGTGGGTCAGCTGAAGGAGCAGGGCCTTGCCTATTTCGATGGAGATGAAGATCCAGAATTCTGGGATTTCACCGCACCGTATGTCGCCGTTATATGCCGGGACTACCCCTCATGGGCGGATCTGCGCAGCTTTCTTGACGACGGCGGGCTTCGAAGGCTGATTGTCGACCTGCGGTTCGATCTTCTTGACGACGAGCGCTACTAGCGGCCGCGTCGATTCCAGAGGCTGCGGTCGACGACGAGCCAGCCGAGAAGGTTGTCAAGTCCACCGCCGCGGCAGGCTGGTCATCAACTCGGCGATCACGCTGGTCGGGGGCGTGAACTTGAGGCCCCTGACGCCTACTTTGCGGAGGCTCAACCCGCGCGGCCGGCCCGGGATTCGGGGTTAAGGCAGGCGCCGCAGCAGAGCACGCGTCGCTGTTAGGCATGCCCGTTGACCGTCCACGCAGCGGTGAAGTCCTCCCTCGACCCCGCACGCCTACCGACCGCTACACACCGTAACCGCTTGATGGACAGGACGACCCAACCGGCGGAACTCGCTGACTGCCTCGCGCCGCTGAACGGACACCCCGCGCCCCGTCCCGCCTGGCCGCGGCGGGCCGACGGGCCGGGTGGCGCGTGCCGTGAGTACGGACCTCAACACCCGGCACGAGGCCGGCCACGCCGCGCACACCCCGGTGCCGGCGCAGTGGTCGATCCCGTGCAGGGCGGGTCGCAGTTGCGCGCCCGGTGGGGCGTCGATGACGACCCCCGGCCGGGAGTGGGCCGACTACGCGATCCCGGCCCCTCGGGCGGCGACGGGTTGATGTTGCCCACGGCGGTGCCTGGGCGCTCAGTACGGGCCTCCGGTCAGTGCCGGGAGGCAGGCAGACCGGCGGCGACCTAACAAATCAACGCCGACGAACACGACGAACTCGACCTCCCCGTGCTTATCTGGCAGGTCTGCCTCCTGGGCAGTCGGGGTTTACCCTTCCCCAGTCGTCTCCGTTGGGGTAAATGACGGAGAGTCCGGCGGCGGCGAGATAGGCGAGGAGATCAGCGCGCGGCCTGGAGGGCAACGAGATGGGCCGCACGCTCGAGGGCTTCGGGGCTCGCGCGGCATCGTCACCTACGTCGGGGAGTTCGACCTCGGATGGCGTGAGTCTTGGCGTCGGCGAATCGGCCGTAGTCGAGCAGTTGACCAACGGCCTGCCGGAGGTGGTCACGGGTGACGGTGCCTTTCGCCTCGACGAGCTCTCCTGTGGTCTCGTCCCAGAGGTCGCTGTAGAGAGGCCTCGACTCGCCAGGTGGAAGGACGCGCAGGCGGCTGACCTGGTGGCCCTGGGACTGCAGGTAGTCGCGGTAGCGGCCGACCAGGGTGGCCTCGCGTCGTTCCGCCTCGTAGGGCTCTCGATCGGGGCTGATGTAGGCCCGTTCGGTGTGCTGCTCCTCAACGGCTAAGACGTCGACGATCGGGCGAGGTTCGGGTGTGAACGGCAGGTGCGGCAGGTCGACAGTGACCTTGTTCTTGGGTCGCAGGCGGAACACGACGACCTGGCGTAGCGCAGCGTTGTCCTCGGTCTCGTGCGCGTCGGTGAAGTAGTGGTCGACGAGGTATGGGGGCTCGAACCAGGGCGGTATCGCGCCCTCGAACGGCTCCGACACCGTCCTGTTCTTCTTCACCGACCCGGAGACCGGACACCAGCACGGGTACTACGACGGATGGGGTGACGACGGCCTGTTTCACTATGTCGGCGCGGGACAGCGCGGTGACCAGAAGCTGAACGGCAACAACGGATCGATCCTCAAGCACCGCGAGACACGGCGACGAAGGGGAGGTCCACCGCACGATGCTCGAAGGTCTGAACGCTGGCGACCAGTTGGCCCGGATGGAAGTGCACAGCCGCTGTCACCGCGGCGGACTTGTTACCCATGTCCCTCGACTCCAGCGGTGATCTTGTCGGGCCGCGCGTGTGCTCGGTCTGGCGGATGGCTCGGCCTGCAAGAAGGTCGCCTGGGCCATGAGCGCTAGCCGTACTGCCTGCCGGCCGTTATGCACAGCGCCGCACGCGGTCAGGCGACCCACCCGGTGCTCCGCCTCGCCGTCGTGGGCCTGGACAGCCACCGACGCCTCGGTACGAGACGCCAGGTCAGACCCCCGAACCACGTGCGCGCGCGTCGGGATACGTGGGGCGAGACGTCACTCATCCGAGTCCAGCAGCGGCGGGATCCTCTCTCGGAGGGGCCGCACTAACACCAAGACGAGGCATGCTATCTTCAAGATGTGAGTAAAGACCTGGGTGAGCTACCCATCGCTCCCGAAGAGGGGTTCGCGCATGAGTGCCGTATCCGCGACCTCTACGCCCGCCGGCTCCCGGAGTTCCGCCCCGGCGAGATGTTGATCAAGACGGAACACACCTACGCGGGGTCCCGCGTTCGCGCCGACATGCGGACGCTGAGTAGCGATGGGGTCATCCGGATCTGGGAGTTCAAGATCACCGCGAGCTACGCCGGACTGGGCCAGGCCCTCACTTACCTCGCCGTGGCGAGACAAAGAGAGGGATTCGAGCGGACGTTTCGGGGAGTTCTGGCCGCTTTCGATTTCCAGTCCGAGGTACGAACGGCCGTCGAAGTCCTCAACTTGGGCATCGAACTCGTCGAACTGCCCGCCAAATTTCGACTTGCTGGCCGTGTACCCCAAATCAATTCCCACGCATCTATACCTACGATTCCTCACCTTAGCGACCTACTGCCACGACACATTAAGGAGTCTTGATGTCCCCCCTCCCGACGTTCCCGCAGATTAATCTGATCCCCGACTCGACCATCCCGGAAAATGAAGAATTCGGCGGGCTCAGGATCGTGAGATACCAGACCGACCCAAAAGCGCAGACCGCAATTATCCAGAATCAATACGAGTTCCAGCATGACCTGGGCAAGCGCCACTTGATTCAAGGGGTTGTTCTGGCGCTCAAGGGTGCGAAGCCGAGGTATCGAGTCACGGCGACGCTTCATCCGACGTTGCGGCAGTTCATCGAAATTGTCAGATACGATCCTTCAGCCCCTCCGACAGAGGACTGGGAGGCGCAGGGCATGCTCAAAGCCCACGAACAGACCCAGCAAGACTTCAAAGGCGCCAAGAAGGAGAACCTGGCCAACTTCAAACAGTACAACGTCGAAGCGATTCGCGACGACCGTGTCGCGTACCTCCCGACCATAAGCGGCTGGCAGTCGGCAGCGGTCTTCCCAGAAACGATCTTCGTCGCCCTGGATGAGACCAACCCCATGGCGCTTTATGGAATCCTCTATCTGCCAAAGAAGCCGGTGATGCAGTCGGACGGGCAAACTCAGACCGCCGCCCTCTTCCAGGCCGCCCAAACCGGCCTCGCCATCAAGTCTGGCGCCCTTGAGACGTTCGGCACAACTCTGGAAATCGAATTGAACGTCACTGCAGAACGGGCTGCACAGAGCTTCGCTGACCGCAATGGCCGCGGCTCAAAGAAGAACAAGAATCTCGTAGCTACCTTGGACAGTTCCTCTGCTATGGCCCGCCTTCGCCGCGAAGCCATAGACGGAACCGTCTTCCAAGATCGTCTCGCTGACGGCCGAACGGGCGGGGCGAGCGAGACCGCAACCAAGAACATCGCAGATCTCTCAACTATGGACCAGATACTACTAAATGTAATCTCGCGCGGCGCGAGAAAAGAAGAACAGATCAAGCAGTACCACATCAAGCATTTCCTGCCATTCTGCCGGGAGTTCCTTGAACTGCTGGACGATCAGTTCGGCGACAAATGGGTAGACCCAACCCTCAAAGCCAATGAACCCTACAGGCTGATTTATGTACACGGCTGGGCATTTGCACTGAAGGCCCTCGCGATCGCCTACCACGACTGTCGTAGGGACGTCATTGGACCATTGGCAGCAGCCATAGGGCCTGATTCCGGCGATGAGCATCGAACGGCGGACGAGTCAGAAGCTCTGTTCTTGGAGAAGGCGGCCGAGAACGAGGCTCATGACCCTGCAATCGGCTACGACGAACTCGTACACCGAATTCAAGCCATCGACTGGCTTCGCTACCGCAAGCACTGGATCGCTCTGACAGGGTACAAACTGGACCGGAACGGCAATAAAAAGACCCGCGAGATCAAAG
Source organism: Pseudonocardia yunnanensis (assembly GCF_039534065.1). Lineage (NCBI taxonomy): Bacteria > Bacillati > Actinomycetota > Actinomycetes > Pseudonocardiales > Pseudonocardiaceae > Pseudonocardia > Pseudonocardia yunnanensis. Next base: position 38,880 of record NZ_BAAAUS010000001.1, on the reverse strand, counting down.
ACGGGACAGACGGTAGGAAGAAGCTCATCGTCGAAGGCAAGGCTCAGAACACGGCCGCCCATATCAGCACCGTCGTTAACAAGATTCTGTCAGACACCTGGACGGACCTCACCGCAGCCATCGACGAAACCGAGGCCTGAGTCAACCTCCCTATCCGATCGTGTTCGTCCAGGCTCGGGCTGGATAGGTTGAATGCCCGCACTGCCCGGAAGGCCGGACTTCAGCCAGCCGGGTGGGCCAACCAGTTCGGCCCCAACTGGTAGCACCGGCCTGGCTCGTCCGAGCTGCGCCACGCAGGAGGAGGGCGGCCGGGGCGGCAGGAGGTTCCTCCGCCACCGGTTGGCCCGGTTCGGACGCCTGGCGGACGCGAAGAGCTGGGAAGGTCGCTTCGAGCCGTTCCTATATCCGTGTGGGGTCTCACTCGCCGCGGCGATGGCGATCAAGCCGCGGGCCGCGGCAGGCTGTACCGGCTCGACTTCCCCTGGAGCTCGACCCGCACGGCCAGGCATCGAGGTGAACACGCATGACCTACGAGCAAGAGCGCCGCCGCTGGGAACCATCAGGGCCGACCAGGCGCTGATCGACGAGGCCGCCAAGTTCCCGCGGCACCACGCCATTCAGTCGCAGTACGCCGGCCTGCGCGGCAGGAAGTTGCGTTCGGGCTCGCCGCGGTCCTCGACGAACTCTCCCGGCGCCTGCCCGAGCTGACGAGGGGGTTCGCTGGCAGACCGTCCAGGCAGTTGTCGACCGGCCTGAATTCGACCGGCGATGTAAGGCACGAAGGTCACTGCCGCCGCTGTTCCCGCGACAACAGTGGGACGCTCCTGACGGCAGTCGTCTTAGGCGTCGGATGCGTCCGCAGAATCATGTTCACCGCGCAGAGAGGCATAGGCGCAGCACATCAGCTCCCTCCATGGGGCAGACCCGAGGGCACCGATGGTCGCGCATGCGGACGAAGGATGAGATCATTGTCCTGTGATCTCACCTTCGGCTTTACGCGGCTACGTCCTAGAGGAGTTGCTCGCGGGAGAACTAAGGCACACAGGCTTCTTGTTGCTGGTGGACTCCTCGCAGGATCCGCTGGCTCTAGCGCAGGCATCTAACGGTCTTCGGGTGCGAGGTCGAGGGGCCGATCACCAGGTGGATGTCCTCGGTGAACTAGAATGGGAAATCCCATTCAGCCTCCCCGTTAGATTGTTCGTGGAGGCGAAGTATCGCGATGCGCCAGTCGGGATATCCGACGTTCGAAACGCGGTAGGTGTGATCAATGACGTAAACGAGCACTATTCAGCGGCGGCGGCAAGAGGCGCTGCGCCCGGCTACTTCCGTCGCTTCCACTACCGATACTCCCTCTTTTCTGCGAGCGGTTTCACGGCCGATGCAGAGCAATTCGCCTTCACTCAGCAAATCTCACTTGTCGATCTCAGTGCACCTGCACGTCGGAGGATTCTGAGGACGGCGTTCGAGACGGCCGAGGTCCTCCGCGAGATGGCCTTTAATAGCGGTTTGCGGAAGTTTCCGGTTAACCAAATGCGAGAAGCATTCCGCCGAGCTCTTGGGACCTGGCCGCTGTCAGATGACTCCGGAACTGGCTCACGATATAGCGAAGGCTTCGAAGCGGCCTATAGTCGAGCTTCAGCGTCGTCAATGCAGGACGGCGATCTACTTCCACTCTCTGGCCTTGCGCAGGTCGCCGCAGACTTGGTTGAGGCTGTTGACGGGTCACTCTACTTCGCCGTTACGAACACTCCGTTTCTGATCGTGGTGCATCGGGAAGGCGTACAGAGTGATGACAGCAGCGAGTCGGTGGTGAGTGCGCAGGCAGAATTCGAGGGGCCGCGGTTGCCGAGACCGGCGCGCCTGACGTCCACTAGCCGGACATCAGCGGACGCGGAGTGGGCGCTGGTCACCAGCGACCAGGAGATTGTTCGTTTCAGCACCACGCCGTCCGTCGAGCGAGCCGTTCTTTCCTACGAGGCCGGTGATAGATCGCGACATGCAGGGACTCGGACGATCACAATCATGGACGGGGCCGGCGGAACTCCCTTGCTTTTTGAGCCGCTCGACGAGGTGACTCGTGAGTCCCGACAGGCGAGTGCGTTCGACCCGGGCTACCTATATAGAGATGATATTGACTACGTCGATCTGCCGATCGATATCTGGACGCATGAAGCCATGGAGCTACTTCTGAAGCGGCTTCGTGATGAGAGGCGGCCACAAGCCGAGGTCATTGTCGAGGCCGCCCGTCGCGGCGGGAGGATCTCGCGGGATTTGGTGTACCAGATCGCTGGCTTCTCGCCTGACCGAACCCTCCGGGGTTTTACTAAGCCGCCACGGCGAATTGCGGCGCAGCTGATCGCCAGGGGCCAACTCGATCCAGACGCGCCACCTCCGCTCGTCGCGGTCTATCGGAAGGGTGTGCTCGCTACACATTTCCAAGTTCCGCGCGAATTTGCTGAGTTCTACCTGGACTAGGCTGATACGGCAACTGGGTTGAGGGCAGGTAGGTACAGACCACCATTCACTGAAGCCAGCGCGGTGGCCAGCGCGGTGGCTACCGTGGTCCTGCGCTGCGGGTGTAATGGCATCGGGCCGCTTTGATGATCTCGACGGTGTGCCCGGGGCGTGATCGATGTTCAGTGGAGGGCGGAGGGCATTAATCTACGTCCAGTAGGCGGGGATGCTCACACCACGAGACCCGCAGGTTCTCGCTCATCCATGTCGGCAGGCGGGTCTCGTCCTCGTCGACCAAGTACGACGCGATCCGTCCAGCAAGTCTTGTACCCGTGTTCGTCTTACAGGAAACTGGCCAACGTGCGATGGAGCGTCGAGCTACCGCTTCGCGGAGGTGGTTCGAGCCGAGCCGTGAGCGCAGCTTCGCCAGTCCTACGTAGAGGAGACGGGTGTCCGGCATCGACGGGCGCACGGGGACCGCTGAGATCAGGCAGGATCGACGGTGCGGCCCACCACGCGTACAGCCCGGGGGCGGAGGGTGTCAGCATCCGGACTTTCCAGGGGCGGACGAGGTTCGTGTGTAGGGCGACGATGGTCGCGTGGAGATCCGCGGACTCGAATGCCATTGCTGCAGTCTGCCCAGGCCCGCAGGAGAATGGTGGCACCGTTCGTCAATCATTCCTGAGGGCTACCACGCGGCCGCTCGTGGGCGGAGCTTGACGATGTCGCAGGCGGCTGCATCGAGCGCCGCCCACGAGCGTCCGCGCGGTCGAGTTGCGCCAGATCGACGGGATGGCACTGGCAAGCACCGGAATCTGCGGCGAGGCAGCAGGAAGGCATCACGAGCCCTGACACGGTCCGCCTCTCATCAATACGTCTCCGCACGCTGACCGGCCAGAGGCGTCCTGGTCGGCGCTGGCCGGCACCGTGGGACCGCGTTCACACCGAAAAATCAGCAGACGGCGGTTCAACGAGAGGCTCGCTGCTGCTGCGCCACCACGGGCCAGGCCGTGATAGCGCTCACCAGATCGGGTCGATAGGTTACGCAGCGTTGAGAGCGTGATTCACATGGGGGCTTGTGGTGGTTACCGGTGTGGTTGTCGACGGCACCGGCTTCGAGGTGCTGGCCGATCATGAGCGGATGGGGCCCCGCAGGGTTCTCGAGCCGGCCGATGTCGATCTGTTGGAGGGGTTGGCGGGCCGCTATCTGCGGGCGGTGCAGACCCGCTCCGATGCCGCGGTGTTCGTTGGACTGGGTCGGGAGCTGTACCGATGGCTGGACGGGGAGCATGGGCAGCTGAGCTCGGTGCTGGAGCGAGCGACCTCGCCGTTGGTGTTCGAGATAGTGGGGCAGGGGTCGCCAACGGACCGGGCGTGGGCGGTGCTGCGGGCTCCGTTCGAGCTACTGGCCCGCCTTGACGGGGGGTTTCTGGCTGCGGACGGGCTCATGCGGTTCTCTGTTGTGCGGCGGCTGGGCACGGCTACCGAGCAGCCGGTACCGGATCAGTTCCGGTTGGGTCTGGCGTTCATGGCGTCCTCCCCACGCGGGCAGCATGAGTTGGACTTTGAGGCTGAGGAAGCGGCGATCCTCAAGGCTGTGGGTGAGAGCCGTGTAGATCTGGTGGTCGACGACACCGGCGACCCGGAGCAGCTGGGCCACCGCTTGGCCGACCTGGGCGGGATGCCCGTGGTGCACTTGTCGTGCCACGGGGTGAACAACTGGCAGGCCCGGACCGGCGCACCGGGGGTGCCGGTGCTGATGATGGAGGACGACGTCGGTGAGGGGCGTCCGACTACAGCCGCCGATCTGGTGAGTCTGCTGGCTGTTGGGCCGCGGCTGTTGTTCGTCTCGGCGTGTCTGACCGCGACGGGGGCCGACGCTACGGGTCATCTGCCGCCGGGTGGCGAGCGCAAGGGCGAGGCGGGTCCGGCTGCGGGTGGTGGCCGTCCGGTGGCGCATTCGTTCGTGACTGCGCTGGTGACCGCCGGTGTGCCGGCGGTGATTGCCTGGGACGGCTCGGTCGGTGATCGGGCGGCCACGCTGTTCGCCGAGCAGCTGTATCGGAGTTTGGCAGATCGGGCGCGACTGTCGGTGGCGGTGGGTGATGCCCGCCGTGTGTTGCTGGAATCGGACAACCCGCAGCTCCGAGAAGACTGGCATCTGGCCCGCCTGTGGCTGGGGCCGCGCGGCGGCGGACCGCTGGTGGCAGGAAGCCGGAAGCGGTCGCTGGTGTCGGCCACCCACGGGACCAAGACCTTCCTGGGTCGCAAACGGCAGGTTCCGGTGGCCGCGGCACAGATGTTCGTGGGTCGACGCCCGGAGATGCAGGACGCGCTACGGGCGTTGCGCTCGGGCGAACGTTCGGGGGCGCTGCTGCACGGGCAGGGCCGATTGGGTAAGTCCAGCTTGGCGGCCCGGATCGCCGACCGGTGCCCGGACCGAGCGGTCGCGGTGGTATTCGGTGACTACAGCGCACTGGCCATTTTGGACGCGGTGGCCGAAGCGGTGCGCACCAACCCAGCAGCCCGGGACCTGATCGCACAACGCCTGCCCGAGGTGCGCGCACGGCCCGAAGCGATCGAGTCAGTGTTGATCGATCTCCTGGCTGGTCCCTGCGCCCAGACCGGGGACGGGCAGCGGCCACTGCTGCTGATCATCGATGACCTGGAACAGATCCTGGTGGCCGACGCCGCCGGCCCGCACCAGGTGGCCTCCGATCATGCGCCAGTGCTGGCCGCAGTTTTGCGGGCGTTCGACCCGGCCGAGACCGACAGCCGCCTCCTGCTCACCAGCCGCTTCACCTTCGCCCTGAACGGGTTGGAGGCCCAGTTGCAGCCGGTACAGCTACGGCCCCTGTCGACGGTGGCTCAGCGCAAGCTCCAGCGCCGCCAACAAGCCCTCACCCCATCACAACAGCAGGTCGAGCGAGCCGGGCTGGCCGCCCGAGCGCTGAGCGTGAGCCGCGGAAACCCCGGTCTTCAAGACCTGATCGGTCTACGGCTGGTATATGGCGAGCAGGTGCCGCTTCGGCGGGCCGAGGCAGCGGTCGCAGGCATGGAGACCTACCTCCACCAAGGCGATCTGCCGTCCGACGCAGAGGTACGTGTGTTCCTGGAGAACCTGGCCCTCGACACCCTGCTGCAGGAAGCCGGACCGGCTGATCGCGCCCTGCTGCGGGCAACCACTCTATTCGATCTGCCAGTCCCACAGTCGGTGATCGAGACACTCGCCGAGCTGGTGGGTGGATCACCGGACCGTCTGCGGGGCTTCGGGTTACTCGACCCCTACCAAGATCAGTACGACCCGGCACGCTCGGCGCTGGCCGCCAACCCGCTGACCGCGGGAAGGGTCGATCCACTGAGCACCCGTGAGCAGGCTGCCCTCGCCGCAGTGACAGTCGCCTCGCTGTTCGCCGCCTGGGGTGGCACGGCGCCGCGACCCAGGCGCGACTATGAATTGGACCTGCAGCTGACCCGGGTCGCTCTATTGGGCGATAACGCGCTTGTCGTCGCAGCATGCGCAGTCGGCGCCATCCGTGAACTTCGTGTGGGTCCGGCCGCTGACGCACTCCGGTTCGGACATGACGTGATCGAACTTCTCGACCGCCACAACCAAGACGCGCCGCTCAGCTTGCTCCGAGCTGTAGCTGATGCAGCCTTTACCAGCGGCGACGGCTCTGCCGGTGAGGCGTTACTGGACCGGGCGATGCGCGAGGCGGTAGCCGGGGAACAGGAGCTGGGCAACCCGCTCGACCAGGCCCGGGTCATCGTCGAGCGAGCGCGTCGCCTCATCACCCGTGGGGAGACCCAGCAGGCCGAACAATTGTTCCGACGCACCCATCAAGTCTTCATGACCGCAGGATCGGAGCGAGAAGCAGCGGCCGTGATGGGCGATCTCACGGACATGGCCTTCCGGCGCGGGGATTACGACGAAGCGCTCCGGATTTACCGAGAAGTTCAGTTGCCGGTCTACGAACGCCTCGGCGACAGCCTCGGAACGGCCATCACTTGGGGTCGGATCGCCGAGATCGCCTTCCAGCGCGGGGATTGCGACGAAGCGCTCCGGATCTACCGAGAAGTTCAGTTGCCGGTCTACGAATGCCTAGGCGATACCCGCTCTACGGCCGCCACTTGGGGTCGGATCGCCGAGATCGCCTTCCAGCGCGGGGATTACGACGAAGCGCTCCGGATCTACCGAGAAGTCGAGCTGCCGGTCTACGAACGCCTCGGCGACAGCCTCGGAACGGCCACCACTTGGGGTCGGATCGCCGACATCGCGTTCCAGCGCGGGGATTACGACGAAGCGCTTCGGGTTCGCCGAGAGGTTCAGTTGCCGGTCTACGAACGCCTCGGCGATACCCGCTCTACGGCCACCACTTGGGGTCAGATCGCCGACATCGCGTTCCAGCGCGGGGATTACGACGAAGCGCTTCGGGTTCGCCGAGAAGTCGAGTTGCCGGTCTACGAACGCCTCGGCGATATCCGCTCTACGGCCGCCACTTGGGGTCAGATCGCCGACATCGCGTTCCGGCGCGGGGATTACGACGAAGCGCTTCGGGTTCGCCGAGAAGTCGGGTTGCCGGTCTACGAACACCTGGGCGATACCCGCTCTACGGCCACCACTTGGGGTCAGATCGCCGACATCGCGTTCCAGCGCGGGGATTACGACGAAGCGCTTCGGGTTCGCCGAGAAGTCGAGTTGCCGGTCTACGAACACCTGGGCGATACCCGCTCTACGGCCACCACTTGGGGTCAGATCGCCGACATCGCGTTCCGGCGCGGGGATTACGACGAAGCGCTTCGGGTTCGCCGAGAAGTCGAGTTGCCGGTCTACGAACGCCTCGGCGATATCCGCTCTACGGCCCTCACCTGGGGCCGGATCGCCGACATCGCCTTCCGGCGCGGGGATTACGACGAAGCGCTCCGGATCTGCCGAGAGGTTCAGTTGCCGGTCTACGAACGCCTCGGCGATATCCGCTCCACGGCCCTCACTTGGGGTCAGATCGCCGACATCGCGTTCCAGCGCGGGGATTACGACGAAGCGCTTCGGGTTCGCCGAGAAGTCGAGTTGCCGGTCTACGAACGCCTCGGCGATATCCGCTCCACGGCCCTCACTTGGGGTCAGATCGCCGACATCGCCTACCAGCGCGGGGACTACGACGAAGCTGCCGAGTTGCGGCAGAAGCGACTCGAGGTGACCAAGCAGCTGGGCGACCTCGACGGAATCGGTGCAGCCACATGGGACTTGGCCCGGATCGACCTTGCACGAGACGACTACGAGTCGGCCCGCCCGCGCCTGGTCGAATCGTTCCAAACAATGCGCCAACTGGGGCGATCTGACGGGATCGCAGTGGTGGGATTTTCACTCGGTAAACTACTCGCGTCCATAGGTCAAGCGGATCAGGCCCGCGATCTGCTGGGGCTGAGTCTGGCGGCCGCCAGCAAGATTGGGGATTTCGAACTGATGATCCATATCAATGAACTGTTACTAGCGCTGCCCGGCGGAGGGACGAAAGAGCGATGATCATTCGACTGCAAAGCGCTGCCGGCGCCAACATTGACGCCGCCAAGCGCGACCTTGAAGCATTGGCCCAATCGTGGGGCCATGAAGTAGCCGAGGCGCCCGATGACACGCAGTCCGTTGCCGAGGAATCTCGAAACGAAAACAAGGCTGTCGACCCAGTGGCGGTCACAGCCCTGGTGATGTCCATTCCGTCAGCCGCCTTGGCCGTGCTCGATCTCGCCGACCGCATCCGCAAGCGGCTACGAGCCCAGGAACTGATCGATAGCGCCCAACAACTTTCCGCCCAGCACGTCACCGTCTGCGTGATCTCCCAGAGCAGCCCCGTTGATGTCGCCAACCTGGCGCCCGACCAACTCCTCGAACTGCTCAGCGACGAAGACCCACCACCTCCGGCCATCTCTACAGCCGACCTGAACCTGGATTGACCGGGTGACGAAATCGCAGGAGTCCAGAGTAGGCGCGAAGCCGGGACGCGGTGGGCCATTTAGTGGCCATTGCCGCGGGTCAACAGCTGTCGACGAGGACACCTCCCCGCGGCGCCAGCGCCCAGGTCACGCCCTCCGCCGCGCCATGACAACCTCGTTCCAGCAGAAGATGAAGATCATTCGGGGCGCCTGAAGGTAGATCGCCGAGCATCAGCAAGGCATCACGAGGGATAACATTTCCTAACACGAGGTCGCACGGCTCAGCACGCTGAGCAGCCGGAAGGCCAACCGCAAGCACCTGGACCTACAGGCAATCCGCGTTCACACCGAAGAGGTCACTGGTTCGATCCCAGTATCGTCCACAGCCGAACGGCCTGGTCAGAGGCTCTTTCAAGAGCTTCCGGCCAGGCCGTTTGTCGTCGTAGTTTTCTGAGAGGCATCAGAAAGGCTTCCATCGCGCACCAGCCGCGTCCTTGGAGTCTTCGTCGTCGAGTGCTCGGAGGATCCGGGTCATGTCCTCGGCGGCCGTCAAGAGACACCTGCGGCGCCTCAACCGCAAGCTCGGCGTCCGCAACCGCGTTTAGGCCGTCAGCGGCGCGTACGAGCTCGTCGACCGCCCGGCCCCGCCGGCTGGCCGAGGCGTGGCTCGCGTTCTCCTGCGACGAACACGCCGAGCGGCTCGTCGCCCCGCGGGCTTTGACGTGGGGGCCGGCGTCACCGATGGCGCCGGTAGGGGTGAGTCAGTAGCCGGCGGCCTTGTCGACCACGTTGACCAGGTCGCGGCCAGTGGCGAAGCGAGCCAGGTTGTCCACGAAGATGTCCAGCCCGCGCCGTGCGGTCGCCGCCGTGGTGGCGCCGTTGTGAGGCGTGATGATGGTGTTCGGCGCGTCCCAGAACGGGCTGTCAGCCGGCAGTGGCTCGACGCTGTGCGCGTCGATGCCGGCCCCGGCGATCCAGCCCTCGCGCAGCGCCGTGAGCAGGGCCGCGTCGTCGGCGATGCCGCCGCGCGAGAAGCAGATCCAGAAGGCGGTGGGTTTCATCGCCCGGAACGCCTTCTCGTCGAATACGCCGAGGGTTTCGTCGGTCGCCGGGGCGGTGACCACGACCATGTCGCACTCGCCGAGGAACGCGTGCAGATCGTTGACGGCGTACATGCGCTCGACCCCCTCGACCGTCCGCTCGGGGTTGCGGCGGCAGCCGAGGACACGCATGCGGAAGGCCTGGGCCTTGCGAGCGAGGTCGCCGCCCGAGTGCCCGACGCCGAATACGCCCAGGGTCAGTCCGGCGAGCTCACCGTGGGTGAACCGGTCCCACCGGTGGTCTTGCTGGGCCCGCATCCAGCGAGGGACATCCCGGTTCAACATCATCATCAGCAGCATCGCGTGCTCGGCCAGCGGGATCGCTCCGTTCCCGACCGAGGTGGTCAGGACGACCTCGCTGGCCAGCATCTCTGGCGTGAGGTTCCCGTCTGCGCCCGCCGCCCAGCCGTGCACCCAGCGCAGCCGTGGGGCCGCGGCGAGCACCGGGCCCGGGACCGTTCCTGCCACGGCGACGGCGTACGCCAGCGCGGGATCGGTGGCATCGACCGCGTCGACGAACCGGACCTCGTGCGGACCGGCCGCCTCGGTGATGCGGCGGCGGTCGGTGTCTGGGCGGGACGGCCCGGTCACCAGGATCAGGCCGGGGGCGGCGTCCTCGCTGCGAGTGGCGCTGTCGGCTCCTGCCATGGGTGGTTCCTCCTCGTCGAGCGGGTGGAGCACGTGAAGGTCGGGTGGATGCGGGGTGGTCACCTCGACCCTGTCGCTGCGACGGTGCCGTCGGCCTCCCGGGCGCTGCCGCACCCGGACACAAGGGCGGAGGCGGCGACCCCGGCGCCGGCGAGGCCACCGAGCTGTAGCAGCCGGCGCCGGGAGAGGGTGGGTGGGCGCGTGCGAGTCCCCTTCGGCTCGAGGTCCACGGACGCGATCAGCTCAGGACCAGGACCTCGAACAGGCCGATCTCGGGCAGAGTGACGGTGGTCCGGTCGGCGGTGGTCGCGGCGTGTGGCGTGGTCCCGGCGACGACCGCCCGCACGGTGGTGCCTCCGCCGGAGCCCCCATCGACAGCGTCGTGTCGGACGGTGAGACGCCGCCCGGCGGCGATCGGGACGGGGGCACCGAAGGACTGCCCGCGCAGGCCGGTCAGGTTCCGCAGATGGATCACCAGCCCCGCCTCCGACCGGCCGACGACGGCCTCGACCTGCGCAGGCAGGTCCGTCTCGATCTCCAGGCGCTCCCCGAGCAGGTCGGTTGCGGCCTGCGCGATCACGTCGCCGAGCCCGCCGAGCCCGGTCTCGCGGTAGGCGTGGCCCGGTGTCCAGGGCAGCGCCACCGTGCGCCCCGACCCGTGGGCGAGGTCCAGTCGTGCCGGGTGATCCAGCGGCAGGTGTCCGTAGCACTTCTCCGGCGGGCCGTACGGCGCCCGCGACAGCACCGACATCCGTGCCTGCGCGCCGTCGCGGCCGCGCACCACGTGGAACGCCCCCAGGATCGGGAGCGCGCCGCCGTCCTCCCGCACCACCGCCGACGACCAGGTGGTTTCCGGGGTGTCCATGGTGACCAGCCGCGCGCCGACCCCGCTGGACTCCAGCTGCGATCGTTCCGCGTCCAGGCCCGAGGCTCCGGTGAGCAACAGCGATCCGCCTCGTGCGACGTACCCGTCGAGCTCCTTGGCCGCGGTGTCGTCCAGCACCCCGAGATCGGGCAGGACCACGAGTGCGTAGCGGTCGAGGTCACCGGACCGGCCCAGCGCGGCGAGGCGGTTCTCCGGGAGCGTGTCGAACGGGACGTGCCGCTCCAGCAGTGCGGTCCAGATCCCGCGGAACTCTTCCTGGGCGAGGGCCGGCTTGGAGAACGTGGGTTTGACCGGGTCCGGCCGCACGATCGCCGTGCGCGCCGCGGGCGACAGGCCAGCGTAGAGGTCCTCGTGGTCGCGGTGGAACCGGACCACCCCGGAGCCGGCGGCCAGGCACTCGTAGTCGAAGTCGTCCTTGGTGCCCATGATGTAGGTCGACGGGATGCCCCCGCGGGCGATGGCCTGCAGCAGGTACTGCTCGAACATCCGCGGTTCCTCGCTGACCAACCGGTACGGCATGTCCAGGAAGGCCACCGAGTTCACCAGCACCGGCACGTGCGGGCGGTAGCTGCGCGCCACGCTCACGTGCTCCGAGGTCTGGTGCGGCCACAGACTTCGGCCGATCGCGTTGTTCGCCTCGTGGAACACGATGTCGGCGGTGTCCCGCATGACCAGCGGCGCCTCCGGCCTGCGCTCCGCGATGAACCGGCGCACGCGGGCGAGCAGCTCGTCGATCGCATCGGAGGTCAGACGCTGCCAGCGCAGGTACCCGGGGGAGTCCGGGCCGGTGGGGAGGGTCCCGCCCAGCTCGGGGCCGTAAACGACACGGCACGGCAGGCACTGGCAGACCCCGCGGTACCGCTTGGCGTAGTCGATCTCGTTGTAGCTCATCCAGTTGAAGAAGAACCCGTCGATCTCGTATCGGCCCAGGATCTCCCCGAGCACCTCGAAGATCTTCTCCTGGTAGTACAGCCCGGACGGGCACACGCTGGTCAGGCCCTCGAAGACCTGACGCGACCCGTCCGGGGCCACGTAGCACCACTCCGGGTGCGCTTCGGCTATCGGCCTGGCGACCTTCGAGAAGTCCATCCGGGCCAGCACCCGGACCCCGCGCCGGTGCGCAGCGGTGATTGCGTCGCCGACGAGGTCACCGGAGGCTCGCTGCTGAAGCGCCGGGTTCAGGCTCTGGTGAGCCAGCTGCGTCGGGTAGTTGGAGATGATCCCCCCGACGGACAGCAGCCAGGCGTTCGCGCCGTAGCCCTCGATCTGATCCAGTACCCGGTCCACGTCCAGGGCGGCGTCGATCTCCCGGATGTTGGTCTGGAACATCCGGAAGGGGCGCTTCCACCACAGATCCGCGACGGGCATCGAGGCATCGGGCATGGCTGGTCGTCCTCCAGGGGATCGAGGGGACTGCGCACTACCTGCTATTTGACCGCCAACAGATCTTGTAAGACAAGTACTCGAGCGGATCGTTGAGAAGTCGATGGTCTATGGATCACCGAACGAAGTCGCGAGGACCAACGGGCGAGACGGTGGCGGGCGCTACCGCCTCACGCGTCGTCGGTCTCCTGCATGCGGGTGAGGATCCGCGCGCGAGCGGCGTCGAGATGTTCCCGCATGCGGCGTACCGCGAGCTCGGAGTTCTGGTCGTCGATCGCTCGGATGATCTCTGCGTGCTCAGTCGCGACCGACAGCGCGGGGGCCGTTCTGTGCGCCGAGTAGAGGCCCATCGTCATCTGGACCTCGCCGAGGATGAGCTGATGCATCCGGGTCAGTCGGTGACTGCCGGTCTCGCTCACCAGGCTCGAGTGGAAGTCGATGTCGGCGGCGACCTGGTCGGGGAACGCACCGGTGCGGGCCGCGATCTCCATCGCATCCTGGGTGCGCCGCACGGACGACGGGGTCGGCCCGCGGCCGGCGAGCAGCGCCACCGCCGAGGTCTCCACCAGGTCACGGGTGAAGAAGATGTCCTGGACGTCCTGCTCCCGCAGCGTCGGCACGACCGCGGTCTTGTGCGCCGGACGGTCCAGCAGGCCGACCATGATCAGTCGTTCGAGGCAGGCCTTCGCGGTGGGGCGGGCGACGTCGTACTCCGTAGCGATCCGGTTCTCCGTGACCTTCTCGCCCTGCGCGATGTCGCCGTTGATGATGCGCGTCCGCAGCGCGGCATACAGGGCATCGACCAGCGACGAAGTCGCAAGGGGGAGGGCTGACGGAGGCACCTGCGCATGATGCCACAGCTCGGTCAGTCCGACAGGCGTGCATGCTGACTTGGCGAGATTACTTGTCTGTCGAGTGTGGGGTGCAGGTGGCAATCGACGGCTTCGCAACGGTGGACGCGGCGAATGCGGACGGCACCAGCTGTAGTAGGCCCGCCGGTGGACTCAGCTCACCTTCGCCGAGGACGACCAGCTCCGGTTCGACCGGGCGTTCTGGGTCGACGTCATGCACGCTCGGCGGCTACGTGGCCGTCTATCCCACCCGGGTGCCCTATCACCGCCGGAGCCGGTACCTGGGTGACCTCAACCGGTTCGGCATGGTCAACGAGGCTGCCCGGCGGAGTCCCCGCGCTGGGCCGCGCTGTACATCGTGGCCTGCGCGCGAGCCAGCTCGGCCGGCAGGCGGCGGGGCCGGCCAGGTGCGCTGTGGCCGCAGTCTCGGAGGTCGTGCGGCTGAAGATAGCCGCGGGGCGCAGCGGCCCGAGGCCGGTCAGCCGCTCCAGACACGACTTTCGCAGTGTTTCGGGCCACCCGTACTCGTTGGCCAGTCGCTGCTCGATCACCCGGTCACCCGGGGGAATCTCGCCGTTCATGATCCGGGTGCGCAGCGACTCAAACGGGGCTTCTGCCAGCGACGACGGACCCCAGCTTGATGTGCGTGGGCACGCTGCTGCACCTCCTCAAACGCCCTTCCCGGGCATCATCGCACGCCAGTAGAGACAGCACGTCAGACACTCGGGGCCAACCTTGCCAACAGAACGTCATTCAAGTACATATGTCTGACAATTACCGTCGGCGAGAGGTCATTTGATGTCGATCGACGAGCAGCCTGCGGCCGAGCGCCTGCGCTCCCCGCTGTGGTTCCGCAGCGCCACCCGTTGGACCCAGCTCACCTTTACCGACGACGACCCGGCACGGCTGGACGTCGACTTTTGGCTCGATGTCATGCGCCGGACCCGGTCCAACGCCTTGTGCCTCAGCGCGGGTGGTTACCTGGCCTTCTACCCGACCCGCATCCCGTACCACCGGCGCAGCCGCCACCTCGGCGACACCGATCCGTTCGGTGCCGTGGTGGCCGGCGCCCGCGCATTGGGGATGCATGTGATGGCCCGGGTGGACCCGCACGCGGTGCACCAGGATGCCGCCGACGCCCACCCCGAGTGGCTGGCCCGCGACGAGAACGGCGAACCCGTCCCGCACCCCTCGCAACCTGGCATCTGGTGGACCGACCCGATCAGCAGCTACCACCGGGAGTTCATTACCGAGGTCGCGCTGGAGATCGTCCGCGGCTACGACGTCGACGCTCTGTTCGCCAACCGGTGGGAGGGACACGGCCGGGTCTCCTACGCCGAGACTGCCGCCCGGGAATTCCGCGCGGACACCGGCTTCGCGCTGCCCCGTGCCGATTCCCCGGACGAGGCGTGGCGCGCTTACACGGGCTGGCGCGCGCGCAAGCTGAGCGAGCTGGTGGTGCGGTGGGATGACGCGGTGCGCGCCGAGCGCGGGCACGTGCGCTTCCTGCCCAACCGGGGCGCGATGCTCACCCGCGACCTGGTGCGCGAGCTCGTCGACGACCGCTACCCGATGTTCGTCGTGGACAAGCAAGGCCGCTGGGGCACCGAGCCGTCCTGGACTCCCGGGCGGATCGGCAAGCGCAGCCGCGGGCTGTTCCCGGAGCGGCCAATCGTGCTGATCACCTCGGTTGGCCCGGAGAGCCACCAGCTGCGGTGGAAGGACGCGGTCTCCAGTCCCCAGGAGCTCACCAGCTGGATCGTCGACGGCTTCGCGCACGGGGCGCTGCCCTGGTTCACCAAGTTCAAGGCCGAGTGCTTCGACACCCGCTGGGTCGAGCCGATCGCTGCCGCCATGCGCCTGCACGAGCTGTGCGAACCCGTGCTGTCCCGGCTGACTCCCACCGCGGAGGTCGTCATCCTGGACAGCCCGCGGTCGAACGGGCTCAACCCGTGGGCGGCGCACAGCGGGCGGACGACGGCCCACGAGGACGGCTTCTACCAGGCCCTGGTGGAAGCGAGGATCCCGTTCGAGTACCTGGCCGACGAGGCGCTGAGCGCGGAGCGGCTGGCCGGCGTCCGGGTGCTGGTGGTGCCGGCCGGTGCCGACCTGGACGCTCAGCAGCGGCAGGTGGTGACGGACTTTGTCGCCGCGGGCGGTGGTGTGGTGGCCGCCTTCGACGCGACCGTGACGGTGAACGGGGACGGGCGTCGCGAGATCGGCCTCGGTCCGCTGTTCGGCGTGCGAATGACGGACGACGTGCGCGGATCGCTGAAGAACACGTACCTGTCCCTGGCGCAGGAGCATCCGATCCGGGTCGGGTACGAGGGGGCGCAGCGCATCGTCGGCGGTACGCACGTGCTGGGCATCGAGGTCGCCGCGGAGGCGGCGGACGAGGTCACGGTGCCGATGCGTTTCGTCCCGGACTACCCGGACCTGCCCATGGAAGAGCTCTACCCACGCGGCGGGCCGGAGTCCCCGGCGGTCGTGGCCCGCACCCACCCGGGCGGTGGGCGGACCGTGTACGCCGCGTTCAACCTCGGGGAGATCTACTGGGAGGCACTGCAAGCCGACCACGCGCAGCTCATCGCCCAGTCGGTGCGTTGGGCGCTCGGGTCAGACCCGGGCCAGGTGCGGGTGGAGGGCAGCGGCCTCGTCGACGTCGCGGTCCGCCGCGGCGAGCGGGAGCTGGCGGTGGCCCTGGTCAACCTCACCGAGCCGATGGCCATGCGCGGCCAGGCCCGGGCGGTGCTGCCGCTGACCGATCAGCAGGTGCTGATGCGCGTGCCCGAAGGCGTGGACACCGTCCGGGTGCGCCACCTCGTCGCGGGCTCCGAGCAGCGGGTGGCGACGGGCGACGACGGCTGCGTCCGCCTTCCGGTCGACCGGCTCGAGCTGCTCGAGGTCGTGCACCTGACCTGGTGAGGCCGCGGGCTGCTCGTCTGAACACACGCCTGACATGCACTATTGACAGACAAGTTGCGTCACTTCAGAGTGGTGTGATCTTCCAACGACGGGAGCAGGACATGCACAAGATCAGCCGGCGGGCGTTGCTCGGCGGTGTCCTGGGTGCGGCCGGGTTGGTGGGCCTGTCCGCCTGCGCGGGTGTCGGAGGGCGCAGCGGCACGGCGAGCACCGTGCGGTATGCCATGTGGGGCAACAACGTCCGTCAACAGAACTACCAGCAGGCCTTCACGGAGATGCAGCAGGCCGTGCAGGGTCTGACGATCGCTCTGGAGTTCGCCGAGTACACGGCGTTCCAGGAACGGATGACGACCCAGATGGCCGCCGGCACCGTCGCCGACGTGTTCTGGGTGCCCTCCCCCAATGTCATGACCTACTACGCCAACGACCTGTACCGCCCGCTGAGCCAGATCGAGAATCTCGACCTCTCTGACTATCCCGCCGAGGACCTGACGGGCTTCGAGCTGGACGGGCAGCTCAATACCCTGCCTTTCGCCATCTTCGTCCCAGTCGTGCGGTATAACGCCACCTTCGCCGAGCAGGACGGCGTCGAGCCGCCCGCCGACTGGACCTGGCAGACGCTCGCCGAGTTCGCCAAGGACTACTCGGCGAACAACTCGCAGGGCCGCAAGGCGCTGGCCAACAGCGCCGACACGGACCTGGGCTTCGAGTACTGGCTGCGCCAGCGCGGGGAGCAGCTGTGGACCCAGGACGGCAAGGTCGGGTTCACCCAGGACGGCCTCGCCTCGTGGCTCGACTACTGGGAGGACCTGCGCAAGGCCGGGGCGACGACCACGCTCAGCGAACAGGACGGCGTCACCGCGGACTGGCCCACCATCGGCGACCGGGTGCTGATGGTGTTCGGCAACTCCAACCACATCATCGACGACGCCCCGCAGTTCCCGGACTACCGGTTCGCCCTGCGGCACCCTCCGGTCGCGGCCGACGCAACAGCGGACTTCCGCTACCTCTACTACCCGCGGATGGCGATCTCGCAGAACGCCGCGGACGAGACGCTCGAGTTGGCCGGCCAGGTGCTGAACTACTGCGTCAACCGGGTGGAGATGCTCAAGACCGTCGGGCTGACCATGGGCGCGCCCACGAATCCGCGGGTGGCCGGGGAGATGGAGCAGTTCGCGAGCCCGGACGAGAAGGAGACGCTGCGGGTGGTCGCCGAGGACCGCGCGGCGCCGCGCGCTCCGCGCTTCGAGGCGCCTGCGGGCTCCGGCAGCTGGCGCACCACCATGACCCGCACGATCGAGGACATCGCGCTCGGCAACACGCCGGTGCCCGCCGCGGCGGGCGCGATGATCACCGAGATCAACGACGCCATTGCCAGGGCGCAGTGAGGCCGGCCCGGTGACCACTCCGCTGGCCGCAGCCCCGGCGGTCGCCCAACGCGCCACCGCGCGGCGCACGCGGTGGCGCGACGAGCTGGTCGCGCACACCTTCATGCTGCCCTGGCTGCTGGGCTTGGTGGCCATCACGGCGCTGCCCATGCTCGCCTCGCTCTACCTGGCCTTCACCGACTACAGCGTGCTGTCCAGTCCCGAGTTCACCGGAGTGCACAATTTCGTCCGGATGGCGCAGGACCCGCGATTCTGGACGTCGCTGCGGGTCACGTTCGTCTACGTGTTCTTCTCGGTGCCGCTGCAGCTGGTGTTCGCCCTGGTGCTGGCGCTCGTGCTGAACACCGGACTGCGCGGCCTGACGATCTACCGCAGCGCCTACTACCTGCCCTCGCTGCTGGGTACCAGCGTCGCCGTCGCGGTCCTGTGGCGGCAGATCTTCGGCAACGACGGTCTGATCAACCAAGGGCTCGCGCTGATCGGCATCCAGGGCACCAGCTGGTTGCAGGACCCGTCGCTGGCGTTGACCACGCTGGTCGCGCTGAACGTCTGGACCTTCGGCTCGCCCATGGTCATCTTTCTGGCCGGGCTGCGCCAGATTCCCGAGGAGCTCTACGAGGCCGCCCGCATCGACGGCGCATCGTCGTTGCGCCAGTTCCGCAGCGTGACCGTGCCGATGCTGACCCCGATCATCTTCTTCAACGTGATCCTGCAGACGATCGGCGCCTTCCAGTCCTTCACCCAGGCGCACGTGGTCAGCGCGGGCACCGGTGGGCCGCGGGACTCCACATTGTTCTACACGCTGTACATCTACCAACAGGCGTTCGTGAACTTCGACATGGGCTACGCCGCGGCCCTGGGCTGGGTGCTGCTGGTGATCATCGCCCTCATCACCGCGCTGCACTTCGCCCTGTCCCGGTACTGGGTCTTCTACGGAGACTGACATGACCGAACAGACCATCGAACGCGCTGCCGCGGCACCCGAGCCGACTGCCGTCGCGGCGCCGGCCAGGGCCCGGCCCCGCCGATCGCTGCTGCGCCACCTCGGGCTGATCGTCTTCGGCCTGTTCATGCTCTACCCGCTGCTGTGGATGACGGTCAGCGCCTTCAAACCGGCCAACCTCGTCCTGACCGACCCGAGCATCATCCCCACCGAGCTCACGCTGGAGAACTTCCGCGCCGGCTGGACCAGCGGCAACCAGCCGTTCTGGGTGTTCTTCGTCAACTCGCTCATCGTGGCGGGCGGCTGCATCATCGGGAACCTGCTGTCCTGCTCGCTGACCGCCTACGCGCTGGCGCGGCTGCAGTTCCGCGCACGGCGGTTCTACTTCGCCGTCGTCCTGGTG
Source organism: Pseudonocardia yunnanensis (assembly GCF_039534065.1). NCBI lineage: Bacteria > Bacillati > Actinomycetota > Actinomycetes > Pseudonocardiales > Pseudonocardiaceae > Pseudonocardia > Pseudonocardia yunnanensis. The sequence continues at coordinate 19,971 of NZ_BAAAUS010000001.1, read as the reverse complement.
ACGGTGATGCTGCCGATGCATGTGACGGTCATCCCGCAGTACATCGTCTTCTCCCAGCTCGACTTGGTGAACACGTACGTGCCACTGGTGCTACCCAAGTTCCTCGCCGTGGACGCCTTCTTCGTCTTCCTCATGGTGCAGTTCATCCGCGGGATCCCACGGGAGCTGGACGAGGCCGCCGCATTGGACGGTGCGGGCGCCTTCCGCACCTTCACCGCGGTGATCCTTCCGCTCATGCGCCCGGCCCTGGTCACCACGACCATCTTCACCTTCATCTGGACCTGGAACGACTTCTTCGGCCAGCTGATCTACCTCACCGACTCGGCGGCCTTCACCGTCCCGGTGGCGCTCAGCTCGCTGGTCGACTCCGAGTCGCAGCAAGGGATCGGCACGCTGATGGCGATGTCGCTGCTCTCGCTGGTGCCGGTGCTGCTGTTCTTCGCCTTCGCGCAGAAGCACCTGATCCGCGGGATCTCCACGACAGGGTTCAAGTAGCCGCGGCCTTACCTGACTCTGATCGGACAGTGCGGCTCCCGCTCGCGATCCGTGGGATCCGCGGGGTCATCGGCCTCCGAGGTCGCGGAACCACTCGAGGCGCTCCGGCTCGTTGCCGTCCACGGAGCCGTGGGCCACGGACCGGCGAAGTTGTCGGCAGCGTGCCGCGCAGCCACAGGACGCACCCCACAGTCGACGAGACACCGGACATCCGAGGACGAATCCATGCAGCAACTCAGGTCGGTCGAGCCAACGCTCCCCGGTCTTGCTCGCTCCGCCACCGGGCTCGCAGGGCCGATGCGGTGGGGGCAGCTCACCCTCGCGGAGCGCGATCTCGAGAATTTCGACGCCGACGAGTGGATCGGGCTGTTCGAGCGGACGCGGGTCGACGGCGTGTGCCTGTCGGCGGCGGGCTACGTGGCCTACTACCCGACGGACGTCCCGCTCCACCACCGGAGTGCGTGGCTCGGCGACCACGACCACCTCGGCGACCTGATCGCCGGGGCCCGCGTGCGCGGTATCTCGGTGCTGCTCCGCAGCGATCCGCACGCCGTCCACCAGGACGCGTTCGACGCCCACCCCGAGTGGATCTCCGTCGACGCCGACGGGAACCCGCGGCCGCACCAGTCGATGCCCGGCGCGTGGTTGACCTGTGTGCTCGGGTCGTACGGCCAGGGGTTCATGACCGAGGTCCACCGCGAGATTGCGCGGCGATACGACGTCCTCGGCATCTTCTGCAACCGGTGGGCGGGCAGCGGCATCTGCTACTGCGAGCGGTGTCGCGCCGACTTCCGCGCCTTCTCCGGCTACGAGATCCCCGTGGAGCCCGATCAGGCCGACCCGGCGCAGCGTGCGCTCCACGTGTGGCGGGAGGACCGGCTGCTGGCCCTCATCGACCGCTGGTCGGCCGCCGTCGCCGAGGAGCGCCCCGGAACCGTCTTCATCCCCAACGGCGGCGGCGGCGCGCTGAGTGAGCTCGACACCACCCGGCTCGCCGGTCACGTGCCGGGCCTCTTCGCCGACCGGCAGGCCCGGCACGGGCTCATGGCACTCTGGGCAAGCGGCAAGAGCGCCAAGGAGTACCGCGCGGTCATGCGCGAGAAGCCCGTGGGCGGCATCTTCGGCGTGGGCCTCGAGGAGCGGTACCGCTGGAAGGACTCGGTGCAGTCGCCGTCCGAGTTCCGCTTGTGGGTCGCGGGGCTCATCGCGCACGGCAGTCGTCCGTGGTACACGAAGTTCGGCGGCCACCTTCGCGACCCGCGCTGGATTGACACCGTGGCGGAGATCTACGAAGGCGCCGAGCGGGCCGAGCGCTACCTGCGTAACGAGCGTCCGCTCGCCGAGGTCGGCCTCGTGTTCTCGCAGCAGAACGCGCGCTACTACGGGGGTGCTGACCCGCAGGGGCGCGTTGAGGACCACGTCCTCGGCATGTACCAGGCGCTCGTCGAGGCGCGGATCCCCTTCGAGATGGTGCACGACGGCCTGCTCGACGAGGAGCACCTCCGCGGGATGCGCACCCTCGTGCTCGCGAACGCCGCGGCGCTCTCCGACGGGCAATGCGAGCAGATCCGCTCATTCGTCCGGCGTGGTGGAGCGGTCGTAGCGACCCACGAGACGTCCCGCTACGACGAGCGGGGGGTCCGCCGCGACGACTTCGGTCTGGCCGACCTGTTCGGTGCCACCGGGGCGGGCGAGGTGATCGGCCCGGTCTGCAACTCCTACCTCGAACTCGGTGACGGCCCGGCGGCCACGGGCTTCGACGGGGCCCACTGGATCATCAACGGCGTGTACCGCGTGCCGGTCATCGACACGACCGCACCCGGTGAACGCGTAGACAGCGGCGTGCGACTCGTCCCCGCTTACCCCAACCTGCCCATGGAGGAGCTGTACCCGCGCGAACCGACGGGCGACCAGCAGGTGCTGCTGCGCGAGTACGGCGACGGGCGCGTTGCTTACTTGCCGTGGGACATCGACCGCACCTTCTGGGAGATCCTCAACCCCGACCACGGCCGGCTCATCGCCAACGTGCTCGACTGGGCGACCCCCGGACCGCGCGTCCTCGACGTCCAGGGCCCGGGTCTGCTCGACGTCAGCGTGTGGCAGCAGGCGGGGTCGGTGACCGTGCACCTCGTCAACCTCACCAACCCCATGGCGCTGAAGGGGCTCGTGCGGGAGCTCTACCCGGTCGGGCCGCTCCGGATAACTCTCCGGCTCCCCAAAGCGGTGACGGCGCGTGCGGTGAGCCTGGCGCGCCGTAGGGAGTCGCTGCCGTTCCGGCAGCAGGGCGGCCAGGTGACCATCGAGCTCGACCGGCTCGTCGATCACGAGATCATCGCGATCGACCTCTGACCCGAGTCGCCGCCTGCCGACTATCGCCCGGTCCTGAGCGTGAAGTACGGCTGATTAGTTCGGGTGGCCCAGGCGAGTCTCACCCCTGGGCTCCCACAGAACGGAGCGTGACCGTCTCCCGTCACCCCGCTCTTGTCACCCTGATCACCAGGCATTCGATGTCCATGCCCAGGGGGCGAAGACCCTGGGGTACTGGCTGGTGATGCGCTGCCAGCTTGCCAGGGCTTTGTGGGGGCGGGAGCGGCGCCGGAGGCTGCGCGCCATCGGGACGCGGGTGACCTCGAACTTGGCGAGACGCAGGGGCATCGCAAGGTCCTCTCGGGGAGTTGTCCGGACTGTGGACGCGCATGCACTCCCGAGGTGAGTGACTAACTGCATGACAACCGGTGCGCACGTTCATTGACGGCGACGGATGTCTACGGACAAGTCGGCCGGGTGACCTGCGGAAACGCCCTGACGGGCTGGCCGCTTGCATTGCTTCTCAGTGAAGCGGTCGAACTACATTTCGATTGGGATGAGCACTGTATGTCTGCGGTCACGTAGTCGGTCGGGCCAGCTGCGGTGCTGGCGAGACCACGGTTCGATAGGCCGTGATGCGTTGAGTGTGGGCCTTGCGGAGCGCTCATCCCCGACGAAAGGCCCTGGGGGAGTGCGGCGGCGTCGGGTGCGGGGGTCGGTGCCTCGGCGTCGGCAGGTGGTCGTCCGGTTCTCCAGTGCGGAACTGGGGTTGCTCCGAGAACGTGCGGCGCTTGCTGGCTTTGCGGTTGGTGCCTGGGTCGGGCAGGCCGCGATCGATGCGGGCGGAGCGCGGCACCATCACATCGATCGGGCTTCCGGATTTGTTGCGGCTGCATGCTGACGTCACGCTCGCCGCGCAGATGGCCGGTTCGCACACCGTCGAAGTTGCCGAGCGCGTGGCGTGTCTCCTCGCGCGGCTGGACGTGGTGATCGATCTGGTTGTGGCGGAGTTCGAGCGGGGCAGTCGGTGATTACGAAGGTGGTGCATGGCTGGCGGGTCGGTGGGCTGATCGCCTATCTGATGGGGCCGGGGCGGGCGCAGGAGCATGTGCAGCCGCGGGTGATCGCCAGTTGGGACGGGCGGAACGCGGGTTGGCAGTCGGTGCGGTCCGGGCTGGGGGAGTTCGACCGGGATTTGGGGCCGTTGATCCGTGCAGTGCGGGCGCCCGCTGTCGCGGCCGGTCTGCCGGAGGGCGACGTGGATGGTAAGCGTGGGTATGTGTGGCATTGCTCGGCGCGGGTCGCGGCGGGGGATCGGGTGCTGTCTGATGCGGAGTGGGCTTCGGTCGCACGCGAACTATTCGATGGCCCCGGCGTCGCTACGCAAGGGGACGCGGGCGGCCCCGGTGGGTGGCGATTCGGCGTGCCGATGACCATGTGCATCTTGCGGTGGTGCTGGTGCGGCAGGACTCCTGTCGCAGGTTCTGGCCGAGCCGGGACTTTCCGCGGCTGAGAGAGAGCGGCGGATCGAACAGCGTCTGGGCCTGACGGTGACCAATGCCGCCGATCGGACGGCGGCGCGTGCGTCAGGGCGAGCGGAGATCGAGAAGGCGCGCAGGCAGGGCAGGGAGCCGGCCCGGGCCGAGCTGGCCCGGGCGGTGCGCGTGGCAGCGGTTGCTGCGGATGGTCCTGCGTCGTTCGGTGCGGCGTTGGAGAAGGCGGGTTATCTCGTGGTGCTGCGGTGGGGCACCGTCGGGTGATCCGCTGGGGGACAAGGCTGCCCGTCGAGGAGACATGACCGCGTCGGGTGAGCCGGTGGTTTACAGCGCGAGCAAGTCGGCTGCCGATCTGTCGCTGCCGCGGTTGATGTGGGCATGGGACGAGGCGGCGGAGGGGTCAGCTGCGGCGGCGCCGATGGCGGCGGCGGGTCGAGCGGGCGCGTGTCGCAGTAGGGAGGTGCGCCGCGGTCGAGGTCACGAAGACCCCGACGGGATCGCCCACGCCTGACCGCCTTAGCTGGGTATGGGGATGGGCTGAGCTCCGCTGCGGACGTGTTCGATTGTGGTGCTCGACCCCGACCTCGTTGCCGTGGCGGCAGCGCGGCCACGGATGGCAGCCTATGCGCGTGATGATCACGCGCTGCTTCCGGTCTCCCGCCCAAAGTCTCTCAGAAGTTGAGCGGTCGCTCTGATGGATCCAATGCGATCCAGGGATCTGCGCCGCCCCTACTTGACCGTCTCTGCACTTGCACTTGCCCTGCTTGTCGTTGTGCGCTTCACCCTGCTACGAGCCCCTGGTCCTGACATCGGTGCAGCGGCCATTACCACTGCTGCGCAGGTCGCGGATGCGCTGATTGGTGGCATGGCCGCCTCACTTGCTATCGCTGCGCTCTTCATCTTTGCGTTTCCTCAGCAGGACGAGTCGGAGGAAACCAGGACACTCGCCTCGCGCCAAATCGGCTCCTTTCTTCGATCAGAATCTGATAGCACCAGAGAATGGCTGATCCGCGCCCGCACCGGCATTTATTTTCGAGCACGAACGCTCGGCTGGCTTGGAGAGGCATCCACGCGAAACAACCGAGACATTCGGATCAGGATAACTCTTCTCGACGTGCGCGATCCGGACGTGGTCCGGCGTCATCTGCAATATCGAAATAGTGCAGCAACCGGGGTGTGGGACGTCCGACGTGTCGTGCTCGAAACGTGCGCCACCGTCCTCGCGTGTATTGTGGCACTGGAGCGATACCCGCGCCTTCGAATCGAGCCGGCCCTGAAGCCTGACGTATGGGTTGTTTCACTTGACCTGTCATCGCAACACGTCCTAGTCTGCGGACCGAACACCGGACATCCGGCCATCGTTCACAGCTCCAGCAGCGCGTTCTATGACTCGTTCCGCGGCGAATTCGAGACAAGCTTCGCCCTGGCCACGCGGCTAGATCTGTCGGTCGCCACTACTCATCGCTTCGAGAGCGCGGAACACGTTAGGCGGGCTCTCGATGATATTGGTCTTGGCTCCGCGGTGGAGGGAGTGGACGAATGCATGCAGATCGTTGCTATGATCCAGGCTCCTGAGAGATCGAATCAATACTGACAGCTTGGCGAGGAGCGGATGTGGCTCCGGACTATTGCCAGAGGTGTTTCAGCTTCACGCTCACCGGTTGCCTGTCCGGGCAGGTCGCCGCCTTCCGGCCATAATCGGTCACGGCGGTAGCGGGCCCGGCGTGTGAGCGCGTCCCAGGCCCTCGTGTTCGTGTATGTGTCGAACGACAGGTCCGCTATCTAGACGACTCTCGCAGCGGCCACCAGACCCCGTCGCTGCCGCCAACCTGTCGGCGGGCCCTTCGCCATCGCCACCACTCCGCACCGCACTCCATCACCGGAGAGTTCGTAGCGGTGTACCGCATGCACCCGCTGGTTCGAACTGCCGAAGAACGTGTCCGGAACCTCGTCGGGCGACTGAGCGATAGTGACCTGCGACGGCACACAGATCACGACGACCGGAGCGATCATGGTGAGCCACGGCTCCCAGGTCCCGAACGTGCCCCGCGGCGGCGCGAACGGGTCGTACCTGGCTCCGGATGCGGGCGTCGGCTCTGAGGTTGACCCAACGTGTCTGCGGGCGGTCGAGTCGGTCGAAGGGATCGGAGACTCCGCAGGGCGGACCGCTAATCCGGCCACCGGAGTGGCACTCGCCCTGTAAACGAAGCTGTAAACAAGAGGCCCGCAAACGCGGTTACACGCGTGGGACAAGTTCGGTGCCGTCGGACAATTACCGCAGGTGGGCAGGGGCTTCTTGAGAACGGGCGGGGCGGTTCGGAGCGGACCCTCCCACTTCACACCGAAGAGGTCACTGGTTCGATCCCAGTATCGCCCACCGCCGAACGGCCTGGTCAGGAGCTTCTAATGGAGCTCAGGACCGGGCCGTTTTGCTGTGCGGGGTCGGGGTGTGTGACTAACTGAGTGACTACGGGTTCGGGTGGGGAAGACGCGGTCCATGATGGTTGCGCCGTCGTTGATCACGGGCCGGAGTTGTTTGCGGTAGACGGTCTCGGTGACGGTCGAGCCGCCGGCGTGTCCGACCAGGCGGGCGATGTGTTCGATGGGGACGCCCTCGTCGGACAGTAGGGACACGAAGCTGTGGCGTAGCTCGCGTGGTGTCCAGTCTTTGGCGTTGAGGCCTGCGGCGGTGGCGATTCGGCGGAAGCCGCGCCGCACGTTCGCGGCGTCGAGTGGGGTGCCGGCTTCGGAGGCGAAGACGAGGTCCTGGTCTGCCCAGCGGTCTTTGGCCAGGGTGCGTTGCGTGGTTGTCTGGTCTGGTGCTCGCGGAGCGCGTCGATGCAGCGTTGGGGGAGGGCGAGGGTGCGGCGGGAGGTGCGGGTCTTGGTGTCGCCGCCGGCTCGGACGGAGCGCCAGACCATCATGTGGGGCAATACCGGTGGGCTCGCGTGGGGGTTGCCGTCGAGGTTGACGTGGTTCCAGGTGAGGGCGCGGAGTTCTTCGGTTCGGGCGCCGGTGAGTAGGGACAGCAGTGCGTAGGCGCCCATTGTTGAGCCGGTGGCGTGGTCGACGAGCGCTTGGGCCTGGGGCAGGGTGAGGGCCTTCGAAGGGCGACCGACCTGCCCGGTGGGGGTTTCGCAGAGCAGGACGACGTTGCGTTTGATCTTGTCGCGGGCTCGGGCTCGGGTGATGGCTCGCCGGAGGATGGACTTGATGTCCTGCAGCGTGCGGGTGCTGAGGGTCTCGGCCTTCTCTCGATGAGCCAGCATCCATTCCTACTCTGTTGATCAGGAGCGATGAACGCGAGGAGGTCGCACGGCCCGCGCGAGCGCATTCCGCAGGATCTTCTTGTTGGCCGGCGTGTCTCAGGTGGTCGGCCCGCAGCAGGCGGGCCTCCGGGACGTCGACATGATCGGCAAACGAGCCGTGCGGGACCCCGGCGATTACGCCGGACAGCACGAGGCGCAGCCCCGGATGCAGCCGAACTGGTACGCACTGGGCCGGCGCGCCCTGATGAACGCCGACTCCTACGCGCAGTTCATTCTGACGGCGACCGGCTCCCCGACTCCCCGGTTCTGACACTCGCCCTCGGGACGGCGATCCCCGTGACCGACGCTGTCCTGTCGGCCGGCGGTCAGCGTAGGACCGCCTCCTGCGGGTACCTGGCACCGTCGACGGGCGGTGCAGGCAGCCGTCCAGAGCCATCGGGCACCGGAACCGCCGCCAGCAGCGCTCGCGTGTAAGGGTGCTGCGGATCGCGCCAGATCTCCTGGGCCGGACCCGACTCGACGACCCGCCCCCGGTACATGACGACGAGCCGGTCGGCGATGAGCCGCACCACCGACAGGTCGTGGGAGATGAACAGCAGCCCGGCCCCGCTGTCCACTGCGAGGTCACGCATCAGCGCTGCCACGACCGCCTGCGTCGACGCGTCCAGCGCCGAGATCGGTTCGTCGCCGATGAGGAGGTCCGGGCGCGCCGCCAGTGCCCGGGCGATCGCGATGCGTTGGCGCTGGCCGCCGGAGAACTCGTGGGGGTAGCGGCGGGCGGCGCCGGGATCCAGCCCGACCCGCCGCAGCCACTCCGCGGGCTCGGAGGGCGCCGCACCTCGGATGACGGCTGCGCGCACCCCGTCGCCGATCTGCACCCCGATCGCCCGCCGGGGGTGCAGCGAGGCGTACGGGTCCTGGAACACCATCTGGACGCGGGTGAGCGCGGCCGGGCGGCGGCGCAGCCCGAGTGGTGTGACGGGTGTGCCGTCGAAGGTCACGGTGCCGGACGCGGGCTTCACCAGTCCGCAGACGGCGCGGGCGATGGTGGACTTTCCGCACCCCGACTCCCCCACCAGGCCCACGACCTGACCGGCCTCCACCGCGAGGTCGACGCCGTCGACGGCGCGCACCGGCGGGCGGCCACGGTAGATCACGCGCAGCCCCGTCACGTCGAGCAGCTTGCTCACGTCGCCTCCAGCGCGCGCACGTCGTCGAGGCTCTGCACGCCGCCGGTGGCGCCGGGCAGGCTCGCCAGCAGCGACGCGGTGTAAGGGTGCGCGGGGGCGGTGAACACCTGATGGCGTTCGCCGTCCTCCACGACCTCGCCGTGCCGCATCACCGCGACCCGGTCGGCCACCGCGCTCATGACGCCCAGGTCGTGCGTCACGAGCAGCACGGCCAGGCCCATCTCCGACGCCAGGTCGCGGAGCAGGTGCAGCACCCCAGCCTGCACGGTGACGTCGAGTGCGGTGGTGGGCTCGTCGGCGATGAGGACCTTGGGCGAGCAGGCGAGCGCGATCGCAATGGCGATCCGCTGGCGCTGCCCGCCGGAGAACTGGTGGGGGTAGCGGCGCAGCGCAGCCTTCGGATCGGGGATGCGCACCCTGGATAGCAGCTCGACGGCCCGCTCGCGCGCGGCGGCCCGGCCGAGCCGGAGGTGGTGGCGCAGGTGGTCGGTTGTCTGCGCGCCGACGCTGAGCATCGGGTGCAGGCTCGTGGACGGGTCCTGGAACACCATGGCGATCTCCGTGCCGCGCAGGGCGTTGCGCCGGCCGGGGGGAAGCCCGAGGAGTTCCTGGTCGCCGTAGGTGATGCGCCCCGTGACCTGCGAACTGGACGGAAGCAGTCCCATGACCGCGAGCCCCGTCATCGTCTTGCCCGACCCGGACTCCCCGGCCAGCCCCTGGATCCGACCCGCCTCCAGGCGCAGGTCCACGCCGCGCAGGATCTCGTTTCCGCCGATGGAGAGCGTGAGACCGGCGATGTCCAGCACGGTCATCGGGTCGCCGCCGTCATCGGGTCGCCGCTGTCATCGTGTCTCGGCCTTTCCGAGGACGCCCGCGGTGCGCGGGTCCAGGGCGTCGCGCAGCGCGTCACCGAGGAAGTTGAACGCCATCACGACGGTGAGGATGGCCAGGCCGGGGAACACGCCGAGCCACCACGAGTCGAAGTTCTGGACCGCGGTGGAGACCATTGAGCCCCACTCGGCGGTGGGCGGCTTCGCCCCGAGACCGAGGAACGACAGGCCCGAGAGCAGCAGCGTCGCGGTGCCGATGTCCAGGGTCGCGAGGATCAGCACCGGCCCCACCACCATCGGGACGACGTCGGTGCGCAGCGACCGCAGGGCGGAGAAGCCGAGCAGCCGGTCGGCCAGCACGTAGTCGGCGGTCCGGACGCCCACGACGAGCCCCCGCGTCACGCGGGCGTACGCGGGCCAGGACACGACCAGCGCGGCCAGCACCGCGTTGACCAGGCTCGCCCCGAGCGCCGCGGCCACCACCATGGCGAGGATGACGATGGGGAACGCCATCACCAGGTCGGTCAGCCGCATCACGGTCTCATCGACCCAGCGCCCGAAGAACCCCGCGGCCAGTCCGAGGATGCCGCCGACCACCACCGACAGCCCGACGAGCAGCAGCGCGAGCGGCACAGTCACCTGCGCGCCGGCCAGCACGCGGGTGAACACGTCGCGGCCCAGCTCATCGGTGCCGAACCAGTGCGCGCCGCTGGGCGCCTCCAGGCGGGGGAAGTCCTGGGCCAGCGGGCCGTAAGGCCACAGGGCGGGCCCGAGTACGGCGACGAGGATCCACAGAGTCGCCACCGCTGCGCCGGTGACGCCCAGCGGGGTGCGCCAGGCCTGGGGGACCCCCTTGCGGAACCGCGCCCGCAGACCGCTCGAGCGCAGCGGATCCGTGCTGATCGCGTCTGATAGTGAACTCACGTGACCCGCACCCGAGGGTCGATCACGCCGTAGAGCAGGTCGACGACCAGGTTGATCACGACGTAGATCACACCGACGACCAGCCCCACACCCATCACTCCCGGAAGGTCGAGGTGCGACGCCGCCTGGTAGGCGTAGGAGCCCATGCCCGGCCACGAGAAGATCTGTTCCACCAACACCGTGCCCGACAGTAGAGCGCCGAACGCCAGGCCGACCACCGTCAGGATCGGCACCAGCGCAGCGCGCAGCACGTAGCGCACGAGCACGGTGTGCCCCGGCAGCCCCTTCGCCCGGGCCGAGCGGACGTAGTCCTGGTCGAGCACCTCCAGCACGGCGGAGCGGGTGAAGCGGGTGAGCAGCCCCACCGTGTAGAGCGTCAGAACCAGCGTGGGCAGCATCAGGTGAGCGACGGCGTCGCCGAACGTGGTCCACTGCCCGGCGAGCAGCGAGTCCACCGTGTACAGGCCGGTCACGTCCGGGGGTGGCGTGGTGGCCGGGGAGAGCCGGCCCGACCCGGGGGCGATGTCGAGCTTGTAGGAGAAGACGTAGAACGCCACCATCGCCAGCCAGAACGTCGGCACGGAGATGCCCACCAACGACACCAGCCGCAGCGCGCTGTCGGTCAGGTGCCCGCGCCGCACCGCGGCCACCACCCCCAGGCCGACACCGATCAGGATCGACAGCACGATCGCGCCGATCGCGATCTCCAACGTGGCGGGCACTGCGCCCGACAGGTCCGCCACGACCGGCCGGTGGGTCTGCTGCGACTCCCCGAGGTCGCCACGCAGCAGGTTCCCGAGGTAGGTCACGTACTGCTCCGGCAGCGGCCTGTCGAGCCCGTAGTGGGCGCGGTAGGTCGCGACGATCGTCGGGTCCTCGGCCGCCTGCTGCCCCAGGTTGGCCGCGACGGTGTCGCCGGGCACGAGGTTGGTCAGCACGAACGTCACCAGCGTGACGCCGACGACGAGCAGCGCCGACACCACGATGCGACGTAGCACGTATCGGGCCAGCGGGTGGCCGGCCCGGTACGCATCCCTGTCCGCGCCCTCGACGGGACTACTTGGGTCCGATGGCACCGACATCGACCGTCCAGATCGGGTTGTACGCAGCTCCCGTCACCGACGTCGCCGTGACGATGTTGGACGGCGGCTGCACGAGCGGGATGAACGGGCCGGAGGCGTTGAGGCTCTGCTGGAACTGCTGGTAGACGGCATCGCGCTGCGCGGTGTCGACCGTCGCCCCCGCCGTGGTGGCCACCGTGTTGATGTCCGGCGCCGCGGTGGCGGGCCAGTTCGCGCGCTTGCCGATCAGGCCGTCGGGGGCGAAGGCCAGGTAGTTGGAGGGGTCCGGGAAGTCCGGTCCCCAGTACCAGAGCCCCATCTGCTCCTTGCCGTTGCGATAGTTGTCCAGTTCGGTGGCCACGGGGGCAGGCGCCAGGTCCACGGCGATGCCGGCGGCGGCGAGCTGGGACTGCAGCCTCTCGGCGAGCGTCTGGAAGCTCAGGCCGTTCAGCGTGAGGTCGCTCGGGTAGGCGAGCTTGGGCTTCTGGTTCGCCATCCCGCTGGCGGCGAGATCCGCCTTGGCTCCCTCGACGTCCTGCTTGAGGGCGTCGGCGGCGGGCAGTGTCCCCGCGATCATCGACGGGATGACGCCAGCGGGCTGCACGGAGCCCGTTCCGGCCACACCCAACAGCCCGGTGTAGTCGATGGCCTTCTTCACCGCCGATACGTACTGGGGGTTGCTGGTGGCGGGCGAAACCTCGGCGCTCTGGTTGAGCAGCAGGAAGATCGTGTACGCGGACGCGCCGCTGGTGACGGCGACCTTGCTCGTGTCGAGACCCTTCACCTGGTCGCCCGAGAGGTCGAGAGCGACCTGGGAGTCGCCCTTCTGGACGTTGAGCGCCTGGGTGGCGGCCTTGACGTTGCGGATCACGACAGTGCCGTAAGCGGGCTTGTCCGGGCCGTTGTACGCCTCGTTGCGGGTCAGTACGGCCTGGCTGGCCACGTCGAGCGACTTGAGGACGTACGGGCCGGATCCCGCCGACGCGCTGTTGAGGTACCCCTCGGCGGCGTCCTTGTCGTCGGTGGTGCCGCCGTGGGCCGTCACGACCTTCGAGTTGACGATCGACAGCGCCGGGTTGGGCAGGATGAACGGCAGGGCGGGGTTCGGCTTCGCGCTGGTGAGCACCACCGTGGTGGCGTCCTTCTTGGCCACGGTGACGCCGTCGAGCAGGAACGACGGGTTGCCCTTCAAGCCGATGAGGCGCTGCAGGGAGAACACCACGTCGTCTGCGGTGATCGGGGTGCCGTCGGAGAAGACACGCCCCTGTGCCAGGGGCAGGGTCAGCGTCGTCGCGTCCGGCGAGAGTTCGTAGGACGTCGCGAGCTCGCCGACCGGCTTGGTCAGGTCGTTGTTCGCGAAGGTCAGCAGCGTCTCGTACATGCCCTTGGTGAGCATCTGACCGGTCAACTCGTACTCGCGGCCGGGGTCGATCGTCTTGAGGTCGAAGCTCGAGTCGACGACGAGCGTGCCGCCGCCAGAACCACCGCCGCCGTCCGGCGAGCCGGACCCGCAGGCGGCCACGGTCACGGCCGCGAGCACGGCGGCCGCAGCCAGCGCCACCGAGCGGCCGCGGCCGCGGATGGACATCGGACCGGTCATATGTACCTCCGCGCACACGCTTGTCGCGGCTCGACGGATTGCGCCCGCAGACAGCGTCAACTAGACGATTCGGCAGCATCCTGCTGCACTGGTCGCAGCTCGTCCAGTAACAGTCGATCACGTCGGACGAACTTGATCTGACGCGGCCAGAGAGGGCAAAAATGTCCAGAGGCAAGGATGCCGACACCCCATCAACTGGACGAACCGCTGCTCCACTGGACGACGTCGACCAGCGGATCCTCGCCGGACTACGGAGCGACGGCCGAATCTCGATGTCGGCGCTTGCCGATCAGGTGGGGGTCTCCCGTGCCACGGCCTACACGCGCGTTGAGAACCTCCTCACCTCCGGCGTGATCAGCGGCTTCAGCGCCCAGGTCGACCCGCGCAAGGTCGGGTTCGGGATCTGCACGCTCGTCTTCGTCACGGTGAGCCCGCAGACGTGGGCCTCGTTCCGGCGGCGGGTGACGGAGATGAGCCAGGTCGAGTACTGCGCCGTCACCACCGGCCAGCACGATGCGATGTTGCTCGTCCGCGCCCGGGACGTGGCCGAGGTGCACCACTTCGTCACCGACGTGCTGTCCCTGCTCCCCGAGATTCGCGCGGTGGAGTCGGTGCTCGTGATGGACGAGGTGGTCCGACGGCCCTTCCTGCTGCCACACGACGTCCCGACTTCTCCGCCCCCGACACAGCAGGTAGGCATGACGCGGTTCATCCGGGCCGGCGAGGACCACGCCGGGCTCGACTAGGACCGGATTTCCGCACAGACACTGACCTGGTCGCCGTCGGCCGTGCGAAAGTCCTCCACCAGCCGCAGGCCCTCGTCGTGCGGCTCGATACGGCTCTCGGCCGCACCGCCCACCACCTCACCCGTAGCGTCGACGACGTGCGTGAAGCGGATAGAGATCCGCCGCCCCACACGCGTGCCGACGAAGCGGCCGATACGTACCGTATCGCCTTCGTACTCTCCCCAAACCATGCCGTCGCGCTCGTGGTAGTCGAAGACCGTGGGCGAGGACGGATCGACCTCGCTCGCAGTCGACGACACCATGGCGAACCGCAAGCCGTCGAGGTCGATATCGGAGGCAGATCGGATGAAGGCCATATCAGGATCATGGCCCACCCGCGAGTGGACCATCAGACACGGAGGGATCCGCCGACAGACAACTCGTATCGGAACGCGCGGTAGCACCTGAGGATGGCGCCACACATCCCCGCGAAGTTCGTGCAGCCACCACGGCCCTGCCGGGCCCGCAACCACCGTGGTGGCACCCGATGAGCTCGACGATCGAGGCTGCCACGCAGGTGCTGGTGATCCCTGTGACGGGGGGCGGGGGCTGCGTGTTGATCATTGTGGCGGATCTGTTCTGCGGGGGCAGGGGCTCCGCGCTCGGCGCGGCCGTGATGCCGGGCGTACAGCTGCGCTACGCGGCCAACCACCGGCGCACCGCGGTGGAAACCCACGCACAGAATCACGGCGTACGGTCGCTGGCAGGTGAGGGCGGAAGACACCACAGGACCCCCGAGAAACGCCGATCCGGACGATCCTGGCGAAGACGAGGAACCGTGAGCGACGAGAGCCTGATCACGACCGTGTTGGACCGCGGGGTGGCGACCGTGACGATCGACGCGCCGCCGATCAACGTCATGAGCCGTGAGCTTTTTCGCGAGCTTCGACGGTTTTGCACCTGGGTGTCGACGCAGAACGACGTCCGTGTGGTGGTGTTCCGAAGCGCCGACCCCGAGTTCTTCATAGCGCATTTCGACGTCGAGCTCCTGCTGGAGCTATCCGCGAGCGAGGAGCCCATCTCTGTGGGGAACGAGCTCAGCCCGTTCCAACAGATGTGCGAACGGCTGTGCACCATGCCGAAGGTGACAATCGCCGAGATCGGGGGACGGGTCGGGGGCGGGGGAAGCGAATTCAGCGCTTCCTGCGACATGCGCTTCGGCGCTATCGGCCGCACGGTCGTCAATCAGATGGAGGTCGCACTCGGCATCCTCCCCGGCGGCTCGGGCACCCAGCGCCTTCCCCGGCTGATCGGGCGCGGCCGGGCGATGGAGATGATCCTCGGAGCCCAGGACCTCGACGCCGAGACGGCTGAGCGGTGGGGATATCTGAACGCGGCCGTCGAGCCGGACCTGCTCCGCCAGCACGTCGACAACCTGGCGCACAGCATCGCGAGCCATCCCGTCGACGCCCTCGTGCGGGCCAAGCGGTCGGTCCTCAACACCGAAGAACTCCCGCTGCGCGAGGGGTTGATCGAGGAGGCCCGGCTGTTCGAGGAACTCCTGCAAACCGACGCCGCGCGAGCCGTCATGACCGCGTTCCTGCAGATGGGCGGCCAGACGCGGGACGGCGAGGTGGAACTCGGTTCGCTTCTCGACCGACTCCGGTCGGCCTTCGACCCGTGAGGCCCGCCGTCGACCACGTGACCGCACACGGTCCCGACGCACCCGGGCGGTATCAGAAGGGCATCGAATGGCTTCACCTGAAGTCGGTCGGTTTGCCGGACCGCATGGAGTTCATGGGTGCCTGACGGCTGCGAGCGGCCCACCCCGTAGCCGGCGAATCCCACCGTTCACCTGCGTCTCGCAGGGCACACCTGGGCGTCGACCACCGCTTCGTCGTCGACGATCCGCGCGCGGACCGGGCGGAACTCCGGCCTGGGTGCGGTCACCGCGCGGCAGGACTGTGATGAGGCACGACTCATGTGGTCGGCCAGGCCTCTGATCAGGCCAGCGGTTCGGTGGGCCAGGCCGGTGCCGGCGACCAGCGACGACATATCCAACGCCAGGGCACGAATGGTCTCGGCCAGTGAATCTTTCGGGTCAGTCGTGGTCACCGGCACCGACCATGGCAGCGATCAACGAGTGACCGCCGCAGGCCAGCATCAGCCGGACTGCGTGTCGCGAAACCTGGTGTCCGCAGCAGCGGTGTCGAGACGACGGACTCGAAGAAGATCCCACCGCTGATCGCGATGTCGGGAGAATGTCAGTCTCTTCATAGCCGAAGCCGGCACCAGGGGCGCTCATGGTTTGAGCAACCAACAGAAGTCTCACAGTGGGTTTTGCCGGTGCCGGGCGGGCCGAGGAAGACCTCGTTCTCTCGTGCGGTGATGAAGTCCAACGTGCCCAGATGCGAGATCGTCTCTCGTTTGAGCGAGCGTTGGTGGTCGAAATCGAAGTCCTCCAAGGACTCTCGGACAGGGAACCGGGCAGCGCGGATGCGTCCCTCCCCGCCGTGGGCCTCGCGGGCGGCGACCTCGCGTTGCAGGCAGGCGGCGAGGAACTCCTCGTGGGTCCAGCTTTCCGTGCGGGCGCACGAGCGCGGGCCTGCGCCAGCAGCCGCAGCAGCGTCTCCCCGGGGTCGACGTCCGTGCCGCCCAGGCCGAAGGAGTTGATGTCGGCGTCGATCGCCTGCAGCGCGAGCCGGCGTTCCGCCGCGGCCTTGGCCTGTGGGGATGCGCCACCGTGGTTGCGGCAGACCAGCTGGCCGCACATGGGCGGGGTTCGTGCACTGCTCGCCATTGCGCTTGCGGCCTTGCACTGGCGTTCCGCGGGGCCACCTCCCGGGACGGGGGTTCATGGTTCAGCGGCCCCACTAGCTGTGGGTCGGCTAGTCGTCCTCGGCGGGCAGCGCGCACCGCATCAGCCAGGTGTCGGCGGTGCCTTGGGCTATGACCGCCGCCGTCTCGCTGTCTCGTCCCACCCAGCGGTGCTCGTGCGGGCCGACAACTACGTAGCCCAAACGCTCGTAGAGGCGGCGGGCGCCAGCGTTGGTGACGTCCACGTCGAGGCTGGTGGCCCTGGCACCGCGATTTCGGCACAGTCGGTGAGCCTCCTGCCAGAGGCTCGTTCCGATCCCCTTGCGGCGTTGGTTCGGTAATACTTCGCCGCCGTAGATCCATGGGTTAGGGGCATCGCATCCGCCATTCCAGCGGATCGATACAGCGCCGATGACGTGGCTGTCCAGCTCGGCGACCAGGAGCGTCTCACGGGCCTCGTCCGCGTTACGGAGGCGCCAGGCGCGACGGTCGGGATCTGGGACGAGGCTCGCGAGGTCGGCGCCATCACCGGTCTTCGCGGACCTGATCAACCAAGCGTCGTTGGCGCCCATGCGGTGAGCGTCTCGCCCGGGGTGCGCGAAGGGCAAATGCGATCGGCGGGAGGTGTCGGCGGCGCCTGTTGTGATGGCTCTGACCCATGCAGTGACGCTTGATAAGGCGCCAACCCGGCCAGGGTGTCAGAGGTGGGTCGGAAAGGCTCAGAAGCGCCCAGCCGCCGCCGATAGGGTGAGCCGCGGCGCGGCTGGCAGCTATAACAAGGAGTCGAATCCGCTGGCCGCGGCCACACGTTCGATCCCAGCCGCGGCGGTCACGCGCCCGGCCGCCTTGCCGCCCTGCATGCGCTGGGTGAGCATCGCCGCGCCGCAACCCGAACCAGCAGGTCCTCAGCGACCACGAGCGCATCCTCGGACCGGGCCATCCCGAAACCCTCGCTAGCCGGAACAACCCCGTCGGCACTCGGGAGCGGTCCAAGCGTCGTTACCGGCGATCGCAGTGAGACCACGATGTCACCAGGCCTGCGCCGTCGCACCAAGCCGTACTACCTCTGCAGAGAAACGATGCTGGTACGGAAGGGAATGAACTGAACACGCTAAGGGGCAGTCAACCCGCGAGGGAAGCGGCAGGCACTTCCAACCGTGCGAAGTAATGTGGTCCGGCGTACCCTGCCATTCGTGCCCCACGGTTGATGAAGGTGATCGGATGGGAACCCATCGAGTCAGACTGGAACATCGTGCTTTCTCGATTATGTCCGGCGTCGTGCTCGCCGCGACAACGGCTTGTGCGGGCGGAACGAGCCCCACGGTTCCGGCGCCGGGCTCGTCGGCAGCGGTACCGATAGATCCTGCTGTGAACACGGTCGCGGCGAACGCCCTGCTTCCCGACCTTGTGATGCTGCCGCTCACCGAATTCCGCCTCGCTCAGGACAATGGGCGGCCGACACTGAGGTTCTCCGCGCTCGCCAAGAACATCGGCGAAGGGCCTTTCGAGTTGACGGGTTCCCGCCCCGGCACCGGTACGACTGACATGGACGTAATTCAGACGGTGCATCACGCCGACGGAGGGAAGGAGACCATCCCCACCGATGCGGTGATGCACTTCTCCGTTTTCGACGACCACGATCATTTCCACGTCCAGGACTTCGAGGGGTACTGGCTCGCCCCGGTCGGTGTTGCCGCTGCGGGTCGCGGGAATAAGGAAGGCTTCTGCATCGAGGAGGATCTTCGGCAGGACGGGCAGGTGCCGAAAGGTTACGGCGACTGCGGGGAGGATCATCCGGAGCTCCTGACCGTTCAACAGGGCCTCGCGGTCGGCTGGGTGGATCGCTACGCGTGGAATCTGGAAGGTCAATTCGTCTACCTCGACGGCCTGACTCTCCCCGGCGAATTCTGCGTCTCCGCAACGGCCGATCCGAGGAGCTTTTTCACGGAGGAGACGCGAAGTAACAATACTACATCGGTTTCGGTCCGAATCTCGAAGATGAGCGTAGACGTGATCAAGAAAGGCTGCTGACGGAGTCTGCTGATACTTGCTGACTTCCGGGCGGTCGCCGACCCGCTGGCCGACATCGCCGCGGTGCTCGAGTGCACAAGTGCCTGCCCACGCAGGAGGTGCTGTCCCTGCTGGCCGCGTGGTACTGCGCCACGTACGGGCAGCTGAGAAGGAGGACGGCCAGAGACACATGTACCTCGGGCAAGCACCGGTGGCCGAACATGGCCATGCTGACGCCCGGCGGCTGCTGCGCGGACTGCGTGGCCGACATGGGGCTCCGGCGCCCGGACGAGCACAGCGTGTGGCTCGGCCGCGTCAAGGAGGAGACCGGCCCCTCGACGTGGCAGAGCCCCCGGCTCACTCAGTTAAGCCGGGGCTTCGTCGTGTTCGCCTAGCTCGACGACCTGGCCACCCAGGCGACCACCGCTCTGGACGAGCTGCGCGAGCTCGCCCGCGGCATCCACCCGGCGATCCTCGCCGGCGGCGGCCTGCCCCCCGCGCTCAAGACCCTCGCCCGCCGCTGCCCCGTCCCGGTCGAACTCGACGTCCGCCTCGATGGCCGGCTGCCCGAGCAGATCGAGATCGCCGCCTACTACCTGGTCGCCGAGGCGTTGACCAACACGGCCAAGCACGCCCACGCCTCGACCGTCCACGTCGAGGCCTACACCATCAGAGACGCCGGCGGCGACCTGCTGCGGGTCCGGGTGCGCGACGACGGCCGCGGCGGCGCCGACGTCACCGGCGGATTCGGCCTGCTCGGGCTCAAGGACCGGGCGGAAGCACTGGGCGGCCGGCTCATGGTGCTCAGCGCCCCCGGCACAGGCACCACCGTGCACGCCGAGCTCCCGCTGAGCCGGGCCCACGCCGTCCCCGGTTGACTGAACCGGCACCGTGGCCATCCCCGACGTCATGGGCGCCGAGGACGCATGAGGCTGTTCGGGTCGGTCGACTGCCGGAGCTCTCGCGGAACCAGGCCAACCACGATGCGAGGTGGCAGGCGGAGCCCGCCATGTTCTGACGGTGTGGGAGGCGTCACGCTGACACCAACACCAAACAGGCAGCTCCGGAGCTCTCGCACGGCGATCCAACGCCGTAACAACGTCGGAAGCCGTAGCCGCTGGGAACATCGCAGTACTTCCGTTGGATCTACACAACGTCGGCAGGAAGACTGCCCTACGAGGACGCGGGTCGCGTCCCGTCGAGTGGTGTAGCTCGGTCCGGGTGAGGCTCTGCGGTTCAGATCATGC